>CAZSIL010000001.1:0-74662 GCA_964607025.1 uncultured Eubacteriales bacterium
TATGCTACGACGTTACCTATAACTTCCAATGTAAATGGCGCAGCAATAAGTGGAGGTCTTATCTTGCCTTCATTTACACGATATTTTCCTGTCGAAAAAATTGAAATTAAATTGACAGGTGGTGGTGCAAAGACATTTATCGAAAATTCTAAATTTGAACTGTGGGGTGTCAAACAATGAAAGCTTTAGAAAATGGCATATATAGAGATATGACCGATGAAGAGTTAGCACAACTTGAAACTTCAAAACCTACATATAGGGAACGAGTAGTGAGTCGTATTAGAGAAAAATACTCTGTTGATGATGAAATCGCTATTTTACGGCAAAGAGATACCAAACCTGAAGAGTTTGCTGAGTATTATGGTTTTGTAGAAAGCATTAAACTTTTTGAAAAAACTTATTGAAATAACGTTTATTCAAATATATAATAAAATTACACTATTTAAGGGGAGTTCTATATGCGTGCAGAAGAATATGATAAGAATCTTGTGGTAAGTAGCGAATTGCCGGTAGAAGATATTGTATGGTTCAATGTAAAAAATGAAATTTTCGATATTTACGGACTTTACAATCCGCGCACCGAGAAAACGTTCCACCGCGTACCAAAAGAAGTATACGATAAGTGTGGTGACGGTGTCGGTGCCTTGCAAACACATACGGCAGGCGGCAGAGTACGTTTTAAAACAAATTCGCCGTTTATCTGCTTAAAGGTTAAGTATCAGCTTACTCCTATGCCGCGTATGCCGTTAATCGGCTCATCGGGGTTTGATGTTTATACACAAAGTCAAGGGAAATTTACGTATGTTCACTCGGCTTTTCCACAACTCGGTAATCAACACGGATTTGAGTGGCTTTTTAATAGTACCGATGAGATGACCGATTATATAATAAATTTCCCCCTTTATAATAATGTTGAAGAGTTGTATTTGGGTTTTAAAAAGGGCAGTACCATTGAGAACGGTGAAAAATATGCTATTGACAAACCCATAGTTTTTTATGGCTCGTCTATAACGCAGGGCGGATGCGCTTCAAGACCTGGTACGGCATATCAAGGGTTTATAACATCGCGTTTCAATGCCGATTTTATTAATCTCGGCTTTTCGGGAAGCGCAAAGGGTGAACCGGCAATGGCGGAGTATATTGGAACACTGCCTATGAGCGCATTTGTGTTTGATTATGATCATAATTCACCAAGTGATGAGCATTACCAAGAAACTCACGAGCCGTTCTTTAAAATAGTTCGCGAAGCGCAGCCAAATGTACCCATAATTATTGTAACACGTCCGTATCCCCGTAATTTAAAGCGTGTAGAAATAGCACGTCGCACCTATGAAAATGCGGTGTCGAAGGGTGATAAAAACGTGGCTTTTATTGATGGCGGAACGCTTTTCGAAGGAGATTTCTTTGATGAGTGCACGGTTGACAAAACCCATCCTACTGATTTGGGCTTTTACCGTATGGGCAAGGTGATAGGAGATGCTTTGGAGAAGTTTTTAAAATGACAAAAAGGGATAATCTGATAGGGATTTTCGCCGCGCTTATTCCGAATATAATTTTCGGTTTCAGTTTTCTTTTTTCAAAATTCGCTTTAGTGGTGGCGCACCCATTGATTATCTTGGCGGTGCGCTTTACCGTGGCATTTTTACTGCTCAATATTTTGTGGGCTGTGGGCTTGGTAAAAATAAATTTTAAGGGTAAGAACGTTAAAAAAATACTGATAATGGCTTTTTGCCAACCGCTACTTTATTTCATACTTGAACTTTATGGTATTGCGGGTACTTCAAGTGCCATTTCGGGCGTTATAATATCTTTGGTGCCAATAGCAGTTATTATAATTTCAAGTGCGTTTTTAAAAGAAAAGCCAACCGTTTTGCAAACTGTTTTTTCGGTAATTTCGCTGATAAGCGTAGCGGCAATAAGTGTGCTTTCAAACGACGGGAAGAATAATAGTATTATAGCGATTTTATTATTGTTGGGCGCAGTAATATGCGCAGCGGTGTTTAATATATTGAGCCGTAGCGAAGCCGAGAAATTTACCCCGGTAGAACGCACTTATATGATGTTTTTGGTGGGAGCCGTAGGGTTTGATATTATAGCGGTGGCGGTGCTCAGAGAAAATTTATTACCGCAATTTCTGTCGGCTGCGGCTAACTATGAATTCTGGGGTGCAATAGTTTATCTTGCAGGTTTGTCAAGTATCGCTGCATTTTTGATGTATAACTGGGCAACTACTAAAATAGATGCCGTCCGCGCTTCGTCTTTTTCAAACGTTATAACCGTTGTGTCGGTATTTGCAGGTATCGTGATAAACGGCGAAAAATTAAGTGTTTTGCAACTTACTTTTTGCCTACTGATAATTATAGGAGTATATGGCGCTAACAGGTCAAAAAAATATTGAAATTGAGATCGTTTTATTGTATTATAAAAGTAGGAGGTAATTTATTATGATACCATTTATTATTATCGTTGCTATTTTATTAATTGTTATTATCCCCAATGTTAGAATTGTGCCGCAGGCAACCGAGTATGTAATCGAGTTCCTCGGCAAATACAAAGCTACTTGGGGCGCGGGTTTGCACGTTAAAATACCTTTTCTTGAGAGAATTGCAAAGCGCATTACCTTAAAGGAACAGGTTATTGATTCACCGCCGCAGCCCGTTATCACAAAGGATAACGTTACAATGCAGATAGATACGGTAGTTTTCTTCCGTATATTCGATGCAAAACTTTTTGCATACGGCGTTGTAAATCCCATCAGCGCACTTGAGAATTTAACCGCTACTACACTTCGTAATATCGTTGGTGAGTTGGAGCTTGACGGCACACTTACGTCAAGAGATACCATAAATGGTAAGATGACTGCCATACTCGATGACGCTACTGACCAGTGGGGCATTAAGGTAACGCGTGTTGAACTTAAAAATATTATTCCGCCTGCTGAAATACAGTCGGCGATGGAAAAACAGATGAAGGCAGAGCGTGACCGCCGTGAAACACTCTTACAGGCAGAAGGTCATAAAGCAGCCGCTATTACAAGGGCGGAAGGCGATAAGCAGGCGATGATTTTAGCCGCCGAAGGTGAAAGAGACGCGCGAATCGCGCGTGCCGAAGGTGAAGCCAAAGCAATATTCCTTGCTAAAAAAGCTGAAGCCGACGGTCTTGCCGCTTTAAAAGAGGCGGGCGTAGATGCAGCGGTGCTTGAACTTAAAAAATATGAAGCGCTTGTTAATATGGCGAACGGTCAGGCGGCAAAAATTATCGTGCCCACCGATGTTGTAAACACAGTTAAAAACAATGCAATATTCGCAGAAACCGCAGGTATAGGCGATGTGACCGATTATGGTCAGCCACCTAAAAAGGCACCTAAAAAGAAAGACGAATGCTGTGACTAAAACAAACCCCCGATACTCGAAAGAGTATCGGGGGTTTAGAATTTATGGGCTGGGAATTTTTATTCCTTGCTTTGTTTTTTGCCGCGGATTCTTGACCACATAATTATTATAAACTGCGCGGGTATGCCAAGTGTAAATATAAGCCATATATTACTGCCTAAAATAAGCAACGTAATATAGATGCAAGCAAGAATAGTCCACAAAAGAAGGGTTATTATAAGGAAATTGCGGTGTGGATTAAACCAAATGGAATTAAATATGAGCCATACAATCAGTGAAACCGGTACTGCATAAACAAATGCCAACCAATGAATATTTGTGTGTATAGGTGTTGCATCTACAACAACAAAACAAAAAGTTGCTATAAGCCACACAAGGACCATACTGATGCCGGTTATAAATGCGTGATTACGTACAATTCTTAAATTTTTAAGTTTCTTTGTTTCCTTTGGATGTTCGCTCTGAACAAGATAATCAAGTGTCACGCCAAACATATTTGCGATTTCCATAAGCACAGCAACGTCGGGTATAGACTCTCCTCGCTCCCATTTTGAAATCGCTTTATCCGAATAATTTAGTCGCTCGGCAAGTTCTAATTGAGTTATACCTTCTGCGGTTCTAAGCGACGATATATTTTTAGCAATAATCAATTTGATATCCTGCATAATTTCACCTCTTGAGATTATTATACCATAAAAAAACAAAAAAGCAATGCTAAAATTCCGACAAAAACAGCATATTCTACTGCAAGTAGAGTAGCAATTTTTAACTCTACCGATATAGAACTAACCGTATTATTAATAATCAAACCAGTAGAGTGATTTCACTACAATAATCCTGTATAATTGTTTTCGGTGATGAAAGTGAATAAATATATTATTTTTGCAGACTCGGCTTGTGATATCGATAATGAAATTTTAACCGGCTGGGGCGTAAAACGCTGTGAGTTAAGTTTAATGTTTAGCGATAGCAAAAAAGAATATTTGAATAGCGAGATTAATTCTACCGATTTTTACAATGAAATGCGTGCGGGAAAAACAGCTAAAACATCAGCAATAAACACGCAGACTTTTATGGATGCGTTTGAAGAAGAGTTAAAACAGGGTAATGATGTTGTTTACATAGCGTTTTCTTCAGGTCTTAGCACAACCTACAATTCAAGTGTTGCTGCAGCCGCCGAACTTATGGAAAGGTATCCTGAGCGTAAGGTGTTGGTTGTTGATACACTTGCGGCATCGGCAGGTTACGGTATGCTTGTATACCTTGCCACAAAGAAAAGAGATGCAGGTGCTGCACCTGAAGAAATTGTAAAGTACGTGGAAGATAATCGTTTAAAAATAGCACATTGGTTTACGGTTGCCGATTTGGTGTATCTAAAACGCGGCGGCAGGGTAAGCCCGACGGTTGCTTTTGTGGGTGGCGTACTTGGTATTAAGCCGATACTTCACGTTGACAATGAAGGCCACCTTATCAGTATGAGCAAGGTAAGGGGCAGACGCGCCGCTATTGCTGAACTTGCAAAAAAATTCGGCGAAAGTGCCGATAAGGGCGCAGTACAGACGGTGTATATTTCACATGGGGACTGCATTGAAGACGCCCAAACACTTGCTGATATACTCAAAAAAGATTATGGTGTTAAGGTTGAGATTACTACGTTTGTAGGTCCCGTAATCGGCGCTCATTCAGGACCTGGTACATTGGCAGTTTTCTTTATAGCAAACGAAAGATAAAAAAATGCTGAGAACTATTTGTTCTCAGCGTTTTTTATTAAATACGGTAGATACCGCAAATAAGCAAAGAGCACTGTTAAGTCCCGAAAAGCAGAAAATAAATGCGCGCCATAATTCGAATACGGTTTTTTCTGTAAAGGTTTGAGAATAGTAACTAAAGGTGCTTATTTTGTCAAATCCGAAATATACGCCGAGCGCGATACCTGCCAATCCAACTATAACGCTAAGTGTTCTAAAAAGCACACAAAGGGTGCGGTTTCTATTTCTTGATTTAGTTTTTGTGGGTTCTAAAATGATATTATCTTCCATTTGTTTTCACCTTTCTAAAAGTTATATTTTAATTATATCAAATCTTTTATGCTTTGTAAATGTTTATTAAAAATGGCGGAGAAAGAATATTATATTCATAGTGTGTCAATACTTTTAATTGTTAATGATTTAGTTAGCCAACATTAAGAGTTTTTGGCGGTGCAATATGAATAAAAAGTTAAAAAAGGCAATATACTTTCTTTTATCGGTGACACTTACTTCGGCGCTTATGTCTTGCGCGGCATATTTTGTTTTTAACACCGATAATACCAAGACCGATAGCGGTGTCGAGTCGGTGCCATATTACCAAGAAACGCCACCCGATAACGTAGGGCTTTTGTTTCGCTTTGATAAAAATACAAGCGTGTTTTTTGATTTGGATTTTTCTAATGAAAAAATATCGGTTATTTTATTTGACACCAAAATTACAAAACAAACAGTTCTTGATTACGGATATATTGTAGATTACGTTTTTGATACAGATTATATTTTTCTTGCCGATTTTATAGACCGCTTCGGAGGAATTGAAATGCAGTCAGACGGCGGTTTGCTACGGTATACGGGTATTCAGGTTACCGAAATGTTGAAAGAAGGCAAAGTTCAGCGTCGCGAGGTTATAAGTTCTTTGTTTTCAAAAATCAGTCACATCGGCTTTTCTAAAAATGATTTAACATTTATAATAAAAAACACCGATACCTCTCTTAATTTTCCGTCCGGATATCCAATGATTACGTATATAAAACACTTATGCGGACGGGTTAATTTTGTAAATTAGGAGATATGATAGACAAAAAAACAATAAAAATCAGTAAGGATAAAACCTTACTGATTTTTTAATGCTGTTCATCAAGAGATAGCATAAACGACGGGATGAATTCTTCCATAAATACATCTGCCGCCGGGAAGTTAAGTCCCTTTATTGCCTTTTCGGTGGACTCTTTCGCGGTGCGGAATTCTTCGTTGCCCATTTTAAGTTCTTCGACACACTTTATATATGCCGAGATTTTATCTGCCGCCTTTATAATAATCCTGGCGGTATCATCTGTATCATTATAAAGGTTTGCTATATCGTCGCTTAAATAGTCGGGCAGCATACTGATTAATTTATCTTCCGCCACCTTCTCAATTTCCTTATAAACCTTTTTGATTTCGGGATTATAGTATTTAATCGGCGTTGGCATATCGCCTGTGATAATTTCACTTGTATCGTGGAAAAGCGCTAATACAGCAATGCGGTCGGCATTAATTTCACCGCCGAAACGGTTGTTGTATATAAGTGCCAGAGCGTGTGCCACAAATGCGGTTTCGAGTGTGTGCTCACTTAAGCTTTCCTGCTTTGTGTTACGCATAAGCCCCCAGCGGTATATATTTTTCATACGGGACAGCATAGCATAAAAATGATAACTCATAAATTTTACCTCAACATGAAATTCCAGTCGTACTATTGAATATTATATCATAATTTGTTATAATATCAACAGATAAAATTCAGGGAGAAGAAAAATGGGTTTTTCATATAATAAACAAATGGCTCTAAAACCAACAAAGGAACTCGCGCTCTCAACATTTATAATAGCGCTGTTTACCGCGGCGGTTATGTTTGCGCCGTTTATAATTGAAGGCGGCGGTTATTTCACATTTTACGGAGATTTTAACGTTCAGCAAATTCCGTTTTATCAGATGAGTCACGAGATGGTCAGAAACGGTGATTTTGGTTGGAGTTGGCTTACCGACCTTGGCGCAAATTTTGTTGGCTCATACAGTTATTATCTTTTAGGAAGCCCTTTCTTTTGGTTGACGATACCGTTCCCAAATTGGATGGTGCCGTATCTTATGGGCCCACTCTTAATTCTTAAATTCGCTTGTGCCGCACTTACGGCATATCTCTATATACGCCGTTTTACGCGTACACCCGAAGCGGCGCGTGTAGGAGGTATTCTGTATGCGTTTTGCGGTTTTTCGGTTTATAATATTTTCTTTAATCAATTCCACGAAGCAATAATTATTTTCCCACTACTGCTTTTAGCACTTGAATTGTTGCTTACTGAAAATCGCCGTGGTATTTTTGCCGTAACTGTGTGTATTGCGGCGCTTATGAACTACTTTTTCTTCTTCGGTATGGTAGTTTTCTGCATAATATACTTTATTATTCGTGTTACGGGCAAAACGGTAAAACTCACCTTCTCGCGTTTTATAACAATGTTTTTTGAAGCGGTTATAGGTGTATTAATGGCGGCAATATTGCTGTTGCCCACCATCGCCGCGGTATCGAAGGTAGGACGTCTCCAGGATATTTTACTTGGGTGGAATGCCATAACCTACGGCAAGGAACAAATTTATCTCAATATTATTGAGTGTTTCTTCTTCCCACCCGATATTCCGGCGCGCCCTGTGTTTTTCCCCGGTGCTAATGTTAAGTGGTCGTCGCTTGGTGGTTGGTTGCCGCTATTCAGTATGACGGGTGTCTTCGCTTACTGTATGGCGCATAAGGGCAGCTGGATTAAAAGGGTAGTTTGCACCTGTTTTGTATTTGCGTTTTTTCCGATTCTCAACAGTTTGTTTACCGCGCTTAATGTTTCCTACTATGCGCGTTGGTTCTATATGCCGATACTTATTATGTGCCTGGCTACCGCCTCTGCGGCAGAAGACCGCGACGTAAAATGGGACGGTGCGTTCCGTTGGGTTACTTTTATAACTGCGGCGTTTGCGCTGGTTATAGGTCTCTTTCCGCAAAAAAATGAGGATGGCGAGATTACCTTCGGTCTGTTCACCGAAAATACCAATAGTTTTTATATGGTTCGTTTTTGGCTTACGGTTGCCATCGCGGTCCTGTCTTTGATTGCGGTGATTATACTGTTTGCTGCATTTCGCCGTCGTGCACGTGCATTTTTAAATACCGCCTTGGCACTCTCTCTTATAGTATCGGTGCTTTACGGTATGGTATTTATAAATATGGGCAGACAGCACTCTTTTGATATTGAAACAGTGGTTGTGGATTCTTTAATTGAAGGTGACGTGGACCTACACGATTCCAAAAATTATAGAATTGATACTTATGACAGTTGCGATAACACCGGTATGTTTTTGGAATTGCCCAGTATTAATGCGTTCCACTCGGTTGTGCCAGAGACAATAGTTGATTTTTATGAGTTTGTAGGTGAAGAGCGCAGTGTTGCGAGTCGCCCGTCTACCGATAATTATGCTATAAGGAATATGTTATCGGTAAAATATGTGCTGAATCTTATAAATGAAGATCCGTTCCAAGATAGTGTTGGCAAAACCGTTATGCCCGATTATACTTTTTATGGAACGCAAGGCGGCTACCGAATTTATGAAAATAAAAATTATATTCCATACGGTTTCTCATATGAAAAGTATATTTCGTTATCGGAAATGGAAAAATATTCGGATAGCGAACGTGCTTTTATGATGCTAAAAGCAATTGTGCTGACCGATGAGCAAATAAGCAGATTCGGAAGTTTGTTAAGCCCTATTGATACGTCGGTACACTATGGCTTTACATCAGAAGAGACTGCCGCTGATAGTAAACAGTTAGCCGCAACATCGGCCACTGAGTTTTCGCACGATAAAAACGGCTTCAAAGCGAAAGTTACCAGAGAAAGTGATACGCTCGTATTCTTCTCAGTCCCCTTTGATGAAGGGTGGAGTGCTACCGTAAATGGTAAGGAAGTGGATATTGAGAAGGTTAATATCGGCTTTATGGCGGTTCCGGTAACAGCGGGGGACAGCGATATAGTGTTCACCTATAAAACACCGCTTTTATATGAAGGAATATTACTAAGCGGCGCGGCGGCGGCGGTGTTCCTAATATACCTGCTTATATGCCTTATTACACGCAAAAAACGTGCCGAAACTGTATACCCCGAAGGCGATGAACTAATCGAAAAATGGCTTGCTTGGGATATAGCCGATGCATTAAGCGGTGAAACGGTAGAAAAAAATGAGTTAACCCTCGATGATATTGCCGAAAAACTAAACCACGAATATCCCGTTATAACAAGGAATAACGAATTTATAGGCGGTTTCAGTATCAAAAATGATACCGATGACGCAGAGGATTAGTTCTTGACAAATGTATTGTTTTGTGATAAATTAGTTTTTGTCAAGTGCAAAAAATACTTGCAAATAGAAAGGGGAGCTCGATTAACTCGGGCTGAGAGGAAGCCGTTATGCTTCGACCCATAACCTGATGCGGATAATGCCGACGTAGGAAAATACGCCTTAGAGTTTATGCCGCAGTTAATCTGCGGCATTTTTTATTTGCTTGATTCCACAATCAAGGAGTAATGAAAAATGAAAAAAGAAAATTTGCAAAAACTGACTTTGTCTGCTGTGATGATAGCTTTGTCGACGGTGCTTTCGCTTTTAAAGCTCTGGGAAATGCCGCTTGGCGGCGCCATAACACCGCTCTCAATGCTGCCCGTGTGTTTAATCGGTATCGCATACGGCACAAAATACGCTATAGCACCGTGTTTTTTATATGGCGTCATACAAATGATGCTAAGCGGTGTGTTCGGTTGGGGATTGACACCGTGGATACTTATAGGCGCTATTTTATTTGATTATATTTTAGCTTTCGGTGTGCTCTGCCTTGCAGGAATTTTCAAAAATCGCGGTATAGTAGGGGCTGTTGCAGGTATCACTGTAGCTTGTATTGTTAGATTTATTTGCCACTTTGTTTCGGGTTGTGTGTTTTTCCGCAGCTTTGAGATTTTCAATAATCCGTATTTATATTCGGTAGCGTATAATGGAACATTTATGCTGCCTGAACTTATATTAACTGTTGTAGGCGCAATAATTTTAATTAAGACGCCTGTTATCAGAAAATTATTTAATATAAAGGAATAATTCATGAAAAAGTGTTTTATCTTTGGCGCGTTACCCATAAAAGAATTGCTTGTAAAACCTACAAATGATGATTTCGTGATAGCCGCCGATAATGGTTTCGATGTGCTCGGGAAACTAAATATAACACCCAATTTGGTGGTGGGGGATTTTGATTCATTGGGTTTTGTACCCGATGCAGAAGATAAAATAGTGCTACCCGTCCGAAAGGATGATACAGATTTGAGCATCGCCCTAAAAACTGCACTTGATAAGGGCTATAGCGATATATTTGTATACGGCGCGGCGGACGGCAAACTTGACCACACCTTTGCCAATATAACGTTGGCGGCGGAGATGAGCCGCAAGGGTGTTAACTGTGTGTTTTTAGGCGATAATACAAATTTCACCGCTCTCACAAACGGCAATTTGTGTTTTGACGGCGCTCATGGTCGTGTATCGGTATTCGCATTTGGCGGTAGCGCCGCAGGTGTTACACTAAAAGGATTCGAGTATAATCTTGATAACGCTACACTTGAAGCGTTTGTTCCGCTTGGTGTAGGCAATACGTTTTGTGGCACTAATGCTGAAATATCGGTAAGGCATGGCACACTTATAGTTATGTGGGAAGATAAAACACTGCCGCGGATGGCGTAATATCCGTTCGATATTACGCCAACTCTATGCGCCTTTGGCCAATAGAATATAACTGCTCTGCTTGCAGAGCAATATCACTTTTGCAAAGCAAAATATCACGCTGATTATGTCAGCATATCACTCATATTTTAAAGAATTATAGAATTTTACATTAAAGCGTTTGCTTCGGCAGATGCTTTTTTATTGTAAATGATATTTTTTTATTGACTTTTGTGTGCAATTTATGTATAATCTTAAATTGATAGGTTATGAAGGGAATTATGCCTTATAACCGCTACGAGATACAATAAGGAGGGTTAACACCATGAAAAGAACATATCAGCCCAAAAAGCTTCATCGAAAAAAGGAACACGGCTTTTTAAAGAGAATGGCTACAGCCAACGGACGCAAGGTACTTGCCCGTCGTAGAGCTAAAGGCAGAAAGCAGCTCACTTATTAATTAAGGGCCACTGATTAATAGTGGCTTTTCTTTTTTAAAGGTCTGAGTTTATGATTCAAAAATTAAAAATCAATAAAGAATTTCGCCGTGTTTACGGGCGTGGAAAATCGAACGTTACTCCATTTGTCGTGTCATATATTATGCGGCAAAAGGGCGAAAGAGTGCGCTTCGGCATAACGGTGAGCAAAAAAATCGGCTCGGCGGTTATGCGAAACCGCGCGAAAAGGGTTATCACCGCGGCCATAAGGGAGTGCTTGCCGCATATAAACGGCGGTTGCGATATTGTGCTTGTCGCAAGGACAAGGATAGTAAGCGTTAAGAGTTATGATGTTGCGGCGGCATTAAAGGCGCATTTAAAGGCGCTTAATATGTGGGAAAATTATGATAAGTAAAATTCTTATCATTGCGGTAAAGTTTTACCAGAAATGCATATCTCCATATTTCCCAGGATGCTGCAGGTTTACTCCCACCTGTTCAAGCTACGCAATAGAAGCACTGCGTGTTCACGGTGCACTAAAGGGTACGGCATTGGCAGTATGGCGGATTCTTAGGTGTAATCCGTTCTGTCGCGGCGGTTATGACCCCGTACCACCAAAAAAAGAGAAGGATAGTTAATATGGCTATATTTAATGTTATAAACGAATATATATTGTCGCATGTATTACGCTTTTTAATGGGTATTTTCAGCAATAACTTTGCGGTTGCGATTTTTGTGTTTACCTTGGTAATCAATCTTGCTATGATTCCGCTTACCATCAAGAGCCAAAAATCTTCAATGCAACAAACCCGTATCAAGCCGAAGCTCGATGCACTTAAAGAAAAATACGGTGATGACAAACAAAAATACAGTGCCGCCATGCAGGAACTTTACACGAAAGAAAAGGTTTCGATGTCGGGCGGATGTCTGCCGATGATAGTGCGTCTTGTATTCCTTATGTCTATCTATTATCTTGTGTTAGGTCCGATAACCTATTTAACAACGGTAGATGCTGAAACGGTTAAAACGGTGGCTTCGGCTATTGAAGGCATTAAGGTTGAAAACAACCTTCGTCTTGATTTGGATGTGATTGCCGCAATTAATAAGGCGGGATTTGTAGCACCTGCGGGACTTGAAGCACAGGTTGCCGAAATTAGTAATGCCGTAAAGCAGATTAATTTTAATTTTTTCGGAATAGATTTAACTTCGGTACCTAAGTTTACACCCAACCTTTCAAAAGCACAGATTAACTGGATAATTCCTTTCCTTTCTTTTGCGGCGGCAATGTTCTCAAGTTTACTATCCATCCGTACACAGAAAAAAGCCAATCCTGGTGGTCCGAGTATGACAGGTATGATGCTCTTTATGCCGATTATATCACTGATAATCGCGTTTGGAGCTCCTTGTGGTCTTGGTTTTTATTGGGCTTGTTCAAGCTTTATTTCGGGAATTATTCAAGAAGGTGTGCAACATTTCTGCGGACCGTATAAAATGATAGCAAGAGAACGCTCAAAAGAGTTAATAAAACGCTATGAGGCGGAAAATAAAGCGATTAGTATAAATGAATAACGGATGCGAAAACAGGAGGAAGCAAATTGATTAAAGAAGCAATCGGTTTCGGCACGACAGTTGAAGAAGCTTATGAAGCCGCAAAAAATAATTTGTGCGATTTACTTATCGGCACAAAGTATGATGAGGATAAAATCGAATATGATGTAATAGCCACCCCTAAAAAGAAAACTTTGGGTATTTTCGGTGGCGCAAAGGCGGAAGTTAAGGCATATATTGAGTTGCCCGAAGAAAAGAAAGCCGCAAAACCCAAAAAAGAAAAACCTGTAAAGCAGGAAAAGAAAAACGCGAAGAAAGCCATCAAAAATGAAACTGTAACCGAAAAAAATGAAATCACCGTAACAGAGCAGGAAATGGCTGCGGTAGATGCTTCGAGTATCGACCCGTCATCAAAGCCCGGTCGGGCGGTAAAATATATTCGCACAGTTCTCGAAAAGTTAGGATGCACCGATATTACAATTAAGGTTGCCGAAAAGGAAAACGGGGCAGTTCTTTATCTTTCGGGTGAAGGGCTCGGCGTTGTTATTGGCCGCCGCGGTGAAACACTAGATTCATTACAGTATTTAACAAGTCTTGCGGCGAATTCTGCCAGTGGATATTATAAAGTAACGCTTAATATCGGCAATTATAGGGAACGCCGTGAACAGACGTTGACTGCGCTTGCGCGTCGCGTATCTGCTCAGGTGCTCAGAACCGGTAGAAATCGTACTCTTGAGCCGATGAATCCGTATGAGCGCCGCATTATCCATACCGCCGTTCAGGAAATTGACGGTGTAACCTCCTACTCGGTTGGTGAAGGATCAGGCCGACGTGTTGTTATTGGCAGTGAAAAGGGCGGAAGAAGAAATAACCGTTCGCAGAAAACAGATGCAGTAGCAAACGAGGTTTCGAGAGAGCCAAAGCGTGATGCGGAAATTCCGCTTTACGGCAAAATCAACTGATTTTCAAAAAAAGAAGAAAAATTAAAGCCCCTATCGAATCGATAGGGGCTTGTGTTATCTCTTAGGTGTTACGGTAATTGCATTTTCTTCAGCATAGTTATCGGTCGGGTTCTTGACAGTATTTGCATTAAATACAGAACCTGCTTTGTTCCTAACCTTTCTAATCCAACCTTTATTTAGATATTGGCAGTATGTATTGCTATCAAGTGTCGGAGAATATTCATCGCCAGCCGAAGCTAAAATTTCAAGCAAACAGTAATCGGAGCGGTCGAAAATATTATTGCGGATAATAAAGTTTTCGGACTTATTGTAGTGGGAACCCCACGATTTAACACAAGCGGGTGTGCCGCGGTCGGGACGCTGATTACCGAACCCGTAGCCGTTTTTACGGCAAATATTGTTTTGGAAATAGACGTTTTTAAAGCACCAATCCGAATCCATTTTTCTCTGACGTACACCGTCCACTACTTCAAACTCGGATATGAAATACTCATAGTCGTATGTATTATTTTCAAATAAGTTACCGCTAAAGACACTATTGGTAACAGTTACGGGTATACCATTTGACATTTTACCGCCCTGGAATTGATGTGTAAATGCGGCATCATAGCATTGGTTGAAATAGCAGTTATAAACCTGTAAATTATCACCGCCACCCCAGATTTCAAATCCGTTACCAAGGCGCATATCGCTTTTTTCGGGGTTCCCCGTCAAAGAGCCGCCTATCCACTCAAACTCGCAGTTGCGAACAGTAAAATCCTTGCAGCCGCCATTAACTAATTTACCCTCGGGCAGATAATCTATCGTTCCAAAAGAAATTCCGTAACCACCGGTATATCTAAAGGCAAGACCATCAATAACGGTACCATTCGGGCGGATGGGGTCGAGAGCTTTAAATATACAGGTGAAGGGACCTATATTGATGCTTTTCCAACGCTTTGCAGGTTCGCCTTTTTCAGAGCAAAGGTAGAGCTTTTTGCCTGCAACATCGTGGTAGAAATCTAAATCAATGCGTGGAGTGGTATCCCCGTCAATTCCTTTGCATAACTTATAGGCATACTCTTCGCCATCGTTAAATACAATGTTGCCAATATCGCGGTCGTGCTCGATATTAACAGAATAAACATTATCGTCTTCATATTTCCAATCAAGCAATACACCATCGCACAGGTCGGCGCGTAAATCCGGTTTTTCACCCTCGCCAAAGCTTGAATAGGTAACACCGGGTTGCATAATGAGTCCGTTTAGGCGCACACTGGCAGGACGGAAAATATCTCCGCAACGGAAAAGTACCGCATCTCCCGGTTTTATATCGCCGTTGTGGTTGTTAGGGCCATCAAGCGTTTTCCAAGCGGTTTCGGGAGAAAGACCATCATTGGCATCATCTCCGTCAGCCGATACATAAAAGCAAGTACCCTTTATATTAAGTTCGGGTTTTGCGTTTCGTATCTTTTCTCTGAGTTCGCGTGACTTGTGTTCGATTTCTACAAATGTCATAATAATTCTCCTGTCTTTTTTATTTACAGTAATTATCAATATAACCGTCAATCGCCTGAGCGATAATTTTTTCTGCTTCTGCTTTGCCGCTAACTTCATTAACAGCGGTTTCTTTGCCCTCTAATTCCTTATATACTTTAAAGAAATGCTTCATTTCTTCAAAAATATGTTTGGGTATTTCATCTATATCCTTATAGGAATTATAGGTCGGGTCATTAAAGGGAATTGCGATGATTTTTTCGTCGTTTCTTCCGTTATCCATCATCGAAATTACACCTATTGGGTAACAACGCACCGCCGTCATAGGTTTGAGTGTTTGTGAGCACAGAACCAATACGTCGAGCGGGTCAAGGTCATCAGCATAGGTGCGTGGAATAAAACCATAGTTTGCGGGGTAGTGGGTTGATGTGTGCAAAATGCGGTCGAGCATTAAAATGCCTGTTTCCTTATCAAGCTCATATTTACATTTACTGCCGTTTTCAATTTCAATAACGGCAATAAAGTCTTTTGGTGTTATGCGTTTTGGGTTAATGTTATGCCAAATGTTCATATTTTTCTCCTATTTATTTTCAAGAGCAGTAATCATATCAACGCGGCGCTGATGTCTGCCCCCTTCAAATTCGGTATCAACAAAAAGGTCAACAAGCTCTATTGCTGTGCCGATGCCTATAACTCTACCACCAAGGCAAAGGATGTTTGAATTATTGTGAAGACGTGTATATTTAGCTGAGAAATGCTCACTGCAAACCGCAGCACGAATACCCTTTACCTTGTTTGCGGCAAGTGACATACCGATACCCGTACCGCATACGAGTATACCGAGTTCATTTTCGCCCGATACAATACTATTTGCAACCTTTTCTGCAATTTCGGGATAGTCAACTGATTTTTGCTCGTAAATTCCAAAGTCCTTGACTTCGAATCCACGTTCTGTCAAGTGTTCGGCAATAGCGTTTTTGTGTTCAAGACCGCCGTGGTCACATCCAATTGCAATTTTCATATTATTCTTTCCTTTCAAGTTTTAATTTGAGTTCACGTTCTGCTTGTGGCAGACGAAGATATGTGGGAAGGAGTTTATCAGGGGTGACTGCATTATCACAGTTACCTGCTGCCAGAATTACGCCTACGGCATTCTGATAACGGCGTTTTTCTTCCGATAATATAATATTATTGTTTGCGGCATTTTCGAAAAGATAAGTGCCGTCGCCAACTATTATAACTTTTTTATCACTATATTTTTCTTTTAGTTCGGATATCAGTTCATCGCACATAAGCGCGCGGTCATCCGTTAAGCGTGTTACAACACCACCCGTTATTTCAAACAGCGCGTTATAAACCTGATTACATCTCGCATCCATAACTGAGCACACGATACAATCGGTATCTATATAATTGTAAGCCATCGCAAGTAAGGTTGAAACGCCTACACACTTAGCATTATTCGGTGTGGCAAGTCCTTTTATTGCGCTGATACCTATCCTAACCCCCGTAAAAGAACCGGGACCTGCGGATACCGCAAAGCAATCTATATCGGAGGGTTTTAGATTTGCTTTTTGGAGCATTTCTGAAATCATAGGTAAAAGCGTTTGCGAGTGGGTTATTTTTAAATTTGCAAAGGAATGCTCTATTATTTTTCCGTCAACTGCTATCGCGCAGGAAACGGGGGTGGCAGAGCATTCTGCCGCTAAAATTTTCAAAGGTTATCAACTCCGCAAATTTTTATGTTTCTTGTGTTTTTGTCTATTTTTTCAATGGTGATGTATATGGTGTTTTTGGGCAGTGCGCCGTCAATATTCTCGCTCCACTCTACAGCCACAACGCCACCCATATCGAGATACTCGAAAAATCCGGTAGAATAAAGGTCTTCCCAATTTTCAACTCTGTACATATCAAAATGGTATAAATTAAGCCGCCCGCCAAGATATTCGTTAACAAGCGCAAAGGTGGGGGAATTAACCGTGTCACCAAATCCCAGACCGCGCGCGAGTCCCCTTGTAAAACAGGTTTTACCTGCGCCCAAATCTCCGCGGAAAGCGATTACTTCACCGCCTTTTAAATTCTCTGAAAATTTTGCAGCAATCTCTTCGGTGGCATTATCATTTTGAGATATAAATTCCAACATTTTATCTTCACCGCCATTATCACAGTTATTATACCATAAATAAATGGAAAATCAAACGTTTTCCTTGCATTTATATACCTTATAAAATATAATAACAGTATAAAAGGAGAGAAAGCATGAAAATCTTTTCAAAAATTGCCGACTATATACGCGAGAGCGATAAAATATTTTTAATACTTTGCGTTTTTACAACTGCTTACGGATGCTTAGCGGTTATGTCCGCCACGCACCATACCGGCAGTTATAGTGAATTTTTTACGCAGGTGGGGGCTATGTTATTAGGTCTAACTGTTGCGATAGTGATTTCGCTATTTGATTTTTCCACATATATAAAATATTGGCCTTTAGCGGCAGCAGTGGGATTAATTCCCGTTATTTTAACCTTTTTTATAGGTTATGCTCCACCCGGCACCGATGATAAAGCGTGGCTGATTATTGGTGGGGTATCTTTCCAACCTGCCGAGCTTTTAAAGGTTATGTTTTTAATCACCTTTGCGGCGCACTTAGATGCCATAAAAGAAAAAATTAATCACCTAAAGGTTCTTATTCCCGTATGTATTCACGCCGCCGTCCCTGTTATACTTATACATTTTCAGGGCGATGACGGTACTGCAATGGTGTTTGCGGTTATGGCTATCGGTATGATGTACGCGGCGGGACTGCGCCTTAGGTATTTCTTTATCGCACTTGCGGCGGCAGTGGCGGCATCTCCATTTATATACTTCTTTGTTATGAACGATGACCAACGTTCACGTATTTTAAACATTTTAAGCGGACAGACCGATATTCAGAATGCGGGATATCAGCAGTATCGCGGCTCGGTGGCACTCGCTAACGGCGGATGGTTCGGTCAGGGCTTTTTAAAGGGAAGTTTAACACAGGTGGGCGGCGTGCCCGAAGGTCACAACGATTTTATATTTGTATCTATCGGCGAAGAACTCGGTTTCCTCGGATGCCTTGCCGTAATTTTGTTACTTGCTGGTATATGTATTCGCATACTTATGACCGCTAAACAGTGCTCTAAAAAAAGCGGTACGTTTATATGCGTTGGTGTTTTCTCAATGCTGCTTACACATATTATTATAAATATAGGTATGTGCTTATCACTCTTGCCCGTTATCGGCATCACTTTGCCGTTCTTTAGTGCGGGCGGAACATCACTGCTTTGCCTTTATATGTCGGCAGGGCTTGTGATGAGCGTCTATATGCATAGAAATTCAAGAACGCTGTATTTAAGAGATGATTATTAAACAAAAATTATTTAATATACTTGATAAACATAAAATTTTGTAGTAAAACATATATGCCAAACAAATTACATATTTTCGTAGGAGGATTATATTTTTTATAGGGGTATTTTATACCCTTTTTCGCATACAACAGTTATATGAATTTAGCAAAAACGCAAATTCCTACAATCTGTTGTGTGTAAGTCCTCACTACTTGTAATTTGTTTGGCGACAATTGGAGTTTGCGCTTTTCGGTGCGTTGACTTCGGTTGGCGCATTTTTTATTTTTAGGAGGGAAAGAGAAATGAAAAAGGTATTATCTGTAATTTTAATAATTATAATGATGATTACAATTATTCCGATAGGTTCAGTTTCTGTTGTGGCTCTTACTTCGTCAGAGGTCAAGAATAAATTGGATATATTAAGGCAAAGTTATCCTGCCGGTAGTTATAACCCAACTAAAGAGTGCTACGATTTTATTGCATTATTAACGCAGAATATTTTTGGACATGGATTGCCTACGCAATCTGACGATAAGTGCTCATTTAAAAATAATTATACAACAAATTTTAATCAGATAGGAAAGACTTTGAGAATAAATGATGGCACATTAACAGAAAGTTCTTTAAAAAATTTGTTTTCGCAAGCTCAATCCGGTGATGTCGTTCAAATGAACTACACCACATACAAAGGCGAACACTCATATCATGTTATGATGGTGTATTCTGCATCTTCTAATGGAGTAATATTATACCACGCAGGACGATATAAAATGCGAAAAGGTATATATAGTTACGGGAAGATTTATTTTGGTGTTGGAACGGGATCGGATAAACTAAATGGTTCATCAGGAAAAGAAATGAGTTATTCGGAGTTTAAGAAACTTTTATGCAAATCTGGTGACGGAATCAGTATATATCGTTCAAAGAAATTAACTGGTACGAGCACAGGTTCTACTACTACCACCCCTACAACACCAACATCTACCTCTAATCCAGATAGTTATCCGTTTCCATCAAAAACAGTAAATAATGCAAACTATAAAGCAGGCGTAGTTACTGCTAATGAAATAAAATGGGTTCAAGCTGTATTATATCAATTTGGGTTCTTGACATCTAGTGGAATCGATGGTAAGTTCGGCCCGAATTCAGTGGCAGCAACGAAAAAGTTCCAAAGTGCCTATGGCTTGGCGGCGGATGGTAGCGCGGGTCCTAATACTCTTAGTAAAATGAAGAGTTTATGGAATACAAAAAAAGGAACGCATACTCACACCGTTGTTTCTGCTACTTGCACAAAGCCAATGCATTGTTCCACTTGCGGTGTTACAGCGGGCAAAGCTTTAGGGCATATATACAGTAACTCTTGTGATAGTTCCTGTAACCGTTGTAGTGCAAAACGTACCATCAAACACACCTATACAAATAATTGCGATACGACGTGTAACTACTGCAATGCAAAACGCACTATAAATCATACCTACAGCAATTCTTGTGATACCACTTGTAATGTATGTAAAGCAACCAGAGCGATTACCCACACCTACAAAACACTAACCACTACAAAGGCAACCCTTTCAAAAAACGGTAAGATCGTTAAGGCGTGTACAGTATGCGATAAGTTGGTAAGCACCACTATCAAGTATGCTAAAACATTTACATTATCAACAACAAGTTATACATATGATGGTTCTGCAAAAAAACCGAGCGTTACGGTAAAAGATTCTTCTGGCAAAGCAATTCCTTCAAAATATTATACAGTAATTTATTCAAGCGGCAGAAAAAATGTCGGCACCTATAAGGTGACGGTGATGATGAAGGGTAACTATATCGGCAGCAAGACACTTTACTTTAAGATTAAACCTGCCGATATTTCAAAGGGTAAGCTCAGTCTTTCTACTACAAGCTATACTTATAATGGCTCGGCAAAAACACCGAGCGTTACAGTGAAGAACTCAAGCGGTATCAAACTTGCCAAGAACACGCATTACACGGTAACGTACTCAAGTGGTCGTAAGAATGTAGGCACTTACAAGGTAACCGTCAAGGGTAAAGGTAATTATACCGGTACCAAGACCTTGACGTTCAAAATTGTTCCAAAAGCAGCAAGTGTTAATACCTTGACTGCGGGCAGTAAAAAACTTACCGTTAAACTTAATAGAAGTTTAAAACAAAGCACCGGTTACCAAATTCAGTACAGTACAAGCAAGACCTTTAAGAATGCTAAAACAAAAACAATAACCAGCTATAAAACAAGCAGCACAACCTTGACCGGCCTTAAAGCAAAAAACACTTATTACGTGAGGGTTAGAACTTATAAGACTATTGGCAAGACAAAGTATTATTCGAATTGGTCGAGCTACAAGTACAAGAAAACAAAATAATATAAAAACTGGGGCAAGGAGAATCTTCTCCTTGCCCCGTTAAATTTTATTTACCTGTATAGAGGGATGGGTAGACCCTTTTGTCGCGTCGCGCCATTTCCCCTATTGGGTGAATTTCCACCGACTTTCTATTATCAAATCCATTTACCGAGTAAGCTCAGTCGGCACTCCATTTAGGGCAAGGGAGGCAACGTGATTGCAATTCTATTTGCCGATATAATCGTTATCAAATGTAATAACGCACTCATATCTTGTATCAACCGTTTTTGCCGCGCGGCAAATTTCTTTTTTTAGGGTATCAAGCGGCATATCAACACCTCGCGGCACCACAACGTCAAAAATAAGATTTATGCGGTTATCACTTTTTGGGGTCATACGGAAGTCGTGTAAAGAAAAGCCGTTATCAATTTCACACAAAGCCGCCGCAATGGTTTGCTTTGCTGCATCAATCTCTTGATTATCGGTTTCAATAGGATCCATGTGAATAACCAGTTCAACACCCAATCTTTCTTTAACCAATTTTTCACATATATCTATCTTTTCGTGGCAGACAACAATATCTACGCTTTCGGGCACTTCCACGTGCACCGACGCGAAAAGGCGGCTCGGACCATAGTTATGTACTATAAGGTCGTGGATACCTAAAAACATATCAAACGACATTATGTTTTCTTTTATTTTTTCTATAAGCTCGGGTTCGGGCGGTCCGCCAAGTATAACATCAAGTGTTTCTTTGGCTGATGTAAAGCCCGATATCAAGATAAACACAGAAACACCGATACCAAGCACTGCGTCAAGATTAAATCCGATATTTACAAAACGGGATATAACAACTGCTAAAAGAATTACAGCGGTTGAAATGCTATCGTTAACCGAGTCCTTTGCGGTAGCTTTTAGCGCATCGGAGTTTATTCTTTTGCCCAGTCCCATATTAAATAAGTACATAAGGAACTTAATAATTACCGAAACGGCAAGAACTATTATCGACCATATACCGTAGTGTGGCATTTTGCTACCCGAAAAAACTGCGGTAGCCGATTCTTTAAAGAGCTCGACACCCACGAGCATTATAAGAGCCGATACGATAAATGCCGACATATATTCCATTCTGCCGTGGCCGTATGGGTGGTCGGAATCGGCAGGTTTACCTGCCAATTTGAAACCGATCATCGTAATAACCGATGAACCCATATCGGATAGGTTGTTAAGTCCGTCGGCAATGATAGAAATACTGTGGGCGAGAATGCCCACAGTAATTTTTATTGTGCATAGAAAAAGGTTTGAAACGATACCGAAAATTCCGCCTAGAGTTCCTATACGGTTACGTACGGCGGCTTCTCCCAAATCACCTTTTTGTTTTTTAGCAAGATTAATTATATAATTCACCATTAGAATTTACTTCCCTTTGTTCCCTTTGCACCCTTCGAACCGAAAGATACGCCCGAGAGTATATTTGTGGGTATTGTAAAGGTAAGATTTTCGCGGTTGCGCTGTCTTTTAAATGCCAGGTCAATCAGTTTATCCAAAAGTTCGGGATATTTTATACCTGTGGCATTCCACAAATAGAACGAGAGAGAGCCGGGTACGGTATTGATTTCGTTAGCAAACACTTCACCCGTTTGAGAATCCATCAGATAGTCAATTCTCACAACGCCGCTACAACCGAGCGCTTTGAAAACATCACAGGATAGTTTGCGGATTTTATCTGTTGTATCGTCATCAAGTTCCGCCGGAATTTTACGAGAGAGCGAAGCCATACCCTTTGATTTACTGTCACCCTCATATTTATCCTTATAGGATAATATTTTGTCGTGCATAATTGGTTCTTCAAGCACCGATGCTGTACATTCATCGCGGTCGCCCATAACCGAGCAGTTAATTTCACGCAGATTTTGTACTGCGCGCTCAGCCAATACCAATTCGGAGAATTTAACGGCTAAATCTATCGCGTCAATCAGTTCTTCCTTTGTATCGGCTTTAGTAATACCGACACTTGAACCAAGATTTACAGGCTTTATAATAACGGGCAAGGAAAATTCCGAAATAATTTTATCTACAATGCCATCGCGATTAAGTGAATATTCGCGCGATGTAAATTTATAGCAGGGGAGGACGGGCAGTCCTGCAT
This sequence comes from uncultured Eubacteriales bacterium, assembly GCA_964607025.1. Classification (GTDB taxonomy): domain Bacteria; phylum Bacillota; class Clostridia; order Oscillospirales; family Acutalibacteraceae; genus SIG565. Next base: position 23,216 of record CAZSIL010000001.1, read on the forward strand.
TTTTAAGTACGTCCTTATAAATCGCCTTATCCATACCAACTGCCGCCGATAAAATATCGCAACCAACGTATGGAAGTCCTAAAAGCTCGAAGAAACCTGCAATAGCACCGTCTTCGCAGTTTGTACCGTGTACAACGGGCAGAGCAACATCAATAATAACATCTTTACGGCGTGATAAAAAACCACTCTTTAAGTATTTCATTACAACGTTAGCGCCTTGTCGCACAATGCTTACAGGACTGCTCGCAGACAGTAGATACTGCATATTGCGGTAATTTTCTATAAAGAAAAGCATAGGACCTGTGTACATTTCAGCATCCTTTGTTATATATACGGGGATAACGTTATACTTTTCGCGGTCCAGCGCTTTCATCGCCTGAACTGCCGAAATAATGGAAACTTCGTGTTCGACGCTCCGTCCTCCAAAAAAGACTGCTAAATTTGTTTTCATAAATATCACCTATCAGTTTAAATAATTATCGGGAAGGTCATTTTCGACCAGTACAACTGTGTTACTGTCAGCAAAGGTTGAAAGAACCTGGGTTGCCTCTTTAAAAGAGCCGACTATGTGTCGGTGCGATAAATCGAAATCGGTGGAGGTTATCGCATCGTTAAGCGGTACGGCGCGACGTCTGCCAACGAGTATTATATGGTCGCACACTTTTGCGGCAGCAAGACCTAATTTATAGTTAAAGTCATATTCCTTATCACCGAGCTCCACAAGCCCAGGGGTTATTATAACCTTTTGCATACCGCTAAAACTTGCAAGAACGTTTACCGCTTCAACGCATCCTTCGGGATTGGCGTTATAGGCATCATCTATCATAACCGAACCGGCTACAAAGTTTTTGAGTTCCAAACGGTGTTCGGTTGGCTCTAAGTGTGATATAGCAAAGCGTATCTGTTCTGCCGTAACACCAAGGTCGTAAGCTATGGCTGCGGCACCGGTAATGTTAAGTACGTTGTGTTTGCCTAACAACTTGGTGGAAACTGTTATCTCGGTGCCATCCATAAAGCAAATTGTGAAAACCGAGCCCTCGCGTGAATAGGAAATATTTTTAGCATACACACCGTTACCGTTTACTGAATAAGCAACACATTCACGGTCATTTAGGTTTTCGGCGAGATGCTTACTGTCCATATTGACGTAAACCTTTCCGCCGTTTTTCTTACAGGCATCGTAAAGTTCGAATTTTGTATTGAATACGTTTTGAATCGTTTTAAAGGTTTCGAGGTGTTGCGGACCAACAGCCGATATAATGCCGTTGGTGGGATTTACGATATCGCAAATTTCTTTTATATCACCTATGTTTTTAGCACCCATTTCACAGACAAAAACTTGAGTCTTGGCGCGTAAACTTTCACGTATTGTTTTAACAACGCCCATTGGCGTGTTGTAGCTTTGCGGCGTGGCAAGTACGTTATATTTTTCACTTAAAATTCTAGCGAGTATAAATTTGGTGCTTGTCTTTCCGTAGCTGCCTGTAACACCGATAACATGAAGACCTTTCACACTGCTTATTTTTCTTTTGGCATCGCTTATAAAGTAAAGCGATAACAGTTTTTCAATCGGGTAGGTAATAAGCCAACTAATAAGTACAAGCAGCGGTGCAAACACGCAAAGCAAAATTAAAATCGAGAAGAAAACGCCACGTGTTATGTTTTTTGTGTAGATTGTTATAAAAAACAACGCTATCTGCACGAGCAGCGCGGTCGAATAAAGGCGTTTCACTCGCGCGGTTATAACAAGGCGCTTTATGGATTTTTTGCGGTCATAAAAAGCTATAAATATCTGCGCTACGGTGTAAAGCGAGATTACGATAAGTGAATAAACGATATTGTACTTTACAACCAAAGATAAAACACAGAAGATAACGGTTAATAATAATAACCGCATAAAATACGAGTCGTACAACCACTTTATATAACGCGATGGGAAATAAGAGTTTTGCTGTAACATATGAAAGTGTTTGTAGGTTGCAAAAAGCGGAGCAACTGCCGCAATAACGCATACCGCAATAAAAACTGTTTCGTTCATTTTTTACTCCTATCCTAAAAAACTTTTAATTATAGCCCCCACTTGACGCGGTTGCTCTAAAAATGCAAAGTGACCTGCAAATTTTATAACGCAAAGTCCGGCATCCGGGATGAGTTTTTCCATGGTTTTTGCGTCTTCAAGCGGGGTTGCCGTATCGTTTTCACCCCAAATAAGAAGGGTGGGGCATTTGATGTTGGGTAAAATATCGCGCAAATCGGTGTTTACGAGATTTACAAGAGTACTGCGTAGTTCCGCTGTAGCGGCGTTGCGGTAGTCCGCCGAGCCGTAGCGGGAACGCGCCTTCTCAAGAACACCCTGTGAGTATTTATTTATAACGGGCAAATTAAGAATCTTTTTCACAACAGTAAAACCTGCATCCCGAATTTTTCTTTTAACACTTTTTTTCGGGATAAGTCCTGCTGCATCGAGCAAAATAATTTTTGGGGGAGAGAGTTTTCCGTCTCCAGCCAATTTAAGTACAGTTCTGCCGCCGTGTGAGTGACCTACAAGTATGGGGTTCTCAAGCCCCGTCTTTTGTATAAACTCTAAAACAAACTCGGCGTAATCGTCCACAGTCCAAACACTCGGCAGCGTTCCACTTTTTCCACAACCCGGAAAATCGGGAGCGGTCAAACGGAAAGAGCCCTGCATTAATTCCATAATTGCTTTATAAACATCATTGGATGAGCCCCAGCCGTGCAAGAGCAAAATGTCCTTGCCGCTGCCTATTTGCTCATAGTTTATCTCAATATCTTTTATAAAAATTTTCATAATGACCCTCATTATAAATTGTTTATTTATTTATTATACCAAATAGTTTATAAAAATAGAAGAGTAAATTTTAAAAAATACATATTTTTACAAAACTTTTGTGCGCAAAAAAATAAATTTGACAATGTTCGCTTCAAAGTATATAATGTCAAATGGAATTAAATGTTTTGGGAGAGGAGAGCTACTATGGAAAAGTTTGTAATCAACGGCGGCAAACGGCTGTGCGGTGAAGTGCGAATTAGCGGTGCTAAAAATTCAGCAGTAGCTATCCTACCTGCCGTTCTTTTAGCGGAGGGCCCCTGTGTTATAGAAAACCTGCCTGAAATTTCAGATGTGCGCTCGGTTTGTGCGGTGCTGGGTCAACTCGGCGCCGATGTGGAGTTTATAGATAATACAACTGTAAAAATCGATCCAACAGGTGTTAATACCTTCACTGTTACTGAAAATATGGCCAAGAGTATGCGCGCTTCCAGTTATTTTATGGGCGCATTGCTTGGACGTATGAACCGCTCCCGCGTAGCGCCTCCGGGTGGGTGTGATTTTGGTGTTCGCCCGATAGATTTGCACATAAAAGGTTTTGAGGCACTTGGCGCCAAGGTGACTATTGAAGACGGTATGGTTGATACCAAAGCCGATACGCTTCGTGGCGGATACGTTTATCTTGATTTGGTGTCGGTAGGCGCCACTGTCAATATTATGCTCGCCGCCGTAAAGGCAAACGGAGTTACGGTTATTGAAAACGCCGCGCGCGAGCCGCATATAGTTGATTTAGCGAACTTTTTGAACTCTATGGGTGCCAATATTATGGGTGCGGGTACAAATGCCATAAAAATACGCGGTGTTGAGCATTTAAGCGGTACGGCGTACAGTATTATTCCTGACCAGATAGAAGCGGGTACCTATATGGCGGCGGCAGTTGCCACAAAAGGTGACGTGCTTGTTACAAACGTAATACCAAAGCATCTTGAATCGATTATCGTAAAGATAAGAGAGATGGGTGCGGTAATAGAAGAAAATGACGAATCGGTAAAAGTATCAATGGATATAAAACCGCGTATGTGCAAGGTTAAAACCATGCCGCACCCCGGTTTTCCAACCGATATGCAGCCGCAAATTGCCGCAGTGCTTACTGTAAGTGATGGGACAAGCATTATAAACGAAGGTGTTTGGGATAGCCGTTTTCGCTATGTTGAACAGTTATCTTTAATGGGTGCTGAAATTCAGGTTGACGGCAAACGCGCGTTTATAAACGGCGTTGAAAAACTTCACGGTACCAAGGTCCGCGCAGTAGATTTAAGAGCTGGCGCCGCAATGATAGTTGCGGGTCTTATGGCTGAAGGCGAAACCGTTATTGAAGATATAGAGCATATTGACCGCGGCTATGAAAACGTAGTTGGCAAACTTATGGCGCTCGGTGCAGATATAAGGCGCGAGAAATAATTATAATAAAAGGGCTATGGAATTAGCCCTTTTTTAATATTAATTTGGGAAGGAAGGTGCTTTATGGCAAGATTTTTACCGCTTTTCAGTTCTAGCAGTGCAAACAGTTGCTTTGTAGGGAGTGGCAACAGCGGTGTACTTGTTGATGCAGGTGCATCGGGATTAAAGACAATAAACGCTCTGGCTGAAAAAAGCATAGCACCTGCCGATATAAAAGCCATTTTAGTAACCCATGAGCATAGCGACCACATAAAAGGTCTTTCGGCTATGATTAAATATACCAAAGCCCCCGTTGTCGCGTCTGCCGAGACTCTTTCTGCAATCGAGAAACATTGCAACCTACCCAAAGATACTGTGCTTACCGAGATTAATGATGAATTTGCACTGGAAGATATACGTATAGGTCGTTTTGCCACGAGCCACGATTGCGTGGGTTCAAGCGGATACTGTTTTAATATGCCCGACGGCTCAAAAATTTCGGTTTGCACCGATTTAGGAATTGTTACCGATACTGTACGACAGTCGCTTTATGGCAGTAATCTTATATATATTGAATCAAATCACGATATAAAAATGCTCAAAAGCGGTCCGTATCCACCTGAGCTTAAACTCAGAATTTTAAGTGATAAAGGACATTTATCAAATATCTCGTGCGCGGCAGAACTACCGCGACTGCTCGAAAGCGGCACAACAAGGTTTATTCTGGCACACTTAAGTCAGCACAACAATCTGCCAAAACTCGCAGAAAGCACTGCGGTGGCTTCCCTCGGGGATATCGGTGCTAAGAGAAACGAAGATTACATACTAAGCGCCGCAAAGGTAAGCGGTGGGGACTGGTTTTGCGTATGATGAAAATTAAGATTATTTCACTCGGTAAACTAAAGGAAAAGTTTTTTATCGATGCCGCACGGGAATACGAAAAACGGCTATCGGCTTTTTGTAATTTTGAATCGGTGGAAATAACCCCCGAAAAACTTAGTGATAATCCCACTAACAACGAAATTTTAAATGCACTTAAAAAAGAAGCGGTGGCTATAGAAAAGAAAATACCCCAAGGTGCGCTTCGTATTGCTATGTGTATTGAAGGCAAACAGTTTTCGAGTGAAGGATTCGGCAAATATATAAATGATGCTGCTGTAAACGGCAGGGGCTGTATAGTTTTTTTAATTGGCAGTTCTTACGGACTTGATGAAACGATAAAGCAAACGGCAGACCTAAAAATGTCAATGTCCCAGATGACCTTTCCGCATAAATTAGCGCGCGTTATGCTTACCGAACAAATATACCGCGCCTTCAAAATAATCGGTGGCGGAACTTATCATAAATAAAATTAAAAAAAGACTTGACCGATGGTGTAAAGTATGGTATACTGTTAGTACCTCTGAAGGTCTTTTTTTTTGCGCCTATTTTTTCGCAAAAAGGGGGATTCAAAGCAATTTTGCATATATTGTATGTGCTTTACTTTGTTGCTACAATATGGTGCGTCAAGGTCAGTATATGCGCTTGCTGAGGGAGGCGATTTGCCCTGTATTTTGGGTAAAAATAAATTCCGTAAAACGGGAGGTGCCGTCATGAGAGTTAAGATCACTTTAGCTTGCACAGAGTGTAAGCAGCGCAACTACAACACAATGAAAAACAAGAAAAACGATCCGGACAGACTTGAAATGAATAAGTATTGCAGGTTCTGTAAGAAGCACACCGTACACAAGGAAACGAAGTAAGGAGGGTGCAAATGAAAGCTATTAACAAGGTTTGTCAAATTTTAGGTTTGATAACAGGCGTTGCCGCAGTGGTAATGTTCTTCACAAACTTTGCTTCCATAGCGTCTGCCGATACATCATTTACGGCAACCGGTGCTGAATTGGCATTTGGTTCTACCGTAGCGGGTGTTGCATTGCACAAATCCTATAAATTACTTTTCTGTTTCTGTATAGCGGTTCTCACAGTGGTTCTTAGCGGTTTTTCCTTTAAATCAAAGGGCGCTAAGTATGCCGCACCTGTAAGTGCTGCTGTTGTAGCAGTATTTATGTTGGTTGTAACATTGGGAGATCCCTTCAAATACGTTAATGCTGATGGCGTTGGTGCTAAGAGCATTACCTATGTATTTGCAGGTGTTATCACAGTAACTGCACTTCTCTTCGCAAGTATGCTTTTGAGCGGTGCGCATTTGTTTATAAATGATTATATTGAGTGCGCAGGCAAAAAGCCGACTATTATAAAGAGAGTAATCAAGTTCTTCCGCGATTATAAGAGCGAAGCCAAAAAAATAGTTTGGCCCGGCTTTAAGGACGTTTTAAAGAACACAGTAATTGTTTTGATTATGTGCGTTGTTGTCGGTGCGTTTATATGGATTTTAGACTGGGGTCTCGCACAACTACTCGACTTAATTTGGTCGATTTAAACACAATAGTTGTGGAGGTAGTATAAATGGCAAACGAAGCAAAGTGGTATGTTATTCATACCTATTCCGGATATGAGAATAAGGTTAAGGGCGACCTTGAGAAGATGGTAGAAAACCGCAAAATGCAGGATCTTATCTTCGACCTTAAAATTCCAACCGAGACAGTCACCGAAATTAAGGGTGAAAAAACTCGCGAGGTTGAGAGAAAACTCTTTCCCGGATATGTATTTATCAAAATGATCGTTACGGACGATAGCTGGTATGTCGTAAGAAATATCCACGGCGTAACGGGCTTTGTAGGTCCGGCATCCAAACCTGTACCGCTAACCGAAGAAGAGGTTGCCAAATTCGGCGTTGAAAAGCACAGCGTTGAACTTGCATACAGTGTTGGAGATAACGTAAAGGTCGTTTCAGGACCTTTTGAGAACTTAGAAGGTGTTGTTGATGAAATCGATCCAGAAAACAACAACGTTCGCGTTCTCGTAACCGTATTCGGCAGGCAAACACCTGTTGATATGGATTTAGACCAGATAGTTCTGGCCGATTAATTGTTAACTAGCGGCTGTTTTGCCGCCGACGGCTTTGACCGTCACGGTGGGAGGAACGGGAAGATGAACGTTCCGCCAAGTGTAAAAACACTAGTTACCACGAATATTGGAGGTGCAAACAATGGCTCAAAAAATTACAGGTTACATCAAATTACAAATTCCGGCAGGTAAAGCCACACCGGCTCCCCCTGTTGGTCCGGCGCTGGGTCAGCATGGCGTTAACATTATGGCTTTTACAAAAGAGTTTAATGAACGCACAAAAAATGATGCAGGTCTTATTATCCCGGTAGTTATTACCGTTTATGCAGACCGTTCATTTAGCTTTATTACCAAGACTCCGCCTGCTGCCGTTCTTTTAAAGAAGGCATGCGGTATTGAGACTGCTTCGGGCGTTCCGAACAAGAATAAAGTTGCTAAAATCACCAGCGAGCAGATTAGAAAAATCGCAGAACAGAAGATGCCCGACTTAAATGCATCAAGTGTTGAAACCGCTATGTCTATGATAGCAGGTACCGCACGCAGCATGGGTATTGAAGTTATCGATTAATACTCTCTTCTCGTGGGAGGAAATTTCCGATTTAACCACTTAGGAGGTAAAGAAAGTGAAACACGGTAAAAAATATAACGAAAGCGTAAACCTTATCGAAAAAGGTAAGCTTTACGATGCCGAAGAAGCTGTTGCGTTAACAACAAAAACCGCTACAGCTAAATTCGATGAAACAGTTGAAATCCACGTACGTTTGGGTGTTGACTCACGTCACGCAGACCAGCAGGTTCGCGGCGCCGTAGTTCTTCCCAACGGTACAGGTAAAAAGGTAAGAACCCTCGTTCTTACAAAGGGCGACAAAGCTAAAGAAGCAGAGGCCGCAGGTTCAGATTATGTAGGCGCTGAAGAGCTCGTTGCTAAAATTCAGAACGAAAACTGGCTCGATTTCGATGTTGTTATCGCAACACCTGATATGATGGGTATGGTTGGTCGTCTCGGTAAGGTTTTAGGTCCGCGCGGACTTATGCCTACCCCCAAGGCAGGTACAGTTACTCCTGACGTTGCTAAGGCAGTTACCGAAGCTAAAGCAGGTAAAATCGAGTATCGTCTTGACAAAACAAATATTATCCACTGCCCGATAGGTAAAGTATCTTTCGGTCCTGAAAAATTACAGGAAAACTTTGATACTCTTATGAACGCTATCATCAAGGCAAAACCGGCTGCCACAAAAGGTCAGTACGTTAAGTCTTGCGTTGTTGCTACAACTATGGGCCCCGGCATCAAAATTAACGTTGCTAAGTTCGGCGCATAAAATTTGTAGTTGACAAATTAAGGTAAGTGTGATATTATAATTTGGCACGGCAGGATATCCTGTCAAACTAATGCAATCCGAAGACAGTAGGTCTTTTACTAAAGGTAAAGGGAAACCGCCTACCGAGGTGTGCGTATAAAAGCTTATTTAAAGTATTTTTATGCCTATCCTCATGTTTTCGGGGATAGGCATTTTAAATTTATCGGAGGTGAAAATTTTGCCAAACGCTAAAGTATTAGAGCAAAAGCAGCAAATCGTTGCTGGACTTAAAGCTGATATTGAGAGCTCGGTTGCCGGTGTTATCGTTGATTACAAAGGCATCTCGGTTGCGGATGATACAGTTTTACGTAAAGAACTTCGTGAAGCAGGAGTTGACTACCGCGTAGTTAAAAACACTCTTCTCGGTCGTGCTATCGAAGGTACTGAGCTTGAGAGCATCAATTCAGTTCTTGAAGGCACAACAGCAATAGCGATTTCAAAAGAGGATCACGTAGCGGCAGCTCGTATTCTCGGCAAGTTTGCAGATGCACACGATAATTTCAGTATCAAAGCCGGTTACTTAGACGGTAAGCCGATTGATGTTGAAACCGTTAATTCTCTTGCAAAGCTTCCGTCACGAGAGGTTCTTCTCGCAACAGTTGTTGGAGCTTTCCAAGCACCTATCGCAGCATTTGCACGTGCAGTTCAAGCCATCGTAGATAAAGACGGCGCTGCAGAATAATTATTGAAAAACAAATTTATTTATTATTGGAGGAAAATAAAATGGCAGCAGAAAAAATTACAGCTATCGTTGAAGAGTTAAAAGCTCTTACAGTTCTTGAGCTTTCTGAGCTCGTTAAAGCAGTTGAAGAAGAATTTGGCGTATCCGCAGCAGCAGCAGTTGCAGTAGCAGCTCCCGCAGCAGGTGGTGCCGCAGCAGCAGAAGAGAAAACAGAGTTTGACGTTGTTTTAGCCGCCGCTGGTGCAGAAAAAATTAAGGTTATTAAGGCAGTTCGCGAAATCACCGGTCTTGGTCTTGCAGAAGCTAAAGCATTGGTTGATGGCGCACCCAAAACCCTTAAGGAAGCTGTTTCTAAGGATGAAGCTGAAGAAATCAAAGCTAAACTCACAGAAGTTGGCGCAACTGTTGAACTTAAGTAATTATAAAGTAACAGTATTTAAAACCCGCACATTGTGCGGGTTTTAATTTTTGACCTTTGTTTTATAACAAAAGGTCATTTTTTTTAACTTGTCCGCATAAGATTTATTGGTGATAGTTAAAGTGGTGCATTTAATAGAGTTATTGCCGCTAAAAATTGCGGCGGCAATAAGTTGTTTGTCGGAAGACGTAAAGCAAAACGCCGAAGAAATACGGCTTCGCAACGGCAAAGAAATTTGTATTATGTGCGGTAAGCGACCGCATTTCATAAAGCCGATATTAGAAACCGATGACATAGCATTTACCGTAAAACGTCTTTGTAACAGTTCGGTATACGCGCATACAAACGAGCTTAATAACGGTTATATTTCCTTGCCCTTTGGTCATAGGGCAGGAGTTGTGGGTAATTTTTCGGGCGAAAATTTGTATGAATTTTCATCCGTTAATATAAGAATTGCGAGGCAGATACTTGGTGCGGCAGATTTTTTAGATGGTAAAATTCAAGGTGGCATTTTGTTAGCAGGTCCGCCTGCCAGCGGCAAAACGACGGTGCTTCGCGATTTGGTTCGGCGATTGTCCTGCAAAAACTTCAAGGTCAGCGTTGTGGATACCCGTGGTGAAATTTCGGCGTTTTCCCGCGGCTCGATTTATAACGATTTAGGACCAAATACCGACGTTCTATTTGGTATCGAAAAGGATAGAGGTATAGAAATAGCACTGCGTACAATGACGCCTGATTATATCGCTTTTGATGAAATCGGCAGGGTGGCGGAGCTTATGCACGTATTTGATTCGGTAAACGGTGGTGCCGAGATAATAACAACGGCGCATATTAGTGGGACCGAGCAGTTATTGTCCCGTGCGGTGACAAGGCGGCTGATATTGTCAGGTGCCGTAAAAACTGTGGTACTGCTTGACAGAAACAAGGGAAACGAAATTTTTAATGGCGAGGATTTGATTAAATGGTATTCGTAATTAAAATAGTGGGGTTAATACTTTTAACAGCGGCGGCGACACTTATCGGTTTCAACTTGTCGGGGAATCTAAAAAGACGCGCTGAAACACTTAATTGGTATATAAGGGCGTTAGGAATTATAGGGGATAAAATTCGTTATTCATCTGCCGAATTATCAAAAATTTTAGATGAAATACCCGCACACGATGCATATTTTTTGGTGAATAATCCGTTTGGGGTTACGGTTTTTCAAAATGGGCTTAATTCAGAAGACGTTGCTACGGTGGATGAGGTTTTTTCACGGCTGGGTATGGGCGATATCACAGAACAGTTAAATCTCTGCGAAATGTATAAAAAAGAACTCACATTCAGATACGACGATGCAAGACGGGAATACAAGGAAAAATCCAAACCGATAAAAATGCTCGGATTTTTTGCAGGGCTTGGTATATCTATAATATTAATTTAAGGTGATAAAATGGACGTTGATTTTATTTTTAAGGTGGCGGCAATAGGTATAATTGTAACAGTGCTACATCAGGTGCTAGTGCGCTCGGGACGTGAAGAACAGGCGATGCTTACAACTCTTGCGGGTCTTGTGGTGGTATTGCTAATGATAGTAAATGTTATAGGGGAACTTTTCCAAACGGTTAAATCGGTTTTCGGTTTGTAAAATGGAACTGTTTGAAGCATTGGGTATCTGCCTTATAGCAGTTATGCTATCGGTGGTTATCGGAAATTATAAAAAGGAATATGCAGTTGTAATAACCGTAGCGGTGGGATGTATAATTTTGGCAGGCGTCATAACCACGCTCTTTAAACCCGCCAAAGAATTTTTAAGCGTTCTCAAAAATTCGGGAATACACATCAGCAGGTTTTCGGTGGCGGTAAAGGTCTTGGCGATTGGGTACATAACTCAGTTTGTTGCCGACACGTGCCGCGATTTTGGACAAAGTGCCGTAGCCGCAAAAGCCGAACTTGTGGGACGCGCGGCGATTTTTGTGATAACCGTACCATTACTCAAGGAACTATTCTCGGTGGTTACAGCGCTTATAAAATAAAAATGAAAAAGATAATTGTTTTAATACTGCTTATATTTTTGTTTTCGCTGCCCGTATCAGCCACCGACGTGTATAAAGAGACGGTAGAGAGCAGCGGTGTGGAAGAAATAAATGAACTCTTACCAGATGAAGTGCGGGAATTTTTTAAACAGAACAACATCAATTTATCGGATGCCGATTGGAGTAAAAACTTGACGGCAAAAAGCGTGTTTTCGCATATATGGTCTTTCTTTAAAAGCGGTGGTAACGCGCCGTTTGAGTCTTTCTTGAGCGTGGTGGCGGTTATGATTTTCTCTGCCGCTGTAAAGGCATTTACTTCTGATGGAAGCAAACTCTCAGAGTCGCTTAACTTTATATTCTCAATTATTGTGAGTTTAACTATTGCCGACGGCGTAATTGGTGTAATTTCGGCATCGGTATCGGCTATTAAGGGTACGGGCGTATTTATGATGTCGTTCATACCTATTTATTCAGGTATAATTTTACTTTCAGGCACGCCTACTGCGGCTTCCGTTTCGGGAGGATTGTTATTACTGGCTGCCGAAATAATCGTACAAGCTGCGGCTTTTCTGATAGTGCCGCTAATGTGTGCATATTTTGGACTGGGACTTGCATCCGGCGTATCACCACTCATTAAAGATAATTCGCTCGTATCTACCGTAAAGAATGTGGCTCTTTGGATATTAGCACTTGTGTTTACGGCTTTTGCAGGTCTTTTATCCTTGCAAACAACATTAAGCACCGCAGCAGATACGGTGGGGGTTAAAACGGCTAAGTTTTTTGTGGCATCGTTTGTCCCTGTGGCAGGACCGGCGCTCAGCGAAGCCCTTACAACAGTTACCGCATCGGTAAGTTTGCTTCGAAGCTCGGTAGGACTTTATGCCGTATTGGCAATAGTGCTTATCTTATTACCAATAATTTTTGAACTCTTTTTATGGCGGATAGTCATAGCTCTATCAAGCGGCGCCGCCAATATGATGTCGGTAAAAGCGGTGGGAGTCTTAAAGGCGGTTGATAGTTTACTGGCGGTTCTTATGGGTATGATTTTGTTTGTGGGAGCGCTTTTTGTTATATCAATATCGGTACTGATTAAAAAATAGGTGGCAAAATGGAAACTTTAAAGCAAATACTAATAGGTTTTTCCGCGGCGGCAATATTTATTGGGGCACTAACAGGACTTTATCCATCGGGTAATATTAATAAGTCGGTTAGATATGCTGTTTCTCTGCTTTTTTTGTGTATTTGTGTGACCTTATTCAGTGCGGTTTTGAAGGTAAAAATTGATATAGAAATACCCACCCTAAAAACCGATACGGCTGAAGTTACCGCCGCCGCCGATATACAAGCCCAGTATCTATGTGAATCGCTACTTGCCGATAATGAAATATCCTATAAAAAAGTAGCGGTAGATACTAATATTGACGAGTTTGGCAGCATATATATTAACAGTATAACGGTGTATACCGACTGTGAAGAAAATAAGGTCAGAGAGATTTTTGAAAAAACGGTGGACGCGGACGTGGTGACGGTTGTATATGAACGATAAATTAAAGGCGTTTTTTTCACACCTAAAAAACGGAAAGTTAATACTAATATTTGGTATAGCGGGTATTTTGTTGCTATTGTTATCGGGTATATCTGCAACCGATGAAAAAGAAATTTCGTCGGGCGGAGAGTTTGATATAACCGCTTATCAGCAACAGTTGGAAAAGGAGATAGAGAAGTTGGTTCGGGATATAACTTCCTGCCGTGCAACTGTGGTGATAACGCTCGATAGTGATATCAAATATAACTATGCCGACGAAACAAAACTTTCCGATAGTACGCGGCAGGCCGATACGGCTACTGACAAATCAACCGATTCCGAGAAAAACCGAGTCATTATAACCGACTCATCGGGAAATCAAAACGCGCTGATAGTAAACAGAGAATTGCCGCAAATACGCGGTGTTGCAGTTGTTTATGACGGCGCAAATAATAGCCAAACAAATGAAAAAATCAAAAACTGCCTAATGGCAACATTATCGGTAACATCAAAAAGAATATACATATCCGGAAAGGGAGGACAATAAATTATGAAAAAAGGCAAGGTTTTGGGCAAAAGTCAGTTGGTACTGGCGGTTATGATTGTAGCACTCGGTGCGGCGGTGTGGCTTAATATGCGGTATCAGCCAAATGAAAATAAGTATTTAGGCGAAGCGGAGTTTGTGGATGGCGCTACTGAAGGTGAATCGCTCGAAACGTCGGCGGACGCAGAAGATTATTTTACAAAATCGCGACGCGAACGCACCGAAACCAGAGCCGAAATTAAAGAAGAACTCGCCGAAACCATTAAAAGTGCGGGCGATAATGCCGAAACCGTAAAATCGGCAGTTGATAAGGCGGCATCTATAGCGGCATGGCAGACTGCCGAAAGTAATATCGAAACCTTGCTTAAAGCCAAGGGCTTTTCTCAGACACTCGCAATAATTGGGGAAAATGATATAAATATTGTGGTCAGAGCCGATAGTTTAACCGCAGCCCAAACCCTGCAAATTCAGGATGTTGCAAAGGCGCAAAGCGGGTATAGTGTAGATAAAATTAAAATTCTTACAGTAAAATAGTTGAGTTTGCGGGAAAATGTGGTATAATAAGATAAACGAATATATTTTCTCTAAAATAAACGATGTTGAAACGGAGGATTTTAATATGTCAAATATCAATGTATCGGGTGGACTTGGTATAAACACCGAAGTAATTGAAAAAATGGTTACTTTTGCTGCGCTTGAAGTTGAAGGCGTTGCTGCGCTTTCAAACCGTGCGCTTGATGTTACGGGTGTTATGAAGGGCAATTCACCGCTTAAATCTGTTAAGGTAACAGCTAAAAACGGAGCCGTTGATATTAGTGTTTACATCTCGGTAAAACCCGGATTTAAGGTTAAAACAATCGCCGAAGCCGTACAGGCAAATGTTAAGGATAAATTGCAGGATATGACGGGCAACGCCATAACCCGAGTTAACGTTCTTATTGCCGATTTGGCTGAAGAAGAAACAATAGAAGATTAATTTTAAGCAACATAAAAGACCTGATTTAATAATCAGGTCTTTTATATTTTACTGTCTTCGACAACAGTGTAAAAATTAAAACAAAAAGTAATTAAAAGTTCGGTGCGGGTTTGACAAAATCGTCGGTGGGACAAGCGGTATAATGTTTATGGTTATATTATTAAAATTATCGGCGGTGAAAAGTATGAAAAATGAATCGGCAATTAATTCTTTATCCACAATTCCATCCATCAAAGATATTGCGGGTGCAGTGTTTACACATTTAATATTTGCAGCATTAGGTTTCTTAACAACTCGCGGACAATTATTAGGTGTTTTAGTTCCTTTCGGACTTTCCTTTACGGGAGGTGTACTCAGCCCTTACATATTGTCCGCCGCGGCAGGTTCGGCGCTTGGGTATTTATTAGCGCCCACGGAACTATCTTTTTTTAGATATCTAATATCGGTGAGCGGCATCGCGGCTATTCGGCTTTTAGCAAACGGAACTTTTAAAGGCGCCTCAAAACCTTTTTTCTCGGCATTATCGGTGGCAGCAGTAACGTTAGCCACAGGGCTTGTGGCAGTGCGAAACGAAACGGGTGAGATAATATTAGCGATAGCCGAAACGCTAATTGCGGCGGGCGGCGCATATTTTATAAACCGAGCATTGCGGATTTTTTGCCGCGATACTGTAGGAATATCGGGTGAAGAATCGGGGGCGCTTTTGATATCGGTCTGCATATTGCTATCAGGTTTTCTGGGTATCACGATGGCAGACGTATCCTTTGGCAGAATTATCGCGTTTGCTGTTTCTTTGGTTATAGCAAGATTTGCGGGCGTTGTGCCGTCGAGTGTTTTTGGAATCGGCTTTGCATTAATATCTCTGCTTTCGTCTGCAAATTCGAGTGCCGCTGTTATGATGGCGTTTTCGGCACTAATTTCAGGTGTTTTTTCTTCACTTGGTAAGTACGCAGTGCTGCTGTCATTTGCGGTGTCGGTGTTTTCCTGCTCCGCTGTAATAGAGGGTGAATCAACCGTTATATATTTGATAGAAACCACTGTGGCGGCGGTAATATATATTTTGGTGCCCAAAACGGCGGGTGTTAAAATCGGCAAATTATTAGCCCCAGTGCCTATAGTAGAGCCACCCGAGGGGCTTAAAAAATCGGTTACAATGCGGCTTGGATTTGCGGCTAATGCTTTAACCGACGTATCCGATACGGTAGAGCAGGTAGCAAGTGAACTGTCGCGTATCAACGCGCCCGATTTTTCTGACGTTTTCGACGGTGTTGAAGAAACCGCCTGTCGCGGATGTACACTGCGTATGCATTGTTGGGAAAGCAAACGAAATGATACCGTATCGGCGGTTATTGATATGACCAAGGCAGTAAAACGTGGGGATACAAATATTTCCGTTTCGGCCCCCGATGAATTTCGTGGACGTTGTGTGCGGCTTGATGCGGTGGGCGATGCGGTAAGTCGGCATTATACTGCGTATGCCGCGCGAATCGCTGCGGAATCTCGCATTGATGAAGTAAGAAGTGTTATATCCGACCAGTTTTGCGGTATATCAAATCTGCTAAGCGACTTAGTAGCCGAAATTGAAGCAGGAGAAGTGTTTGATAATAATACTGCAAGTAATATTTTGTCGGCACTTAAAAGTATTGATGTTGTTGCCGACGGGTGTTGCTGTAAAATCGATAAATATGGCAGAATGAGTGTGGAAATCCGCATAAAAAACACCAAAGATATGATTATCAACCGTATGCAAATAATGCGACAGGCATCTCTTGCGGCATCACGTGATTTTGATGCCCCGTGTGTATCTTCTTTTGGTGAAGAAACAATCATTAATATAATAGAGCGGTGCACACTAAAAGCCGATATCGGTGTTAATCAGATTATATCCGCCCCACATACGCTTTGCGGTGATGCATACAGATATTTTCCCGACGGCAAGGGACGATTTATTATGGTGCTCAGCGACGGTATGGGTACGGGAGGGCGCGCCGCAGTTGATTCGGCAATGGCGGCGGGACTTATAGGTCGGCTTATAAAAGCGGGTTTTGGTTATGACTGTTCGCTTAGCATTTTAAATTCATCGATGATTTTTAAATCAACCGATGAGTCAACCGCCACAGTGGATATCGCCGCTATCGATTTATATACGGGTAGATGCGATTTATTAAAAGCGGGTGCCGCGCCAACGCTTGTCAGACGTTCGGGCAGAACAGGTAAGGCGCAAAGCACCTCGCTGCCTGCGGGGATTTTGCGAGATATATCTTTCGATAAAGCAACTATACGGCTACGCCCAGGCGATATATTATTGCTTATGTCGGACGGCGCTACACAAGAGGGCACCGAGTGGATATGTGCCGAGCTTGAAAATTGGGGCAACGGCTCAGCACAAGAGCTTAGTGAGCACATATCTCAATCGGCAAAACGAAGACGTCAGGATAACCACGAAGACGATATTACCGTTATGGCGGCAATAATAGAAAAAGCGGACTGTTAAGCAGTCCGCTTTAATTTTGTTTTCTTACAACACCGTATTCATCATCTAATCTAAAATATGGGCAGTTTTTTTGATTTCCAGATAAAAACCTCACGTATTCATCTTCATCAAATGCGGCTACACAAATGTATTCTTCCATTTCTTCATCAAAAATAAAATTTACACAGTTTTCCCAATTCATTATTATCACCAAAGGTATAATATCACAATTTTTTTCTATTTGCAAATTATTGTATTATTTCGCGTTTTATGATATATTAATTATATTAATATCTTGATAGGAGAAACGTTTGTGTCATTTCCACTTGAAAACATAAGAAACTTTTGCATAATTGCGCATATCGACCATGGAAAATCCACCCTTGCCGACCGTTTGCTTGAAAAAACGAGCTCGGTGTCGTCAAGAGAAATGTCTGAGCAGATACTTGACAGTATGGATTTGGAAAGGGAACGCGGCATAACTATTAAATCCCATGCCGTAACTCTTTATTATGATGCCGCCGACGGTGAGCGCTATGAACTTAATTTAATAGACACCCCCGGTCACGTTGACTTTAACTATGAAGTTTCAAGGTCTCTTGCGGCTTGCGAAGGAGCATTGCTTATAGTTGACGCTTCTCAAGGCATCGAAGCGCAAACTCTTGCTAACACCTATTTGGCGGTTGACCACGGGCTTGAACTTTTGCCCGTTATTAATAAAATTGATTTGCCGTCTGCCGACCCCGAACGCGTAAAGGGTGAAATTGAAGATATAATCGGCATCCCCGCCGATAATGCACCATTGGTTTCGGCAAAAACGGGCGTTAATATTGAAGAAGTGCTTGAAAAAATCGTTACCGAAATACCGTCTCCCAAGGGGGACCGAAACGCGCCATTATCCGCTTTGATTTTTGACTCTTATTATGATGCATATAAGGGTGTTATCGTGTATTTCCGCGTAGTTTCGGGTAAAATCCAAACGGGCGATAAAATCAAAATGATGGCAACGGGCGCCACCTTTGACGTTGTTGAACTCGGTAGAAAGAGCGCAACAACGCTCGTACCTTGCGACTGTCTTGAAGCGGGTGAGGTTGGCTACTTGGCCGCATCTATTAAGACGGTGAGTGACGCGCGTGTGGGTGACACCGTAACTCTGGCCGACAACCCCACACCCGAAGCACTAGCGGGGTACCGAAAAGTAAATCCCGTTGTTTTCTGCGGTATTTATCCAGCGGACGGTGCGCATTATGAAGATTTGCGCGAAGCGCTCGAAAAATTGCAGTTAAATGATGCGTCCTTACTTTACGAGCCCGAAACCTCCAAGGCACTCGGTTTTGGTTTCCGTTGCGGATTTTTGGGACTTTTGCATATGGAAATTATCGAAGAAAGATTAGAGCGAGAATATAATCTCGATATAATCACCACAGCGCCCAGCGTTATTTATAAATTTGAACTGACCAACGGGGAAGAGGTAAGCGTTGATAACCCGACAAACTACCCAGATCCTGCGACTATTTTTTCGGCATCCGAACCGGTGGCGGATGTGCATATCTATGCGCCGAGCGAATACGTTGGCGCGATTATGCAATTATGTGAAGAGCGCCGCGGCGTTTACACCGATATGAAATATATGGGGGAGCGCGTGGATATACACTATATTATGCCTGTGGGCGAGATTATTTACGACTTTTTTGATGCGCTTAAATCACGCACAAGGGGTTACGCATCATACGATTATGAAATAAGCGGATATAATAAATCTGATCTTATAAAGCTCGACGTTATGATAGCGGGTGATGTTGTAGACGCGCTATCTTTCATAGTGTTCAGGGATAACGCGTATTCCAGGGCTCGTCGTATTGCAGAGAAACTCAAAGATTATATTCCGCGTCAACTTTTCGAAGTGCCTATACAGGTTGCCGTTGGCGGTAAAATTATTGCTCGTGAGACAGTAAAGGCGATGCGCAAGGACGTACTTGCAAAGTGCTACGGCGGTGACATAACACGAAAGAAAAAGTTGCTTGAAAAACAAAAGGAAGGTAAAAAACGTATGCGTAAACTCGGTAGCGTCGAGGTTCCGCAAGAAGCGTTTATGGCGGTGCTTAAGCTGGATGAGTAAACAAAAAAGCAAGAAAACTATCGGCAATAAGTCAAAAAAAGTCCGCGGTTTTTTCCGCGGACATATTGCTTTATCGATAATTTCGGCAGTTTGTTTTTTATTGGTTTTGGCTCTTATAATTCCGCTTGTTTATGTTGCGAAAAACGGATTTTACATTGAAAAACCATATACTCAAGTGATAACCGAAACGGTAGAAAGACCACTCACCAGTGAGAATAACAATACTAACGGGGAAATTGTAATACCCGATGTTGAAATAGCCGATGAAAATTCGGTGGAAGATACAAAGAATAATACCGATATGAACAACGAAAAGTTAGAGCAAAGTGTAACGCTCGGGGATATTACGATATATGATTCGCTTTCCACAGTTATAAGTGAACGTTGGCAGGCACAGTCCTATGGTATTGACGTATCAAGTCACAATGGTAAAATCGATTGGAAAAAGGTTGCCGCCGCGGGTGTTGAGTTTGTTATGATACGTATGGGCTACCGCGGATACGTTACCGGAAAAATCGTACAGGATGCCTATTTTGAGCAAAATATACGGGGCGCTGCAGAAAATGGAATCGAGATAGGAGTTTATTTTTATTCCACCGCAATAACCGAAGACGAAGCCAGTCAAGAAGCGGCATGGGTTTGTAAAACACTTGATGAGAAAGCCGAAGAGGGAATTGAAATCCTTTACCCTGTAGCATATGATTTCGAAGAATTTTTTAACAAACAAAAATCCCGAGCAGAGAACGTAAGCCGTCAGCAATTAACCAAAAATACCATCGCATTTTTAAATTACGTAGCATCTTCGGGCTATACGCCGATGCTTTATGCGAGTAAATCATCGGTTACTGATTATTGGGATTTTAATGCTATAAAGGATTATGATTTTTGGCTTGCACATTATATTAAGTCCACTACATATAAGGGCGAATACGCTATGTGGCAGTACACCTGCCGCGGCAAAGTTGATGGAATAAAGGGCTATACCGATTTGAACGTTTCTTATTATCGCTACGTGTATCCCAGTGAGCCGATAGAGTGCATAAATGATACCGTAACGGTTTATAACAGTTATAACGAAAAATCGGGTGAAGGCGGCATCATAGTTAAGGGCGTTATTTACGAGAGAATTCGCACACTTGTTACGGGTTGGTCGGAAATCAGATATAATGGGCTTATAGGTTACGTTAAAACAAAGCAAGTTAAAAAAGCCGAGTTTACTAAGTGCAATGAAATGTTGACGCTTGATAATGATAAGGATATATATTCCATAGCCGTATTAAACGATACATATAAAGTTGGAACATTGTCGGCGGGTACCGAAATCACAGTTACCGCCACATATAATAATAAATGGTTCGAGCTTATAAGCGACGGTGAAAAGGTGTATATGAAGTGGTAGATATAATTTGATAAGAGATAATGAAAATATAAAAAGCACTTGAATTACAAGTGCTTTTATATATTATTAGAATAATTTTGAGGGCTTTTCAAGAGTGAATTCTATATTAGTGCCAGATGTCATTGCCCACGAAAGAGGATTTAATGATAGAAATTTTTCAAAATTTTTGTTGTTTATGGTCCATCCGCGTCCTTTGAAGTCATCTTTACTAAATTTGTAAAATTTTAAACGATCCCAACACAACCAATTTTCTTCTTTAAATTCCCAGTTTATCATATTCCCCATTAGGGTAATGAATTTTTTTATGCGGTTAACAGCTTCGGCATTGATTTTTACAAGTCCTTCTGTAGATGATTCAATGTTGTATGGCTCACCATCTTTTGAAGAGATCTTTAGACGGTCGCCGCGTTCTTTTTTAAAAGTTAGTTTATCACGTTCCCTAAAGAACTCGTTCATCAATTGCATTGTGGTGTACACAGAATAAGATTTATTTTCAAATATCTGTTTTAAAGGATTCCAATCTTCATTTATTCTTAAAAACGATATCCAGTTAAGCACGTTTTCAGGATAAGAAAACAAAACCCCAAAAACACCATCCGTAAAGTAAAGTGGCGCGATTGCATTTTCGTCGAAATGTATTTCGGAGATACCTGCCTTGTGGTCCGCATAAGCGATGACACTTATCAACAAATGAATTGTTGCAAGGGGATATTTCAATCTGAAATTATTTTTGCCGTCATAATTTCTTATTAAATTTGGTTGTATACAATTCTCAAATCCTGAAAAGTCCAATTCTTGCCGCTTGTTATATTTAAGCATGTGGTGACCTACACTCTTGATGGATTTTCTAAAAATTTCACCATCCAAGAATACAATTTCCTCGGACAAGAAGGATTTATTTATAACACCTATTTTGTCATCATAAAAGCCGATAATCTTCCAACCTCTCATTGCAGACATAAATAGTCCACAAAGCAGGCCGTCGCTATCGGGGCTTAAAACACAATAACGGTCTCTTTCATTAATCCATGGATAATCGGTTAGAATTTTATCAAAGTCTATCCTTTCATTATGCTTATCTTTTAACAGTTCTTCTATTTTTGACATTTTGGCACATCCTTTTCTATACGTTCTTCTGCCAAATCGCAATATTCCTTTGATATATCGATTCCAATATACTTCCTATTGAGAACTTTAGCCATAACTGCGGTTGATCCGCATCCAACAAAAGGATCCAAAACAACACCGCCTTGGGGGCAAAAGCATTGAATAAAATCAAAAGGTATTTTATCGGGGAACACAGCAGGATGTTTTCGCTTCAAAGGATTCTTGTCGCCAGCCATTAAATAGTCCCAAACAGTTCCTCGGCATTTCATAGGATTTATCTCTCTTCTAACAATAGGGGTAGTGGTACCGTCAGTTCTTCGATTGCCGCTTCCCGACATTACTTTTCCGCCGTGCTTGGAGGGAATCTTCAAGGGTTGTTTATTAAAATATTGAGGTTTATCGCCTTTAAGGAAAATTGGCATATATTCGTGGTCAACTCTAAAACGGTTTTTCCACCAAGCACCTTCGGTGCCATTTTTATGATATATGCAAGTTTCAAACAATTTGAATCCGATATTATCGCACCAATCGATAATGGTTTTAAAAGAAGTGAGAGATTTTCCGTAATTTTTTGTTGAATCCTGAATAACCATTGCTACGATTCCACCGCTTTTGAGAACTCGATATAATTCAATTCCGACAGAATGCAGATCAACAGAAAAACCGTTATATTTTCGCAAATCATCATATGGAGGCGAAGTTACCACAAGATCAATTGAGTCGCTAGGTATACGTTTAAGTACTTCTGCAGCGTCACCACATATAATTGAATTAAGAATATTTAAAGATTTCAAGCGTTCAATATTATCTGACATGTGAATATCCCCCTGCGAATTAATCGACAAAACTATTGTATCATATCAAAACAATAAAAGTCAACCAAACAAATACTAGTTTAATTAGCGGTTAGAAATGAATAAGGCGTAGTGGCAATGTGTATTATTTCTTACTTTCTCAAAGCCCGTACAAAATTTGTTTTGAGGTAAGAGGAAAAAGGTAAGAAGTAAAAAGTAAAACCCGTTCTCGTAAGAGAACGGGGTTTTGGTGCCGGTGGCCGGACTCGAACCGGCACGGTGTCGCCACCGGTGGATTTTGAGTCCACTACGTCTGCCAATTCCATCACACCGGCAAATATTAAATTTATTACCCACAAACACCGAGTGCTCGTGACTCTTGCGGTGCCCAAATGTTTTTACGGCTTGGAGCGCCTAAAACTTTTGACCGCGGCGCCTTTTCGCCAAGCGCTTAATCATCCACCGGATGTGCGCTTGACAAAAACTGCCAATTCCATCACACCGGCAAATATTAAATTTAATCTCCCAAAAACACAAAGTGCCCGTGACTCTTGCGGTGCCCAAAAGTTTTTACGGCTTGGAGCGCCTAAAACTTTTGACCGCGGCGCCTTTTCGTCAAGCGCTTAATCATCCACCGGATGCGCACTTGACAAAAACTGCCAATTCCATCACACCGGCACGTGCATAGAATTGCGATTTTGCAACGGATTTATTATACACTAATAGTTACTTTAAATCAAGAGTTTTTTTATCTTTCTTTTTAAAAAGTAATATAAATACCGAAATGCCGAAGAGCATTAGCCCTAAGATAAGCAAAAACAGTAAAATGTTATTAACATAGGCGCTTACAAACAAATGCATTGAGCGGGAGGAAATGCTGACTTTCTGAATAAATTCTCCGATTAACATAATCGCGGGGATAAGTCCTGCCATTAATCCGCCGCCGCAAAGTGAAAAGTATAAAAACCGTCGATTACCGTTACTCTTATTTAGCTTTACTGTGAAAAAAACACCGAGCGCGGATAGTAAAAAAGTACCGAGCGTTCCAAACAAAAGAAAGCCGTTAAGTTTAGAAGCATAAAATGCCAGATACATAAACACACTGTTTGCCGCCGTTTTTTCATACTTTTCGGCGCACAAATCGGCAAGATACGAGAGAGATTCATCGGTCACGTCAATATCCGATGCCAGTGCACCTGATGCGGCATAATCTTTAAACCATTTTATAAGTTTCTCCTTTAAATCGGCAGTTTCTACCGAGAATTTGCCTGAATTATATGCGTTATCAATGCATTCTTTATTAAGCTTTTCGAGTGTGGCGGTGTCCACCTTATCATCAAAATAATTTTCGGGTAGCCCACTCGGTATTGCAAGGGAAATAAGCCCTTCTTTTAATTCTTCGGCGGACAGTTGGTTGTATTTTGTGAATTTTACTGTGAAATTAATGTACCCTTTCGATGTTGCTACCGACAAGGCGGCGCAAACACAAAAAAGAAATATAAACATTGCTGTAATAACTGCGACGGTGTAATTTATAACAGTCCTTAAAATTTCTTTTTTCTTATCGGTCATATAATACTCCTACTCGTTAAGCAATATTTTCGGTCCCGAAATATACTCGCCATAAACAAAATAACGCTGCTTTGTAAGCCCCAACGCATTAAACGGGTAGCAGGTGTACAAAACGAGGTTTTCGTTTTCTGCATTTATGTCAAAAGCGGTGCGGTCGTTGAAACTCTTTATGGCGGTATCGGTTATTTTATAGGTATAAACTCCGTAATGAGTTTTAACCGTTATTATACTGCCCACCTTAGCATCTTTAAGAGTCTTAAAGAACGAATTATTGTGTCCGCCAATAATTGTGGTTGAGCACATACCGGGGAAGGAGCTTCCTTTATACTGCCCCGCGCCGCGACGGAGCGTCTTACTGTCGTCACCAAAGAAAAGCGGACAATCAATATCGGTGCCTTCAATGGTAATCATACCGTATTTTGCACCTGAGACAGGAAAGGTTATTAAACTACTTGGAACGGTATCGGTATAACTGTGAAAAATCGCATCCGAATACAAATCGGTATAGCCATCATCCGTATCATAGTTCTGGGTATCGGTTGCCATCATACTCCATATATTAACAACGGAAGTTATTGCTGACCTTGCCGAGAAAAACAAAATCAGATATCCAAGTAAAGCAAAAGCTAATGGCACTAAAAAGAGCACCATTAGCTTTTTAAAATCAATACGTTTTAACAAGATTAAAACAACTTAACCTTTTTTGAAATTACAAAAGCGGCAACCATAACAACTGCTAATGCTGCAGCGGTAACAACAATTGCGCTAACCTCGGCGCCTGTTGTTTTAATAATCGGCTTAGAGTCAAACACGTCAACAGGAGTATTTCCGCTGTTATCAGTGATAACTACGTGTGTCTCTTCGAAATCGTAGGTAAGAGTAAGCTCAACTACCTCACAAGCTTTCTGACCTAATGCGAGAATTTCTTCCTTATGTGCTGCGGGGAGTTTTTCCATATGGAACTCTTTGTCGGGTGTTGCATCATGCTTTAAAATTTCAGCACCTTCATTGACATAACTAATGATTTCATCTGCTTGGTCTTTTGTAATATCGGTGGTTAAGAAATGGTTCTTTGCCTGTGCGATATACTCATCAGGAATATGATACTTGGTTGTACCAAGCTGGATATACTGATCAAGTGTGTCGAGAATTCTCTGCTCATCAGCATTAATAGCACCTGCAGCGCTAACACCAATACAACAAGGAATTGCGATAAGTAATAAAGCAAAGAAAACGGCTAACAATTTTTTCATAGCGATACCTCACTTAAATAAAATTTTACAAATATAGTATACAACATTAGTTTTGGTTTGTAAAGAACTTTTTTACAAAATCCACAATAATTTTTTTTGTGCACTTGATAAAGACACTTATGTATAGTATAATATATACTGAATTAAATTATACTTTTGTCAGGTGTTTTAATGTTTAAAGAGCAATTAGGATATATTGAGAAAATTAAAGAACTCGTCGCCGCGCGTTACGGAGCGCCCAAGGCGTGTATAAACACGTATGGCTGTCAACAAAACGTGAGTGATTCAGAGCACATAAAGGGTATGCTCGAAAAAATGGGGTATTCGTTTACCGAAGATGCCGCGACTGCAGATTTTGTGCTTTTTAATACCTGTGCTGTGCGCGAACACGCGGAAGACAGGGTTTACGGAAATATAGGAACTATGAAGGCGCTCAAAAAAGCGCGTCCCGATATGATAGTGGCAGTTTGCGGCTGTATGGCACAGCAAGAAAAGGTTGCTGAGCGAATCAAAAAAAGTTATCCGTATGTTGATATTCTTTTCGGCACCCATGTGCTTCACCGTCTGCCTGAATATATTTATCGCAGATTAAATGGTTCCAAGCGTATTTTTGATATTTCAACTGATACAAAGCATATAGTTGAGGGTATGCCCGTCCACCGCGATAAAACGGTTAAGGGTTGGCTTCCGATTATGTACGGCTGCGATAATTTCTGCACCTACTGTATTGTGCCGTATGTAAGAGGTCGCGAACGCTCAAGAGCATCTTGTGAAATATTAAAAGAAGCCGAGCAAATGATAGCCGCAGGTGTTAAGGACATAACCTTGCTCGGTCAAAACGTAAATTCCTACGGCAAGGGACTTAGTGAAGATATAAATTTCGCGAAACTTATCCAAAAAATCAACGCTATCCCGGGGGATTTTCGCATAAGGTTTATGACTTCGCACCCGAAGGACTGCACACTGGAACTTCTTGATACAATGCGGGACTGTGAAAAGGTAGCCCATCATTTACACCTGCCCGTACAATGCGGAAATAACAGGGTTCTCGGTGCTATGAACAGACGTTATACAAGAGAAAAGTATTTATCCCTCATAGAACAAGCAAGAAGCCGTATGCCCGATTTATCCATTACGAGCGATATTATCGTGGGCTTCCCAGGAGAAACCTACGAAGAGTTTTGCGATACGCTATCTCTTGTAAAGGAAGTAGAATACAATTCACTTTTTACCTTTATCTATTCGGCGCGTCCCGGTACGCCTGCCGCCGAAATGCCTGATACGGTAAGCCGCGCTGAGAAGGGCAAGTGGTTTAGTGAATTGCTTGAATTACAAGACAAAATCGGCAAACAAAAACAAAGCGATATGAAAGGCAAAACATACCGCGTTTTGTGTGAAGAAGAAAGTGAAAATGAGGGTTTTATATTAGCCCGAACAAACGGCACAGACGTAATAGAATTTTCAGGAGATAAAAATCTTATCGGCAAATTTGTATACGTAAAGGTAACTGATACAAATAATGTACTCAAAGGTACTTTGATAGAAAAATATTAAGGAGAATTATTATGGACGTAATTTTAGCAGCAAGACAGTTGGGTGAAGCTTTGCAAGCCGACCCAGCTTACGTAAGATTCGCAAAGGCAATGATTGATAGTGAGAAGGATACCGATTTACAGGATAAAATCGGTAAGTTCAATATAGCCCGTATGAATCTTGATAATGAACTTTCCAAGGAAGAGCGAGAAGAAGAAAAGATTAAGTCAATGAACGAAGAACTACGCGCTCTTTATAATGAAATTATGGAAAATCCCGCAATGGTCGAGTACAACGAAGCACGCGCAGCGGTGGATAAAATTCTGGCTGACGTTAATACCATTATCAGTATGTGTGCGCAAGGCGCTGACCCAAAAACGTGTGAAATTAACAACTGCACACACGACTGTTCAACATGCGGCGGTTGCCACTAATATTTTAGATTAACAATAATTCGAAAGAATAGGGATGTTTAATGGCTGATTTATCACCGATGATGCGGCAGTATATGGATATTAAAAGCCACCATGAAGATAGTATACTGTTTTTCCGCTTGGGCGATTTCTACGAAATGTTTTTTGAGGATGCGAAAATAGCATCGGAAGAACTGGATCTTGTGCTAACGGGCAAAGATTGCGGTCTTAAAGAACGCGCCCCGATGTGCGGTGTGCCGTATCACAGTTGCGATGGTTATATCGCCCGTCTGATTGAACGTGGATACAAGGTTGCTATTTGTGAGCAGGTGGAAGACCCCGCAACTGCAAAAGGCATCGTAAAGCGTGATGTTGTAAAAATTATCACTCCCGGCACAGTGCTTGAAGATACCATGCTTGATGAAGGTAAAAACAATTATGTTTGTGCCGCAGTACTCATGGATAAGGTGTACGGCGTATGTTTTGCCGATGCATCTACGGGAGAACTTCGTGTTACCGAAATTTCGGGTGATAGTGCCGAAAAGCGCCTTATAAACGAAATAGGCAGTTTTTCTCCAAGAGAAATTTTACTCCCAGAAAACAATATAATTGAAGCCGCGGCGCAGTTCGTTAAAGAACGTCTTAGCGGCTCGGTAACAGTAAGAGAAAAAGAGAGCTTTGACTTAAAGTTTACGGCTGATCGAGTGCTAAAGCATTTTGACGTAATTAGTATCGGTAAACTAGGCGTACCTGAAAACTCTGCTGCCGCCACCGCTCTTGCGGCGGTTATTGAATATTTGTATGAAACGGGTATGTCACATACATTGGCTGTAAATAAGGTTGATTTTTATACCGAAAAGCAGTTTATGAATATCGATTTGACTACAATCAGAAATCTGGAAATTGCGGAAACGATGCGGCTGAAATCTAAACGCGGCTCTCTGCTTTGGGTGCTTGATAAAACAAAAACTGCCATGGGAAAACGTCTGCTTCGCAGTTGGGTTGAGAAACCTCTCATGGATATTAATATAATAAATTCCCGCCAAAACGCTACAGAAGAGCTTGTAAATAATGCTTTGTTGCGAGGGGAACTTATAAATTGTTTATCGTATGTTAAGGACCTTGAGCGAATTATTACCAAAACCGTTTACGGTACTGCAAACGGCAGAGATTTAAGAAAGCTTTGCTCAACGCTTGAAGTTTTGCCGACAATAAAGAAATTGCTGAGCGTTTCAAAAACAAAAATGTTATCGGCTATAGATAATGACATCGATTTACTTGATGATATCCGCATACTTATCGATACGGGAATTGCGCTCGAGCCACCTATGTCGGTTAAGGAAGGAGAAGTAATAAGGGACGGTTATAACAGCGAGGTTGACGAACTGCGCCGAGCTGTAAAAAGCGGCGCCACCTTTGTTGCTGATATTGAAGCCGCCGAGCGCGAAAAAACAGGTATTAAAAATTTGCGTGTGCGCTTTAACCGAGTTTTCGGTTATTATATCGAGGTTACAAATTCATTTCTTGATAAAGTGCCCGAACATTACATAAGAAAACAAACGCTCACAAACTGTGAACGTTTTATAACCGAAGAACTAAAGAAAGTGGAAAACTACGTTTTAGGTGCTAAAGAACACGTAACGGCGCTTGAATATGAGATTTTCTGTGACATACGAAATAAAACCGCCGAACAGGTTTTGCGTTTTCAAAAAACCGCTGCGGCTTTGGCGCGGCTTGATGTTTTGTGTTCCTTTGCGGCAGTTGCAGTAGAAAATTCCTACTGCCGTCCTATGCTTAACACCGAAGGTGTGTTTACTGTAAATGGCGGTAGACACCCTGTCGTTGAAAAGGTGCTTAAAACTCCGTTTGTTTCAAACGACACTTTTTTGAACGATAATGACGATAGGTGCCTTATAATAACAGGACCGAATATGGCGGGTAAATCTACATATATGCGTCAGGTTGCCATAATTGCGATTATGGCGCAAATTGGTTCGTTTGTACCGGCAAATTCGGCAAACGTGAGCATTATTGATGCGGTGTTTACGCGTGTTGGCGCGTCGGATGACTTAGCAAGTGGACAGTCAACCTTTATGCTTGAGATGAACGAGGTTGCCAATATACTTAAAAATGCCACGAGAAACAGTTTACTCATTTTTGATGAAATTGGCCGAGGTACGTCTACCTTTGACGGTATGGCGATAGCCAAGGCGGTGCTTGAATTTGTTGCCGACCGCAAAACGCTCGGTGCCAAAACATTATTTGCGACGCATTACCACGAACTCACACAATGTGAGTTCGAATTAAAGGGTGTAAAAAACTATAACATTGCCGTTAAAAAACGTGGTGATGATATTATATTCCTTCGCCGTATTGTTCGCGGCGGCGCGGATGAAAGCTACGGTATCGAGGTTGCAAAACTTTCAGGTATACCGACGAGTGTTATTAACCGAGCAAAAGTAATTTTGGGCGAGGTGGTAAATAACGGCGTTTCGGCACCAATGAGAACGGGTGTTACAGAGCAAAACCAGATATCTATTGAAAGCGTGAATGCCGATTCTATTTACAGTGAACTCAAAGCGATTGACGTTGATACGCTAACCCCCATTGAAGCAATGAAAATACTTTACGATTTGTCCGACAAAGCAAAATCATTATAAAAGAAAGGAGATACCGCCAGTGAACAAAATAAACGTGTTACCAAAAGATATAGCCGAACTTATAGCCGCGGGTGAAGTTGTTGAACGCCCCGGCGCCGTTATAAAGGAACTCATAGAAAACTCGGTTGATGCGGGAGCGACAAAAATTACTGTTGAAATAAAGCGCGGCGGTATCCTTTATATGTCGGTAACCGATAATGGCTCTGGTATTGCAAGAAACGACGTCCCCACTGCATTTAAACGCCACGCAACAAGTAAAATAAGCACGGCGGCTGACCTTGATTCGATATATACTCTTGGTTTCCGCGGCGAAGCGTTGGCGGCAATTTCGGCGGTTTCCAAAACCGAGATTATTACCCGCACTAAAGAAGAAATGGACGGCACTTTATGTGTTATAGAAGGCGGAATTCAAACCGTCTTTGAAGAAGTAGGGTGCGATGTTGGAACCATAATAACCGTTAGGGATATTTTTTATAATACGCCCGCGCGTATGAAGTTTTTAAAGAGCGACGTTACAGAAGCTAACCATATCGCCGCAATAGTTGACCGTATGGCGTTATCACACCCCGAAATCGCCTTCCGTTTTATACGTGACGGTAAACAGATGCTTGTAACATCGGGCGACGGGGATTTAAACAATGTTATTTATTCGGTCTTAGGCAGAGAATTTGCATCATCGCTAATAAAAGCAGAGGACACGATAGAAGGTATAAAGGTTTCGGGTATGGTGTGCAAACCTGTGTATTGCAAACAAAACCGCAACGGAGAGTTTTTCTTCCTTAATGGCCGTCTGATTCGTTCCAACACCGCTATGGCGGCGCTCGAACAGGCGTATAAAAATTCGGCTATGGTGGGTAAGTTTCCGTGTTGTGTTTTGTTTATTACTGTGCCGCCCGAAACTGTAGATGTTAATGTACATCCGGCAAAAACCGAGGTGCGTTTTTCGGATGAGCGTAAAATTTTCAATGCGGTGTATTATACAGTAAAAAATTCGTTGAACTCAGGGGATACAAGGCCTGAAATTAAGATTAAACCTACCTTTAATCCGTATACTCCTGTATTTACTGAAAAAGCCGAGCAAACGGTAATTGATGTAAAGGAGTCGGGAACGACAGCTATAAAACATTTTACACCACCCAAGCCAAGAGAGGACAAACTCATATTTAAAAGCCCTAAATTTGAGTATCCCGTTTTTGAAGAAAACAAAATCGAAACAACCTCAGTAAAGGCAGAAGAAAGCATTGCCGAAGTGGTAAAAAATGTTGCTACCGAAGTTCGCTATATAGGTCAGGCATTTAACACTTATATAATTGCCGAGCGCGATAACGAAATTTATTTAATCGATAAACATGCCGCGCACGAGCGGATTCTTTACAATGCGCTAAAACAAAATAATGAGATTCAAATTCAGGAATTATTAGTACCGCTTACCGTAACACTCACGAAGGAGGAGTATTCGGCTATTATAAATAATACCGATTTGCTTTTATCTGCCGGCTTTGAAACCGAAGATTTCGGTAATGGTACAGTAATTATAAGGGCGGTACCGGCACCTCTTAAGGACCAAGACATAAATCTGCTGATAACCGAAATTGCCGAAACCCTTAATATGACGGGAGCAGTAAATTCTGAACGGCTTGATGATATTTTCCACACTGTTGCTTGCAAGGCGGCAATAAAGGGAAATAAATACACAACCGATTATGAGCTAAAAGCGTTGGCGGAAAATGTGCTGGGAAGCAATACGGTTATGTACTGTCCGCACGGGCGCCCCGTAGCATTTAAACTTACCAAAAAAGAACTCGAAAAGCATTTCGGACGCACGGGAAGTGTGGATGTATAATGGAGAATAAAAAAATCCCCCTTATTTGCGTTGTTGGACCTACAGCATCAGGAAAAACCGGTCTTGGTATAGAACTTGCTAAACGGTATAACGGTGAGATAGTATCTGCCGACTCAATGCAAATATATAAAGGTATATCGATAGCATCCGCTGCCGCAACAAAGACGGAAATGCAGGGAATAGAGCATCATTTGTTAGAGTTCTTGGAATTAACTGATACCTTTTCTGTTGCGGATTATGTAAACCTCGCAAAAAAGACAGTTCACGAGATTTACAGCCGTGGAAAGCAACCCATTTTGGTTGGAGGAACGGGACTTTATATAAACTCATTGGTAGACGGCATAACCTTCGCTGAGCAGGAAGATAACGGTAAAGTCCGAGAAGAATTAGAAAAAGAATTGGCTACTTTCGGTGCTGAGTATATGCTGGAAAAACTAAATGAAATAGACCACGAAGCCGCCAGAAAACTGCATCCTAATAACTCGCGCAGAATCTTGCGTGCGCTTGAGGTTTACAAAACAACAGGCAAAACTTTTTCAGAGCAAAATGAGTTATCCAAACTGCAGGACAACCCTTTTGATACAGTGATTATCGGTATTACTTATAAGGAACGCGAAAAACTATATGAGAGAATAAATCTGCGTGTTGATAAAATGCTTGAAAATTCGTTGCTTAGTGAAGCCGAAACCACGCTTTTTCTTAAAAACGGTGTGGGCGCGGCTCAGGCGATAGGTCACAAAGAATTGCATAAATATTTACTTGGCGAAGCAACGCTTGAGGAAGCGGTGGAAACCTTAAAACGTGAAACCAGGCGGTATGCCAAGCGTCAACTGACGTGGTTTAGGCGACGTGAGGATGTTAATTGGGTCTTCGCCGACACCGAAAACGTACTTGAAAGAGCAATAGAAATTATTGATGGGAGATTCAAAGTTTGAAAAAATCGAAACTGGTTTTAGGTATAACAGGTGCCATTTTGTTGGTGTTTTTGATTTATCAGTTATATGTGGTTTTTTATAACCCCGTAACAACCGAGATAGTGTCTGCCGCAAACGCGGTTGACGGTATAAATATTACGGGAATTATTATTCGCAATGAAGAAATTATTAAAAGTGACACTTCAGCCGCAATGCATTTTGAAATCGATGATAACGAGCGTGTGGCGGCGGGCGGAGTAATTGCTAATTTATATAGTACTGCGGAGCAGTCGGTAGCGGCTGCAGAACTAAAAAATATCGATAAGCAAATCCATAACATTGAGCAGATACACAAATATAATGATTTAAATGCCGTTGATATAGGTACTTTAAATGCAAAGATTTACGACGTGTTTAATTTGATAAATTCGGTTACGGCAACGGGCAAATTTTCCGATTTGCAAAGCAGCAAAGAAGAGATGCTCTCGCTTATGAACAGGCGTAAGCTTGCAACAGGGCAAGAGGTCGATTTTTCGACACAACTTGCGACTTTAAAAAGCAAGAGAGAACGTTTGTTATCTCAGTTACAAGAGCCCATTGGCGTTTTAAAAAGCGATAAATCAGGATATTTTGTATCCACCACTGATGGTTATGAAGGTGTATTAACCCCGAGCA
Organism: uncultured Eubacteriales bacterium; assembly: GCA_964607025.1. Classification (GTDB taxonomy): domain Bacteria; phylum Bacillota; class Clostridia; order Oscillospirales; family Acutalibacteraceae; genus SIG565. The sequence goes on from CAZSIL010000001.1 coordinate 56,666, forward strand.
TACTCGACGATATAACCCCTGAGTTTTTGGATGGTATCACTCCCGAAACTGTAGATGGTGCCTCCATTGGTAAACTTGTTTCAGACTATACAATGTATATAGCGGCGTCGGTTTCTATCAATGATTCGCTAAATTTTAAAGTGGGGGACAAGTTGGCTATCAACACAACCCTTAAATCAAATCCCGAACTCGACGTGGTAGTCCACGATATCAACGTATCCGAGAAGAGTGACCGTGCGGTTATTATTTTCTCTTGTCAGGAGATGAGCGGTGAACTCTCAACCATGCGCAGTGATACGATGACGGTGGTTAAGAAAAAATATTCGGGGCTTAAGGTTAACAGTAAAGCGCTTCGCGTATCCAGTAAAAAACAAATAAACGAGGACGGTACCGAGAGTGAAAAAACCGTTACGGGTGTATATGTTGTAAACGGTGTCGTGGCGGAGTTTGTGCCTGTAAATATTATTTACACTATGGATGGATATGCGTTGTGTGAAGTCAAAACAGAAGACGGCAATTTGCGGCTTTATGATGAAATAATAGTTAAAGGGAAGAATATTTATGAAGGAAAAATCATTGACTGATATTTTTGATGAGAATTATAAGGATATAGCACAGCGCATCGCTGCCGCTGCTGAAAAGTCGGGCAGAAAAGCCACCGATATAATGCTCCTTGCGGCTACTAAAACAGTAGAACCTTACCTTATAAATTACGCGATAGAAAAAGGTATAAAATATATTGGTGAAAACCGCGTACAAGAATTTTTATCAAAGCAAAATGACGTAACCGATAATGTTCATAAGCATTTTATAGGTCATTTGCAAACAAATAAAGTTAAAGATATTGTGGGCAAGGTGGAGCTTATACAGTCGGTGGATTCTGTGCGACTCGCCTGTGCCATTTCCAAGGAGTCTGTAAAAAAAGGTATAGTTACCGATATTTTGCTGGAAGTTAATATTGGCATGGAAGAGTCTAAGTCGGGGTTTGCGCCCGAGGACGTGTTAATAGTGTATGATGAAATATCTAAAATGGATGGCATTTGCGTTAAGGGACTTATGACGATACCACCACATATAGATGAAAACAACAAAAATATCGAATTTTTTTCCAAAATGTATGAACTGTATATTGACATACGCACCAAAAAAATAGATAATAATATAGAGATACTTTCTATGGGTATGTCCGATGATTTCGAAACCGCCATAGAATACGGCGCAAATATGATACGCGTCGGCACAGCCCTGTTTGGAAAAAGAGCATATTAATTAATTTGAAGGAGTATATATTATGGGACTTTGGGACAACGTTAAGAGCTTTATGAATATTGACTCAAACGATTTTGAGGATGATATTCAGGAAGAAACAAAATTGGATAACGAGGATATCTATTCGTCGGCGGAGAAAAGGAGAGAACCGCGCCTTTTCCAGAGTGACAGAAAAGGAAAAAACACCGCTTCATCCGGTCAAATGCAGGTTGTTATCGTGAAGCCCGACCATTTTGAGGACGTTACCATGATTGCCGACCATTTGAACGCCAAAAAGAGCGTTGTGCTTAATCTTGAGGCATCAAATCGTGAAACATCACGCCGTATTCTTGACTTCTTAAGTGGTGTAGCATACGCAAACGGCGGTACAATCCGTAAGGTTGCTAATAGCACCTTTATGATTACACCCGGTGACGTTGATATTATGGGCGAATTATTTATGGACGAATACACCAATTAATGCAAACCGATATATTAAAGGCGCGAGTGTCTGATTTAGCCGATATATCAGCCAAATCAGGCGCGCTAAGATTCCTCGGCTTTTTAACACCGGAAGAAGCCGAACTTGTAAAAGGGATTAATTGTAAAGATATCGAATTTTCATTTTTTGGCGGATATGAAGGCGCCCAAAGGGTATTTTTATGCACACACAGTGCCGATGTTAATATTAAAACCGCCGCATATCCAATAGATGCTTTGTCGGTTACGTTTCGTGAAAGCGATACATTAACGCATAGAGATTTTTTGGGTTCACTTATGTCAAAAGGCATAAAACGCGAAACGGTGGGGGACATATTGGTCGAGAGTGGTCGAGCCGTTATGTTTGTGAGCCGCGATATATCAAAATACATTTGTGAACAGACCGACCGTATAGGTAGGGTTGGCGTAAAAATAGAAAAGGGCTTCACTCTGCCGTTGCCAGTAGGCGACAAAAAGGTACAGGTGAGCAATACGGTTGCATCAATGCGGCTTGACTGCGTTGTTGCGGCACTTGTAAATTTATCACGGGATAAAAGCGCTAAATTTATAGCCGATGGGTATGTTTCCATCAATTCCGTTGTGACAGACAAGCCCACAAAAACGGTGGCAGTGGGAGATAAAATCACCGTCAGGGGAAATGGTAAATTTGCAATAATATCGGCAGACGGTATAACCCGCAAGGGCCGTACTGTTTTGCTTTGTGAAAAATATAGTTAATAATTTTTGGGAGGAAAAAGGAATGCTTTCTTCAAACGACGTAAGGGATGTAAGATTTTCTAAGGCAATGGGCGGCTACAAGCAGGAGGAAGTTGATGATTTTCTTGATAAAGTAGAAGAAGATTATCGCCAGTATGAAGCTCATGTAAGAGATTTACAGGAGAAATTATCTACTATTACTGCACAGGTGGAAGAATATAAGAACTCGCAGTCAAGTTTACAAAACGTGCTTTTAAGCGCACAACAGTTGGCTGATAGCATAGTTAATGAAGCTAAAGGCAAGGCGCAAAAGATTCTTGATGATGCTAAGGCCGCAGCCGAGGTTGCAACAAGCGAAGCTAAAAATATGCTTGTTAATTTTGACGAGAAACTGGGCGAAAAGCGCGATGCTGCTCAAAAAGAGCTTGATGAAATTCTAAAAACGGGTGAAGCAAAGAAGTTGGCTATTGAAACGGCTACTGCCGATTCGGTAAAACGCGAACAAGCGCTTTTTGATAAAATCCGTCTTGAAGTGGCAGAGTTCAAAAATGAGCTGATGGAAACATACAAAAAGCATATTGAAATTATATCAAAGTTACCGGATTGCGTTGCTATGGATGCCGAGAGCGCAGCGGCGGCAGTGAGACTTGAATTCGATAAAATACCGGACGTTGAAGATTTTATAAAAGTTGAAGAAAAAAATGATGGCGTTGATGAGATAAAAGTTGACCTTGAAAACATCGGCGACACAAAGGTTGAAGTGGTAGAGGATTGCGTTGATGCGCAGACAAAGACCGATGACCTTGCGTCAAATTCGAGTGGATTCGTAGTGGCTTTCGAAAATGATGAAGAGGATACCGAAAATGTTGATATTGATGACGATGACATCGGATTTTCAAACAGCTTTTTCAGTAGAAAAAAATAAAAAGTGAGAGGTAAAGGTTTGTTTTCCTTTGTTTTAGCGGGTATAGCCGCCGTTTTAATACTCGTTTTTGACCAAGCGGTTAAAATTGCGGTAATTACGGGATTTGCACTTGGAGATAATTTTACTATTATTCCGGGGTTTCTCAATTTTTATTATATACATAATACTGGTGGAGCTTGGGGAATTTTGAGCGGTTATACGGCACTGCTCATATTAATAACTTCGGTTATTATGGTAGCGTGTATCGTGTGGCTTGTGACCCGCGGCAGAAAAAATAAGTTGCTATTTTGGGCAACCTGTCTTATAATCTCAGGCGGACTCGGAAATATGATTGACCGCATTTTCCGTGGCGGCAAGGTTATTGATTTTTTGCAGTTCGGATTTTGGGAAGAATTTCCTGTGTTTAATGTTGCCGATTGCTCAATAGTCGTGGGGTGCTCATTGCTGATTTTGTATTTTGTTATTGATACTGTAAAGGATTTAAAAAAGCGGAAGACAGATAATGGAAACGGTTAATTTAATATGTGATGAAGGCGCACCTAAAAGAATTGATGCCTATGTTGCTGAGCAGTTGGAATTAACACGCAGCCATGCGGCTCGTCTATTAGAACAGGGTAACGTAACTATCGGCTCAAAGAAGGCGGGTAAAAGCCAAAAGGTTAAATCGGGAGATAGCATAATCGTTATATTGCCCGACCCTGTACCGCTCGATATAGTGGCTGAAAATATACCACTCAGTATAGTTTATGAAGATGACGATTTGCTGGTTGTCAATAAACCTAAAGGTATGGTGGTGCATCCGGCGGCGGGGAATTATAGCGGAACGCTTGTAAACGCACTATTATATCACTGTCGCGGTAATTTATCGGGAATTAACGGTGTTATGCGTCCTGGCATACTTCACCGCATAGATAAAGATACAAGCGGACTGTTGTTGGTCGCTAAAAACGATGCGGCGCACGTGTGCCTTGCCGAGCAAATAAAAGAGCATTCGCTCACCCGCGAATACGAAACGGTGGTTTACGGCAATCTAAAGAGCGATAAAGGTACCATAGATGCCCATGTTGGTCGTCACCCCATAAAGCGCAAACAAATGGCTGTAACCGATACGGGAAAAAGGGCGATTACGCATTTTGAAGTGATAGAACGGCTGTGTGGTTTTACCCACGTGCGTTGCCGACTTGAAACGGGTAGAACACACCAAATAAGAGTGCATATGGCATATCTTGGTCATGCAGTGGCGGGAGACCAAGTTTATGGTCCTAAAAACGTTATAACAGAACTCGGCGGACAATGTCTGCATGCGAGAAAAATTGGGTTTATACATCCAACAACCAAATGCTACATGGAATTTACAAGTGATTTACCGGAATATTTTACCGGTTTTATAAAAAAACATAAAGTTTTTTAAGAAAGGAAAGGTATAAGTTATGGATAAACTTACCGAAAAGCAACTTAAACAGACAGCGTGTAATATACGCATGGGGATACTGGAAGGTATACACGCTGCGAAAGCAGGTCATCCCGGTGGTTCGCTTTCATGTACAGATATTTTAACCTATCTGTATTTTGGGTATATGAACATAGACCCTGAAAATCCCGATATGCAAAACAGAGACCGATTTGTTCTCTCAAAAGGACACGCAGCCCCAGCCCTTTATGCAACGTTAGCAGAGCGTGGATATTTCTCTAAAGATTTACTTAAAACACTCCGTCAGATAGGTTCTATTTTACAGGGGCACCCCGATATGAAGCATATCCCCGGTGTCGATATGTCGTCGGGCTCTCTCGGACAGGGCATATCTGCCGCGGTAGGTATGGCATTATCGAGTAAGCATTTTAATGAAGGATATCGTGTTTATACAGTTCTTGGCGATGGTGAATGCGAAGAAGGTCAGGTTTGGGAAGCAGCAATGTTTGCCGCCAGCAAGAAGCTTGATAATCTCGTAGCGTTTGTTGATTGGAACAACCTTCAAATTGACGGTACTGTTGAAGAAGTAAATTCACCTCTGCCGTTAGATAAAAAATTCGATGCATTTGGTTGGCACGTAATCGTTATTGACGGTAATGATTTCACCGAAATTGAAAATGCATTAAAAACTGCCGAAACAATAAAGGGCAAACCCACAGCCATTATCGCAAAAACAGTTAAGGGTAAAGGCGTATCATTTATGGAAAATGCAGTAGGTTGGCACGGTTCGGCTCCGAACGATGAACAGTATGAAGCGGCGTTGGTAGAACTGAAAGCCCAACTTGCCGAGTTACAATAATGGGGGGTGGAAAAAATGGCAGAAGTAATTAAAAAAGCAACTAGAGAAAGTTTTGGCGCAGGTCTTGCTAAATTAGGCGAAAAGCACGATGATTTTATCGTAATGGATGCCGACCTTGCCGCCGCTACCAAATCGGGCACATTCAAAAAAGCTTTCCCCGAAAGATTTTATAACTGCGGTATTGCAGAACAAAATATGGTAAGTATCGCAGCAGGTATTGCCGCGACCGGCAAAAAGGTTTTCGTAAGTTCATTTGCTATGTTTGCTACAGGCAGAGCATATGAGCAAATTAGAAACTCGGTGGGATATCCCCACTTAAACGTTAAAATCTGCGCAACACACGCAGGTATTTCGGTTGGTGAAGACGGCGCTACACACCAGTGTAACGAAGATATTGCTTTGATGCGCACAATTCCTGATATGGTAATAATCAATCCTGCCGATGCGGTTGAAGCTGAGAAAGCCGTTATGGCTATGTATGATTATGATGGTCCGGCATACGCCCGTTTCGGTCGACTTGCAGTGCCGATTATCTTTGATGATGATTATGATTTTAAAATTGGTAAAGCAGTTACTCTTCGCGAAGGTAATGATATAACCATTATTGCAACAGGTCTTATGGTTGCTGAAGCACTCGTTGCTTACGATTTGCTTAAAGCAGATGGAATAAATGCCAGAATTATTAATATGGCTACCATCAAACCATTAGATAAAGAAGCAGTAATTACAGCCGCAAAGGAAACAGGAATTATCATTACTGCAGAAGAGCATTCGGTAATCGGTGGTTTGGGAAGTGCTGTTTCTGAACTCTTGGCTGAAGAATATCCCACAAGGGTTATCAAAATGGGAGTTAACGACCAGTACGGTATGTCAGGTCCAGCAAACGCATTGCTCGACAAATTCGGACTTCGCGGTAAGGATATCGCAGAAAAAGCCAAAAAAGCACTTGGTAAATAAAAAAATTCCGCTCGAAAGAGCGGATTTTTTATTTTAGGATTTAGGATGTAGGATTTAGGAGTTAGAAAAGGGCGGTATAAAACCGCCCTTAATTTTTATGATTTTTTCTATAAGACAAATAGCTTTCAAGTATCATAACTGCCGCTACGGCGTCCACCGTTTCTTTACGTTTTTTGCCGCGCGTATTAGTAAAATTAAGGGCTGTGTGCGCCATAACCGTTGTGCATCGTTCATCCCACAAAACCACCTCTATATTGGTGGCTTTTTTTATATCGTTTGCCGCGGCGGTGCATTCTTCAGCTCTAAAGCCGAGTGTTCCGTCCATATTTTTAGGCAAACCCACAACAATAAGCCCTGCGCCGACTTCTTTCGCTATTGCGGCTATTTTTTCTGTTCTTTTTTGCTTGTTGTATTCGGTAATAACGGTTTTAGGAAAAGCAAAGCTCTCGCTATTATCCGATACGGCGATTCCTGTTCTCGCATCGCCTAAATCAACCGACATAATAATCATTTTATTCCTACCTTAATGTGTTATAACTATTTTACTCTTTTTTGGCATAAATTCCGTCGGCACGTGAGATGCATCGTTAATATATTCGCACCGCCAATGTTCAGCATCTTCGAAAATAATTTTTGAAACTGCGGTGTTATCGCTGAAGGGAACTGTGTTTATGTTTTCAAGTTTTCCGACGGTCAGTCGGCAAATAAGAGTACGCAAAGTACCGCCGTGGGATGCTAAAGCTACCGCTTTTCCGTCATTTTCCATAACTATTTTTTTGACCGCAGCCCATACACGTTCATAGGTATCTTTTATTGCCTCGCCGTTTTCCGGAGCGAAAGTATGAAATTCGTGGCACCACTTGTATTCAAGCTCGGGATAATTCTTAAAAATATCTGTAAACTTCATCCCTTCGATTACGCCGCCGCTAATTTCGATAAGACCGCTATCCGTAATAATTTCCAAATCCTTTTGTTCGGCTATTGCTTGTGCGGTTTTGTAGGCACGAATCAGAGGACTTGAATAAACCTTATCAATATGTATGTCTCTGAAACGTTTGCCCAAAAACTCTAACTGTTTTTTACCGGTATCGGTAATGTCGGAATCAGAAATACCCTGATAAACGCCCAAAACATTACCTTCGGCTTCACAGTGGCGCACTAAATATATTGTTGTCATACTAAAATCACCGAAATAATTATATCAAAGCCGACAAATATTTGCAATATTATTGACTAAAAAAGCCAAAAGTTGTATAATTTCAGTAATCAAAATTTTTTATTTAACCAAAAGAGGTATAAAAATGAAAAAGGCGTTTAACAGAATTTTTATTGATGGTTTGGGCGGTATGGCGTTGGGACTTTTTTCAACACTTATTATCGGTACCATTATATGCCAACTTGCAAAATTGTTAGGCGATAATACAGTTGCTACATATTTAATGGCAATAGGTAACGCCGCAAAAACGGTTACGGGCGCGGGTATTGGCGTAGGTGTTGCATCTAAACTCAAAGCATCTCCTTTAACTGCCGTTGCCGCGGCTGTTGCGGGTTTTGTCGGCGCTTTCCCGAATTTATCCCTGGGCGCTGTAAATATCGGTACACCCGGTGAACCGCTCGGCGCCTTTGTTGCGGCTTATGTTGCGGTTGAACTCGGCGCACTCGTTAGCGGTAAAACTAAACTTGATATATTGGTAACCCCTTTGTGCTGTGTGCTTGGCGGTAGTGTTGTAGGTCTTCTTATAGGTCCGTATGTATCAAAATTTATGCTGTGGCTCGGCTCACTTGTAAATATAAGCGTTGTTGAGCACCCAATAATCGGTGGTATTATCGTATCGGTTCTTATGGGTATATTCTTAACACTGCCTATAAGTAGCGCGGCAATAGGTATCGCTATGGGGCTTTCGGGACTCGCAGCAGGTGCTGCCACCATCGGTTGTTGTTGCAATATGGTGGGTTTTGCCGTTATCAGTTACCGTGAAAACGGTGTTGGCGGACTTATAGCACAAGGCGTTGGCACATCAATGCTTCAGATGCCTAATATTATCCGCCGCCCGATTATATGGCTTCCCGCAATTATTTCGAGCGCAATTTTAGGACCCGTAAGCTCAGCTTTACTTAAAATGACAAGTACACCCGTCGGCTCGGGTATGGGCTCGGCTGGCCTTGTGGGACAGTTTGCCGCGTTTGATAGTTTAACGGCGGGTGGTATGTCGGCAGGTCTTGCAGTACTTGAAATTGTACTTATGCACTTTGTTCTTCCGGCTGTTGTAACTCTCGGTATTGCCGAAGCGATGCGCAAACTCGGATGGATAAGGAAAAACGATTTAAAACTCGGAGACTTGAATTAAATGACCAAAAAACAACGCGTTTTGGCGGCGGTAGAACGCTTAAAACAAAAGTATCCCGAAGCTAAATGTTCGCTCAAATATGAAACGCCGTTTCAGTTGCTTATTGCGACCAGGTTGTCAGCACAGTGCACAGACGCGAGAGTAAATATTGTAACGCCCACGCTTTTTGCCGCCTATCCGACAGCCGAGGCATTGGCATTAGCGCCGCTCGAAAGGGTAGAGGACCTTATAAAAACCTGTGGACTATATAAAACCAAAGCAAAAGATTTAATCGGTATTTCAAAAATGCTGATAAGTGATTTTGGAGGAACGGTGCCGGACAATATTGAAGATTTAACGCGCCTCCCCGGTGTCGGCAGAAAAACGGCGAATCTCATTTGTGGAGATATATACGGCAAACCCGCCGTTGTAACCGATACGCATTTTATAAGAATTTGCAATCGTTTAGGGTTCGTTAAAGGCGATAATCCGCTTTATGTGGAAAAGGAAATGCGAAAACTTTTACCTGACGCTGAATCAAACGACTTTTGCCACCGCACAGTACTTTTCGGCAGGGATACTTGCACCGCGAGAAAGCCCTATTGTGAAGAGTGTGTATTAAGGGAAGTTTGCGATTTTAAAGGAGTAAAAAAATGAGTCAAAAAAGAATTGCGGCAATACACGATATATCGGGTTTCGGCAAGTGCTCACTAACGGTTGCTTTGCCGCTGATTTCGGCGGCAGGTATTGAAACCGCCGTAATCCCAACCGCTGTATTATCTACTCATACGGGCGGTTTTGAGGGTTATACCTTCCGCGATTTAACAGATGATATTATGCCGATAGCCGAACATTGGAAACAAAACAATTTGCAGTTTGATGCTATTTATAGTGGTTATCTCGGCAGCAATCGTCAGGTTGATATTGTTATAAATACGCTTAAACTGTTGAAAAAAGAAAACACTAAATTTATATGCGATCCCGCTATGGCAGACCACGGCAAACTTTACGCGGGATTTGATAAAAAATTCCCAAGAGAAATGTTCAAGCTATGTCACCATGCTGATATTATAGTTCCTAATATAACCGAAGCCGTATTTATGCTGGGTGAAGACTATAAAGCAGGTCCCTACACTAAAGAATATATAGGCAGTTTGGTGCTCAGTTTATATGAAAAAACAGGCGCAATGGTGGTACTGACAGGTGTTTATTTCGATGAAAAACGATTGGGCGCCGCATGTTTTGACGGTAACAAGATAAGCTATATAATGGGCGAAAAAATTGATGCTGTTTTTCACGGCACGGGTGACGTTTTTGCAAGCGTGCTGACCGCCGGCGTAATTACGGGCAGAAGTCTGGTGTCGGCTACGGAGATTGCCGTTAAGTTCACCTGCGACTGCATTAAATCTACGCTCGTAAGTGACCCCGAGCGTCATTACGGTGTCAATTTTGAAACCGAAATTCCTAAACTTATAAGGTACCTAGGTATAGATTATGAATAATAAATTCACGAGAACCGAAGCGCTTTTAGGAAATAATGCGCTCGAAACCCTTAAGAAAAAACGGGTTGCACTGTTTGGTATTGGTGGTGTGGGCGGATATGCACTTGAAGCGTTGGTGAGAACGGGTGTCGGTAATATAGACGTTTTCGATTCCGACACAGTTGATATTACAAATTTTAATCGCCAGATACTAGCAGTGGAAAGCGAACTCGGCAACAACAAAACCGACGCCGCAGTGCGCCGCGCTAAAAGTATTAACAGTGAGGTTAATATTACCGCGCATAATATTTTCTATCTTCCCGAAACGGCGGATGCGGTTGACCTTACAAAATATGATTATATTGTCGATGCCATTGATACGGTTACGGCAAAAATTGAACTGATAGTAAGGGCCGATAAATTAAACGTACCGATAATTTCGGTTATGGGTACAGGCAATAAATTGGATGCCACGCGGCTTACAGTGAGTGATATTTATAAAACCGAAAACTGTCCGCTATCCCGTATTATGCGTTATGAACTTAAAAAGCGCGGTATAAAGAAGTTAAAAGTCGTTTGGTCACCCGAAACTCCCGCAAAAATCACTATAGGCGAAAACGGCGCAAAACATCCACCTGCGAGCGTCGTATTTGTACCTGCTGCGGCGGGCATTATAGCCGCGGGAGAAGTGGTTCAGGACCTTATAAAAACCAAATAAAGCCCAATAAAAATCATCTGCAAAAATAAAACAGATGATTTTTTGTTTTTTAGGCAAAGAAACTGCAAATTTACACAAAAAACAGTTGATTTATTATTTTTTTTATGATATTATGAACATACCAAATTAAAAAGGAGAAAAATTGTTATGAAAAAGCTTTTATCCAGTTTAGTAGTGCTGCTATTGCTCATCTCCTGTTGTTTAATAGCCGCATTCCCCACAAGTGCCAGCGATATCAATTATGATGATTTTGATATTATTGATGGTATAGTTCTTGAGTACTTGGGCGAAGGTGTGGAGGACATTGTTATTCCGTCGGTTGACGTTAACGGTGACCCCATAACCCAAATCGCAGAGCGTGCTTTCCTTGGTAACACCGAAATCACGTCGGTTGTTATCCCCGAAGGTATCGAATTTATCGGTCATGAAGCGTTCCAGAACTGTTCCAGTCTTAATGAAGTAACTCTTCCGTATTCGCTTCAAGAAACAGGTATATCCTGCTTCCGCCGCGCACCGCTTCATAATCTTACAGTTCCCGGCAACTTAACGGTTATCAACCACGACTTTGCTTGGGTATCGTTTGACCTTGTTCTCTCCCCAGGCGTTGTAGAATTAAAAACAGGATGTTTTTACGGTGGCTTTACCGACCTTGTTTTACCCGAATCGGTTGAAATGGTTAGAGCATGCTTCCATGGCGGTTTGTCAAAACAGATTAAAGAAAAGAATATATATGTTCTTAACCCCGATTGTGAACTTGGTGTTGTTGAGCCCAAGTATGCTGCAATAACAGCAACCATGTTTGCTTCCGAAAACTCCTATAATGCCGAAATAATAAGTGATGAAATACAGCCACTTACCTTCTGCTATGAAGGAAATACTTGTCGTTTTACTATTTACGGTCTTGAGGGCTCTGCCACAGAAGAGTATGTAGATACATATATGAAGGGCAAAATGGGTAGCAGTGGTGTTGTAGTTAAGTTTGAAGCCCTTACACAAGCAGAACTCGACTCATTAGAAGAGGAAAATAAAGGCAAGGGTATTAAGAGACCTTCAATTACAGGCACCGATGGCGGTACTGATGGTGCAGGTGATGGCGCAACTGATGGCGATGGAGCTGCTACCGGTAATGATACCGATGGTGCCCAGACCAACAATAACAACAATAATACCAATAATGGCGGCAGCAATAATGTAAACGGTGGTGGCATTGATAGCACATTATTAATTATTGTTATCGCTGCATTTGGTGGATTCTTCTTGCTCATAATCATTGCAGTTATAGTTGTTGTAATTGTTATGAATAATAAGAAAAAGAAGAAAAAAGCAAAGAGAAAAGCCAAGAAGGCGGCTGAAGCTGCTTTAGAGGCAGTTACCGAATCAGTAGCTGAAGACGTAGCTGAAGATGTAGTTGAAGAAGCAGGCGAAGAAGAATAATCAATAAAAAAGAACCGTTCATAACGAACGGTTCTTTTTTTTAGGGGTTAGGATGTAGGGGATGGTAGATTATTCGCCGTCTTTTTTTGCATGTTTTTTTGATGGTATTTTGTAGGTGAGGGGCCTATCCTCCCGCTATTTTTAATGAATATTAAAACGGGAGGCGAAACGCCTCCCCTACATATTCATATTTTAAATAATAAATAAGAAAGAAGAAAGAATAAAAAAGGTGCCGTGTTTTGCACGGCATTACTTATATCGTTTTGCATAGCGAAACACCGAATTTATTATTTATTATTTCTTCTTTATTCTTTAATTTTGCACTGTGTTCCGTCGTGCTTGATTTCGTAGTTATCTTTATAAATCAAATCTTCAATAAACACAAATTCATACCCCTGCTCTTTCAGGGTTTTAAGTATTGTGGGCAGTGCTGCAGGGGTGTGCTCGGCATCGTTGTGGAAAAGCACTATACTGCCCGGCTCTACTTTCGATACAACTCGGTGGCAGATACTGTCGGGTGTGGCGTTCTCCTTCCAGTCAAGAGAGTCAACATACGAAACAAAAGTAATATAAAAATATTATTTTGTTGGGTGACAAATGGCGACTTTTTGCATATAATAATATTGCAACAGAAATAGTTGCGATTTTAGAAAAACGAAAGGATGTTCAAATGAAGAAAATTTTGAAGGAAATTGAAAAGGCATTAAAGGAGGAAATGTATTATTCTGCATTAGCACTAACACTTACTTTACCTGACATATGTGGTAAAGCAGAATACCCCAAATTAAAAGGAAACAGACAGCGATACATAAAATGGTATAAAGAATATTTAGAAGATTGTTTTTCTGTTTATGGTAATTATACCCAATATGGATTTAACGAGCAAAAGTGTTGGGAATTAAGGTGTTCTATTTTACATTCTGGAAATATTGAAACAAAAATTAAGGTTTTAAGAATATTTAAAAATTGCCGCTTTGAAACCACATTTGGAAATCAAAATAACAAAGGATTTGATATAGTAAATATCGGCATACATTACTTTTGTGATAATATTATAAATGTTGTAAAACAATACTACGAGGAAAATAAAGAAAAATTTTATTTTTTACCAGATGTAATTATTGAATAAAGTTAAAGGGAGTTGCCGATTATGGCAACTCCCTTTTTGATATATGTTTAAAATGTTGATTTGCAATTTTTGCATTGATAAGTTTTACCTATTTTATTTGAACCAAGTCCCCACATTAATGTAGAAAAACCTCTATCAAGCGAATCCAGTTTTTTGAGATTCGTAGAACCACAAATCGGGCAAGTTGGAACATTTGGTTTTGGTGTGCTCTCAACATGTAATGGTTTGCTTGTATAGTTAGAGTTTTGATAATTTCGTGCAGTATTTGGTGATGGAGTGAAATGAGTTGTAGTAACTGCTGTTGAGCCATTTGAGTAATTTAAATCGTTTTGTTTTTCTTTTTCGCGAACTATATTGTCTATCGTAGCTTGTGATGGAACTCTTTTATGTAATTTGATTTCTTTTATAATAGCCATAGAAATTGCAGTACTACATTCTGTTATGTTTTTAATTTCACTATCAATAAGTTTTTTTGCGGTTAACCTATCCTCTTCAATGATAGCATTAAAAATATCAACAAAATCAATTTTTTTATGTTTTATGGAGCGTATTTCTTCTTGTGGAAGTAATTTTCTTGTTAATGATTCAGAAGCATTATAGTTGTAATTTTGTTCTACTGTTTCGCTAGATGTTTCTTTTTGAGGTTCTTGTTCTGCCTTTTTGATTTCTTCTAAATCTTTTAAAATTTCGGTAACAGGACAACCGCAATTAGGACAAACAGATGCTCTTGTAGAAACATCGTGCGAACATTCCGTACATTTTATTAAAGCCATAAATAAACTCCTTTGCACTATGTATAACAACCTACAATATAGTTATCACTTGAATTATACCACATTATTGGATTAGTAACAAGACACTATTTAACTTTTCTTGACAACATTTGAAAATCATGCCACAGTTATATTGTATTTGGATAATACAATGTAAGAGGAATTAAAAACGAAATAGAGGAAGGAGCAATATTTTATCTTTGAAAATCACACACAAAAGAAAACACACACATTAACCCCAAGTCATTGTGTTTGTGTGCCACCGCATAATTGTATAAGAAACTCAAAGGCACACCACCATGACGTTCGCCCTTAATCGCCTTTCATCGTGAGGCGATTGTGCGACACTTAACCGACACGATAGGTCGGTTTATCGACGGCATTTGCCGTTGTTTTGGGACAAGGTGCGACGGCACCGTTTGTCTTGCACAAAACAAATTAAGACAGTGCTATTCTGCACCGTCTTTTTCTTTGCCTGCCTTGTGTAAAGGGAGGGTGACCGCTTTAGCGGTGGAGGGATTGTTGGTGGGTGATAGATTTTCATTTTACAATCCCTCAGTCATTTTTGCAAAATGACAGCTCCCTTTACACAAGGGAGCCATTGATTTAACTATCGTTTTCAATTTTGCACTGTTTACCCGTATGGTCAATAGTGTAGTTTTCTTTCATAATTAAGTCTTCTATAAATACAAATTCATACCCCTGCTCTTTCAGGGTTTTAAGTATTGTGGGCAGTGCGGCGGGGGTGTGCTCGGCATCGTTGTGGAAAAGCACTATACTACCCGGCTCTACCTTCGATACAACTCGGTGGCAGATACTGTCGGGTGTGGCATTCTCCTTCCAGTCAAGAGAGTCAACCGACCACTGTATACATGCCATATTCGTGCTATTTGTCGCATCTATCGTGTTGTTATCATAATCTCCATACGGTGGGCGGAAAAGTGTCGGTGTTCTGCCAGTTATCGCTGCGATTTTTTCGTTGCAAATGTTAAGCTCGTTACCCATTTGTGATAAACTTAACTGTGGCATATGCGGATGGGTATTTGAGTGATTCTCTATTCGGTGCCCCGCGTCGTTTAATTGCTTTACCGATTCGGGATACTTATCCACCCACGCTCCAACTACGAAAAAAGTAGCAGGTACGTCGTACTCATTAAGGATATTTATAAGTGTTTCGGTGTCGTCGTTTCCCCAAGCGGCATCAAAACTGATGGCTATTTTTTTATCGGTTGTTTCAACGCAGTATATGGGCAGTTTGCGCTCACGCGAAGCAAAGGTGACCACCGAGCCGACCGTTATCAGCAATAGGGACAGCACTATCGCCGACGCTGCCATTAAATGTTTGCGGGTTATAACTATCATTTTCATAATATCACCAAACCTTTAATAGATAGTATGAAATATGAGCGCGTCCATATTACAGGATTTAGGATGTAGGGTTTAGGAATTAGAAAAACAAAAAGACCACACAGTTACCTGTGTGGTCTTGTGTTGGCACCTACTTATTTTCCCGGGCAGCTGCCCGCCAAGTATCTTCAGCGCAAGTGAGCTTAACTTCCGTGTTCGGGATGGGAACGGGTGGACCCTCACCGCAATCAGCACCAACTATTAGGTCACTTCATCAGCGACAAGAGTGATTATATCACAATGAAACCTCATTGTCAACACTTTTTTTGAAAATTTTTTAAAAAAATGTTTTCCCTTTATTGACACGGCTTTAATTAAAAAGTATAATTTATATAGCACATAAAAAGGGGATTTTAGCGTGATATATAATAAAATTGCAGAACTTGTGGAATACGGAAAAGCAAAGGGCTTTTATAAGGAACAGGATAGGGTTTATATAATCAATAAACTGCTTGATATTTTGCACCTCCAAGAATTCGAACAGCCCGAAAAGGTTAGTGATGATTTTGACTTGGAAGAAATCCTTAAAGAAATACTCGATTTTGCTGTAGAAAAGGGCATAATAGGGGATAATATAACCGAGCGCGATTTGTTTGATACAAGAATTATGGGCGCTTTAATTCCGCGTCCGAGCGAAGTTACCGAGAAGTTTTATTCGTTGTATGAAAATTCTCCCGAAGCGGCAACCGATTATTTTTATAAGCTCAGTTGCGATTCGGATTATATCCGCCGTTACAGAATTAAAAAGGACGTTAAGTGGGTAACCTCTACCGAATACGGCGACCTTGATATAACTATTAATCTGTCAAAGCCCGAAAAGGACCCGAAAGCGATAGCAGCGGCAAAGGCGGCGCCGCAGTCGGGATATCCGAAATGTTTGCTTTGTAAGGAAAACGAAGGATATGCAGGTCGGCTTAATAGCCCCGCAAGGCAAAATCATCGCATAATGCCCGTAACTATAAACAATAGCGCTTGGATGTTCCAGTATTCACCTTACGTTTATTACAACGAGCATTGTATTGTGTTTAACTCAAAACATACACCGATGCAGATTAATGACGATACTTTTGTAAAGTTGTTCGATTTTGTAAAACTTTTTCCGCATTATTTTGTGGGCTCTAATGCCGATTTGCCAATAGTTGGCGGCTCGATATTAAGCCACGACCATTTCCAAGGCGGTCATTACACCTTTGCTATGGCAAAGGCACCAATAGAACACCCTGTTACCTTTAAAGGTTTTGAAAATGTAGAAGCAGGTATTGTAAAATGGCCGATGTCGGTTATACGTTTGCGCTCAGAAGACACCGATGATATTATACCCCTTGCGCGTAAAATTTTGGCGGCGTGGCGCGGTTATACCGATGAGGACGCATTTATATTTTCTGAAACTGACGGTGAGCCGCATAATACAATTACCCCGATTGCCCGTAAAAATGGTGATATGTTTGAGCTTGATTTGGTGCTTCGCAATAACATAACAACCCCCGAGCATCCTTTGGGTGTTTACCATCCTCACGCCGAGCTTCATAATATTAAGAAGGAAAATATCGGTCTTATTGAAGTTATGGGACTTGCAGTGCTTCCGGCACGACTGAAAAAGGAAATGGCAGATTTATCGGTAGCCATTTTGGGCGGTGAGAATTTACGAGAGAACGAAACACTTAGTAAGCACGCCGATTGGGTGGCAGGATTTATGCCTAAATATACAGATATAAATAAAGATAATGTTGATAAGATTTTGCGGGATGAAATCGGTATTGTGTTTGCTAAGGTGCTTGAACACGCAGGTGTCTATAAGCGTGATGAAGAGGGAATAGACGCATTTAAGAAATTTATTTATTCAGTTAAATAAAACACTTGATTTTTATATCACTCGTATGTATAATATATGGGTGATATAAATTTATGGAGATGTCGCCTAGTTGGTCGAGGGCGCACGATTGGAAATCGTGTAACTGTTAAAAGCAGTTCGAGGGTTCGAATCCCTCCATCTCCGCCAAAACAAAACACCACCCAACAGGGTGGTGTTTTGTTTTGGCAAAGTTGTGAGTATCAGATGAGAACAGTTTTTTGCATTGGCAAAAAACGTTCGGCGACGCAGCCGCGAAACCGCGATAGGTTTTGCGGACTG
>CAZSIL010000001.1:74762-135057 GCA_964607025.1 uncultured Eubacteriales bacterium
TGGCAAAAAACGTTCGGCGACGCAGCCGCGAAACCGCGATAGGTTTTGCGGACTGCCAAAGTCTCGAGTAAGGCAAAAGATTTAGGGCACCGCTCGGAGCGGTCAAAAACTTGCCGACGCAGAGTATCTCTTCATCTTTTACACCCGCCATGGTGATGGCGAACAGGGTGGTGTTTTGTTTTGGCAAAGTTGTGAGTATCAGATGAGAACAGTTTTTTGCATTGGCAAAAAACGTTCGGCGACGCAGCCGCGAAACCGCGATAGGTTTTGCGGACTGTATTGTAGGGGCGATTCACGAATCGCCCGTTTTTAATTCCTCCATCTCTCACACCCATACGGGTGGTGTTTTTATAAATAATTGATGATATTTCTTGCAAAACCTGATTTCAGGTAGTATTATGATATAGTATTAAACAAAAAGGGGACAAGTTATGAAAATTCTTATAATCCGACACGGTGACCCGAATTATGAACAGGATTCTCTAACCGAAAAGGGATTTAGAGAGGCGGAGCTTTTGGCAAAACGTCTTTCTAAATTACATATTGATGATTTTTATTGCTCACCATTAGGTCGGGCACAGCGAACAAGCGAACCTACTCTTGCCGCTATGGGCAAGGAAGCAAAAACGCTTTACTGGCTAAGGGAATTTGACGGAAAAATAGTCTCACCCTTCACAGGCAGAAAAAGGGGCTCGTGGGATTTGCCGCCATCACTTTGGTGTCAGGATATGAAAAACTATGATATAGATGAGTGGGTAGATTCTGAGATAATGAAAAAAAGTAATGCCCAAGAAATCTTTGATGAAACGGTTAAGGGTGTTGATGAACTCTTACTGCGTTACGGCCTTAGAAGAGAGGGTATGGCATATATAGGCAGTGAGGACAAAACCATTGCGCTTTTTTGCCACTTTTGTCAGGGGATTACGGTGTTAGCTTATCTGCTTGGCATTTCCCCGGTTGTTGCGCAAAACAATTTCTATTTGGCTCCCACTTCGGTTACCACACTGGTTACCGAAACCGACAAAAAGGGCTATTCGCACTTCAGAGCAACTGGTGTTGGCGATATTTCACATTTATATGCAGAAAATGAGCCCATGTCAGAATCGGGCTTATACCCCAATTTTGAAAAATAATGAATTTATGGCGGGTAAAATTACCTGCCATTATTATTTGTAAACTTTTTTCCAATTTGTCTTTTTGGGTTGACATAATACGACGAAAACTTTATAATTATAATGAGATAAATTGTGGAACTTTGTATGTTTATGGGAAGGGGGTATTTCACGTGAAAAGGGGTATACATAAAAGAATTATTGCGATTTTTTTAATCGTTAGCGTGTGTGTCACATTGTTGAGCGTGCCGGCCATTGCTGTATCTTTCCCATACTTTGCAAAAATTGACAATACCACCAATGGTTATACCGGAGTTTATAGCCAACCAGGTACGACAGGGCATGAAAAGGATGAGGGCACCAAAAGTGAAAGACTTACTGATTTGTTAGAAGGCAGAATAGTTAAAATTCTTGGCACAGGTATCGACGGCGACGGAGATATGTGGTACAAAATAGGTTATGGTGATAGTTTTAAAAGTTTAGGATATGTTTATGAGAAACGGGTAACTAAAGTTGCAGACGGCTATGTAGAAGATAAGGAATTTGAAAATTGGCTGACCGAGCAGGGCTTCCCTGAAAGTTATAAGGATGGCCTTCGCGATTTGCATTCGCTATATCCAAATTGGAAGTTTTATGCTGACCATACGGGACTTGATTTTAATGCCGCGGTAAAGGCAGAAAACGGTGGCGTGAAAGATGTGGATAAATATATACACGTAAATAGTGATATTTCTTGGAAGGTATACGAAAAAGGTGAATACAACTGGGAAACGGGAAGATGGACAGGACATGACGGTGATTCGTGGATTAAAACCACCGACCAAGTAGTTGCTTATTATTTAGACCCGAGAAATTTCTTAGATGAAACAAATGTATTTATGTTCGCAAATGAATCTTTCGACGCCGAAAAAGAAGATTTGAGTTTTGTGCAAACAGCAGTTAAGGGGACGTTTATGGATGCGGTATTACCCGAACATGCTGTAGCCACAACCGAAGACGCAGTATCTGATACATCATCTAATACGGGTATCAATGCAACGTCAAATATAAGTTCTAACGTAAATTCCAATAATAGTTCCAGCAATAGTTCCAACGCAAGTTCCAACACAAGTTCTGATAAAAATGAAGGCACACAAGAAACGCCAAGAACTTATGCACACGCTATTTTGAAAGCGGCAAAACAATCGGGCGTAAGTTCCGCAACAATAGTCGCGGTTATCTGTCAGGAACAGGGAAGCAACGGCATAGGAAAATGTATTTCAGGTGTGTATTCAACGGCGGCTTATCCCAAAGCGCTCAAAGGGTATTACAACTTTTTTAATATCGGCGCTTATGCCCACAGCGGTAGAAATGCTATAGAAAATGGTCTTATTTGGGCTAAAGGCGGCACAAACAGTTCAACAACCTATAACCGCCCGTGGAACACCAGAGAAAAAGCCATTATCGGTGGCGCTACATGGTATGGTGAAAGCTATATAAAAGTAGGTCAAAATACCATTTATTATAAAAATTTTAATGTTTACAAAAACACAGAATATGACGTATACACTCATCAGTATGCAACCAATATTGAAGATTGTGTTGGCAAGGGCTCAATGATGGCGCAGGGTATGAGCGCAATTGTGGATGAAGAAATTGTTTTCCATATTCCTGTTTACAAAAATATGCCAAAAGAAACCACGTTACCTGCAAAGGGCACCAATAACAATAGATTTTTAAAATCGTTATCGGTTGAGGGTTACAAACTTTCTACAACGTTTAACAGATATACCTATTCCTACGAAGTTATCGTTCCATATAAACAGTCCAAGGTTAAAATAAATGCTGTATCCGAAGCATCAGATGCTACTGTTACGGGTGGCGGTGAAGTTAAATTAGCGGTAGGAAATAATGATTTAAAAATCGTTGTAACGGCATCTTCAGGGCTTACTGCAACATATAATTTAACAATATATCGCGAAAAAGCACCTGACGGTGAAGCAGAAATGCCCGAGCTTAATACCAAATATAAAATCGGCGATTATATGACCAATATACAGCCCGACACATCAATTGCTACGTTCAAAAAAAATTTAGGTGTTAAGAACGGAAAAGTTGTTGTTATGGACTCACTCGGCAACGAGAAAAAGGATGGTCTTATCGCAACAGGCGATAAGGTGCATTTATACGATGCCAATGAAAAAATACGCGCCACTTACCGTGTTGTTATCTACGGCGATGTTGACGGCAACGGAAAAATCACATCGGTTGATCTGCTTGTGGGGCAAAATCATATATTAAAGAAAAAAACGTTAGTTAATATTTATGTTACGGCATTGGATATTGACGGCAACGGCAAAGTAAATTCTGTCGATTTGCTTGTAGGTCAAAGACACGTTTTAAAGATTAAAGAAATAGATCAGAAGAGGTAATAATATGGTTAAAAAGAGTTTTTCAATGATACTGTTAGTTTTTGTGATGGTGTTTTCACAAATGTTTATTTTTCCTGCCGTAGCAGACAGTGCAAGTATTTCAGCACCTTCTACGGCATATCTTGGAGATACCATTACTGTAAAAGTAACATTTGAGTGTACAAGCGGCAATAAAAAGATAGGTGCGATTGACGGTTCCTTTGAGTTTGACCACACTATTTTGGAATGTACTGCCAATCCTTCAGGCACAAGTTTGAACGGCAACGGCAAATATCTCATTTCATACTATAATGCTGCAAGCGATACTTCAAAGCATAGTATGGAGTTCAAGTTTAAATGCAAGAAGTCAGGCAGTGCAGGTATTTATGTAAGCTCAGAAATAACCGATACCGATGTTACATCAACTACTAGAAAAACATATAATTCAAGTATTAAGGTAGTAGATAAAAGTACATTATCGGGCAACGCAAAAGCAAGTAAGATTGTTTTATCCGCCGGTACGTTGGTACCAAGTTTTTCCCCTGACGTTACAAGTTATAACGTTAATGTAGATTATTCGGTAACCGAAGTGCTGCTTTCTATAACAACACAAGAAGCAAACGCGGAAATCGTTGTTGAGGGTTCGAAAACAATGAAGGTGGGTAATAACACCCGCACGGTTGTTATTACGGCACCCAATGGCACGGAAAAACGGTATAAAATCAATATTTACAGAGCATCATCAGGTGAAGACGCAAAAGACCCCAAGCCGCCTGTGACCGAGCCGGATGTAAATCCGTATGAGATAACGGTGGATGGTGAAAAATTAGCTGCAGTAAGCGATTATACCAATATTGCCGTGCCTTACGGTTTCAGCCCCGCAACACATACTATAAACGATGCCGAAATCCCAGTTTTAAAGGATGTTGTAAGCGGCAGAATTATTGTATATGCGGCTGACAGTGAAGGAAATAACGACATATATGCACTTTATAACGAAGAAGAAAAGACCTTCACGCAGTTTAAGTATATGGAGGCAGAAAACTTTAAGGTTATAGTGCTTGATTACACCGATACCGTACCTCCACTTAAAGATTATTTCTATACTGCAGTTAATGTAGGAGAATTTTCGGTAAAAGGATTTAAGTATAATGATAATGCGATGTCAGATTTCGTTATTTTCTATGCCGAAACAGTAGACGGTGCAAAGGGCTTTTATCGTTATGACATAAAGGATAAAACTGTTCAACGAGCGGTTGAGTTTGCCGCCGAGTATCAAGATGCGCTAAACACCACCGAAGCGGATGGCGAAAATGTGGTTGATAGGTTTATTGATTTAGAACTCAAAAACAAGATTATAGTTACTAGCGGTATTGTTGCTATTTTGATTATCGTGCTTTTGGTGGTTATAATTATAGTAAGAACGGTACGAAAAACACCAAATGCAGAAAGCATTGAAGCCGCAAAGGAACAAGAGTTTATGGAAGGATTCGGGGAGAATAACCATTTATTCCTTGATGATGACTCGGATTTGGATGATGACTTCAAGTTCAAGGATGATTCGGATAATTAATCGGCTTGTCACTTATTAAGCGTTTCGCATAAAATGTATTGTATTAATATTAAAAGAAACTGATTAAAACCTTTAAAATCAGGTAAAGATATTAGTACAAACATTTTCGGAGCGTGGAATAAAAATGACAGTTAAACGCGGAGATATTTATTATGCCGATTTAAGTCCTGTTGTCGGTTCTGAACAAGGCGGGGTGCGCCCCGTACTTATCATACAAAATGACGTGGGAAACCGCTACAGTCCAACGGTAATTGCTGCCGCAATTACTTCTCAGCAAGAAAAAAGCCATTTGCCGACACACATCAAGTTAAATGCAGGATGTGGACTTGCTAAGGACTCTATCGTTTTGCTCGAACAGGTGAGAACTATTGATAAGCAGCGCTTAAAGGAAAAAATGGGCGCGCTTGATATACCGAGTATGGACAAAGTAGATAGGGCGTTATCGGTAAGCTTCGGTTTGAATTAATTAAAAATAAGCCAACCTAAATATAGGTTGGCTTATTGATTTTTATGGATATTACTGTTAAAATACAACTGGGGGGTTGGAAAATGGTTAAAAAGAATTATATAACGGTTTTGAACGTTTTAGCGAGTCTGGCGGTTGTGTTTTTACACACCAATAAATGCTTTTGGCGGTTCTCAACCGAGCGTTATTGGGCAACAGCAAATATAATTGAGAGCTTTTTCTATTTTGCAGTCCCTGTGTTTTTTATGATTTCGGGTGCAACGCTTATAGATTACCGCGAGCGGTATGATACAAAAACCTTTTTTAAAAAACGCTTGTTAAAAACGCTTATACCCTACATTTGTTTTGTGGCAATAGGTATTGTTTACGGCTTAATAAAAGGTAGCATTGATATAAAGCCAAATATCGTGGTCTATTTTATAAATTCATTATTTGTGCCCAAATACCCAAGTATTTATTGGTTCTTTATGCCTCTTTTTACGGCTTACATGTGTATACCCGTTATAAGCCAGATCCCAAAAGAAAAAAGGCAACAGTGTTTTAAATATATCATAATTTTATTTATTATTTTTAAATCAGTGGCGCTTATATTCGGGCTGAGCGGTGTTTTAAACTATAATTCGGCACTTAGTATGCCCTTTGCTGCAAACTATATTTTTTATTTATTTTTGGGATATTATATTGCAAATTATGATATATCAAAAAATTTACGTTATGTGATATATATTCTTGGTGCGTTGGGACTTCTTTTGCAAATTATCGGCACCTATGTTTTATCAATGAAGCTGGGCGCGATATCATCAGAGTTTAAGGGATATATGGGAGTGCCGTGTATCTTTAATTCAATGGCTATATTCTTACTTTTTAAAAATATAGATTTCCAAAAGCATAGGGCTTTATTGAAAATTTGCGATTTTTTCAAGGCCGAAACCTTTGGTATATATCTTGTGCACTGGTATGTGATAGATATTTGTATGGTTGTTGGTTTGCCCGACACATCTATAATTTTCAGAACTTTAGGTGCTGTGGTAATTTTTGTTGTATCGGCATTAATTGTAAAACTTATGAGAAAAATACCGGTAGTGAAAAATATCGTACCATAAAAAGTAAAACACCCCAAGTAACTTTATGTTACTTGGGGTGTTTTTAGGTGATTTACATTTTTTCCTCGCGGGAAATATAAATCGGGCGGTTTTTAACTTCAAGATATATTTTTGATAGATAAAAACCGAGTATACCGATGCCGAGCATTAAAAGTCCGCCGATAAGCACAATAATACACACAAGCGACGGCCAACCCGCCACGGAGCCACCGAAAATCAACTGTCTTACGATAATAAAGATTATGGCAAGAAAAGACACCGCGCACATTATAACACCAAGCAGAGAGCAAATATAAAGCGGTAACGACGAAAACGCCACAATACCGTTTACCGAATACTTAAACAACTTCCAAAATGACCATTTCGTTTCGCCGTTTTTACGGGTGGTATTTTGGTATTCGAGCCATTTTGTTTTAAAGCCAACCCAATCGAAAAGCCCCTTTGAAAAACGGTTGTATTCCGAGAGTTTAAGCAGCGCGTCAACATACTTTTTGTTCATTAATCGGAAGTCTCTGGCGCCGTCAACCAACTGCACTTCAGATACTTTATTGATAAGTTTATAAAACATTCGTGCAAAAAACGAGCGTATTTTCGGCTCACCTTTGCGGTTTACGCGCCTTGCAGCGATACAGTCAAACTTGCCCGTTTTAAGTTCTCTATACATATCATAAAGCAACTCGGGTGGATCCTGCAGGTCGGCATCCATAACCGCTACAAAATCGCCAGTCGCGTTTTTAATACCAGCATATAGTGCCGCCTCTTTGCCGAAATTACGCGAAAATGATATATATTTAACCGCATTATTGGTGGTACGTAATTCTCGCAACAAATTTAGTGTATTGTCTGTTGAACCGTCGTCAACGAAAATAACTTCGTATTCGGCGGTAATTTTTTCGGCGAATAACTGCTTTACCGCATTAAATACAAGCGTTATATTTTTTTCTTCGTTAAAGCAGGGGACAACAATACTTATTTTATCCATAAACAATTCCTTTTATTTGTGATATTCGTGATGATGGTGGTGATGATGATGGTGATGGTGATGTGCGGTGTGACGCGGTGTATCAGGGTGGCAGTCATGACTGTCACAGTGTTCATCGGTGCGCTCAATTTCTATTGTTGAGTGCGTGATTCCGTGCTCGGCAAGTTCTTCCCTTACAGCGTGTTTGATTTCACCTAAATTGCCGTCGGTCACGATATGTACGGTTACGTTGTGGGCGGAGCCGTCAAAGGTCCATATATGCAAATGGTGTACGTCTTCAACACCGTCTATGGTTTTTAAATGCTCGATTATTTCATCGGAGTTTATATCATCTGGCGCTTTCATAAGTAAAATGTTCATGGCATCTATAAAAATGCTAACGGCGTGGGAAAGCGAGAAAAGAGCAACGCCGATGGACAAAACAGGGTCAATATAGGTAATATCGGTGAATTTCATAATAACGGCGCCGATAAGCACAACAACCCAACCGAGCACGTCCTCGAGCATATGCAAACTAACGGCTTTAAGGTTTAAGGATTTGCCGCCGTAGGTGAAAAGCATTGCCGCAAAGTTGATAACAACGCCGAAGATAGCCATAACTATCATACCGGTGTAGTCGATTTCAACAGGGTTTATTATGCGCATAACCGAGCTGTAAATAACTATAAGCGAACCAGAGAAAAGCACCGCCGTCTGCACAAGCGACCCCAGCACCGAAAAACGAATAAAACCGTAGGTGTATTTATTATTTGCAGGGCGTTTGCTGATTCTTTCAAGTATGTAGGATATGCCGATGCTTAAACTATCACCCAAGTCGTGCAAAGCATCAGACGAAATCGCCACACTGTGTGTGAAAAAGCCGCCGATAAACTCGGCAATACTGAATAAAAAGTTCATCAAAAAGGCAACAAGAATTTTTAAATCAGATTTCATATTATCTCCTAAAAGTATTTTTTATTATTATATTACATTTAAAATAATTTTGCAATAAATAGAAAAAAGAAAACGGACTGTTAACAGTCCGTTTTAATTGTTTAGTCTAAAGGTTTCATCGTCGGAAATAGAATTACCTCTCTGATAGTATCGGAATTTGTAAGCAACATAACCACTCGGTCAACACCGATACCCATACCGCCTGTGGGGGGCATACCGTATTCGAGTGAGGTAAGGAAATCTTCATCGAGCATCTCGGCTTCGTCATCGCCGCGGTCTCTGAGTTCCAACTGCTTTTCAAATCTTTCGCGCTGAACATACGGGTCGTTAAGCTCGGAATAAGCATTTGCAAGTTCTGAGTGGCAAACAAACAACTCAAAACGCTCGGTAAGGCGCGGGTCGGTAGGACTCGCCTTAGTAAGCGGAGAAACTTCAACAGGGTACATTGTAATAAATGTGGGTTGGATAAGCTTTTCTTCAACACGCTGGTCAAAGCAAGCATAAAGCGCGTTACCCCAGGTTTTATCGGCGGTTTCGGCTAACTCTACACCTATTTTTTCAGCGGCGGCTACAGCTTCGGCATCATCGGTAATAACGCCGAAATCGATACCTACGTATTCTTTAACAGCATCCACCATAGTAAGTCTGCGCCAACCGGGTGTCAGGTCGATTTTTTCGCCCAACCACTCTATTTCATAGGTGCCAAGAATCTCTTTTGCGGCACCCGAGATAATACCTTCGGCAATATCCATCATATCGTGGAAATCGGCATACGCCTGATAAAGTTCGATACTTGTAAATTCTGGGTTGTGCTTGGGGTCCATACCTTCGTTACGGAAAATACGGCCAATTTCATAAACCCTATCCATACCGCCGACAATTAATCTCTTAAGCGGAAGTTCAGTAGCAATACGCATATACATATCGAGATTAAGCGTGTTGTGGTGTGTAATAAATGGACGGGCACTTGCACCGCCTGCAATAGTATTAAGTACGGGAGTTTCAACCTCAATATAATCCATATCATCAAGATATTTGCGCATAAACTTAATGAACTTTGAACGGATGATAAAGTTGTTCTTTACATCGGGGTTCATAATTAAGTCAACATAACGCTGACGGTAGCGCAAATCGTTATCTTTTAGCCCATGGAACTTTTCGGGAAGCGGAAGAAGAGATTTACTGAGCATTATAATTGAGTGTGCGTGAATAGAAATTTCACCTGTTTGTGTTTTAAACACAAAGCCCTCAACACCTACGATATCACCGATATCGAATTTTTTAAATGCGGCATACTCATCTTGTCCTATATCATCGCGCTTAACATAAAGCTGAATTTTGCCTTTGGTATCTTGTACACCCGCAAAGCTGGCTTTACCCATAATTCTGCGACTCATCATACGGCCGGCAATTTTAACAGTTTTGCCCTCGTATTTTTGGTAATCCGCCTTAATGTCAGCAGAATAGTCTGTAAAATCAAATTTGGTTATTTCAAACGGGTTTTTACCGTCAGCCACCAAATTAGCAAGTTTATCGCGGCGCACCTTTAAAATTTCACTCATTTGGGCCTCAGTGGGCTCAGCCACGGGCATATTGTTATTATTTTCAGCCATATTTTTCACATCCCTTTTGATAAATATAAAAAGGCAGGATTTCCTGCCTTAAGGTGTTGACCACCTTTTATTTTGATACTGAAATAATTTTAAACTCGATTTCGCCTGCAGGAGCTTCGGCAAAAACGGTATCTCCGACCTTGTGACCGAGTAAAGCTTTACCAACAGGGGATTCATCCGAAATAAGACCTTCGTTGGGGTCTGCCTCGGCGGAACCTACGATACGGTAGGTAGCTTCTTCGTCAAATTCAACATCAAGTATTTTAACTTTAGAGCCAAGCATAACAGTTTTGGTGGAACCCTTAACATCGGCTATGATTTCAACATTTTTAAGCATAGCTTCAATTTCTACGATTCTCGCTTCTATTTTTGCCTGCTCGTTTTTGGCTTCATCATATTCGCTGTTTTCGGATAAGTCACCGTAACCGCGTGCTATTTTAATTTTTTCGGCAATTTCTTTTCTGCCTGTGGTTTTAAGATTTTCAAGCTCGTCTTGAAGTTTTTTAAGACCGTCGTCGGTAAGTCTGATTTTTTTCTCCATAGAGATGACGCCCTTCCTTTTTTCAATATTTCGCTCGGATACATACTATGATATTATATATTATACTACCCATTATGTCAAGGAAGATTTTTAATATCAAGTTTATGTGTACCAAGCGACAGTTGATTACAGTACGCGTGGGATATACTTTTAATTTTGCCTATTTCATATAGTCCTGTAAGCGCCGAATAAATATTGGTATATGATGGTAGTGTAAGCGTTTGAGCCCCCTCAAAAACAGGCACACAATCATTTATGAAAAAACCAAATTCACCAAACGTTTTAATCTGTCCGAAAGACAAATTGCCGTCGGTAATAACGGCAGTTGTGCCACGCGGCAGTGTAGGTGTACCCGATATAACCGCTGCGGCACCGATTAGTGAGAAAATTCGGTTATTTTCGTTTTCATAAAGCTCGGTTTTTTGGGTGTATACGTATACCGAGCGGCATTGGGCTACAAGGCGAGGCAATAAATGTATTATATTGCCGTTTTTATCAAATAATGCAATATTTGTGTTTTTTCCTTCGAAAATTTTTAAAACGGTATTAGCCGTGACCAGATATTTGAATTTTTTAACCAATGCCGAGTCACTCGCTAAAACAGGGTAGCGGCATTTGTTTTTAAATTTTTCGATTGCGGATTTTTTATAAGCCGAAACCTGCGCCGCATAGAAAATATTACCACACCAATTTATCTCGCTATATTCTATTTTCGATGGTTTTACAAGGTGCAGTTTTTCGCGGATGGTCCGCCTATCTTGTAGTGTACTGCTCAGACATATAAAAATAGCCGTCTCCCCCCTTGACAAATAGCGAATATAGGGTATATACTGTAGTTTCTAAATAATACTGAAAGAAAACGAAAATTATTACAAAAGGTGGGGGATTTTATGGAAAAATTTAGCGCAACACTCGTTGTTATGGCGGCGGGTATGGGCAGCCGTTTTGGTGGACTTAAACAAATAGCGCCCGTTGGCAAAAACGGAGAAGCAATTTTAGATTTCTCGGTTTATGATGCTATTGAGGCGGGTTTTGATAAGGTTGTTTTTGTTATCAACCGCGGCATTGAAAAAGATTTTAAGGAAATCGTAGGCAGCCGTATTGAGAAAAAGGTAAAGGTTGATTACGTGTTCCAGCAGACCGATGATTTGCCTTCTGGTTTTACCTGTCCCGAGGGCAGAGTAAAGCCGTGGGGTACAGGTCAAGCAATTCTTTGCTGTAAGGATGTTGTAACAACTCCGTTTGCCGTTATCAATGCTGATGATTATTATGGCAAAACCGCCTTCAAGCAAATTTACGAGTGCCTTAAAAACTATAACGATTCTTACTGTATGGTTGGCTTCCGTCTTAAGAATACACTTACCGAGAACGGCCACGTTTCTCGCGGTGTTTGTACTGTGGAGGACGGATTTTTAACCGATGTTGTTGAGCGCACCAAGATACTTGACTGCAAATATACAGAGGATGAAGAAACCTGGGTACCGCTTGACCCCAACTGCGTTGTTTCAATGAATATGTGGGGCTTTACAACCGATATTTTCGATTATCTCGAAAGAGAGTTTGTTAAGTTTTTGGAACAGCGCGGCACCGAGCTTAAGAGTGAATTCTATCTGCCTTTCGTTGTTGATACGCTAATTAAGTCGGGCGAGAAAAAAGCGCGTGTGCTCGTAGCTGAAGACCGCTGGTACGGCGTTACCTATAAGGAAGATAAGGATGCCGTAGTAAAAGCCATCGGAGATCTTATTGATAAAGGTCTTTATGAGAATATGTAATAAAAATTCCGTACCGAAGGGTACGGAATTTTTTGTTTATGCCATACTTTTTAACAGCCGAAGGATTTCATTAGGCATTTCGCAAAAGTAGTTATCAAAATACATAACCTTTTGCTCAAAACTAAAGTATACAGTGTAACCACAGTCTATGTAGCCATCAAAAGTAAAGGATAAACGGTCGATTATGCGGTCATCATGCCATTTTGCATTTTTAAGCATATAAAGCAATTTTTCATAATTCTCGTGGTCTAATTCTAAATGCTTTTCAATGCTTAATGCACTGCGCAACTCACTACTATGTTCATCTATTCTGTGTTTATAATAATTTACAAAACCGCGTTCATATGGTATATAGGCATCGGGACCTCCGACTGCATTAAACTCGGTGCAATTTTCTATTGTGCCATTAGGTACACTGAAAACTATAAACCAGTCGCCAATATCACAAGTAATACCACCTGTAATGTGCTTGCTTATTTGTACGTTAAAAGAATTACCGTCAACCGATAAACCTGTTATAGCGTGGCGGTATGAGCCGCTTCCTTCGTGCTTGTGTACAACAAAAAGAGTATTATCTGCTAAAAACTCATCAGTGTATTTTTTAGTTATATTATTGAATTCTTCACCTAAAGTAAAGGTGTAATTCCAACTGTTTGGGTTTTCCAATTTCCAAACCTTTTCAAAGGCGGTGGCAAAGGCGGCGATTTCTTTTTGGGAGTTAAATTTAAAGATTGGCAGACTACCGTTGCCCGTCAGCGTTTTATTTGCCATATAATCTTTTAAAAGATCTAAATGTTCTGTGTATTCTAAATCGGTAATACGCAAAATATCGGCTGGATATGCGGAATATTGGAATTGAAGATTTGATGTATCGCTATATTTTTGGGGTAGTATATCTTTTAGAAAATATATGGCGTGGGTGCTGTTCAGGTATTTACCTTCTTCAATTTCGCCATCATATAAAATGCGTATTTCATCGCCGATTTTAAGGTCGGGTAACTGCTTTAACCTATGTGTACTTACATATAGGTTTTTATTTATTTCGTTTTCTTTTGTGTTTTCAAACGGGCGCACATAAATATTGCCCGATTCTATTTTTGTAACGGTGGCGTGAAAATACTGATAGTTATCTTCCGTAACTCCGTTTACGGAAGTGGGGTCAAAACCAAAGTATTCACCAAGCGCTTTTTTGCCAAACTCTATAAAGGCGATATAATTTTTGCCGTCTTTGTCGGTTATGGTGGTTTCAAATCTATAAATATCAGCTTCGGGTAAATCGTAACATTCAAGCGGATAACTTTTGTGCAGACTTTCTGCCGGAGCTATCATATATGCAGGTAGATTAAAAGCATAATTATTTTCAAGCGGAATTTCTACAAACTTATCGCCCTTTTTATAAAACATTTTAAAGGGGTCACCGCAGGTGATTTGTTCTTTGGTGTTATTGTTTATGGTAACCGATAAATAACCGCCGTTCTTTATAATCACCGAGTTATTAAGCGTTATGCTAACACCTGTTAAATCACAACCGCCGGTTATGACGTGAAAAGTATTTATGTTTTCGAAATATTTTCTTAGCACATCGGGGTTTTTAATCCCGTAGGTAAGGGTGGGCTTAACCGAATTATTAATCCAAAGCTCAGTAAAGTCGGCATTAAAGCAAAGCGTATCTTTACCGTTTATGGTTACGGTGTGTATTTTACTGCGGTGCTCACTGCGGTTTTGATTTATGGGCTCTGAAAGGTTTACCTTCTTTAACATTTTTAGGGCATCTTTAATGGCGCTACTGTTTTTTAAAGAAAAGGTTACTTCGCCTGTTTTTACGTTAATTTCGGTTACATTTTCAAATATTTTACTGTAATCGCCCGCATCTTCAAGTCGATGTATTTTAAGCCCCAGTGGGTTGGTTAGAAATGTAAGAGATACCGCAAGGCAAGTTATAACGGCTATCAGCGTAACCCAAAATGTCGGCTGTTTATAGTTTAAAACACCTTTAATGCGGCTTTTAACACCAACCTCTCCGAAAGCCACGGGGCAGGCGGCAATACTGCGGCGCGTTATACTGAGCGATAAAAGGGTGGAGGAATAAAGCTTTTTATCTTCTATACCCATCTTTTTTATAACGTACTCATCACACGCAAGTTCAATATCACGGCATAAAAGAATATAAGCCACCCATAAAACAGGGTTAAACCAGTAAACAGACAACAGCAAAAAGCCAAGCGGCTTCCATATATGGTCAAGACGTTTAATGTGCGCCGTTTCGTGCGCTAAAACGAAAACTTTATCGTTTTCGGTCATGTTAGACGGTAAATATATGCGCGGCTTTATAACGCCGAGTATAAAAGGTGAAGACACAGCATCGCATAAATAAACATTCCCGTTATCTTTAACTGCGGATGACACTTGTTTGCGGATTTTTAAGTAACTTATAAGGCAATAGATAAGCATTGCTATGATGCCGAGTACCCAAATATTTGCCGCTATAAAGGTTACTGCTTGAAGCGGGTTTACGCTGCTGCTTACAGTGGGTGTAAAGTTTTCCTGTATTATAGGATTTATTACGGTATTAACGGCGGGTATTCCGCTTTGTATTGCGGGGGAATTGGAATATATAATATCGGGCGGTACAGGACTTGCTGATGGGATAAGACTCATTATGCTTTCAAAGGAAAACGGGAAAATTAATCGGAGAGCTACAAGTCCCCATAACACGCAAGAAATGAATTTTGGGGCGCGGCGCAGCAATAAACGGATTAGTATTACCGCAATGGCAATATAGCTTGCAGTAATACTCATATTAAGAATATTAAGAAATACATTGTCCATAATTTACTCCTTTTAGTAGCTATCAATTAAACGGCGGATTTCATTTATTTCTTTTTCACTTAATTCCTTTTTAGCGGTAAACGCGGCAATAAATGCCGGAAGAGAGCCGTTAAAGGTTTCATCAACGAATTTTTTGCTTTGCATAGCAAAAAATTCATCTCGGGAGATTTTTACCGAAACCGTACTGCCGTTATTTTCAAAAATACCTTTTTCGCAAAGTTTTTTAAGCACTGTATAGGTGGTTGATTTTTTCCAACCGAGCGTTTCAAAACTTAACTGCACAAGTTTTCCCGAGTTTATCGGGGCATTGTTCCATATAATATCGGCAAAGCGGGTTTCAATTGCTCCTAATTTTATATCGTTCATAAAAAATGCACCTCCTTGGTCTACACTCAATAGACCTTCTGCATCAAGTCTATCACAAATAGACCTGTTTGTCAAGAAAAAACCGTTACGATTTTTTTCGTAACGGTTTTTGTTATGCTATATCAATCTTTTTATAGAGTTTTAATGCCTTTTTTATAAAATCTTCGGTTACACAAAAATGCTCGGCAAGGGAGCATACGTCGTGGCAACCGCGAGAAATCGCTTTATTTAGTTCTTTTTCGGGAATTAAACAGTTAATTGCCCATTTATCCGCTCGGTTTTCGTGCTTCTGCCTTATATCAAGCCCTGAATACAGGTTATAAAAGCTACCCGTCCTGCAGTGGCCAAGCTCGTGCGCTAAGCATACACGCTCATCGGCATTGCGGCTTAGTACCTTGGGGTCAATGGCAATAAAAAAACTATTATCCATATTAACACAAAGAGATTTACACTCGGGTAGGGCAAATACATCCAGTGTTATATTGTCGCTTTTTGCGATTTTATAAAGAGTTTCCGTTCTCATTTTCTCTATCCTTTATATATTGCGCGTAGCGTTTAACTTCGTTCCACATTTCATCCGTTACCGTAACGTCGCCGCCGAAAAGCGCGACCTTCAAACTCGCATCATCAGCTACGGGTTGCTCACCGCTCAAAAGGTATTCAACGCTGACTGAGAAGTATTCCGAGATTTTTGAAAGTGTCAGCGCCGATAAACTTTTGATTCTTCCCATCTTATAGTCCGAAAGAGACGCTCTCGGTATATCACAGCGCTTACAAAGATCGGTTACAGTAATACCCCTTTTTCGACAAAGTTCAGCAATTCTCTCATAAGTTTCAGGCATTTTAATTACTCCTTTTTGTGCATTTATACGAATTACGAAAAATAGTAATCCAAAGCATTGACAATTACTGAATTACGAAATATAATGAATATAGACTACTAAATTCAGTAATTTACTCTTTCCACTCCAAAGTATATTACAAAATTCAGTAACTGTCAAGTATTTTTTAAAGGAGCATAAAAGGTGTACATTTGTCGGGACTGTAAAAAGGAATTCAGAAAATATAAAGTAATAACCGAGACACATAATCTATCGGCGGCGCCGTATGAAGAGTTTCATATTTGTCCTTTTTGTTTTAGTACGAACATAAAGAAAAAGGAAGTCAACCACTGTAAATGTTGTGGGGCGCGGATGTATAAGGATGGGGACTACTGCAACAGCACCTGTCGGCGTCGGGGAGAACTTTTATGGGAAATGGAGCGCCGCAAGAAAGAAAACTGGATGCGTCATCCGTTACATAAAGCACTAGTTGAAGTTGAGCAGTATAATAAGGAACATGGTACAAACCTATCTTATGGGCAGTACTTTGCGGGTAAAAGGTGATTAATATGGATATCAAAAAGGAATATTTAGAGCTTTATTTAATCCAACAGGCGAAGATTGAACGACTTCGCGACCAGATGAAGATAAACCCGAAAACAGTAAGGCGTTATCGCAAAAAGATAAGGGATGCAGAGCGCCTTCGCCGAAGAATAGAAGACACCATCGATGCAGTGGACGGCGGTATTCTGAGTGAGGTTTTATCACAAAGATTTTTATGCGGAAAAAGTCTCGAGCAAATAGCCATAACACTTAATTACTCAAAGCGTCACATCGAGCGCTTATATATTCGTGCTATGGAAAAAATTGATATATATTAACTCTTTACTTTTGAAAAAGAAGAGTTTATAATTATACACAGAACATTTGTTCAAGGGGGTGGCGCTATGGATAGAGTGATACTACACTGTGATTTGAATAATTTTTTTGCATCGGTATCTTTGCTTTATAATCAAACACTTATTAACATGCCTGTGGCGGTGTGTGGCAGTGTGGAACAGCGCCACGGTATAGTCCTTGCAAAAAACGAGATTGCAAAGTCTTTCGGTGTTAAAACCGCCGAAGCCATATGGGAAGCCAAGCGCAAATGCCCCGAGCTTGTAACACTTCCGCCCGACTATGAAAAGTATGATGAGTTTTCTAAAAGGGCGCAGGCGATATATGCGAGATATACCGATATGATAGAGCCGTTTGGTATAGACGAGTGTTGGCTTGACGTTACGGGCAGTACAATGCTTTTTGGCTCGGGTGAAGAGATAGCTCACAAAATTCGTAAAGAGATAAAAAGGGAACTAGGTATTACAATATCGGTGGGAGTTAGCTTTAATAAGGTTTTTGCAAAGCTCGGCAGTGATATGAAAAAACCCGATGCCGTAACGGTTATAACGCGTGAAAATTTCCGCGAAAAAGTTTGGCCGTTGCCTGTCGGCGCCTTGCTTTTTGCAGGAAATAAAACGGTGGCAAAACTTAATTCTTCGGGCGTGTTTACGGTAGGGGATATAACCGAGCTTAGCGATGATACCTTGTCTTATATGTTCGGTAAAAATGGGTTGGAACTTAAAAAATGCGCTATGGGCGAAGATACGTCCCCCGTATCTCCTTTTGAAAAACGTGAAAAGCCAAAAAGCGTCGGTCGAAGTGTCACGGGGGCCGAAGATTTTTTAAGTGAAGAACAGGTATGGCAGACCTTTATTGTACTTGCCGAAGATATATCGAAACGTCTGCGTACCCACGGTCAGTATGCGGGCGGTATACAGGTGCATACGAGAAATACCGAACTCAAAGTGCGTGAGTTCAGTCGCGCGCTCGATAGTCCAACAGATATAAGCATAAAAATTGCCGAAGAAGGTATAAAACTTTTCCGAGAGAATTATTATTGGGACCTGCCTTTGCGTTCGGTGGGACTCAGAGCCATAAATTTAAAGGATGAATTAACCGCCGTTCAGGAAGATTTATTTTCTGATACCGAGACACAAATTAGAATTGAAAAGATAGAAGATAGCATCCACTCAATCCGTAAAAAATTCGGAGATACAAGCATAAAACGGGGAAGAAACGTATAGTAGAGAGCAGGTCTACACGCGGTAGATGGCTCTCTACTTTATATTTATACGGGTATTTTAAGTGTAGATACAAGACCCCAACAATAGATTGATATATGTGTTCTCACAGCATTACAATGGTGTGCGAAGAAGGGTTGGGGAAAGTATGCAAATCAAGAAAAACACAGTTCCGATATTTTTTGCAACAGATAATGCCTATGCACCGTTTGCCGCGGTTGCAATTAAATCGTTATCGGAGAACGCATCAAAAAATTATCTCTATAAAATACATATTTTGTTTACCGATTTATCAAGTGATAATCGCAAAAAAATCGGTACGCTTGAAACCGAAAATATAAAAATTGAGTTTTTTGATGTAAAAGAAAAAATGAAAAAAAGCGGCAATGATTTTCATTTAAGAGATTATTACAGTTTCGCTACCTACTATAGATTTTTTATCCCTGAGATGTTTCCGCAGTATAAAAAAGGAGTTTATCTCGATTCGGATATCACGGTTTTGGGGGATATATCCGAACTTTATAACACAGAAATCGGCGATAATCTTGTAGCAGCGGTGAGCGATGAAATAGTTGCCGATATCGACATTTTTGGTGAATATGTAGAGAGGGTAATCGGCACTCCAAGAGAAAAATATTTTAACGCGGGTATTCTGGTTATGAATCTTGAACAGTTGCGTATTATAGGTATAGAATCGGAGCTTAAAAAGCTTATGAAGGTTTACCGTTTCCCCGTAGCGCAAGACCAGGATTATCTAAACGTTTTGTGCGCAAATAAAGTTGTGTATCTCGATAAGTTATGGAATAAAACGGCATATCCCGAGTCACCCGAAGATATAACCCCCTATATAGCGCATTATAAAATGAACCTTAAACCTTGGCACTATGACGGTGTGGGTTATGAAGGATTTTTTTGGGAATATGTAGAAAAAACCGAGGTCTACAAAGAACAGATTATCGGTATTAAAAATGCTTATAGTGAGTCTGACAAAGATAACGATGCCCACGCCGCCGCGTCTCTGGAAGAACTCGCATTATTGGAGATAAAGAAAGCGCGGCAGAGTGATTACGTTTTGCCGATTTATATGGCGGAAGAAGGAACGAGCGCTCAGCTTTCGAGAGCCGAAATACTTAAAAAAATAGAAGAGTATGAAAGAGAGGGTTTTTTTGACGTTGACGTGGAAAACGACCCACCTTCAAGACCCATTGAACCGGGTGAAGTCGATTATCTCGGTAAAAAAATTAAAACAAAATGTTTAACCTTTATTGCAAACATTGCCGCTAAAACCTATTTTGACGGTCTTATTAGAAAAAACGAACTCATAATAAAAGAAATCCGCGGCATAGAAAATTATAAAGCAGTAGCAAAAAAGGGCGTTATAATTACCGCCAATCATTTTAACCCGTACGATAATTATGCAGTTTATAAGGCGATTGAGCCGCTACTTCACGGCAAACGGCTTTA
Source organism: uncultured Eubacteriales bacterium (assembly GCA_964607025.1). Lineage (GTDB taxonomy): Bacteria > Bacillota > Clostridia > Oscillospirales > Acutalibacteraceae > SIG565. The sequence continues at coordinate 94,848 of CAZSIL010000001.1, forward strand.
CAGAATAATAAGGGAAGGCAATTATACGGGCTTCAAAGGTCTTTACGGATTCTTTTTCAGACACTGTGATACTCTGCCTATACCTTCAAAACTTGCTGTTTGGCGCGAGATGAGTAATGCAGTTTGTACACTTATTTCGAAAAATGAAAAGATACTTATATATCCCGAACAGGCATTGTGGTGGAATTATAAAAAGCCGCGTCCTTTAAAAAGCGGCGCGTTTCGGTTTGCGGTTAAATCGGGCGCTATCGTTCTGCCTGTATTTATAACGATGGAAGATTCAAAATATTCCGAACCCGACGGGTCTAAAAGACAAGCATACACAGTGCATTTTCTAAAACCGATTTATCCCGACCCTGATTTATCCGATAAGCAGAACACCGAAAAAATGGCGGAGCAAAACTACGCCGCGTGGAAACAAGTTTACGAAGAGTTTTACGGTGTGCCGTTAAAATATTCGGGCGGTGATGAACAATGAAACTATACGCGATAATAATAGGCGCCGCCAATTTAGTAATAATGATATCAAATATTGCTTTAAATAAGGGCGTATTAATTTCTTTATTAGCACCACTTGCCGCCACGATTTTTGTAATAGCGCTTGACGGAGTCGGCGCCGCGCTTCTGCGCCGTTTCCCCGAAAACATCTTTTCACCCGACCGCCGCGTTTTTGTGGCAGGCAAAAAGGAAAGAAATTTTTATAAGTCTCTAAAGATAAAAAAATGGAAAGCTAAAATACCTGAGCTTGGCGGATTCACAAATTTCCATAAGAACAAAATTGAGAGCAAAACCGATAAGCAGTATTTAAGCAGATTTTTGCTCGAAATTAATTACGGTGTTATAATCCACCTTCAAAACGCGATATTTGGATTTTTAACGCTTATTTTGCCGTTCCCAATATCTATAACACTACCTGTGGCGATAGTTAACTTTGTTTTAAGCTTAATGCCAATGGCGGTACTGCGCTATAACGGGACTGTGCTAAAAACACTCTATAAAAAATAAAGAAACCGCATTGAGCGGTTTCTTTATTTTCCTTTTAAAAGGTTATCGGCGATAGAACGCAGTTCTTCTTCGGTTTTACCGATACCGCTTCCTTGCATTAATGTTTCCTGAACAAATTTGGGCAACGATTCAAAGTATTCACGAAAATCAGGATTATCTCTTAGTAACTCTTTCACAAAATCACCTCTCAAGGTTATTTTGTGCTTTGAGCGGTGAAATATGTAATTATTTTTTTAACACTTTTTGTTGCCTTATATCGGTGCCGAAAAATTTAATCATTTGATAGTTACCTAAAAAGCGGGAGGAGATACGAGGTGTATAGCGCTGTTCAATCTCGGAAAATGTAAGATTAGTACTTATAATGGTGGGATGATTATTTAAAATTCGCGTGTTGATAATGTTATAGAATGCCGACTGTGTAAAAGATGATAAAAACTCGGTTCCAAGGTCGTCAATTACAAGCAGGTCAACATTTAACAGCGCGTCGCTTTTTTCAGTTTCTCCTGAATACGAAAAATGTTCTTTTTCTATTTCACCCAGTAGATTTTGCGCTGAGCCGTAAATCACACCGTATCCTTTATTTATTATTTCAGATGCAATGGAAAGGGATAAATGGGTTTTGCCGAGTCCCGTATTGCCCATAAATAAAAGGTTTTTAGAGTCGGAGCCGAAATTTATGCAGTATTCTTTTGCAATTTTTAGAATTTCAGTCATTTTTTTGCGTGGTGTAATGCCGTCAGCACCCGGTTTGTCGGAATAGTATTTTAAATTAAAATTTTCAAATTTTTGCATCGTTATCGGCATTTGCTTCGACATATTTTCAAATGTAATCTGTTTTGCAACGCGCTTTACACATTCGCAGTATTTTCCGTTTACAAAGCCGGTATCAGAACACAATTTACAAGAAAAATCGGGCGCTGCTACACCTGCATCGCGCAAGATTTCCGCCTTTCTCAACAAGAGGACATCAGATTCTTTTTGTAAGGTGTGGAGTCCTGCAAGGTCGCCCGACAGTGCTGTGATGGCTGCTTTTGAGCCGATGCGTGATAAGGTTAAATCTATTTTATCAAGCTCGGGAATTTGCGCATATACTGCCGAAAGATGTGCGTTGTATCGGCTTTCTTTTTCCTTCGCGGTGTCTTTAATTATTTTAAGCGCCGCTTTATAAGTCTCGTGCGAGTATCCCATAATCAGTTTTCTCCGTATCCTTTGTTAATTAATTGTTCGATTAAATCAAGTTCTTGCCTTGTGTGACCAAAGTTTTTTTCGTTATTGGCATTCTGTTTTGCTAAAAGCTTCGCTTTGGCTTCGGCTTCGGTTTTTATACCCGCAGCATTCCACGATTCAAGTATTTTAGCAACATATGCCATACTGAATTTGGATTTTGCATCAACACATATTTCGTAAGCCAAGCGTAAAATATTACGGTCGAACCCCCACTCGTTAATCCATTTGCCCGAGTATTCGAGTTCTTTGCTGCTGGGCAATCGGTCTTCGATACCGAAAGCGGCTTCCACTATTTTCCAAGCGGTTTTTTTCTTATAAAGCGCCGTTATATATTCTTCGGCATCGCTGATTGTTACAATGTTATTATTTAACCACTCTGCCGCGGTACGCTGTATAAAGGAAATAGTGCATTTATTTTCGCTTATGGCATATTCGAGCAACATAAGGATTAAGGATACTTCCATACCTTCGTCTTCATAAAGCCATAAAAGTACGCGTGATTCATTGTCTTTAAGCAGACGACCGAATTTTACCTGAGATTCCTGCAAAAGAAATGCGAAACGGCTGTCATCAACCGCGCGGCGTGCAACGTCCTTACGTGTTGGAAGTTCTACTGTGGTGTTTTTCATGTCTTTCGGCTTCTCGGGGGTTGCTTTTTCGATTTTTTCGGTGTTTTTAGGTATAAGGATACCCGCCGTCTGCCAATATAGCAGGGCGTCTTCCACCTCACTCTGCTTAAGTCCTAAAGAATTTGCAATTTCCTCTGAATTTTTAGCATCGGCAAGGTGACGAAAAACAAAAAGGATAACCTTTAATTGTGTTGCGGATGCAAGTTTTAAATGCTTGTCCGCTATATCGCCGGGCAAGGTAAATGCACTTGTAAAACTTGCGGGATTTACAATATAGTCCATAATAAAACACCTTTAAAAATAATTAAAAGTATTATAACACTATTTTTTTAAGTTGTAAACCGACTAAAAAACTGCTCAAAAATGATAAAACACAACAATTTGATACAAAATTCATTTTTTTTATAGAAATTCACAAAATATTGAGAAAAAATTTTTTGAAAAATCTTGCGGTTATTATTAAAGTAATGTATAATAAATGTAATAAAAAATTGGAGGGAAAAATATGTCAGTATTAGTAACGGGTGGCGCTGGTTATATTGGCAGCCATACCTGTATTGAGATGATAAATGCGGGTTATGACGTAGTAGTTGTTGATAACCTTGATAACAGTAGTGCTGAATCATTAAACCGCGTAGAAAAAATCGTGGGTAAAAAAATCAAGTTCTATGAAAACGATGTAAGAGATAAAGATGCTTTGAGAAGAATTTTTGAGGAAAATAAAATCGAAGCGGTAATCCATTTTGCAGGTCTTAAAGCGGTTGGTGAATCGGTTGCAAAACCTATCGAATATTATGATAACAACCTTATAAGCACACTGTATTTGCTCGAAGTAATGCGCGAGTTTGATGTAAAACGCATAGTTTTCTCTTCTTCGGCTACAGTTTACGGCGTTGCAAAGGAAATGCCGCTTAAAGAGGGTATGCCGATAGGCGCAATTAACCCCTACGGCAGAACAAAGCTCTTTATTGAAGAAATGCTTCGCGACCTTTATGTGTCGGATAACACATGGAGTATTGCCTTGCTTCGCTACTTTAACCCCATCGGTGCACACGAAAGCGGCACCATTGGTGAAGACCCCAAGGGTATACCAAATAACCTAATGCCCTATATTTCTCAGGTAGCAGTTGGCCGCCGCGATAAACTCCACGTTTTTGGTAACGATTATAATACAGTTGATGGCACAGGCGTGCGCGATTATATCCACGTTTGTGACTTGGCGCTTGGTCACGTTAAGGCGGTTGATTGGGCACTTGAAAATACCGCTTGTGAAGAATTTAACTTAGGTACAGGCAACGGCACAAGTGTACTTGAGCTTAAATGCGCGTTTGAAAAGGCAAGTGGGGTAGAGGTGCCGTTTGTTATTGACCCGCGCCGCCCCGGTGACCCTGATGAAGTTTATGCCGATGCTTCTAAGGCAAACGAGATTCTCGGTTGGACGGCAAAGCGCAATATTGAAGATATGTGCCGCGATACTTGGAATTGGCAGAAAAATAATCCTAACGGTTATAGCAAGTAGTCACTTGACAAATTACGGGAATTTGGTATAATAAAAATGTAGAATAAATCTTTACATAACTGACGGATTTTGCGGATTACCGCAGGGGAATGTAAAGAATTTTATGCCGACCGTCTGGGCAATTCAGTATCACGCTGAATTGCCCTTTTGTTTTTTCAAAAGGGCAAAGAAAAAACTAAGGAGGGGTATTATGGAACACAAGAATTGGAATGGATTTAAAAGTGGCGTATGGCAAGAGGAAATTAACGTACGCGATTTTATTCAGTGTAACTATAAAGAGTATACGGGGGATGATTCGTTCTTGGCATCCGCCACACCACGCACGCAAAAAATGATGGAAAAGGTTCAGTCTCTTTTCAAACTTGAGCGTGAAAAGGGTGGCGTGCTTGACGTTGATACTAATACTGTATCTTCACTTAAAAGCTATGCCCCTGGATATATAGATAAAGAAAATGAAATAATTTTCGGTATGCAAACCGATTCTCCCTTAAAGCGCGGTGTTAACCCCTTTGGCGGTATCCGCATGGCGCGTCAGGCGTGTGAAGCATACGGTTATAAACTGTCTGATAAAGTGGAAAACGAATTCCAGTACCGCACAACACATAACGACGGCGTTTTCCGCGCGTACACTGACGAAATGCGCGCTGCTCGTAAATGCCACGTTATAACGGGGCTCCCCGATGCTTACGGCCGCGGCAGAATTATTGGCGACTACCGCCGCGTAGCGCTTTACGGTATTGATAAGCTTATCGAGGAAAAGCAAAAGGACAAGCGTCGGTTAGCGCTTGGCAATTTTAATACCGAAACTGTTCGCTTGGATGAAGAACTTTATCAGCAAATCGCATTTTTGGGTTATTTAAAAGATATGGCGGCGATGTACGGCTTTGATATCAGTGAGCCCGCCAGGGATACCAAAGAAGCGGTGCAGTGGACCTATTTTGCCTATCTTGCCGCAATAAAAGAGCAAAACGGCGCGGCAATGTCTTTGGGCCGAGTTGCCACTTTCTTTGATATTTATATCGAGCGCGATTTTGCGCTCGGTACTTTAACCGAGCAACAAGCACAGGAAATCATTGATGATTTTGTAATTAAGCTTCGTATAGCACGTCATCTTCGTACCCCCGAGTATAACGAGCTTTTTGGCGGCGACCCGATGTGGATTACCGAAGCAGTAGGCGGTATGGGTGAGGACGGCAGAACACTCGTTACCAAGAGCAGTTTCCGTATTCTTAATACGCTTTATACTCTCGGCTCTGCGCCCGAACCGAATTTAACGGTGCTTTGGTCAAACGCTTTGCCTGATGGCTTTAAGAAGTTCTGCGCTAAGGTATCGATTGAAACCGATTCTATACAGTATGAAAATGATGACTTGATGCGTGAACTTTACGGCGACGATTATGCTATCGCTTGCTGTGTGTCTGCCATGAAAATCGGCAAACAAATGCAGTTTTTCGGTGCACGTTGTAACTTGGCAAAGCTATTGCTTATCGCCATTAACGGCGGCTATGATACCACAAGCGGTATGCATATAGGACCGCAGTTACCAGTTATGGATAAACTCGATTATGATGAGGTACAAAAACGCTTTGATATTTATATCGAGTGGCTAAGCAAACTCTATGTAAACACAATGAACGTTATACATTATATGCACGATAAGTATGCATACGAAAAAACTCAGATGGCACTCCATGATACTGACGTTCATCGTTTTATGGCTTTCGGTATTGCGGGACTGTCGGTTGTTGCCGATTCTTTGAGCGCAATTAAATATGCCGACGTTACCCCCGTTAAAAATCAAGACGGATTTATAATCGAATTTGAAACAGTGGGAGATTTCCCCAAATACGGTAATGATGATGATAGGGTGGACCTAATAGCAAAAGATATGACGCATAAGGTAATAACCGAGCTTCGCAAAACACCGACTTACCGAAATGCTGAGCACACATTATCGGTTTTGACCATTACCTCCAACGTTATGTATGGCAAAAATACAGGCGCTACGCCTGACGGCAGACACGCTTTTGCACCCTTTGCCCCAGGTGCTAACCCAATGCATAATAGGGAAGAAAACGGAGCTTTGGCTTCACTTAATTCGGTTGCAAAATTAAGCTATGACGACTGCCGCGACGGTATTTCAAACACCTTTTCAATAACCCCCGAAACACTCGGAAAAACCGATAGTGAGCGCACAAAGAATTTAGTCGCTATTCTTGACGGATATTTCAAAAAACGTGCTCACCATATCAATATTAACGTGCTTAATCGCGAAACACTTATGAAGGCATACGAAAACCCCGAAGATTACCCCAACCTCACAATTCGCGTATCGGGTTATGCTGTAAACTTTAATAAGCTATCGCGCGAGCAACAGCGTGAAGTTATAAGCCGTACCTTCCACGAGGTAATGTAAATGAGTGCCGTAGGAAAAATACACTCTTTGCAGTCGCTCGGTACTTTGGATGGCCCAGGCGTCCGCTATGTTGTGTTTATGCAGGGCTGTAATTTGCGGTGTAAATGTTGCCATAACCCTGATACTTGGGAAATGTCGGGCGGTACCGAATATACCGCTGCCGAGATATTCGATAAGTCAGTGCGCTTTCGCGAGTATTTCGGAAATGACGGCGGTATCACTATTTCGGGCGGCGAGCCGCTGCTCCAGTCGGATTTTTGCACCGAGCTATTCTCGCTGTGTAAACAAAACGGCATAAACACCTGCCTTGATACATCGGGCAGTATACTAAACGAAAACGTTAAAAAATTATTTGCCGTAACCGACCGCGTTTTGCTCGATATAAAGTATATGGATAATAAATTATATCTTGAGAATGTCGGTTGCAAATTAGATACGGTACTTGAGTTTTTAAAGTATCTTAATGAGAAAAATATTCCAACCACCATCCGCCAGGTGATTATACCAACGATTAATGACGGGGAAGAGAATATTGAGTTTTTAAGGAATACGGCAGAAAAATATAATTGTATTGATAAAATAGAATTGTTGCCTTTCCGTAAGGTATGCCAAACTAAATATGATGCTTTAAAAATTGATTTTCCGTTTGGAAACTTGCCCGAGCCGACAAAAGAAAAAATCGCCGAGTTAAAAAGTGAACTCGGCAAAATAGCAAAATAGCACGTAGGGGCGATTCACGAATCGCCCGTTAATTGTACAAAAACAACCGCCGAACTAATCAGTTCGGCGGTTGTTTTTAATCTTCATCTTTTTCTTCGGTTTCGTCTTCAGGTAATCTTTCGGCTGTGATTCTGGTAATTCGGCGTTCCTCAACCTCTTCAACCGTAAATCTGAAGCCCAATAGTTCAACTGTTGGGTTTTCATCTTCGCCCGGTATTCTGCCAAGCTCTGCCATTATAAGACCGCCAATGGTGTCATATTCGCCCTCGGGGAACTTGGTGTCGAGTATTTCCTCAACCTCTTCAATATCGGTTGTACCGTCCAAGCTAAAGGTTGTTTCGTTAACCTGCTCGATTTCTTCTTCCTCGTTATCGTATTCATCCTGCATATTACCAACGATGGATTCAAGCAAATCTTCCATTGTAACGATACCGGCAATTCCGCCGTATTCATCGCAAACAAACACCATTTGCAGATGCTTCTCGGTCATTTCATTAAATAAATCGCGGCATTTTTTAGATTCGGGCACAAAGAACGCTTCGCGCATAATGTGCGAGATTTTAAAGTTCTTCGGCACGTTTTTACCAACGTATTTAAGTAAGTCCTTAACATATACGATGCCTTTGATATTATCAAGGTCCTCTTCGTATACGGGGATACGTGAATATCCCGCTTCGAGTGTTTTTTCTATAATATCGGAAATATCATCGGTTATTTCAACCGCTTCAATATCGGTGCGGTGGGTCATAACATCGGCGGCTACAATATCATCAAACTCAAAGATATTGTTAATCATTTCTTTTTGGCTTTCTTCGATAACACCCTTTTCTTCGCCTGCATCAACCATCATACGAATTTCTTCTTCGGTAACCTCTTCTTCACTGGCATTGGGGTCGAAGCCGAGTAGGCGAACTACCAAATTGGTGGAGAAGGAGAGCACCTTAACAAAAGGTTTGAATAAACCGCTAAAGAAGGTAAGCACACCAACTATTTTAAAGGAAATAGATTCATATTTTTGCATTGCTATGCGTTTGGGTGCTAATTCGCCAAGCACTAATGAAAAGAATGAAATGATAAGTGTTATAAGTACAAGGGACGCGGTAGAAAGCCAAATGGGAGTGGATGTTAAATTCATAAGCCCCGCAAAAAAGTTAGCAACGGGGTCGGCAAAGCTTTCAGCCGCCGCAGCAGAGGTTAAGAAACCTGCAAGGGTTATGCAAATTTGTATGGTTGATAAAAAGTTAGAGGGGTTTTTGGTAAGATTTAAAATTTTTATTGCTTTTTTGTCGCCCTCCTCAGCCATACGCTGAAGTTTAACATCGTTAAGTGTGATAATTGCGATTTCGCTCATTGCGAAAAACGCGTTTACAAGAATAAGGAATAATAAAAGTAAAAGCTTTAAAATTAAATTCCCGGGGTCGCCGTCCATTTTTAACAAATCTCCATTTCAATATATATTTACAACCATAATACCTTCTTTTGCATAAAAAGTCAATAATTTTAGTGTTATTGTCATTTTTTTAACAAAAAACTTAAAAAAGTTGATATTTACCTATTTACTTATTCCGTTGGAAGTAGTATTATATATTATGTATGGAAACTAAAATTTTTGGAATGATTTTGTTTTCAAAATAAAGTTTTTAATATTTTTCAAGGAGGAATTTCCAAATGGCAAGAAAGTTCAAAACTATGGACGGTAATAATGCTGCGGCTCATGTATCCTATGCGTTTACTGAAGTTGCAGGTATTTATCCTATCACTCCGTCCAGTCCTATGGCTGACTATGTTGACCAGTGGTCTGCTCAGGGACTCAAAAACATTTTTGGCACAACCGTTAACGTTGTAGAGATGCAGTCAGAAGCCGGTGCTTCAGGTACTGTTCACGGATCACTTGCTGCCGGTGCTCTTACAACAACCTACACCGCTTCACAGGGTCTCTTACTTATGATACCCAATATGTATAAAATAGCAGGTGAGTTGCTCCCGTGCGTATTCCATGTATCTGCACGTTGCGTAGCTTCTCACGCGCTCAACATTTTCGGCGACCATTCCGACGTTTACGCCTGCCGTCAGACAGGTTTCGCAATGCTCGCTGAAACAAATACACAAGAAGTTATGGACCTTGGCGCAGTTGCTCACTTGGCAACCATTAAGAGCCGTGTTCCTTTCTTAAACTTCTTTGACGGTTTCCGTACTTCTCACGAAATCCAGAAAATTCAGGTTTGGGATTTTGATGACCTTAAAGAAATGTGCGATATGGATGCTGTTGATGCTTTCCGTAAGCGTGCTCTTAACCCTGAGCGTCCCGTAATGCGCGGTTCTCACGAGAACGGCGATATCTTCTTCCAGCACAGAGAGGCCTGCAACAAGTACTATGATGCAGTTCCCGCTATTGTTGAAGAATATATGGACAAGGTTAATGCTAAAATCGGCACTGACTATAAGCTCTTTAACTACTACGGTGCACCCGATGCCGAAAAGGTTATCATTGCTATGGGCTCTATCTGCGACGTTGCAGAAGAAGTTATTGATTATATGATAGCAAACGGCGAGAAGGTAGGTCTTGTAAAGGTTCGCCTTTACCGTCCTTTCTCTGCTAAGCACTTAGTAGCAGCTATCCCTGAAACAGTTAAGAAAATTGCTGTTCTTGACAGAACTAAGGAACCCGGTTCTTTGGGTGAGCCGCTTTACTTAGATGTAGTTGCTGCTTTGGCTGCTGAAGGCCGCAAGATTGATACCGTTATCGGTGGTAGATACGGTCTTGGCTCTAAGGATACTCCTCCTTCAAGCATTTTTGCTATTTACAAAGAACTCTCGAAGGATGCTCCGAAGCCCTACTTTACTCTCGGTATCGTAGATGACGTTACCAACCTTTCTCTTGATGAAGAAGCTGCACCCAACACTGCCGCTGAAGGCACAATCGAGTGTAAATTCTGGGGTCTTGGCGGTGACGGTACCGTTGGCGCAAATAAGGACTCTATCAAGATTATCGGTGACCATACCGATAAGTATGTTCAAGCATACTTCCAGTACGACTCAAAGAAAACAGGTGGTATCACAATTTCTCACCTTCGTTTCGGCGATAAGCCCATCAAGAGCCCGTACTATATAAATAAAGCAGACTTCGTTGCTTGCCACAACCCGTCCTACGTAATCAAGGGTTACAAGATGGTTAATGACGTTAAGCCCGGCGGTGTATACTTAATCAACTGCCAGTGGTCTGCTGAAGAATTAAACGAGCATATGCCTGCTGAAGCTAAGCAGTACATTGCTAAAAACAACATTCAGCTTTATACTGTTAACGCTATTGACTTGGCAGCACAAATCGGTCTTGGTAAACGTACCAACACTGTTCTTCAGTCTGCATTCTTCGCACTTTCTAAGGTTCTTCCTGCTGAAGAAGCTATCGGCTATATGAAGGAAAAAGCTCAGAAGTTTATGAAGAAGGGTAAAGAAATCGTTGAAATGAACGAGAAGGCAATCGATGCAGGTGCTACCGCATTTGTTAAGATTGACGTACCGGCTGACTGGGCAAACGCTACCGATAACAACACAGTAGCGGCTGAAAACGGTCCTGCTAAACTCGTTAAGATGGTTGACGGCATTATGAAGCCCGTTGGTCTTATGAACGGTGATTCGTTACCTGTTTCTGCATTTATCGACCATGCTGATGGTACATTTGAGCAGGGTGCATCTGCTTATGAGAAGCGCGGCGTTGCCGTTATGGTACCTGAGTGGAACAATGAAACCTGTATCGGTTGTAACAAGTGCGCATTTGTATGCCCCCACGCTACAATTCGTCCGTTTGCTTTATCTGCTGAAGAGAAAGCAGCGGCTCCCGCAAACATTAAGATTGCAACTAAAGAAAAGCTCGTTACTAATAAGGGCTATGCATATGCAATGACCGTTTCTCCGCTTGACTGTATGGGTTGCGGCGTTTGCGTAGGCGAGTGTCCCACAGCTTCTCTTAAAATGGTTGCTCAGGATTCACAGCTTGATGAACAGAAGGTATTCGATTACTGCGTAGCTAACGTTACCGAGAAAGACGGTATTGCGTCTGAAGCTAACGTAATTACTTCACAGTTCAAGAAACCGCTTCTTGAATTCTCGGGCTCTTGTGCGGGTTGTGCTGAGACTGCTTATGCTCGTCTTATCACACAGCTCTTTGGTGACAGAATGTACATCTCTAACGCAACAGGTTGTTCTTCAATCTGGGGCGGTCCTGCTGCTACATCTCCCTACACCGTAAATGCTGAAGGCCACGGTCCTGCTTGGGCTAACTCCTTGTTCGAGGATAACGCTGAGCACGGTCTTGGTATGTATCTTGGACAAAAAGCTCTTCGCGACCAGCTTATTGCTCAGGTTAAAGAGATGGCTGAATCTGATAAAGCTTCTGCTGAATTTAAGGCAGCGGCTGACGATTATCTCTCAACACTTGAAGACGGCACAAAGAACGCTGCCGCTACAAAGGCACTTATTGTAGAAGTTGAGAAAGCAGCGGCTGAAGGTTGTCCTGTAGCTCCTGCTATACTCGCTAAGAAAGAGTATCTCTCCAAGAAATCCGTTTGGATCTTCGGTGGTGACGGTTGGGCTTACGATATCGGATTCGGTGGTCTTGACCACGTGCTTGCCAGCGGTAATGATGTAAACGTAATGGTATTCGATACCGAGGTTTACTCTAACACAGGTGGTCAGGCATCAAAGGCATCCAATATCGGTCAGGTTGCACAGTTCGCAGCTGCCGGTAAAGCAATTTCCAAGAAATCTCTTGCTGAAATCGCTATGTCTTACGGCTATGTATACGTAGCACAAATTGCTATGGGCGCTGATATGAACCAGACACTCAAGGCAATCAAAGAAGCTGAAGCATATCCGGGTCCGTCACTTATTATTGGTTACGCACCGTGTGAGATGCACTCTATTAAAGGCGGTATGGTTAACTGCCAGAAAGAAATGAAGAAGGCAGTAGCTGCAGGTTACTGGGATATGTTCCGTTACAATCCTGCCCTTAAGGCAGACGGCAAGAATCCCTTCTCGCTTGATAGCAAGCCCGCTACCGCTGATTATAAAGAGTTTATCTTGGGCGAAGCTCGTTATGCTTCACTCACACGTTCCTTCCCCGAACGTGCAGAGGCACTCTTTGATCATGCGGCAGAAACCGCAAAAGCACGTCGTGCTCATCTCGAAAAACTTGTTGAGCTTTATGGTAAATAAATCTTAACTGAATTTCAAAAGCCCGATACGTTCTGTATCGGGCTTACTTTAACAAAAAAGAAGGATTATTTTGAGCGAGTTTAAAAGTTGTTGTTTTACGGGTTACCGTCCTCATAAATTCGGTTTTCCGTTTGATGCTAAGAACAAAGAGTATATCAAATTAGAAAACAAATTGGTTGATGCCGTTTTTTCTCTCCCAAAAGAGAACTGCTTTACCTTTTATTGTGGTATGGCAATGGGCTTTGACATTTTGGCGGGAGAAATTGTAGCTTTACTTAAAAAGAGCTGTAAAACCGCAAAAATTGAGTTGGTCGCCGTAATTCCTTTTGAAAAACAAAGCGAAAAATTTGATAGCGAATGGAAAAAACGGTATGACCGTCTGCTCAAAAAAACCGATCGGATTATATATGCATCGCGAGAGTATCACAGGGGCTGTTTTGTAGCACGTAATAAATATATGGTTGATAACAGTGATTTCGTTATAACTTGGTTTGACGGTCAGAACGGCGGTACGGCAAGTACACTCTCTTACGCGCAAAAATGCGGCAAAAAGATAATCAATTTAGCCGAAAGCGGCGTTCACACCTATGAGTTTGATGACCCGTTTGAAATAGTTGAAGATGAATAAAACGTCTGTCTCACATTTTGTAAGGCAGACGTTTTTTGATAGAAACATTTATATTTTTAAATTGCTTTTATAGGAGCAGTCACTCTTTCTGAATTCGGAAGGCGAAGCAGCACAAAATTTAGTAAAAACTCTTGAAAAATATAAAGGGTCTTGATATCCGCAGTGTTGCGCTATACTAGAAATGGGGAGCTGGGTGGTTTCCAAAAGCTGCTTAGCCAGAGAAATACGTTTTTGTGTGATAAATTGCTGCGGCGATATATTAAAGAATTTTTTAAAGCGGTAACAAAAATATTCGGGGGAAATATACAGCTGCTTTGCCAAGGCACTAATGTTTATTTTTTCGGTAAAATGTTCATTAATGTAGTTCATCGCCGATACAATTTGCGGAGAACTTGCAAGTTTAATTTCTTTAATAAACAAACTAAGAAGGGTAGACATAGCATTGTTAATGATAGTTTCTGAAATTGGTGTTGCCGCCGTATGCTCATTTATAACTGTTTTTATCAAATTGCTTATTAAAGAAAAATTTTCTAATTTATAATCAAAGGTGTAGATGGAATTTAAAGAAATTCCATCGGTTATCGGGTTAAAATCGATGTACAAAAACTCAATAAAATCTTCGCAATAGGCATCCAAAATTGAGGTTGCAGGCAGGTAGTAGGCAAGACCTTTAACAACATCAAATTCTCCAAAAGAGGTAATCAGATGCCCTTTCCCGTTTTTAATAACCCAAAGGCGTTCACAACTCCAGTTTTTTTCGGTTATGCCCATTGCAGATAACTGTTCGATTTCGGTGTGCAGCGTGGAATTATCTATTACACAACGTCCACACCCGACTATTTCAAATTTAAGGTGGCTGTTTAAAGGATATGAGGTATTTACATTATTCATATCTTCATTATAGCAAATTGAGGTATAATGTCAAGAAAAACCAGTGAATTTATATTAGATTTATCCATATATTTCAAAGATTTGTGTATTGAATAATATCGGTGACTAGGTATAATTAGAGGTATAAGCAATAAAAAAAATCAAAAAAAGGAGAAATAGTTATGAAAATTGATAAGTTTGAATGGAACGGTTTTAGTGGTGAAAAATTCGAATTTGAGGGACTTAGCGCACATATAGTTTTTCCGAACGTTGAAAGAAACGGACGTTGGGCGTTAAAAACAGAATATTGGGACGCTTTCCCTGCGACCGAGATAGAACTGTTAAACCGTGGTTTTTGTATAGCTTATAATCAGAATTACAGGCGTATAACCAGTGAAATGGATTTAAACAGAAAGCGTAATTTTATCAATTTTATATCTAAAACATATTCCTTAGATGAAAAGTGCACAATTGTGGGAATGAGCTGCGGCGGTATGTATGGTATTGATATGGCGGCACTTTGCCCTGAGCTTATTCAGGTGATGTATCTTGATGCACCTGTGGTTAATTTACTCAGTTGGCCTTTACGTTTAGGTAGAGATCCAAAGGAGCATCAAAATAAAGAGTTTTTTGAAAGTACGGGAATGACCATAAGTCAGGCACTCGGATACCGTAATCATCCGTTAGATAAGTTCCCAATATTAGCAGAAAATAAAATTCCGATAATCTTGGTGTCGGGTGACTGTGATGATTCGGTACCCTTCCACGAGAACGGCGCGCTTTTAGAAGAGTATTATAAACAGCGCGGTTTAGATATAATCGTACATATTAAGCCGGGTGGCGGTCATCATCCGCACGGTTATACCGATGTAAAACTAATTGCAGATGAAATAGAAAGTTACTATTAATATAGGGAGTTCAAAAATGGAAAATAAATTCGGATTATTTGTTCATTGGGGAGTATATTCCACTTATGAGTGGCACGAGCAGGTTCTAGCGAAGTTGGATATTCCTTTTGATGAATATGACGCACGTGCAATGGCGTTCAACCCACAAGGGTTAGACGTTGAAGAATGGGTGCTACTTGCAAAAAATGCAGGTATGTCATACCTTTGTATCACAACCAAGCATCACGATGGATTTTGCCTTTGGGATACAAAGTTTACTGATTATAAAATCACAAATACTCCCTATGGTAAGGACGTTTTAAAGGACTTGGCGGCAGCGTGTAAAAAACACGGCATTAAACTTGCCCTTTACTATTCCAACCCTGATTGGCATTACGAAAAAGCGTATAATTCTTTATCTACACACCAATGGCGTGCACGTTCTTTTGAAGAATCGGATTTAACCGAATATCGTGAATTTATAAAAAATCAAATTACGGAATTGCTTACTAATTATGGTGAAATATATAAACTGTTTTGGGATATCCCGCCTCACATTGAAGATCCTAGTTTAAATAAGTTGGTGCGTAGTTTACAACCAAATATATTGATAAACGATAGGGGATGGGATAAGGGCGATTTTTCCACTCCCGAACGCGAAGTACCTGATGAGAGCCGCTTTGAACGGCTCACCGAAGCATGTCAATCGGTTGGCGAAAACAGTTGGGCATACAGAGCCGATGAAGACTACTATTCCATAAGATTTTTGTGTTCTTGCATTGATAGAATTATGGCTATGGGCGGCAGTTATTTACTTAACATCGGACCAAAAGCCGACGGCTCGATTCCAAGAGAACAAAAAGAAATAGTGGAGGCCGTTGGAGACTGGTACAAGAGAATGAACGGGGTGTTGGAAAACAATAGCGCCGATACACGTAAACTCAAGCTCTCGGGTGGAAACTGCATCGTCAATGAAAATAACGGCAAGACGTATTTACATTATTATAATGGTTTAAACAGCCGCACAGTTCTCATTTACGAAGGCGCGGTTTCGGCACCTAAAAAAGCAAAACTGCTAAATGATGGCAGAGATTTGCGTATCCGTTTTGAAAAAATGCCGTATATGTTTAATGAAGCGGGAGTTTGCGAAGAGAAATATTATTCAATTTGCGATATTCCGTGCGATGAGTATGCATCGGAACCGATGGTAATTGAACTTGAATGGTAAAAAGCGCAAAGGAGAAAAACATGAAAAAATTTGAATTATCAGAGATTCATTTAGCCGAGCAAAAAAAGGAAATAAAGTTAGTAAACCGCTTGGATATTTTCGGATTACCTTGTTACTTTGAGTTTTCCCCACAGGATTGGATGGATTACGTTATGTCGTTTACCGACCAAACCGACCTTGTCCTTTTTGACTGTATGCTTGATGGCGATTTTGTTTCGATTTATGAAAGTGAAATATTACCATTAAGAAAAAACGCTCAATTTGAACGCTTCCGAGCACAAGGATTTGATCCTTTTGGTGAGTTAATAAAGGAAATAAAGAATCGTGGCATGAAGTGCTATTTAACCAATCGAATATCTGAAGTTGATGTGGATAATGATGATATAAATGCATCTCCACTACAAAAAGAGCACCCCGAATGGTTTTTTACACCATCTTGGGGCGGGTCTAATTTTCGATTGTTAAATTTCGCCGAAAAGGGCGTTCACGAGCATAAATGCAGCGTTTTATTAGAGTTGTTGCGCAAATATCCTTTTGATGGATTGGATATTGATTTTGAACGCCATACACCGTATATGCCCGGTGATAATGCATGGGAAATGCGAGAGAATGTAACGGATTTTTTACGAATGCTGCGAGAAGGAACCCTGCAGATTGAAAAGGAAACGGGACGTGCTATTATGCTTACTGCTCGCGTTCCGGATTGCTTAGAGGGCTGCAAAATAGATGGTCTGGACGTTTGGCAATGGAAGGAAGAAAATTTAATAGATAGTCTTACCCTTGGCTCTCGTTCATTTGATGTGCAGATAGAGGAATTCCGCGATGCTCTTGGCGAAGATATAAAACTTTTCCCGTGCTATGATGCGCATCACTCGGTAGATGGCTATCAGCATCCGACCGATGAAACAATACGTGGTGTAATGTATAACTGGTGGCAGCGTGGAGCTGATGGCGTTGAGGTCTTCAACTGGTATTGCACCGATAAGGATAAATTACAGGAAAAATTGACAAGATATAATATCCCCGCAGTTGGCAGATATGCTTTTTATCCTGTTTTATTCAATGAAGATGATACAGGTCTTGGTGATAAGGAGTTTTTACGTTCTTGTGATAAAACTTATGTGGTTGACCTTAAAGGTGGATATCCGTGGGCTAAGGGATATGGCAATCTAAATGCAACGCGTCAATTGCCCATGCAAATAGAAAAAGAAGGCGTTGTTAGATTGTTCGTTGGTGAAAATCTGGCTTCGGCGAAAAATGCTACACTACGTTTGTCCTTTTCGGAATTTGAAACTGAAACACCGGTTGTTTATTTGAATGGCAAAGAGTTAAAACTTGATAGGAGAGAAGCATTTAATGATGTTCGTTTAGCGGCGGACAAGGCCGATGATGGAGCAACCTCGGGTTTTGGTGTTGCACGTCGATTCTTTGATAAAAATTATCAGGGAAAGAAGTGTACCGATTTATACTTTGATATAACGGGAACCGAAACAGAAGTGGCCTATCAGGAAATCAAGGTTTTGGCAAAAAATGAGCTTACCCTATACAAAGTAGAAATTATGTCTAAAGTTAAATAATTAAAAAAGAAAATGGACTGTACCGTAATTTATAGGTACAGTCCATTTTTTGCTATGATACTACGTTAACGGGTGTTCCGTTTAAAAATTGTTCGATATTATTTAGCACAATACCGAATAATCTTTCTCTCGTACTCTTTGGCACCCAAGCCGAGTGGGGAGTGATTGTTAAGTTAGGTGCGTCAAGTAAAGGACAATCGGTTCTCATCGGTTCATATTCAATAACGTCGACCGCCGCACCCGAGAGTTTTCCGTTTTTGAGCGCCTCGACTAATGCCAATTCATCAACTAAACCGCCGCGAGCAGTGTTTATAAAAAATGCGCCGTTTTTGATTTTGTTAAAGGATTCTTTATTAAACATTTTTGCATTATCTTCGGTTAGTGGGCAGTGAACGGTAATGATGTCTGATTGTGCTAAAAGTTCATCGAGCGACACGAATTTTGTTTCATTATCGGGTCTTACAGTACGTGTGTGAACTAAAACGTTCATATCAAATGCCCTTGCGATTTTTGCAACGGCTTTACCGATACTGCCGTAACCAATAATGCCTATTGTTTTGCCCATCAATTCGTCGGTCGGGAAGGCAATAGGGGAAAATAACGGACTTTTTATCCATCCTCCCGTCTTTACAAAGTTATCGTAATCGGCAATACGGGAAAAATGATTTAGAATATATCCAAAGGTTTGTTGTGCCACAGCAGCTGTGGAATAACTACCCGCATTGCAAACGGTGATTCCGTTTTTGCGGCAATACTCTATATCAATATTGTTATAACCCGTTGCAAAGGTGCCGATATATTTAAGCTTTTTGGCTTTTTTAAGCACGTTTTCATCAACGCGGATTTTGTTGCAAAGCAAAATGTCGGTATCTATAATCTCGGTTTCAAGCTCACTATATGATAGATTTTCGAAAATACGGACGTCACCGAATTTATTAAAACCATCAAACGACATATCACCCACGGTCAGAACCGCGCCTTCGGTAATAACTATCTTCATTGTATCTTTTTTGTCACCTTTCGTTTTTTGCCGTCAGGGTCCACTATATATGTGTTTTCAAGCTGACCTACGAGAGAGCGCTTAAAGGAATCAATATATTCGCGGCGAAGAGTATACTGTTCGGCTTTTTCTTCTTCGGTTAGCCCCACGGTCTTTTGTTTGTGGGCTAATTCATTAATTCTTTTGATTTTTTCGTCGGTCATACTAAATCTCCGTTCTGCCGTCAAGAGCCAATGCTAAGGTTACTTCACCCGCATATTCAAGGTCGCTGCCAACGGGAATTCCGTAAGCTAAGCGGGTGATTTTAATGCCCATCGGCTTTATAAGACGGGATAAATAACTCGCGGTGGCTTCGCCTTCAACCGTTGGGTTGGTTGCCATGATAATTTCACGCACCGTGCCGTCGGCTAAGCGGGACAAAAGCTCTTTTATCTTCAACTGTTCGGGACCTATGTTATCAAGCGGAGAAATGCAACCGTGGATAACATGGTAAAGCCCCCTGTATTCGTGGGTTTTTTCAAGTACCAATACGTCTTTTGGTTGTTCAACGACACAAATTGTCGATTTATCTCGCGCATTATCAGAACAAATATCGCAAACATCCAGGTCGGTAAAAGCTTGACAACAAGCGCAATAATGTATTTTTTCCTTGGCGTTTATAAGCGCGGCGGCAAATTTTTCGGCATAGTCTGTGGGTTGAGATAGCACGAAATAAGCCAATCTCGCCGCAGTTTTTTTGCCGATACCTGGCAAACGCTCAAATTGAGATACCAGTTCGTTTAAGGATACAATGTTATTAGCCATCTTTTTTACCTTAAAATAGTCCCGGCATATTAAGGCCGCCGGTTATTGCGCCCATTTCTTCTTCAGCGGTTTTTATCGCTTTGGAAATGGCTTCGTTAACGGCAACGGTTATAAGGTCTTCGAGCATTTCTGCATCATCAGGGTCAACCGCATCGGGTTCGATTTTTATATTCTTTATAAGATGTTTACCATCCACCGTAACGCTAATTAAGCCGCCGCCGGAAGTGGCAGTATATTCGCGGTTTTCAAGATCTTCTTGTAACGCCGCCATATCCTCTTGCATCTTTTGTGCTTGTTTAAGCATAGCGTTCATATTACCGCCGCCGGAATTAGGTATTCTGCATTTCATAAGTATTACTCCTTTAATTTTGTTTGTTTGGAACTTCAAGTTCCTTTAAGCGATTTCTTATTTCATCGAGGGGGTCATCGCTTATTACAACACTTTTGCGTTTTTTGTAAGGCCCTAATTTATAAGATATGCCTGTAACTGTTTCTATAGCGCGTCTGAGCGACTCTTTGTATTGTCCGTTGGATGAGTTCATAAGTTCAGCAAACTGCGGGTTTGTGCAGTCAACCAGACAAAAATCACCCTTTATAAATGCTCGTGACGTGTTTAGTATGCCACGAAGAAGCGGTGCGCTCTTTGATAATTCTTCTAAGATGGTTATCCAGACCTCCGAATCGACAAGACCTTCATCGTCGGTCGTTTTAACGCCGCTTTCGGTGTCGGTATTAGTAATGTCCACAACTTCTTCGGTTACAGTATCGACCGTTTCTTCAGCAACCGTTTCGTTTGCAACTTTTGGCGCAGTAACTGTAGCTACGCGCGGCATCTTTTCGAGTGCTGCGATTCTGCGTTCAAGCGAATCAATATCGTGCCTAAGATTTGGACTGCATAAACGAACGAGCATTAATTCCATCTCGCTGCGGCGATTGCCGTTTTGCATTTTTATAGCAGAGTCCTGCAAATATCGAAGCGTTAACACGATATCTTCTAAATTATATTCGTCCGCTTGTGCTATCAATTTTTCCAGATGAGATGCCGAACAAACAATGGGCTTATGTTTATCCTTAACGGTTTTTACTATCATAAGGTTGCGATAGTGCAAAACAAGGTCGTTTAACAACTTTAACATATCCACCGATGCGCTGTATAATTTATCGGTGAGCACGAGCGCACCCTCGGTATCAAGATTTCTGATACAATCGGCGAATTTAAGTAAATAGTCATTACCTGCAAGTCCGCACACCTTGGCTACCACGTCTTCGGTCACTTTTCTATCGCTTGACACGCATAAATCGAGCGTCGATAAGGCATCACGCATACCGCCGTCAGCAATGGAAGCTATCATATTTGCGGCGTCATCGGTAATAAAAAAACCTTCCTTTTGGGCTACATATTTTAATCTTTCACAAATGATTTGCGGCTCGATACGTTTGAAATCAAAGCGTTGGCAACGCGATAAAATGGTGGTAGGGAGTTTGTGCACTTCGGTTGTGGCTAATATGAAAATTACGTGCGTTGGCGGCTCTTCAAGAGTTTTAAGCAGAGCGTTAAACGCCTGTAACGTCAACATATGCACCTCGTCTATAATATAAACTCGGTATTTAGCGGCTGCAGGTGTAAAATTTACCTGTTCGCGAAGTTCCCTGATATTATCAACACTGTTGTTTGATGCGGCGTCGATTTCGACGATATCCATAACGTCATCATTTTGTATAGCGCGACACGCCTCACACTCGCCGCACGGGTCACCGTTTTTGGGCGATAAACAGTTTACTGCTTTGGCTAAAATTTTGGCGCAGGTGGTTTTTCCTGTACCTCTGGTGCCTGTAAACAAATAAGCATGGAAAATCTTACCCGAAGAGAGCTGACTCTTGAGTGTTGACGTGATATGCTCTTGACCTACAACGTCGGAAAATTCTATCGGGCGGTACTTTCGGTAAAGTGCTTTATAAGACACGGTTATCCCCCTTATAAAAAAATCGTGTAACTTGGCGCACGAATGGACCGATTTACTGCGGCGCACAGGAAGAACTACTTAATGCTGCTCGGTTCCCCGCCTGACATGGTTCGCAGTTTCCCGTCGCACAGGACCCGCCCATTCGCACGCCGAATTACACGAAAGGTCATTATTATTTACTATTATAATATAAAACTCGATTAATATCAATAGTAACTTTTCGAATTTTTATGTTGTATTTGTTACATAAATTAGGTATAATTATTGTGTATTACTATATTACTATGAGGTGAAAGAAAATGCAGAGATTAATGGTTAAAGAATTGTTTTCGCTCGAACACACTGTAGCGGCAGAGATATTTAGCGATGTCACATACGCCTTTGAAGTTCTGCCCAAAATAAGTGAGTTCATAAAAATGTTGGGGAAAAGTTTACCCGAAGATAAGTTCGAGCAAAAGGGCGATAATATTTGGATAGCAAAAAGTGCGAAGGTTGCACCTACCGCGTCCATTACGGGCCCTTGCATAATCGATGAAGAAGCCGAGATTCGTCATTGCGCCTTTATACGCGGTAACGCGCTGGTGGGTAAAAAATGTGTCGTAGGCAATTCAACTGAACTGAAAAACGTAATTTTGTTTGACTGTGTTCAGGTTCCGCATTATAACTACGTTGGCGATTCGGTTTTAGGTTATCGTTCCCATTTAGGCGCCGGAGCTATAACTTCAAACGTTAAATCGGATAAAACACTTGTAAAGGTTAATTTACAAGGTCAAAGAATAGAAACGGGACTTAAAAAATTCGGCGCAATGGTAGGCGATAACGTAGAAGTCGGCTGCGGAAGTGTTTTAAATCCCGGAACAGTTATAGGCAAAAACACAAATATTTATCCTTTATCAATGGTGCGCGGTTTTGTTCCTGCTTTTAGTATCTACAAAAAGCAGGGCGAGGTTGTGCTGAAGGGATAAAAAAATGGAAAAGTGGGATATATTAAATGAGAGCGGACGTCCTGTGGGGAAAACGATAGTTCGCGGAAGAAGTATACTATCGAGTGGTGAATATCATCTTGTAGTGCATATATGGGTTATTTCTGACGACGGCAGGTATTTAATTCAGCAGCGTTCAGAACAAAAACGCTTAATGCCGGGTGAGTGGGCTGCCACGGGCGGTGCCGCGGTAGCAGGGGAAGATTCCTTTACTGCCGCAAAAAGAGAATTAAAAGAAGAATTAGGCATAGATTCGGACAGAAATACTCTTAAATTCGTGCAGCGCATAAAGCGGCGCAATGCATTTGTTGACGTGTGGAAAATAAACACCAATATTCCCGTATCGCAGCTGACACTTCAAAAAAATGAAGTATCGACTGCAAAGTGGGTTGATAAGGCAACCCTTTTACAAATGATTAAGGAAGGCAAATTTCACGATTATGGAAAATACTATTGGGAAGTAGTTTTGGGAGATCGCGAAAAGATAGAAATCAAATGAGTTTACAAAACAAAAATTTAAGTTGTGCGGTATGTCGCGCATACTTGTTCCCTGAAGATGACGTTGTGTATTGTCCCGAGTGTGGCGCTCCGCATCACAGAGAGTGTTATAATTCAGTAGGGCATTGTGCATTAGAGCATTTTCACGGCACCGAAAACGAATACCATAAACCCGATGTATCTGAGAAAAATGAAGAAAAAACAGTTTCTCAGGATAACGGAATAAGCACATCAAAGGTTTGTCCGTTCTGTAAAAAGGAAATAGAAAAAGATGTAAAGGTGTGTCCCTATTGTGGCAGACCCAGTATGTCGGGTGCATTTTTTACCTTTGATTTATCGGGCGGTGTCTCTGATAATGAAGTGCTGGAGGATAATATAACAGCGGGAATGGTAAAACCGCTTGTTGCGGTAAACACACAAAGATATTTGCCGAAATTCAAGCAGTTCTCAAGCGGCAAAAAATATTCTTGGAACTGGTTAGCATTTCTTTTTCCGCAAGGATGGTTTTTTTCACGCAAAATGTATAAGGCGGGATTTCTTGTAACGGCAATTATTTTAGCGTTTCAGATATGTTTGTTCCCCATAAACAACGTGGTGAATCAGACGGTTCTTAATGACTATACCGAAGTTGCGCTTTATCTTACCAATTATTTTAACGAGTGCTTGGTGAGTGGCAATTATATGCCCTTAATAGTTGCAAGTATTGGTTCGCTCGGGCCCATAATTGTGCGAATAATTTCGGGACTTTTTGGTGATAAGATTTACTATAATCACGTGTTTTCCCGCGTAAAGCAACGACTTGAAAGTAAACTTACCGATGAAGAATACTATCACAAATACGGTGGCGTTAACGTTTTTGCATTTTTGTTAGGCGTTATGGCGCTTAATTATCTGCCTAGCATATTCTATATGATTATGCAGTCGTTTTAGGAGTGTAAAAAATGAGTGTATTTTGTGTTAGTTGCGGTACCGAAAACAAACAAAGTTATAAGTTTTGCAAAAATTGCGGCGCGGTATTGCCCGATTTACAGGAGAATTATACACCGCCTGTGCCCATAAAAGCACAAGAGAATAATGCCGAAGATGAAAAAATATTTGGTGTTACAAAAAAGCATTTAAAGAGATTTGTTGGCCAAAACAGTGATAAAATACTGCCGCGTTTTGAAGGTATGGAATTGGCGGATTCGAGAGTATCGTGGTGTTGGCCTGCCGCTATACTTGGTCTCTTTTTTGGCTTTTTCGGGCTGTCGTTCTGGTTCTTTTACCGAAAAATGTACAAGCCCGCTATTGCTTCGGCGCTTATTGGTACAATGTTTTACATAGCACAGGCATTTTTTGCGTACCAGCAAATAGAAATGATTTTACCGCAGTTGACAGCGTTGTTTAATCCCACCATATTTGAAACGGGAAATTATGAACTGATTATAAGTTTTATAGAAAACGCGGTGTCTAAAGCGACTGTTGGTGTTAAATTTGCAAACATATTTTCCGATGCCGAAAAATTTCTTGCGGTAATTTTGGGCGGATTGTTCGGCTTAACCCTTTATAAGAATCACGTTATAAGAAAGGTCACAGATATTCTTGAAAAAGATGCCGCTTGGCTTATTGTAGATTTGAAAAGAAAAGGCGGAGTAAGCGGCGGAATGGCTTTTTTAGGCGTTATGATAATGATTATAATAACTTGTGCTGTGTCTACAGCTATGGTTATTGGATTATTCTTGCTACATTAAGAGCAAATAACTTATGTAAAGGAGCATATTTATTATGAAAATCAGAAAGGCAATAATACCCGCCGCAGGACTTGGTACACGTGTGTTACCCGCATCAAAGGCAATCCCAAAGGAGATGCTGCCGATAGTCGATAAACCTGCAATTCAGTATATAGTTGAAGAGGCGGTTAAAGCGGGTATTACCGATATTCTTATTATCACAAATCGCGGCAAAGGTGCTATTGAAGACCATTTTGACCACTCTATCGAACTTGAAGGTATGCTGAGGACCAAAGCCAAAAGAAAGCAGTTTGAAGAGATAACTTCGGTGACACAGCTTGCCAATATATATTTTATTCGCCAAAAGGAAACAAGGGGCTTGGGTGACGCGGTTCTTCGCGCCAAGGAGTTTGTGGGCAACGAACCCTTTGCAGTGCTTTACGGCGACGACGTAATTATAGGTGAGATACCCGCCATAGGAGAACTTTGTGATGCTTATGAAAAATACGGTAAAAACGTTGTAGGCATTAAAGAGGTCACCGATGAACAGGTTGTAAAGTATTGTTCGCTTAAAGTATCGCCCATTGAAAAAAATATTTTCGAAGTCAGCGATATGATAGAAAAACCGAGTATCTACAATAAATTCTCAAACTATTCAATACTCGGCCGATGTGTACTTGATGCGCGAATTTTTGAGATACTTGAAAACACTCCGCTTGGTGTAGGTAACGAGTTACAGTTGACCGATGCTATGAAAACCGTTGCCAGAAATGAAGGCATGACGGGTGTTGTGTTTAGCGGCGAACGTCACGATATGGGTAATAAATTTGGTATGCTCAAAGCCAATATTGATGTAGGCCTTACCCATCCCGAAACGTCGGCTGAATTAAAAGCGTATATAAAGAAATTGGCGGAAGAGTTTTAATGAAAAGGTATACAACACTGCTTTTTGATGCCGACGATACACTGCTTGATTTTAAAAAATGCGAAGCCGAGGCACTAAAACTTATGATGGAAGCCCGTGGCTTGCCGTTTGAAACAGGTGATACCGAGCTTTACAGCCGAATAAATCAAAGTTTTTGGGAGGCATATCAGCAGGGCGTTATAGAGAAAAGTGAAATATCGGTTGGCAGATATAAAAAGTTTTTTGAAATAAAGGGAGTCAATACTGATGCCGAGTTGGCAGCCAAAACGTATGAGCGTTTTTTGTCCAAGCAACATTTTGTAATTAATGGTGTTCTTGAACTTTTAGAAAAACTGCATCGCGAATATGAAATATATATAATAACCAACGGCACCGATTACATACAAAAACAGAGACTTCTTGATAGTGGAATAACGGCGCTGACCGACGGACTATTTATATCCGAAATTGTGGGTGCGCCAAAGCCAGAAAGACAGTATTTTGATTATGTTTTGAAAAACATAACCGAACAAGATAAATCAAAAGTGCTGATTGTCGGCGACAGTATGACGTCGGACATTTTAGGCGGAATTAATGCAGGAATTGATACCTGTTGGTACAACCCGCTAAGTAAAAAGCCCAAATATACGCCGACCTATGAAATAAACAGCATTTCGGAAATATCTAAGATATTATTTTAGAAAGTAAAACAAGGAAAGGAGAGTACGCTATGTATATATCCCCGAAGGTACCGCAGTACGTTTTTGATATATTGGAGCAAAAGGGCGCGGATACAAACGATATTTATCTTGCGATGTATTGTGATATGGATGATGAGCATAATTTTTGCGATACATATATAGTTTTATCCGAGGAAAAACTTTATGTTCTTACAGGTACCGAGTCGCTAATTAAAAATGAGCGTGGTCGAAAAGGACCCCAAATGTGTTTTGATGAGAAAAGATATATAGTGTACGACCTATCCGTTATTGAAAATATCTGCGTGGAAGAACTGCTCTCATCGTCTCGCCTTGTGGCAAAAACGATAAACGGGGAGAGCATTTTACTTTCGTCTATGACAAATTTTTGCAAAAGCGATGCCCACGCATTTGTAAAATATTTTTCCCGAAAGAAAAAGGGTGAGATAACCTCACCCGATTTTAAAATTGATTCTTCAGATGACCCACAAGAGAACTACTGTCCTAAATGTTCTATGCGTTATCCTGACCGCAACCGTAAAATTTGCCCTCGTTGTATGGAAAAGGGTAAGATTTACTCTCGTTTTGCGGTATTTCTTAAAAAGTACATAAAAGAGCTTGTGGTTATGGTGTTATCCCTTATAATGCTAACGTCTACCGCTATTTTGGTGCCGTATTTCTCAAATGGTTTCTTCTTTGATAAGGTGTTAGAGCCAAACGGTTCACTTTACGGACAGGTATTGTTAGCCGTCGGCATAGTGATAGCGACTAAGGCGTTATCGCATATTGCCGATATCATAAACGGGCTTGTAACAACCAAGATTTCCGCAAGAATCGTGTATGACCTTAAAAACACAATTTTTGGCGCTATAGAAAAACTTTCTATGCGCTTTTTTACAGGACGCCAAACGGGTAGTTTAATGACTCAGGTTAACTCCGATTCAAACACTATTTACAGTTTCTTTTGCGATGCAGTGCCATATTTTCTCATAAACATAGTTCAGGTTACCGTATTAACTGTCGTGCTTTTCTGTATGAATCCGTTACTTGCTGCGTTATCGCTAATTACGGTGCCTGTGTTTGTGTTGGCGCTTAAATTTACTTTCGGAAAGTCAAAAAAATTACACGCGCGTAAGTTTTCAGGTGAAAAAACGATGAACGCTCATTTGTCAGATGCGTTGTCGGGTATTCGTGTTGTTAAGGCATTTTCCAAGGAAAATGAGGAGTTGGAGCGCTTTTATATTGGTAATAATCGCGCAGCACTTAGCAATAAACACCTTGCGGTTTTCAATAATTTCACATACCCATCTATTGGGCTTATTCTTTATCTCGGTAATATTATTTCCTGGGGCGTCGGCGGCTATTTGGTAATGACGGGGCGTTTCACTTATGGTTCACTCATAACCTTTACGGCGTATGTTAATATGATTTATAGCCCCATACAATTCTTTGTTGAAATGATGGATTGGTCGGCTTCCTGCACAAACGCATTACAACGTCTGTTTGAAATTTACGATACCGAGCCGGAAATTACCGAAAAGCCCGATGCCATAACGCCCGAGAAGATAGAAGGTTTGGTTGAATTTAAGAATGTCGATTTTAGTTATGATTCATCTCGCAAGATATTAAAGAACATTTGCTTTACTATACCGGCAGGTCAAACGCTCGGCATAGTGGGGCATACAGGTGCCGGTAAAAGCACCATAGCAAATCTCATTATGCGGCTTTACGATACAGATGAGGGCGGCGTATACGTTGACGGAATAAACGTTAGGGATTTATCCTTTAAATCTCTATATGAAAATATCGCGATAGTATCGCAAGAAACCTATCTTTTTATAGGCACTATTCTTGATAACATACGTTACGCAAATCCAAATGCCACATATGAAGAAGTTATACGTGCATCAAAGTTTGCGGGTGCGCACGAATTTATTATGAAATTGCCCGATGCATATAATACCAAAATAGGTTCTGGATATAAGAGCTTATCAGGCGGAGAACGGCAACGCGTGTCAATAGCAAGAGCTTTGCTTCGCGACCCAAAAATTCTTATTCTTGATGAAGCCACCGCCGCTATGGATACCAGAACTGAAAAACTCATACAAAATGCGTTGACTTATCTTACGAAGAATAAGACCACTATTATGATAGCACACCGTTTATCAACACTTCGCGATGCCGATAAACTCATAGTTATAGAGCACGGCGAGGTGGTGGAAACGGGTACGCATGCATCACTTTTAAATAAAGAAAACGGCGTATATAACAAACTGTATACACTCCAAACCGAAGCGCTTAAAAATGCAGGAATTATAGAATAGGAGGGGAATTGATGGAAGAAATAAACAAAACAACCGATAGTGTTACTATTTTAAAACTTGATAACAGTAATGCGGAGTTTTTCATTAAAAACGGTTTTTTAGGTCTTATGCTTAAAGTCGATAAAGCAGAAAAGTTCGACAGGGTTTTCTTGCATAGAATTTTCCCGTTTGAAAAACAGGATGAATATATTTCCGTCCTTGATGAGCACTTAAGCGAAATTGGTATTATATATAGCATTTGCGATTTTTCAGATGAAACAAAAGAGATGCTTGAAACCGAACTTGAACGAAAATATTATTCGCCAAAAATAAAAACCATCGTGTCACTTAAAGAGCGCTACGGTTTTTCTTATTGGAAAATAGTAACCGATGATAACCGCAATGTATCCGTAACCGTTCAGGATACCTACCGCAATATGATAAGGGTTGGCGAAGATAAAGTTATAATCCTTGATGTTGACGGTAATAGATTTGTTATCGAAAGCATTGCGGCGCTTGACCGCAAGAGTTATAAAAAGATAGAATTATATTTATAGGAAGCGAAAACCGAAGATGGAAAAAGATAAGATAATCTTTTCTTTTAAATACAATCTGCACCCCGAAATACTAAACGCAGTGCTTGACGGCACGGTTTATGTAACCTCAACCAAAATTAAGGTTTTAAGCGGCGGTGAAATAGAAAAGAGCGTACCATTAATAGACATTGCTGAACTCATTACTGATATGGGTGTCGGCTGTGTTTTTGTGTCCTATAAACTCAAAAAAGATGGCAGTGTGCATCTGCTTTGCCGCAGCGATGCACGTTACATGAAAAAGATAATCAAGACCGTAAGAAATATAAATATTTATTTGGAAGATGATAGACTACCGCCAGAAATACCCGATATTATGCGCAAGTGTAAAAAGTGTGGAATTCCAATAAAAAACGGCACCGATACTTGTTCTCGTTGTAGGAATAAAAAGGAAACGCTCAAACGCATTTGGGGATTTATATCGCCCTATAAAGCATACGTTTTTACATCGGTTGTTTTATATGTTGTGATAAGTGCCGTTAATCTTTTATTGCCATACGTTCAACGTATCGGCGTCGATTCATATATAAAAAATCCAAATGTTACTAATATAAGCGGTTTTTTAATTATTGTGTTATCGTTGCTTGTTTTACAGGTTATTATGCGCGGCGTATCGGTTTTGCGTTCACACCTGCTTATAATTGCAAGTAACCGTATGGTAGTTGATTTACGAAGTCATATGTTCGCTAAAATCGAGCGTTTATCCATATCAAAAATCTCCCTGCATACTGCGGGTGACCTTATGAATAGAGTTACACGTGATACTGCAATCGTTGAGCGCTTTTTGATAAATTTCTTGCCAAATAATCTTGAGCGCATAACGTTATTCGTGGCGGTGAGCGTGTATATTTTAGCGTATGACCCACGTTTGTTTTTAATGGTTATGCTGCCTACACCATTTGTTGTTATGGCTTTCTATTCCTTTTGGAGATTTATGCGCAACCTTTTCCACAAAAGATGGGAAGCGGCTGTTAAATCGAACACAATTTTACACGATGTATTTTCGGGAATCCGCGTTGTTAAGGCGTTTGGCATGGAAAAACAGGAAGGCGAAAGATTTGAAACGGCGACCAACAACGAGAGAAAATTACAGGAAAAGACCGACTGTATTTGGAGTGTGTTAATGCCGATAATTCGCTTTTTTGTGGGTTTTGGAGAATTTATAATACTTTTTTACGTCGGCAATAAAATACTCGGCGGCAGTATGACGTTTGGTGAAATGACTCAGTTTTCTGCTTATGCCAGTATGCTTTACGACCCGCTCAGGATGATAGCACATCTGCCGCGGCATATAATTGAATTTATGACCTCTTTTGGCAAAATTTTCGAAGTTCTTGATGAAACCGAGGACGTAGCCGACGTCGATAATCCCACCGATATACAAATAAAGGGTGACGTCGATATAAATAACGTGTCCTTCGGATATGATAGCGGCGCCGAAGTCTTGCATAAAATAGATATACATATTAAAGCGGGTGAGTTTATAGGACTTGTGGGCGCTTCGGGCGTCGGCAAATCAACGCTTATAAATCTTATTATGCGCCTTTATGATGTAGAGGACGGCTCAATTACAATAGATGGTGTTGATATAAGGAATATTTCTCAAGAAGTTTTGCGTTCTCAAATGGGTGTGGTTTTGCAGGAAACATATCTTTTCTCGGGCACTGTTTATCAGAATATTGCCTATGCTAAACCAACGGCGACAAGGGAAGAGGTTATTGCCGTTTCAAAACTTGCGGGTTGTCATGAGTTTATAATCCGTTTGCCTGACGGATATAATACAAAAATAGGTGAAAGGGGCTCGACACTCTCAGGTGGTGAACGGCAGAGAATCGCTATTGCGAGAGCGCTTCTTCACGACCCGAAGATACTTATTCTTGATGAAGCAACGGCGTCTCTAGATACCGAAACCGAAAAGCAGATACAGGATGCGTTAGCGCGTTTATCCGAAAAGCGAACAACTATAGCCATAGCTCATAGGTTATCGACTTTGCGTAATGCAACACGCCTTGTGGTTCTCGATAAGGGAAGGGTAGCCGAAGTTGGTACCCACGATGAACTCGTAGCAGAAAAAGGCATTTATTATTCGCTTGTTATGGCGCAAAGGGAAATGTCAAATATCGATATAAATGATTAAAATACGGTACTGCAATACTGCAGTACCGTATTTTTATGCATTTTTCGAAGATAATAAAATGGGTGAAAATATGAAAATCAAAGAATATGTAAGCTTTAAAAACGCCTTCGGTGGTATTGCCATCGGATTTATTAATGGGTTGCTGGGTGCGGGCGGCGGTATGATAGCGGTACCTATACTTAAACAAATGGGGCTTTCCCAAAAGGATGCACAGGCAAATGCAATAGCTGTAATTTTGCCTATATCGGTAATAAGCGCGGCGCTTTATTTATTACAAGGAAACGTTACCGTTGCTGATGCTGTGATTTATATCCCAGGCGGGATTATAGGTACTGTAATCGGCACTTTTTTATTATCAAAATTATCATCAAAAACCTTAAAAAGAATATTCGGCGGTTTTATGGTATTTGCAGGTGTGCGCCTGCTGATGAAATGAATATCACAGCCCTTTTAGCAGGGCTTTTTTCGGGCGTTATCGCATCAATGGGTATGGGCGGCGGCGCGGTGCTGCTTATATACCTTGCCGTATTTTTAAACACAAAGCAGTTAACGGCACAGGGGATAAATTTAATATTCTTTATTCCAATCGGTATTATGTCGGTAATAATCTATTTAAAACAGAAGAAAATCAAGTTTAAAACAACTGTTCCATTAGCTGTTTTCGGTGTTTTAGGCAGTGCGGCGGGGATTTGGATAACCCGCATTTTAGATGGCGCTTTTTTGGGCAAAATATTTGCTTTTTTTCTTATTTTGTTAGGACTTATAGAAATATTTAAAAAGGATAAAAATACCCCTTGAAAAAGCCGCGTAGCTTTGTTATACTAAAAAAAGAATAAATGTTCGGGAGGATTTTGTTATGTCAAGACCGTCTCTTAAAGAAAAGCAGTTAAAGGTATATAACTATCTTGTTAAAAAAATATCGGCTGGCTTGCCGCCAACCGTTAGAGAAATTTGTAACGCTACGGGTATAAAATCTACGTCTACCGTACACGAGATTTTAAACGTGTTGGAGGAAAACGGATATATATATCGCGATGCGCGTTATTCCCGCGCCATAAGAATAGAGGGGGCTACCGAGTCGGCGCAGGTTCCCGTTATCGGCAGGGTAACGGCAGGACAACCGATTTTAGCGGTTGAAGAAATTGAAGACTATATTCCGTACCCCACACGTGATGCTGAAGGGCTGTTTGCCCTGCGCGTTCAGGGATATAGCATGAAAAATATCGGTATTATGGATGGCGATATTGTTGTTGCCGATAAAGATGCGTATATCCGCGAGGGCGATATAGTCATCGGTATGGATGGAGATGAAGCAACAGTTAAACGTTATATAAAGGAAAACGGTAGAGTTGTATTTATGCCCGAAAATGAAGATTTTGACCCAATTTACCCCGAGAATCCATCAATTCTCGGTAAGGTTATCGGAAGTTATAGGAAGTATTAAGATATGAAAAAGTTTGTTGAAATTTTTACCGATGGTGCGTGTTCGGGCAACCCCGGCCCAGGCGGTTGGGGAGTGGTGCTCCGCTATGGTGATAAGGAAAAAGAACTGTGCGGGGGAGAAAAAGAAACCACCAATAACCGTATGGAATTAACGGCGGCAATTATGGGACTTAAAGCCCTTAAAGAGCCGTGCATGGTGCGCCTTGTGACCGACTCAAAATATGTATCCGATGGTATTACACAAGGTTGGGCTGAGTCGTGGCGAAATAATGGTTGGCGAAAAGCCGATAAAAAACCTGCTCTCAATACTGATTTGTGGGCTGAGCTTTTAGATTTGTTATCGGTGCACGAAGTTCGCATTGAGTGGGTTAAAGGCCACGCGGGACATCCCGAAAATGAGCGATGCGATAATTTGGCTGTAAATTTCTATAAAAATTTTTTCAAACCAGAATTTCATAAACCCTTGAATTGACGGGCTTTTTCACGGTTTTTCTTAGTTATAGACATAGAATTTCCCTTAAAATTTCCCTTACGAGAAATTTTAAGGGAAAGTTTTTTGCTAAAATGCTGTTGATTTTGATGATTTTAAGGGAAGGTTTTGAGGCTTAACCGGTCTCTAATTTGTCAAGAAGTTTCACACAGTTCCGTTTGGAGTCGCGAGCTGCATGGGCATACACGTTCAATGTCATGTTTACATCGGAATGACCAAGCAATTCTTGCACTTCCTTGGGCGTTGCGCCGAGCGAAAGCAGGTTACTCGTATACGTGTGACGGAGTCGGTGAAAATGAAAACCTTCAAGGCCTTCAAGAGTCTCTCCGATAATTGTACACTGCTTGATGATATTCTGCGGATGGATAAATCGACCATCGGCCTGCCTGCACACGAGATCAATTCCGGTGTACTCCAAGGGTGGGATCTCATAGGCATCAAGCTTGTAGATCTCGTAGTGGATTCTTCCGTTATCGTTGACCTTTGTGAAATAGTTCCTTTGGTAATAGCTTCCGCAATCTCTTTCAGCCTGCTGCTGTTGCAGTCTGGCTTCTCGCAGTATTTCCGTAAGCGTGTTGCCAAAGTCGATGGTTCTCACCTTGCTGCGCTTGGTTGGACCGATCTCCATTTTGTGTCTTGAACTGTTATAAGATAGACTTCTTCGAACGGTCAGATATTGTTTCTTCAGATCAATGTCTTGCCAGGATAGGGCACAGGCTTCGCCAAGACGTACGCCGGTGTAATAGGCGATCTGAATTGGAAGAATGATAGGCTCGTACTTTGTACCCTTAAGGTGGTCGATGATCTGATGATACTGAGCGTGGCTGATGGTGTCGGATCTGTCCATCTCGTCTTCTTCGAACAGTTCGTAGTTGTCAAGCTGTGTGCGAAGCGTAATGTACTGCATCGGGTTAAACGTGATAAACTGTTTCGGGAAGACCGCAAACTTGAATGCTCCTCTAAACACTGATGCGTAAGAATACACGCTTCTTGTGGAGAGCGGTTTCGTGTTTTCGTCCCCTTTGCAGAGAAGATCGAAGAACTTTTGCAAATGCTCAGACTTAACCGTTCGCAGTTTGCGCTTGCCAATAGGGTGCTTTTTTACTCGGCGAACCATGCCCTTGTATGAGGTAACGGTGCCGTTGCTTCTGCCACTGGGTTTCACTTCTTCTTCAATCCACATGTCCATCATGTCGCCCAAGGTGATGTTTTTTGCTTTCGCGACAAATAGAGAGTTTTCGTAATTGTCAATTGCCTTGCGGAGCAGAGCTTCTGTTTCGCTTTTGCTCTCGGTTCCCGGGTACTCCTTTTGGACTCGATTACCGCTCTCATCCTCGATGTAGAAACGGTAATACCATCGCTTCCCCTTCTTTCTAACAGATCCTTTTGCCATAGATATAACTCCTTTCTGCAGGCAAACGGAACTGTTGCGATGTACACATAAGTATAGCACTTGTTTGTGAACAAAGCAACAGTTCTGTTGGGATTCTTGCTAATTTACCTTTTGACGGTCTTGACTTCATCCATATTGAGAAGGTCGACGCCTTCGTTCAGATCCAAAAATTTGATAAGGATCTCGGTGCGGATGATGTTTTTTCTGCCGATGCGCAGAACGGGAAGTTTGCCTGCATCAACCAGTGCGCGAAGGGTGTTTCTGCCAATACTTGTATAGCGCGAGGCCTCTTCGACTGTCATTCCAAATTTTGATTCCATTGAACGCTCCTCCTTTCGGTATTAATAATTCAGGTGGCTACCGTTATGCTGCGGAAACATAACAGAGCCACCTTTTGTGTTTGTGTGAAGCGAGAAAGCGAGACCGTATGCTCCCTTCATCGTTTCCTACATGACGAGACCTTGCGCGGGTATGCACTCCGCCGGTGCATATGATGCTACACTCATAATGAGCGCAAAAAAACACCTCATGTTTGATCTATACAGGCGCAGCAAAAAGCGTAGTTTTGCCGGTCCAATCAAACAGTAAAGGCGTTACATCCCGGATTATTCAGTTGCGACTGCATAGGTTTTTCTTTCGAATCACTCCTTCTTAACTTATATTTTATCCTGCCTTTCGGTAGGGTAAAAGCAATTACAGGTTAATAAAATCCCGAAGCACTTCAATTCCCGGCATCTTGCGCAGACGCGCGAGGGCGTTGTTTTCCAGCTGACGTACTCTTTCTTTCGAAATGCCCATGATCTTACCTACTTCATCCAGCTTGTAAAAACGGTTGGCATAATTATCTGCGAGTCCGAAGCGAAGGCTGATAACAAGGCGTTCGCGTTCAGTGAGACGTGCTAAGAACGGCTCAAGCAGGCGGTGACACTCTGACAGATGAAAGGGAAGAAAGGGGTCGTCATCAAGAAGTTCGGTGCTTAGAAAGTTCAGATACGTTCCATCCATTTCCTCGGTCGGCTTGTCCTCTATAGAAACACACTCATAATTCAGCAGATTCAGATATTTTATGCGTGCAATGGGAATGCCGGTCATTGTGGAGAGCTCGTCATCGGATGGATTGGATTGATGCTCAGCGACATATTGTTGTCTTGCGGCTTTAACCTTTGTTATTTCCGAAATAATGAACGGGGTAAAGGATACCGCGCGTGTGCTGTGGTTGATGTATTTCATAACGTAATATTTGATCCAGAAGATGGCGTAGGTGGTGAAGCGTGCACCATGATGGACACTGTATTTATCGGCGGCGGTAATCAACCCGAGATTAGCTTGCTGCACAAGATCGAAAACAGGAACTCCGTACCGCGCAAACTTGATTGCGATGGAGAAGGCAAATTTCAGGTTGCAGTTGATCAGATATTCACGGGCATCAGCGTCACCATTCCTGATTTTATGTATGAGCGCAATCGTTTCCTTGTGGGTAAGTGTAGGATACTTGTGTATTTCGTTCAGATATAGTTGCATTGGGTCCGAAAGCATTGCTGAACGAGAGGTCGGCTCGGGGATGTCAATATCCTCGTCATAATCACAGTCGCATTCGGGGAGAATGCCTTCATTAAACTCGGATTCGTCGGGATCATCCGCAAACGTAATCGCGATTCCGGCTGCTTCAAATGCTGCGTAGATATCATCCATTTCCTGTTCACTCGGGTGATATCTGGCAAAGCGGCGCTGAACTGTGGATGCCTTTATGTATCCCTTTTTCTTGGACTGCTCGATCAGGCTGTTAAGAAGTTGAGACTTTTCCTTTGGATGGCTATTTTCCTTTTTAGACATACTAAGACTCCTTTCTGGTTTTTCACCTATAATATAACCGAAAAGTAGGAAAAAGTCAACCCCAACAGATGAAAAAGTGTATTAAATACTGAAAATAACAAGAAAAAGAAGAAAGCAATAGGTGGTAAAGGGTATAATTCACAGGAAGTTCATTGACTTTTTCGAAAAAGTGTGATATACTGTGCTTGCATTATACGAATAAATAGCAGTATGGTGGGTTAGATATGGATAATACATTAGGTGCTTTAGTGGAGCAATATAAAGCGGAACCCTCCCCGAAACTGCGGCGAATGATTTGGAACAGTATCCTGTCTGATGAAATCTCGGAGGTCCTGAAGAATATCAGTATTACTCCGGAAAGTGATTGGTTTGTCTTTGATGATACCATTCAGGCAAAAAGGATTGTGGACCGCAAGTATTTGGTTGTGGAGGTCTTTGTTCGCGGAAATGCAATGCTCGGCTTTTGTTATTTGATCAATTTGGGCAATTATACCGAAAGCGAGTTGAAGGGATTCAAGGGAAATTGTCCGGGCTACGCAGAGGCAGATCCAACAGGTGAGTTTCACGCTGCAGCAGCTGTTGCGATGGCTTGCGAGGTAAAAGATGCCAAAGCAACATTCACTGCAACATCCCGGGAAGAGCTGCGGGTTTGGATCGACCGTTTAGAGTCGGAGATTAAGGTTTAAGGAAGAAGAGAAAAGAGGAATCCAAGCGATATGGCAATAAGCGATAAAGAGCTGTTGCAGACGATAATAGCAAGTATGAAAGAAGCGGGGTATGACCCGCATGATCAACTGTACGGTTACTATACCACCGGTGAGGAAAGCTACATAACCCGCAAGGGAAATGCGCGAGAGATGATCAAGATCGTAAGCCGGGAGACGATACGAGATTTCTTGCGTAGCTCCGGAAGAAAAGTTTAAACTACCGGCGCAAGTGCCTATAAAATTTCACAATTGTATGCTATAATGCTCTTACAATGTATTTTTCGGTGCGGTTATAGGAGCATCAGCCCACCCGAGAACTGAACACGGACGATGATGAAAGCCTGTAACTTGCAAAAAGTTGCGGGCTTTTGCGTTTTATTATAAGGAACTATGGCCTGCTCAGTCGTATAATAAGTGAAGGGGTCAGACGTGATCCCGAGTTTAGGAGGAAAACCTATGGATAACGGCGCAAGTAGCTACCGCCGTTTCCTTGATGGTGATGAAAGTGCCTTTAACGAGATAATGAAGGAGCTGTTTCGCAGTCTCGTATTCTTCATTGACGGTTATGTGCATGACGTCCACGCAGCCGAAGATATTGCGATAGATGCCTTTTCGGATCTTGTCGTACATAAACATCGGTACAATTTCAAGGTAACGCTCAAAACCTATGTCTTTATGCTCGGTCGCAGTCGTGCGCTCGATTACATAAAGCATCGTAAGGTATTGAGCTTTGTCGAACTGTCCGAGGCAGAAGGTATTGAGGACGAGAAAACACTGGAAGAACTTGTCCTTGCCGATGAGCGAAAACGAGTGGTACACGCCGCTATTTCTAAGCTGCCGGAGGATATGCGTGTTGTCATACACCTGGTCTATTTTGAAGAGATGACCTATGACGAAGCTGCCAAGGTTATGAAGAAGAACCGTAAACAAGTAGATAACCTATTATATCGTGCTAAAAAGGAACTTCGCATCATTCTTGGAGAGGATGGTGAGCTGTTATTATGAGAGAAATAAATGAATGCACGGCGGAAGTGTTTCGCCGTAGTGAAAAACGAATTAAAGAGCGTAAGAGAAACCGCAATCGCATCTTAGCATTCTGTGTTCCGCTATGTCTGATCGTTACCGTATGGTCGATTATGATTCTGCCTGCTATGTTACCGGCAAGCGAATCGAATGATAGTGCCGCTATGGGAGAAAACATCGGTAGCGCTGATGGCACCGGTGCCGCCTATATCCGTGTAGAAGTTGTGAATACAGGTACGGCTACACAGTTCTCTATTCTGAAGGATGATGCTGCCGAGGTAGCACAGATCTACTACACCGTGCAATCGTCTTTTGTGAGCTCTGGCGAGGGGAATAAGGAATCTGTCAATGGAAACGTGGAGGATGATGCGCTAACGGAAGAAAACAAGGATTTTTCGCAAAGCGGAACTAATGGAACCTCTTCCGGATATAGAATAATCTTCACCACCGAAAATGGAACTCAAACGATCTATTCTCTTACCGGGGACAAATTGATCAACGAAACAACGAAGCAGGAAACTGTTTTGACAGAAGACCAGCGTTCTAATCTTATGAATATGCTCGGATTAACAATTACATGGGAGGAGGATCCTAAATGAAAAGAATAATTGCTATATTGCTGACCGTTCTGCTTTTGGGTATGCTCACTGCCTGCAATCAAAACGTTGGTCGGCATGCAGATGGCATAATAAAAGCGGATAAAGCCACCATCGAAATCGGCAAGACACATACCACTTTTGAAGGTATGAACGTTCAGATTGTAAATGCAATCTGGAATGACGAAGAAATCAAACTTGAGGTTAAATGGAACAACGAAACTTCTTATGATGTGGTTTACGGCGAATACTATAAAATTGAAAAAGAGACAAACGGCGAATGGAAAAGCTGTGTAACCCTCGATAACCTTGCGTTTACCGATATAGGTTATGAATTGCGTTCCAAATCCTCACAGAAGCAAACATATAATCTGACGGATATGTTCGACATTTCGGAGAACGGCAAATACCGCTTTACAACCGATTGCTCGGTATATGAGAACGGTCGCGGTGCCGGAAGTACGGAATGTGAGATGTGGGTAGAGTTCACAGTTACCCGTGTTGGAGACACAAGCGAAGACGTGAAGAAAACCTTTATTGATTTCGTCCCTCAGTACATTCGTACAAACGGATACCACGAAGATGTGGAGTATCCGGTAGTTAAAATCATTCGCTCTGTTGACGAGCTTAACGCATATTATAACGAGAATAAAGACCGATATGACCTTGAGCGTAAAGACACGGTCTATTCGGATACCACAATCGGTTTCCTTGACGCCTGCGAAAAATATGACGCCGCCTACTTTGAAGATCAAATTCTCGTAATGGTTCTTCTCGAAGAAGGCAGCGGCTCTAACCGTCATAATGTGGATAATGTAAAGATTGGTTCTGATGGTAAACTATATATCAGCATTCGAACGATTATACCTGAATCCGGAACCTGCGATATGGCAGCGTGGCACATTCTGATAGAGCCGGAAAAGAATGTGGATGTTGTAAGTGAGTCCGATGTAATCGTCTATTTGGATGGCATAAATCCTAAAACTCAGCCAGCTACCGTGCGAGAGTCAGGTGCATATTCAAATATCACGCTCACCATTCCTCACGATTGGGAATATGAGACGGAGCGTGTAAATGACTCAAATGAGTATTGCATTTCCTTCTGGCCTGCAGACCAAACCGAAGGTAAAATCAAAATGTGGTACTATACTGCATTCGGTGTGTGCGGTACAGGTCTCGAAGAAAAGGAAATTACTGTCGGCGAATACAAGG
>CAZSIL010000002.1:0-98685 GCA_964607025.1 uncultured Eubacteriales bacterium
AAACTATGCCTAAAGCCGAATCGGTTAAGATTGAAACAATATCGGCTAAAAACCCCGTTATATATACAACAGTTAATACTAAGTATGACCTTTCAACCAATGTATATATGCTGGATAACGGCGCACATTTTGGAAATGTTGTTAAATTTGTTATTGGCGGCGACAACGCTTCTGCTAATGAAGAACACTTCAACATTTCGGGTAAAACCTTCAAGGCAACCAAAGAAGGCGTTTATACAGTAGATGTCGTATATGGCACAAGCCATTTACCGGTACAAATGATTGTATCAGCCGATGCGGATAACAAGCTTTATGAGGTTGCAGACCGCTCACCTGCTGTTCCGATGTTTGTAGACACAAGGGTTGATTTGGGACAGTTTGCCATACAGTTTGAAAACGGACTGTATTATAGCGGTCAAGATATAGTATGGACTATTGATGAAAGCAACAAGAGCGCCGCAGGTATTATATTAAAGGATTCTGCTAAAGTGTTAGCAGCTATCGGTAAAGGTGTATTCGTATTAAAAGCTACCGTTGCCACCGATAACGGTGAGAATTCTCGCAGAGTTTATTTTGTTGTGAACGAAGCAGGGGATTATGATTTCTATATTGAAAATCTCGATTTGACCAGCGCAGCAAATTATAACCCGTCAGATTGGCTCTATGGTATTGCGAACAATAATAATGATCCCAACTATGCGTTAAATACAGTTCAATACACTACAAGCAATGTGCCGAAAGTTAACGGTGCAAACGGCTTAATGATAAGCACAACGGGTGATATTTGGAGCTATAAAAAGGTTGCCTTTATGTATAAATCGGCAGCGCTTATGGACTTTGCCGATTATACCGTTAAATTTGAACTTACCAATCACTTGAGCGGTAACAGTGTTACCAATACACACGTTGGTATTATTGCCCGTGCTACACTTAATGACGGCGCGTTAACAGCAGGCGAATCTGCAGTATTTAAAGCAGGCAGCACCGCGCTTAAACTCAGTACACCGCTAACCGGTGGTATGATGATTAACGGTATAGCAGATAGTTATGTATTATTTAATGGAACTAATACACGTTCAACCTTCTATACCGAGCCGAGTTTTGCAGATATAATCTATAATGCTGCAAAAACCCCAACCATCAACACTAAATATGCTTATGGTACAGGCAATTCAGCCAGAACGCTTACCTATAAACTTGACGGTAATGACGTTGCATATTGGCTTGATGACGAGAAAATTTTTGATAGCACCTCCGAAAAAGAGATAAAAACAATTATAACCCCCGCAATGAAGGATATAACCAAATTTGCTGAAGCCAATCCTGCATATAGCGAAGGTCCTGCTATCAGCAAGGATGACTTCCATAAGAAGATGGAGTTATCAAATCTCACAAAGGGTACGGTTGGTATTGCAATAGAAGAATGTTATGTTCATGTGCGCTCATTAAAGGTTGCGCTTAATGATATAACTGCCAAAACTATGCCAAAAGCTGAAGAATATAAACCCTTCATTGTTAGGTCTTCTTCGCCGGCAATTCCGATAACTGCGGGATATCAGATAAAAACTTCCGGCTTTATGGTTCAGTTGGGTGAATACACCTATGAAACCGCCGAGGTTAATTTTGGTAAGATTACACCCGTGCAAAACGGCGCAGTAGCAGGCGGAGTTAAGGTTGAAAACGGATACATCAAGGCATACGAGCGCGGTGTTTACAGCGTGATGGTAACGGCTAAAGATGGTTCCGGAAACAAACAAGAAGTCTATATAGTTGTTAAGAATCCTGATGAAGACGAGTATGTAATTTATGAAAACGACTACCGTGAAGACGGTGTCGACGTAAGCGACTGGACAACAACAGTTGTTTCAGCCGGCTCAACGATAGAGAAGACATCCTACTCAGGAAACTACGTTAAAGACAACACATATTATTCTGCTTGGGGCGCTCCGGCAAACGTTGCACCTAATGGATTTGTACCTTATAAAGCATCAGAGTGGTATAGCGGAAATTATGCGGTATATGCAACCCTTAATAATAAAGTTGTTTCCGCACTGTCTAATTATACCGTTACAGCAGGTGTTAAATCCAACGTTAACGGTAAGGGCGCTATCGGTGTTATCGGTAGAGCA
This sequence comes from uncultured Eubacteriales bacterium, assembly GCA_964607025.1. Classification (GTDB taxonomy): domain Bacteria; phylum Bacillota; class Clostridia; order Oscillospirales; family Acutalibacteraceae; genus SIG565. The sequence continues at coordinate 2,130 of CAZSIL010000002.1, forward strand.
TCTACCACCGCCGGTGTATATAATATAGGCACAGGTGCCGGATTTGCTATGGCTTCTAAGGGCGCTCACGAGGAATTCGGATATGCGGGTAACAGTTTCCCGATGGATGCTTTCTCAATCAGCGGAAGCAAATTTACAAAAGTTACCAATCCGTCCGTTTCCGAGTATCTCTATAAAGGCGTGGGCAAATATGCGTACACCTATCGTATTCTTAAAATCGCCTACAGCGGCAACACCGCGACATTTACGGCGCCTAACGGTGAAACCGAAACCTTGACGGGTATTGCGGAGCTGACAGGTACTGTCGGATTTGTCGGTTATTCGTATGTTGCGGCAAATTCAATGCAGGTGGCAATTCCGATATTGGCGGATATTAAAGTTGCTCTTACTTCAAGTGGTTTGATAGAAGAGAAGATTAACCATACACCCGCAGCTACACCTAAAAAAGAGATATTTAAGGATAAAGGCAACTACGAATTCTCGTTCTCTTCAACCAATAATTCCGTTGGTGGATATTCAAAGACCGATGATGAAGAGGCGTCTAAAAAAGTAATTATTCCTGCTATAAGCAACGGAGTAGTATATAAAGTTTTAGCTAACTTCTCGGTTAACCAATATTTGAATACCTTTGCTGAATTTGTAATTTCCGAAGGAATTGCTTCAACATCAGAAAATGGTTTCATGCGCGCAATGAATCTTGAGTATGTTACCTTCCCGAAATCGATTACTTCTATAGCCACACGTACATTTAGAAATACAGCGCTTGTTGAGGTTTCCTTCCCCGAGGGTTCAAGATTGGATGAAATCGGCGAAGAGGCATTCATGGGTTGTTATGGTTTGCACAAGGTATCGCTCCCCGAAGGAATGACAACCATCGGACTGAAAGCGTTTTACGGCGATACTGCGTTGAGTGTAATCGACATACCCACAACGGTTACAAGCATCGGCGAAGCCGCATTTTTCGGATGCGTATCGTTAAAAACTGTAGAACTTCCGATGCATCTTAAGAAAATCGGAAACAACGCTTTCTCGGGTTGTTCTTCTCTTGATAAATTGTATGTATACGGCAGAGAAACCGCATTTGGTAATACGGTTGTTCCCGTAACAACTGTAATTTACGGCGCAACAGGTTCTACAGCGCAAGTTTATGCTGATGCAAACGGCAATAAGTTTGTTCCTATTGATGATAAGGTTGAAGAACTCGAACGCGAATATCAGAAATATCTTGAGCAACTTGAAGCAGAAGTGCAATTAAAGATAGACACGGTAGACGTAAACGCTAAGTATGAATTATTCCTTTCTCCCGGCGATACAGTTTGCGGTTTAGCAGGAGTAATTCCCGCAAACACAAATGCAGGTAAGTATGTTTTCCCGGCATTTGGCGATTATGTAAATCCGAGAACAGGTGCAGTAACCGAAAATATGCCGATTACATATGTTAAGGCAAATGCATTTAAGGAAAGCGAATACAAAGCAAATCTGTTTAGTGTCGTTATTCCTAACGGATATTTGGAAATTCAGGCAAGTGCGTTCGCAGGATGTAGTTCGCTTCGCAGAATTGAATTGCCCGAAACGCTCAACTTTATAAGAGAATATGCTTTCCAAAATAATACTTGGCTCAAATCTATTAACATTCCGATAAACGTAGTTTCAATAGACAAGGGTACGTTCTTGAATTCAGGTCATTTGGAAACATTAACCTTTGCTGAAAATTCATCTTGCAATACGTTGGGTGAAAGCGCATTCCAGGGCACTGCTCTTAAAAAAGTCAAATTACCCGTTCTTTTAAGAAACATAGGCGCTAATGCATTTGCAGATACACCGCTCGAACACGTTTATATCTATAATAAAGACGCTGTTATCGGTGAAAATGCATTCCCTGAAGGCGCTACAATTCACGGTGTAGCAGGTTCAACAGCAGAACTCTATGCCAAGGAAAATGGTTTGACCTTTGTAGCTGACATCAAGGATACTTGGGATTCGTTTATCAATAGAGTTGATAAAGACGGTAAGTTTACATATAAAGTAACTATTGATGGAAGATACTCGGTAGTATCCTACTCCGGCGGCGGAAGTGTTGTTGTTCCCACCGAAATCGATTACAAAGCGGAAGACGGCACTGTTACGAAAGGTGCATTAGTTTCTGAACTCAGCGAAAACGTCTTTAAGAATATATATCACAGATATCAAGTAACAAGTGTGGTTATTCCCGAAGGTGTTGTAGCTATTGGTCCTGCTAGCTTCTATAGATGTTCGAACCTTGTCAAATTGGTTCTTCCGTCTTCTGTTCGCAGCATAGGTGAATATGCTTTCGGTGGTGCTGATATCCATGGTGAATTGGTATTCAGTCGTTACTGCAATTATATTGGTGAAGCGGCATTTGGTGGTTGCACAAAGCTAACAGCAGTTTATATTTTAAATCCGAACTGTGAGATAGAAGACAATGCGTTCACGACTAAAACCAAGATTTATGGTGTCAAAGGTTCGACGGCGGAAAAATATGCCACAGAGTTCGGAAATGAGTTTGTTGAAGTTGAGGAAGGCAAATTCCCGGCTATTACCGATATTAAGGATAACGGAAACTACGTTCTCACAGGTGATCCTGCAACAAACACTGTTATAGGGTATGCCCGCAAGGATGCCAGCAAGCCATATTCTGAAAAAGTTATATTCCCTGCAACCCTTAATGGTGCGAGTATGACCACGATCCAGGGCAAGTTGTTTAACGCTAAACCTTATACAACGTCATTAGTTGCAGTTATTATCGAAGAAGGATATACCAATATCGGTGAAAGCGCCTTTGCAGGTTGTGCGCGCCTCACTCGTGTTCAGCTTCCTTCCACGCTTACTGCAATTAATAAATCGGCATTTGCAGATACAGCAATTGCAGGAGACCTTATTATTCCGGAATCGGTAACAAGAATTGGTGCCAGTGCATTTGAAAATTGTTCAAATCTCACCTCTGTTACAATTACAAATCCAACTGTTACAATTGGTTCTAAGGCATTTAGAGGTGTTATGAGGGGCTTTGTAATTCGTGGTTTGACAGGTTCTACTGCCGAAGAATACTATATTAAGAATAGATCAAGCGGTATTATATTTGAGGCAATAGGCGAGTATATTCCACCTGAGGCACCGCCGGAGGAAGACCCCGATGGTGGTAAAGATGACGGCACAAACGATACCCAGCAGAATGCGGGAGATTTAGACGATAACAATAATGTCACGTTATTTGGTATTCATGTTGACGACTTAACGCTTATTATTATAATCGGTATCGGCGCATTGATGATGTTGTTACTTATTGCAGGCGTTGTAATCGTAATAGTTGTTGTTAATTCAGATGATGACGATGAAGATGACGATGAAGATGACGACGATGATGACGACGATGATGACGACGATGATGACGAGTATGACGATGACGACGATGATGACGAGTATGATGATGACGAGTATGACGATGACGATGAATAATCTCAAGGTCTGCTAAAAAGTAAGTATTGCCGCCGAGCATTCGGCGGCAATATTCTTTTAAAAATAAATAAAAAATAGTAATTATTACTATTTTTCTATTGACTTTGTTTTTTTCTTATCGTATAATGAAAATGAAAGGGGCAGGTAAATATGTCTGAATTATTACAATATATAATTGCAAAAAAACATCACAAGTTCCGCAAAACAGTGGATTGGGATTTAGGTAAGGAGTATAGCGAACGCGGTTTAACGCCCGTTGAGCGTATGACCGACCGCTTCGAGCGTATGACGGCGGCGGAAACACCGGTTATTTTACCCGATGAAAAAATATGCTTTATGAGAACTATCAGCAATATTCCTGATTGCTTTACAGAAGAAGAGTGGAAGGAAATAAAATCTAAGCATTTCATACACGAGCTTGGTTATATTTCAAATATGTCACCTGACTATGGTATGGTAATAGGGGCAGGGCTTCTTGAACTTCGCAAAACAGCAGATGAGTATAGCAAGAGAAGTATAGATGCCATTATTGACCTTGCCGATAGGTACAAGGCGGAAGCCGCCCGTCAGGGTAGAGAGGATATTGTTGAAACATTAAATCGTGTTCCGCGCTATTCGGCTACCAACTTCCGCGAAGCGTTGCAGTTCTTCCGCATAATCCACTATGCTATGTGGATTGAAGGCAACTATCACAATACCGTTGGCAGATTCGATAAATATATGTATCCGTATTTCAAAAAGGATATGGATGCAGGTGTTTACACCTATGAAACCGCGCTTGAGCTTGTTGAAGACTTTTTCTTGTCCTTTAATAAGGATAGTGATACCTATGTGGGTGTTCAGCAGGGCGATAACGGTCAGGCGTTGGTACTCGGCGGTATGGATGAAAACGGCAACGAAATTTTCAGTGATTTATCTAAAATTTGCCTTGAAGCAAGCCGAAATCTCAAACTTATCGACCCCAAAATTAATCTTCGTGTTAATAAAAATACACCTATTGAAATTTATGAGCTTGGCACCGAGCTTACAAAAGCAGGTCTCGGATTCCCGCAGTACAGCAACGATGACGTTGTAATTAAAGGTCTTATGAATTTGGGCTATGAAGAAAAGGATGCCAGAGATTATGCCGTTGCGGCTTGTTGGGAATTTATTGTTCCGCGTGTTGGCGCCGACGTTTGTAACATAGGTGCTATGTCATATCCGGGTATTATTGATAAGGCATTCCATAAAGCACTGCCAAACTGTAAAACATTTGATGAGTTTATGGATGCAGTTAAGTCTGAAATCAGAACCGAGTGTGACCGCATTACAGATAACGTAAAAGATTTATGGTTCGTACCGGCTCCATTTATGAAGATTCTAACTCCTATGGAAGATATAACGGTGCGCGGTAAATATAACAACTTCGGTATTCATGGCACAGGTATCGCAACCGCTACCGATTCTATTGCCGCAATTAAGAAGTATGTATTCGATGAAAAACGTTATACACCAGAAGAATATATAAAAGCAGTTGACGAGGACTTTGCTAATGATAGCGATATGTTGGCAGTTTTGCGTTACGAAGCGCCCAAGATGGGACAAAATGACGATTACGTTGACTCTATCAGCGTAGAAATGCTCGAATATTGCGCAGATTATCTTGCAACCAAGACTAACTGTCGCGGCGGTAAATGGCGCGCAGGTACTGGCTCGGCTATGTTCTATTTGTGGCACGCTGCTGAAATCGGCGCGTCTCCCGATGGCAGACGTAAGGGTGAGCCGTTCGGCACCAATTTCTCAGGCAGTATCTTTGCTAAAATGCCGGGACCGATTTCGGTTATCTCGTCGTTCAGTAAACAGAATTTCACTAAGACCATTAACGGCGGACCGTTGACACTGGAATTCCATGGCGGTATGTTCAACAATGCCGACAGTATTGGCAAGGTTGCCCGTCTTGTAAAATCCTACTTTGATATGGGCGGCCATCAATTACAGCTTAATGCGGTTGATGCCGAAAAAATGAGAGATGCCCAGCTGCATCCCGAAAAACACGGTCAATTAGTTGTTCGTATCTGGGGTTGGAGCGCATACTTTGTTGAGCTTGATAAGGAATATCAGGACCACGTTCTTGCCCGTCAGGAATATACTATATGATAGGTACAGTATTTGATATTAAGGAAATGACGGTGCACGACGGTCCAGGCAGTCGTGTAACCGTATTCTTAAAAGGTTGCCCTTTGCGTTGTCTGTGGTGCCATAACCCAGAAGGGCTTTCGGCAAAACCGCAGCTTATGGTCAAGGAAAACCTTTGTGTACACTGTGGGCTTTGTAAAAAAGGTTGTCTTCATTTAGAGTGTCAACCCTTTGACCGTTGCATACACGCGTGTCCGAAGGGGCTTGTGTCTATTAGCGGAACTAAGATGTCAAGTGATGAATTGGCAGAAAGAATTAATTCCTATGCCTCCTTTTTAAACCGCGTTGGCGGCGGCGTAACCTTTTCGGGCGGTGAGCCACTCCTTCAAGCCGATTTTGTGGCGGAAACGGCAAAAAAACTGCCAAATGTACATAAAGCACTCCAGACAAGCGGATACGCGCCGAGCGATAAATTTAAAGCGGTGCTAAAAGAGATGGATTATGTTCTTTTTGATTTAAAATTAGCAAATGAACAAGAGCATATTAAGTATACAGGCGTCTCTAACCGCCAAATCATTGAAAATTATCGAATTTTAGAAAAAAGCGGTAAGGAGTTTGTTTTACGCCTACCCCTGATACCCGGTATTACCGATACCCCAGAAAATCTAAAGGGTATTGCCGAATTGGCGGGAGATAATAGGGTGGAGGTTATGCGTTATAATACAATGGCGGGCGCAAAATATAAGTCGGTAGGGCTCACATTTGCTTTGCCCGACCTTAAATCCAACGAAGTGGATTTGTCGGTATTTAAAAATGCTATAATGCTATAAAAGAAAAAAATCAAAAAATTTTTTATTGCTGAAAAGCATATAAAAACAGTTCAGAAAACCGCGATTTTACGGCAAATTCGCGGTTTTTTGTTTGGCAAAAAACGGAATATATATTGCTTCATTTTAATACAAACCACAATATTTTGTGTTTTGGGTGTTGACATACACTATTTCTTATGATATACTAATGGAGCACCGCAAAAATCGACAAGAGTGAGAGCATTATGAACATACAAGGTTTCCAAAAGTTAACATTACTTGATTTTCCCGGAAAAACCGCTTGTACGGTGTTTACGGGTGGATGCAATTTACGGTGTCCGTTTTGTCATAACGGCTCTCTTGTGTTAAATCCCACCGAACAAAGTAGTCTTGAAACGGAAGTCTTAGAGTATCTTAAAAAACGTGCAGGAATTATTGATGGGGTGTGTATAACGGGCGGAGAACCGCTTTTGCAACCCGATTTACTGTGCTTTATAGATAAATGTAAAGAAATAGGAGTTGCCGTAAAGCTTGATACCAACGGCGCTTTGCCCGAAAAACTCAAACAAATTATCGATAGCGGAAAAATCGACTATATAGCGATGGATATAAAAAGTGCGCCCGATAATTACAAAAAAGCGACAGGCACAGATACCGATTTTTCAGTCTTTGAACACAGTATGGAATTAATAAGGCACAGCGGAATCCCTTATGAATTTCGCACAACGGCAGTAAAGGGTATACATACCGTTTCCGAGTTTGAAAAAATAGCGGAATTATTAAAACCCGATGAAAATTATTTTATCCAGAAATTCACCGATTCGGGTAATCTCTTAAGTCCTGTCGGTCTATCATGTTTTTCCGAAAACGAAACCGAGCAAATAGTAGAAAAAGTAAAAAAATATATTCCCGGTGTTTTCACACGGGGATAAGATATAAGGGGTAAAAATTATGTATAAGGTAATTAAAAGAGACGGCATACAGGTAGATTTCGAAATAGCTAAAATTTCCGATGCCATCAAAAAAGCTTTCGAAGCTTGTGAGCGCAATTACAATGATAATATTATCGACTTTTTAGCGCTCAAAGTAACCTCCGATTTTGAGCCGAAGGTACAAAACGGACTTATCGCAGTTGAAGATATTCAGGATAGCGTTGAAACTGTGTTAGTTCAGGCAGGTTATGCCGATGTTTCCAAGGCATACATCCTTTACCGTAGACAGAGAGAAAAATTACGTAATATGAAATCAACAATTCTCGATTACAAAGAGATTGTTAATCAGTACGTTAAAAACCTTGACTGGCGCGTTAAGGAAAACTCAACCGTTACCTATTCTGTAGGCGGTCTTATTCTTAATAACTCGGGTGCTATTACTGCTAACTACTGGTTATCCGAAATCTATGATGATGAAATCGCCAAGGCACACAAAAATGCCGATATTCATATTCACGACCTTTCAATGCTCACAGGTTATTGTGCAGGTTGGTCGTTAAAACAACTCATAGAAGAAGGCCTCGGCGGCGTTGGTGGCAAGATTACCTCAGCCCCCGCTAAGCATTTGGCAACCCTTTGTAACCAGATGGTCAACTTCTTAGGTATTATGCAAAACGAGTGGGCTGGTGCTCAGGCGTTCTCGTCCTTTGATACCTATTTAGCACCTTTCGTTAAAGCCGATAACTTAAGTTACGACGCTGTTAAAAAGTGCATTGAGTCCTTTATTTACGGCGTAAATACTCCTTCTCGCTGGGGAACCCAGGCGCCGTTTACCAATATTACACTCGACTGGACCGTTCCGCACGACTTGGAAGACGAGTATGCAATAGTTGGCGGTAAGCGTATGGACTTTAAGTACGGTGACTGTAAAAAAGAAATGGATATGGTTAACCGCGCATTTATCGAGATTATGATAGAAGGCGATGCTAACGGCCGCGGCTTCCAGTATCCGATTCCGACCTATTCTATCACACGCGATTTTGACTGGTCAGAAACCGAGAACAACAAGCTTCTCTTTGAAATGACTTCTAAATACGGTACTCCGTATTTCTCAAACTATGTAAACTCCGATATGGAACCGAGCGACGTTCGTTCAATGTGCTGTCGCCTTCGTCTTGACCTTCGTGAACTCCGCAAGAAATCGGGTGGTTTCTTCGGTAGCGGTGAGAGTACCGGCTCTGTTGGCGTTGTTACCATCAATATGCCGAGAATCGCTTATTTGGCAGAAGATAAGGCAGACTTCTTCCGTCGCCTTGATCATATGCTCGATATCTCTGCTCGTTCACTCAAAATTAAGCGTACTATAATCACAAAGTTGCTTGATGAAGGTCTTTATCCCTATACCAAGCGTTATCTGGGAACCTTTAATAACCACTTCTCAACCATCGGTCTTGTTGGTATGAACGAAGCAGGTCTTAATGCTAAGTGGCTTCGCAGTGATATGACAACCAAGCAGACTCAGGAATTCACTAAAGAAGTGCTTAACCACATGAGAGAGCGCTTATCCGATTATCAGGAAATGTACGGCGACCTTTATAACCTTGAGGCAACACCCGCTGAATCTACATCCTTCCGTCTTGCTAAGCACGACCGTAAGCACTATCCTGATATTATCTGCGCATCCGATGCGGATACTCCTTACTATACCAACTCTTCACATCTGCCTGTTGGTTATACCGATGATATCTTCACAGCGCTTGACGTTCAGGATGAATTGCAGACGCTTTATACTTCGGGTACTGTATTCCACGCATTTATCGGTGAAAAATTGCCCGATTGGAAGGCAGCGGCTTCAATTATCCGCAAGATAGCCGAAAACTATCGCTTACCTTACTATACATTATCTCCCACATACGCAGTATGTAAAGAGCATGGATATATCCCGGGAGAGACTTATGCTTGTCCTAAGTGCGGCAAGGAAACCGAAGTGTACAGCCGTATTACAGGTTACTACCGTCCTGTTCAAAACTGGAACGACGGTAAGGCACAGGAATACCGTGAGCGCAAGACCTACGATATTGCAAACTCGGTACTCACCCACGAGGGTCCGATGGCAGATGGATGCGACTGTGATGAAAAAGCGGCCGAAAACACCTTGGCTGACGGCGTATATCTCTTTAAATCGGCTACCTGCCCCAACTGTAAAATAGCCGAAGCGTTGCTTGATAAATCCGGTATCGCCTACAATAAGGTATTGGCTGAGCAAAACGTAGCGCTTACCGAATCACTCGGTATTAAACAAGCACCGACGCTGGTAAAAGTTGATGGCGGAAACTTAGAAAAATTTGCAACAGTTCCGAACATAAAGAAATTTATTCAGTCGGTACAGTAAAAAAGTAAATACGGGGCGGAAAAACCGCCCCGTTTATTTTAAGGAGAATATGCAATGTATGATATTATTATAATAGGTGCAGGTCCTGCGGGGCTCACAGCCGCAATCTATGCCAAAAGAGCCAACAAAAATGTGCTTATTCTTGAAAAAAACGGTTTTGGCGGTCAGATAACGTCTTCCCCAAAGGTTGAAAATTACCCCGGTTTCGAGAGCGTTAGCGGCAGTGAGTTAGCCGATAGCATAGTATCACAGGTGTTAGCGCAGGGCGCCGACGTTGAGATAGAAACTGTAACTGAAATAAAGGATAACGGCAAAACAAAAACCGTTGTAACCGAAGAAGGAAATGAGTATGTGGCTCTTTCGGTTATAATCGCAGGCGGTGCTAAACACCGCCATTTAGGACTCAAAAACGAGGAAAAGTTTATAGGTGAGGGTATATCTTTTTGTGCTGTTTGCGACGGCGCTTTTTATGCCAATAAAACAGTAGCACTTATCGGCGGCGGAAACTCGGCTTTACAAGAAGCAATACTGCTTTGCGAAACCTGTAAAAAGGTTTACGTTGTGCAGAATCTCGACTTCCTAACAGGTGAAGAGCGTTTGCAGGAAATTTTACGTAGCCGTGGCAATGCCGAAATAATAACGGGAGCCGTAGTCAGTGAAATTCCCGATGGGGATGCTATTGATAGCATAATTATTAAGAAAACCGCAACGGGAGAAGAAACAAAGCTCGAAATCGACGGTATGTTTGTAGCCATAGGACTTGAGCCCGAAAACGAAAACTTCAAAAACGTTGCCGACCTTGATAATTTAGGTTATATCGATACCGATGAAACCTGTGCCACCAAGACGTCAGGCGTATTTGTAGCGGGTGACTGCCGCAAAAAAGCGGTGCGTCAGGTAGCAACCGCCGTAGCCGACGGCGCCGTAGCGGCAATATCGGCTTGTAGATATATTGATGCACTATAATTATTTTACGCGCATTGATTATAAATTCTTAACGGTTTCTTTAATATATGTCTGTCGGTATAATATCGATAAAAAGACTTTTTCTAATAAACTGTCCCAATTTGTACGAACAGTACAAATTGGGACAGTTTTATTGTTTTTATGAAATTTTTCTAATTTAACCGTTAATTTTGGAAGGCAACATTATTATCTGTAAAATTTTCTTGTTCGGCTTCCATTAATGCTTCTGCTTCACGCTGTTCTTCCAATCTTTGTAGGTTCTGTTCTTCTATATCCTTTTTCTTAATGTAATACAAAAGTTCTTCTCTAAGCGCTCCATCGTATTTTGTAATATCGATTTTAATATTAAGTTTATGGGCTTTTCTTTCGTTTTTAGGGGGGAGCGTCAAATAATTGCCAAACTGACCTGTTAGGTAATGATTATAATCGGGCATTGCGGGGAACATCTTTCCTCTCAGTTCTACTTCCACCGATTGTGCAAAAGTTTCTTTGCACATGGTTCCTTTAACCCAGCCCTGTGCAACAATTTCAGCAACTTCATTGGCATTTTTCGCATTGCGGTACTTTTGTGCAGTTTTAATAATTTTTTTGCATACTTTATTATGCCAGCCAAACCAGCGAGCAAGAATACCAACCGGTGTTTTTTTAAGTTTTACAAGAAAGGATTTTCCGCTCCACGGGGGCAGATTAAAGAGAACGCGCCATCTTCTCAGGCGTCGCATTTCTCTTTGAAACAACACTCTCTTGGCAAAATCATCGGGCACTTCATCTACGGGAAGTATATCAATCCACAGGTTGCGAAATGTTACGGATTGCTTACTGGTGGTACGTGTGCGTGTGTCAATCATACGGGTGAAGGTCTGGCCCTCAAAACCGCTATCAATATTAATAATTTTATAATAGGGATTCGAAAAAGATTTTCCCGCATATTTTTCCAAAAAGCGCTCGTAATCCTCACGAAGCATAAAAAGATCTATATCATCATCCCAAGGAATCATATCCTTGTGACGAATAGCGCCCAAAAGTGTGCCTCCCGCCAAAGAATAGGCATATCCTTCGGACTTGCAAAGTTTATCAAATTCGCACAGCATGTCAAATGTAATAGCTTGGGTGCATTGAATTCGGCTGAGATTTATAAATACTTCCATTTTTTCTCCTCATTTCTCCTCATTAAAAATTCGGTTATATAGGTTGTTAAAGTTCACAAAGTCATCACTGGTAAAACGCAAGTTATGGTCTTTATGATCACGCATCATAGCAAGGAGCCGCTGAAGAACGTAGCGCATACCGGTACCCTCATAATTATAGCAATAACGCTTTTTATATTGATTGCCGGGATGTGTGAGTTCAAAATATCCGGTGTTCCACCATTCATCCGGTAAGGTAATGATACCCTGGTCGCCGCAAATAACCAGTTTATTAGGAATGTCGATACTGTCACTAATCTCCATAGTAGCTGCTGCTTTATCCATCTTTGCTTGAATTTGGGAATAAAAACCGTTTTCGCCAATAAGATTTGTGAACGAATGGAATTCGGCGGGTTGGTTTTTAAAAAGCTTGTAGAAAACATACAGGGCATGGGCACGTATTTCAGAGATATCCCCATTATCCGAAGGGTTGCAGAAGGCGGAACTGTGCATGTTTATCACCTTGCCGATAGCACCACTTTCAATCATCCAGAACATCTGATTAAGTGCCTGTATATAAGACATCTTAACACAGGGCAGGAAAATTACATTTTTCTCTTTTGCCAATACTTTAAGGGATCGAAACTCATTTTCCGAAAGGAAAGCAGGGAAAGAAAGCAATACATGTTTGCCCGCCTCCAGTACAGGACGGATATAAGAAAGATGAGAATTGCCGTCACCTTGAATATAAACAGTATCAATACCACAGAGAAAATCATCAAGATTCGAGTATGCCTCGTTCAACTCATAGTTTCGGCAGGCCTGATTGGCAATATCGATATTCGGATTGAAAACTCGGTCTACATGAATACCGCTGACATATTTGCTTTCCAAAACAAAGCCCTTATCATCAGCATTGTCAAGAATCATACCTATTTGCAGGTGCTGTTGCTGTTGGCGAATCATAGTGCTGGAAATATTCTTAGTGCGCTCTAAATACACTACATCGCAATACTGCTTTAGGTAATCAAATTTACCGCGCCAGTCAGAACCTACTACCAAAACATCCACATTGTATTTTTGAACATCTTGAACCTTTTGACCTTGAAATTCTTCTACGATAATTTCATCTGCAAGGCCAGTCTTTCTAACATTCTCAATTCGCTGAGGAAGACTGTCTTGAACACCAATCTTACCGCGTTCGACGTCGTAGTTTTCACCGGTAACACCTACAATTAGGTAGTCGCCCAAATCTTTAGCCCGTTTGATAATGTTATAATGGCCTTGATGGAATAGATCAAAGGTACCATAAGTAATAATTTTTTTCATATTTGCACCTCTTCTTCAAGGTAACTGTTCAGCACCTCTAGAGGTAGTGACGGCTCCTGATTATAAATATGATCTCCAAATTTGGTTTTCGGATATGCCTTGGTAGGTTCGGTGAAAACAAACTCTACCAAAAGGGGATGACCTTTTTTACGCTGTTGTAGTACAGAATCAAGTTGTTCGACTTGGCTTATTTGAACAGAGTCAATACCGTAAGCCCGTGCAACTTCGGTGAAGTTAGGGGAAGAAAAATCGGGAGAAGCCGAACCATAGTAATTCCCGTTAAACAGAGATTCTTGTTGTTGGGTGATAAGCCCTAAACAATTGTTGTTAAATACAAGGATTACAATATCTAAATCTTCATTTTTAAGCCATTGTAATTCCTGAATATTCATTTGAAAAGCACCATCACCGCAGAAGCAATAAATGGTTTTATCTCGGTTCGCTACTCCCGCACCAATAGCGGCAGGAAGAGCATAGCCCATGGCACCATGGGCGCCGGAAAACATAATAGTCATTCCTTTTTTAGACTGTAAAGAGTGAGCTATCCACATCATGTGCTGACCGACATCGCAAGCCACTATATCATTTTCTTTAATGTGTTTATTAACCGCATCTACCAATTGATTGGGCAAACCATAGGTGACGGTTTTATCAAAAGACACACAAAAATCTTTGTACCTACGGCAAAAGTCAAGCCAGTTATCTGATACTCGCGGCCAGCATTCCCATTGGTCCTGATTGTTTTCCAAAGCACGAGCAAGGTCGGCAGAGTTGATTAAAATACCGATTTCATCGGGTTTGACCTTTCGTTTTAACTCGTTAGGGTCAATATCAAAACGCAGAATCTTTGCATTGGGTGCAAACTCTGCTACCTTGGTGCCGGTTTGGCGTGTACAAAGAGAACAGCCAACAGCAATAACTTGGTCGGCCTTGGCGGCGACAATCATATTTGCATAGCGATGCCCATAGGCACCGCCAATAAAACCAAAGTTGAGAGGGTGGCTTTGGGGTAAAATATCTTTACCCATTAGACTGGTAACGATAGGCAAATTAAGTTTTTCGGCAAACCTAATGAAACTTGCCCTATCCTCGCGGCAGATTCCGTTGCCCAACATTAGTACGGGGCGTTTAGCAGAAACTAATGCCTGCTTTAAGGCGTGAAGCGCGGAATCGGTATGTGAAGAGGATTGTGCGGAATTCTTTACAACAACAGGCACATCAATTTCAGCGCGCTGGATATTCATAGGCAAATCTATCAAAACAGGGCCCTTTCGGCCCGTGGTTGCCAAATGATACGCTTTTTCTAAGATGGCAGGGAGTTGCGAGGGGTCTTTGATTTCCTGGGCAAATTTGGTAATGGGACGGCATATATCTACCGTTTTGGTCTCTTGAAAAGCGTCTTGGCGTAATTCTTCAATATTATCATAACGCTCATAGGTGTTAATTTGTCCGGTAATAAATACTACGGGAATGGAATCATAGTAGGCATTGGCAATGCCGGAAACCAGGTTGAGAGCACCCGGGCCACTGGTGGCATAAGCCACAGCGCACTTACCGGTAGAAACCGAATAGCCACAGGCCGCAAATGATGCGCCCTGCTCGTTATAGCAGATGTGGTTTATAGCTTTATCGTTTTTTCCGATTGAATCAACAAAATGGGCAATCGAGGTGCCTTGATAACCAAAAAAGTCACAAATATCTTTTTCTACAAAATAATTAATTATATAATCAGAAAGCTTCATGCAGTATCTCCTATTCGAAATTGTATCCGCCATCAACCGAGAGGACTGCACCATTGATATAGGGATTGGTCAGTAACGACATGGTAGCTCGAGCCACTTCCTCGGGCTTTCCAAAGCGATGAACGGCAACCTTTCGACGAATACTAGTTAGATGTTCCTCTGTGCGCTTACCAGGAAACATATCTGTTTCGATAAAGGCAGGGGCAACTGTATTGACTGTAATTTTTCGGGGCGCTAACTCCTTAACCAACATTTTGGCCAGAAAAATCTCGCTGGATTTGGTTAGACCATAAGGGATGTAAGTTGAGTGGGGATAGACACCTACGTTTGAGCTGATAAAGGCAATGGAGCCGCCATCTATCATATAGTTGACCATACTTTGCACTAAAAAGAAGGGGGTGAAAAGGTTCATTTGGAACATTTCTTCCAATTCCTCTTGGGTGATATTACCAAAGGAGTTTCGTATTTTGCCGTTGGAAGATGAATTTAGCACCAAGCCGTAAAGTGGATGATTATCAAGATCCATCTGTCCCAGGATGGTGGGAATGGACTCGATACTTGATATATCGGCTTTAATAATATTATAACTGCCGGAATATCCTAAATCATCCAAATCGTCGGCGCACTTTTGCGCCCCTTTATCATCGTGGACATAGTTAAGATATACATAATAATTGGCCTTTAGCGCTTCTATTGCAATGGCCTTGCCGATTCCTTTAGTGGAGCCGGTAATAAAAATAGATTGCTTCATAGTTCCTTCCTTATTAGTTGTTATTAAACAAACTGTACCTAAATCGTTCATGTCGAAAGTGTGCCTGTTGATCTTCCTTGGGAGTCATGTAGTCATCCCCATAGGATAGTTTAAGAATGGTATCGTAATCACCGAAGATGTAGAAATTAACCCCTTCAAAATCTTGCTCTATTAAATTGTTAATATAAGCAGCAGGGATAATTCTATGCAGATATTTGGCAGAATCATTTGACAAATGAATATGTGATTTTTGTCCGACAAAAGCGTTTTTACAAAACCATTTGTAAAAACGAAGCTTCGCTTTTCGAGGAAATAGCCGACCTAAAAGACTAACACCGCGATAAACAAAGTACTTAAATGCGCCATGTTCTTCTGCGCTTGTTAACTTGATGGTTTCTTGAGTTTTTAATAAAGCTTGCAGGAATATAAGGCCGTAGATACGAAGTTTTTGCAAAAACTTATTTTCGGTTATATAGTCATACACAAAAATATCGGCGGTAGCAAACGGATCCTTCTTGTTAAATATTTGCAAAGCACCGCCGGTGTATCCTTCCAGCATACCAAATTCTTGACTGTGGGTTGAAAACACTTCCATAAAACGTTCATAATTTTCTCGGGACATGGCGATATCTATATCATCGTCCCAAGGAATAAATCCTTTTTCGCGAACGGCACCCAGCAAAGTACCACCCTGAAGGGTATAAGAAATGTCGTTTTCACGGCAAATTCGGTTAATTTCGCACAGTATAGGAAACAGTTGCTTTTGTATGTCGTTCATTTGTTCACTCCTGTTTTCCCTGCAACTATTTCGCAGCGGTATCTTGAAAATTAATCTCTTCTTTATTCAACATTCCACCAAAGGCGGTCTTGAAAAGAATTTTTATATCCAACTCGATGGACCAGTGTTCTATATACCACAAATCATGCCGAATTCTATCGGGGATGCTGGTGTTACCACGTAAGCCGTTGATTTGTGCCCAGCCGGTCATACCGGGGCGCACCTGATATTTAACCATATACAGAGGAACGGTTTCTCTGAATCGGTCAACGTAAAACGGAATTTCGGGACGGGGACCCACCAAACTCATATCCCCCTTCAGAACGTTCCACAACTGCGGCAATTCGTCCAAACTGGTTTTACGAAGCAGAGAGCCGATAAAAGTACGACGGCTATCGTTATTTGTGCTCCATGCAGAATTTTGCTCGGTGTTTTCGCGCATACTGCGGAACTTGTACATAGTAAAAGTCTTTTTGTTAAGACCAACTCTTTCTTGTCGGAAGATTACAGGGCCGGGGCTCGAAAGTTTGGTTAGCAGGGCAATTATCAAAAACGCGGGTGAAAGCAGAAGCAACAATACCGCACTGCCCAACAAGTCAAAACTTCGCTTACAAAACGCATTAAATGGAAGATCCAGCGGTGTTGTGCGAAGACGAATCAGTTTTACGTTGCCAACCGTATCGACCGTGGGGTTGGAGGGAATGAAGTCGTTGTAAAACGGAATAACGCTTATTTTTGTGCCACTCTTTTCGCAAGCATGAATAACACTATTTGTAATATGAAGTTCATCGATGTTCAATGCCAAAACCACTTCGGCGATTTCGTTGTTATGCAAAGCAGATTCCAAGTCTTCAAACAGTGTATCTCCCGGAATCAAGTGTTTGTCTATACAAAGGCCAAGTCCCTGATTCTCGGATACGCTTTGAATATACTGTTCTGCCAATTTGCCGCCGCCAATTACCAGAACGTGCTTTTGATGGCGGACATTAGTTTGCAAACGAGCCATGATAAAGCGGGCAAGCATTCGCTTCATCACTAATGCGCTGGAACTGAAAATATAGTAAAGACCGAGAACACCGCGCGAAAATTCTTCCAAACGGAACAAATAAAGGGCGGTGGCAGCCACTATAACAGCAAAGGTATTACCCAGCACCAATACACCGTACCGCCAATTTTTACCATGGGTGCGATTTGGCTGGTAGGCACCGAACAAGGTCAGCACCAAAACAGTCCAGCAAGCGTAGGCAAACAACACGATAATGGCATATCCTTCATAATTCGCAATATTTGCCATATTAGAGGAACTGTGGTCAGCAAGATCCAGCCATACCCATGTTGCTAGCAAATATATGAGAACAACAAAAATGCCATCCGTAAACGCATTTATTCTACTATATAGAATTTGATTCTTTTTTTCCATATTATCCCCTATTATGTTGCATTGCGCAAACCGGTGAAAAGGCAACTTATAAAGAAATTTCACTACCTATACCTTTTAGGTAGACACAATTTTTTGTATTATAACATATATCTGCTTTTTTTTCAAGCATAAAAGAGAGTATTCTTCCCCAAAATAGCATTAAATTGTCATAAAAAGGTATTATGATAAGAATTCTGATTTTTATATCGTAAAATGATGAGGAAGCGCACAAAAAAGACCGCAGTTTTAACTGCGGTCTTTTTTAAAATGAAAACGATTAATTGTTTTTATTAGTAATAATGGAGGAAACCATATTTTCGATTAAAAATTCAAAATAATTTTTTCAATCAAGCAGATAAATCCCCGTATCGAGTACGGCGAATTCATAGCCGTCGTTTTTAATAAAGCGGTAAACAGGAGATTCAAATTGGCGGTATGTTTCCGCCGAGAAGGTGTTAAGATTAACCTTGACTATCGAATTGCTACCGCTGTTGCAAACGTAAATGTCGTTGCCATCGATAAACAAATCACAAGGTTTATCAAAGGGTGATGTGGCACCGCCACCGATTCTAAGTTCTTCCTTCATAGTTAAAAGATTCATACGAATAAGCACCGATGCCGATTTAAAGCAGGTCCAAAGCGAGCGGTTACTAACCGCTATGCCGCTTGGCGCATTTCCGCGGTAGGAAAGCGGTCCTTCCCATACACACTCGCCGTCAACATCCATCAGTTTACTGTCACCGTTTCGTTCTAATATGAAGTGCTTACCCGAAGATAAAGGTAAAGAACGGCATGTGATGTGATTTTTTATGTGGTGCAAAAATTCCTTATTATTAGTGCCGAATTTTGAAAGCTCGTAAAGACTGCGCTGAACAAAGGTGAATTTTCCGTCGGCAAAGGTTACCATTTTATAAGCCACCGTAGCAGTATCCTGATCTTTTGAACAAATATAGCAGATGATAAGTCCGTTTTCGACTAAAACAACGTCAACGATTTCGCCGACAAACAGCGTTTTCATATTACCGTTCTCCTTTTTTTAAATTCAGCACCTTCTGTGCCGCCGACAGAATACCGATTTCGCCCGAGTGGAAATTAAGACCGCCCTGAAGCCATACGGCAAACGGCTCACGAAGCGGTGCATCAGCC
The DNA here is from genome assembly GCA_964607025.1 of uncultured Eubacteriales bacterium. Taxonomy (GTDB): domain Bacteria; phylum Bacillota; class Clostridia; order Oscillospirales; family Acutalibacteraceae; genus SIG565. Next base: position 21,114 of record CAZSIL010000002.1, read on the forward strand.
GATAATTCGATGGATGCGCCAAGAGTAAATGCGCCTGCCGCCATAATAACGTCACTATCATACCCAGGCATTGGTGCGGGGAAGGGCACCGCCATAGAGTCAATAGGCGAGCCGGCTTGTAAACCCTGACAAAAAGCAATCAACGTATCGGTGTTCTCAAGTAGTATGGTTTGTATAATATCGGCACGCGGCTCGTTATATTCGGGCAGTGCGCCAAAACCCAACAAATTAAAAATTCTGGCGGCAAAAACAGCGGTTTTAAGTGCTTCGCCAACAACGTGCGGAGCCGAGAAAAGTCCCATATAAAGCTCTCTGAGATGACCGAGAGACGCTCCTATTTCTCTGCCAACACCCGGAGCTGTGAGCCGATAGGCACATTTTTCCACTAAATCGTGACGACCTGCAATATATCCACCCGTCGGCGCTATACCACCACCAGGGTTTTTAATGAGAGAACCGGCAATTATATCGGCACCGACTTCGCACGGTTCCTTTGTTTCCACAAACTCGCCGTAGCAATTATCTACCATAATTATAGTATCAGGTGATATTCCCTTAACTATGCTGCAAAGTTCCTTAATTTTTGCAATCGATAAACTCGGCCTTAAACTATATCCTTTTGAGCGTTGTATGTACGCCATTTTATATTTTTGCTTACTTAAAGCCGTTTTAATGGCTTCAATATCGGGTTCGCCGTTTTGGTTTAAATCTACCTGGTTATATTCTACACCGAAATCTGTAAGTGAGCCATCGGTATGCTTATCAATACCTAAAACACCGATGAGCGTGTCATAAGGTCTACCCGTAAGGCAGAGCATTTTATCGCCCGGCCGGAGTATGCCGAAAAGTGCAACGGTCAGAGTATGTGTACCCGATACAAAATTGTGGCGGATAAGCGCATCTTCTGCGCCCACGCAGTCGGCAAAAACGCGCTCTAACATATCTCTGCCACTGTCATCATAGCCGTAACCTGTGGATATGCCCAAATGCGACTCGCTAACGCCGTTTTTTGTAAAAGCCGACAAAACCTTTTGCTGATTAAAACGGGTTACGTCATCGATTCTTTCGAAAACTTCGCGGCACTCGGCCTTTGCTTTTTCTCCAAGAGATAAAAGTTCATCATCAAATTTAAAAAAATTCAATCTATTCAACTTCCTTTAATTTACAATATGCTACCGTTGATTCTACAGTAAAACCGTTACTTTTATAAAACGGAACATTTTTATATTCGGCGCAGATATACACCGTGCGGTCTCTTATAATTTCGAGCAATCGGTTAAGCGTTGCGGTACCAAGCCCTGAGCGTCGGCAATCACTTTCCACAGCAATTCCCGCAAGGGTGGCGTATTTATCGTTATAAAGGATAACCCCTGCTGAATATTTGCTTGTTACGTATCCTGCCGTACCACGCCTTATGCGGTGTGACATATCGGCAATAAAGCCCTGTCGGTCCCCAATATCCAAGTGTTTTGATAGGGTATCATAAACGCGGTCAAGCCCTTCGTAAGTGTTCTCTGTCTTACGGACAGTATCAAACGGTGGGGCTTTGCAAAGCGACGCGCACTCGGTAATAATTTCGAGTCCTAAAATTTTTGCCGTATCTAAATCGGTAAAAATGTTGGCGGGGGATATGGCATCTACAAAGGTTTTAAGTTCAGCCGTATCGCCGCCCACTCTACAAATAATCATACTATTATCAAGCAAAGAAATGAGAGCACTCACGCGGTTTTCTTTATCGGTTTGTACCCAAAAAAGTGCAATTTTATCGTAATCGCGATAGGCAGCATAAAGGCACATAAGTTTTACGTAAACCACACTTTTTGCACTTATGTCGGGTAAATCTTTACACAGTGTAATCAACTATATTTCCCCCCGAACAAATCTTATTTATCATAAATTTTGCCAAATCTTTAGCATTTTCTATATCGTCTGAGTCGCATATACAAGACGGTGTATGGATATAACGGCAGGGAACAGAAATGGCGAGAGTTCTGACACCTGAGCGGTTTAAATGAATTTTACTCGCGTTGTTGCCACCCGTAACAGCCGACTTCGGTTGACATTTAATGCCCGAATTTACAGCGATATTATAAAGGGTGCGGTCATAAACAGCACCGCGGTCCATAAAGGAAACGGCGGGGCCGTATCCTAAGGAACACACCTTATCTTGCTCGGCAACACCGTCTAAATCGGCGGCAGTGGTGGCTTCAAGAACAAGCGCTACATCGGGGTTTACAGTATACGTGGCGGTTATTGCACCGCGGCAGCCAAGTTCTTCGCCGACGGTAAACGTAGCGTAAAAATCGTAGTCGCTGTCTTGTTTTAAAAGTTCGGTTAAGATATAGCAACCAACGCGGTCATCTATCGCCTTGGCTTTTATGCGGGTATCACCGAGAACGACAAATTCGCTCATAATAACGCCGCCGTCACCAACATTTACTATGTTTTCAGCTTCGGAGCGAGAAGAACAACCAATATCTATATAAAGCGTATCGGCGCTTGGCAATTTTTTGCCTTCTTCACCTTCGGTTAAATGTATCGGTTTACAACCGATTACGCCGATAACCGAATCGTTTATATACACCTTTCGGCACAGCAGTACACTCGGCTTTATGCCGCCAAGCACTTGAAATTTCAAAAAACCGTCATTTGTCACAGCCGATATAATAATGCCTACTTCGTCTAAATGTGCATCTACCATTAGCTTTACTGTGGAGGGCAGTTTTCCTTTTTTATATGCAATAATATTGCCATTTTTATCCGTTTTGCACTCGCAAAAAGGCGAAATTTCGCTGAGAATTTGCTCTCTGATACTTTTTTCAAAACCGCTGGGGGAATTAATCTCGCAAAACTCTTGAAGGATTTTAAGCATTTTTAAGTCCCCCTGAAATAATGTATTTTTCGAGAACATCGGCAACCGATACTATATCGCAAATTTTTACCGTTTCAACATCGGTGTGCATATTGCGAAGGGGGATGGATATAAGTCCCGAAGGGATACCGCCGCCGCAAATAGATATAACATCGGCATTGGTGGAGGTTTTTTCTCCCATCACTTCATTTTGATAGGGTATGTCGTTATCGGATGCTATCAAAATTAACTTATCGGTTATATCACGGTTTAAAACAGGGGATATACCTATCATACCACCAGCGCCCAGTATTCCGCACTTGGTGGCGGGGATATCAGGGCCGTCACCGAAACTAACGTCAACAACAATCGCTTCATCGGCACCACTGTCATAAGCGGAGGTTTTAGCACCGCGAAGTCCGAGTTCCTCGGCGTCACTAAATAAAAATTTAACGGTTATCGGTAATTTTTTCTTATATAAACGTTCGGCGAGTAATAAAAGCGCTACTACACCGGCGCGGTTATCGAGTGACTTACCGCAAACGGTATCACCATATAAATTTGCCGCAGTTTGCCTAAAAGTTACATAATCGCCAACCGAAATAATTTCCTTGGCTTTTTTTCCGATACCTGTATCTATTCTTATTTTAGAAATATTTTCGACGGCGCTGTCACTTTTTTCAAGATGGGGCGGCGTACTTACAAAAACACCGCAAACCTTTTGCTTGCCGTGTATTGTCACGGGTTTTGCGGGTAGATGTCTTGGGTCAATACCGCCTACGTTCGAAACGCTTAAAAACCCATTATCCGACACGTTAGTTACAATAAAACCCACTTCATCAATGTGGGCATCAAGCAATATCGTATAGTCGCTTTTGCCTTTGATAGTCAGGCATTTTGTAAGCCCTGACATATTCGTGGCACCGCCGTATTTACTTAAAAATTTTTCGAGTAGATTTGCCGCATCACAAACGGTGCCTATTGCTGACGCGTCAGACAATTCGGTTAATAACTTCTTAGTATCCATTATAATTTGTTCACCAGTTCTTTAAAATAGTTGCCGCGCACTGCAAAGTTGGGGAAGGCATCAAACGATGCACAGGCGGGGCTTAATGTTACAATGTCGCCCGCCACCGCCGTTTTGTGTGCAATATCCACCGCGTTATCAAGGTCCCTCGCGTGTACAATTTGCGGCGAACCCTTGTAATCGGGATGTTCGGTAACGGCTTTTTCTATCTTTTTAGCGGTGGGACCCGTTAAAATGAGTAGTTTAACTTTTTCTATTACGTATGGTGCCATCGGCTCAAAAGGAATTTGTTTATCATAGCCGCCCGCCAGTAATACTACCTTGCGGTCAAATGCCTTAAGCCCTGCGATAGTACGGGTGGGGCTGGATGCGATGGAATCGTTAAAATAGCGAACGCCATTTACTTCTTTTACGAACTCAATGCGGTGTTCAACTCCGCCGAATTCCTTAGCAACCAAGCGGATATTATCAGCACCAACGTAACCCCAAACTGCAGAAATAGCGGCAAGGTAGTTAGCAACGTTGTGCTCACCTAAAATTGTGATATTACTCTTATGCATAATTGGCGCGCTGACACCGCGGTAACACATATTAAGGTATCCGTCACTGTCAAGCCAGGCACCGTTTTTAACGGGGGTTTCCATACTGAATCCCAAAGACTGACCGCGCACAAGGTCACGGAAACCGTTGGTAATTTCATTATCGTAGTTTAAAACCGTACGCGAAAATGCGCCTTGGTGAAGGAGTACGTTTTTCTTGGCTTCAACGTATTCGTCCATATCCTTGTGGATATCAAGATGGTTGGGCGCTACGTTGGTAACAACGGCAACGTCGGGGCTTTTTCTCATTGATATCAGTTGGAAGGAAGAAAGCTCAACAACAACGTAATCATCACTCTTAATATTATCAATTTCGGGAAGAAGCGGTTTGCCGATATTTCCGCCCACGTGGACGGTATAACCTTCACGTTTAAGCATCTCGGCAATCAGTGTAGTAGTGGTGGTCTTTCCGTCAGAGCCCGTAACTGCGAAAATTTTAGCAGGGCATAAATCGAAAAACACTTCCATCTCACTCGTAACTGCGATACCGCGTCGGCGCGCTTCTATAAGTTCAGGCAGATTAAAACTCATACCAGGGGTGCGGAAAATAACGTCAACCTCAAGTTTTTTAAGATAATCTTCACCGAGACTCAGCGTCGCACCAAGTGCTTCAAGCTCGTTACAAATATCACCTAATTGTTCACGAGTTCTGCGGTCACACGCAACAACACGTGCACCTTTCTTAAGAAAGGTTTTAATAAGAGGCGTGTTGCTGATGCCGATACCGCACATAGCGATTTTTTTATTTTCAATTTGCTCCCAAAACTGTTTAAAATCCAAGTTAATCCCTCCGGAAAACATACTTATTTATAATGGTTAAAAGAAGTCAAAACAGATAAGTTTTGAGGTAAAATCTTTGATTTTAGACAAATTTTCTTCAAAAATTTGTCCGTAACCATTTCAATGAGTGTTGTGCAAAATCAAAATCCTTAATTTGATTTTGCCAAATCCACTTGAAAGTGGCTTCTCGAAGCGCTTTTTAGCGTTTTGAGAAACTAACTCATTATTATATTATACTAATTAATTACGTAAATATCAATAATTAACTTGATCACTTTACAAATATTGACATTTTTTTTGCAGTTTGATATAATATGCTATATTTTTTAAAGGGGAAATGAAAATGATTTGGTTTTGGTTGTCTGTTTTTGCTTTGCTTTGTTGGAGTGGTTCCGACCTTTTTTCAAAAATGGGGACCAAAGAACGCGATAAAAATAGTCATTGGAAGGTTGTCTTTGCCGTAGGGTTTATAATGGGTATACATTTCTTTATAACGCTTATAGGCGGCGCGATAATTGATAACACAGTTGGTGTTGACGGAGTTAATAAAATAGTAGCGAGTCTTTTCTATACCGATTTTAAGTTCATAGATTTCATCAGGTATCTACCGATAGCAGCTTTGTATATCTTGGCGATGGTGCTCGGTTACATAGGTTTGCGTTACATAGAACTTTCTATTTCTTCGCCCATTTGTAATTCTTCTGGCGCATTGGCATTTCTTTTGTGCCTTGTGTTCGGACTCATTTCCACCGAAGATATAACCGTTATGACCATTGTCGGAATTTCCATGATAACGGTTGGTATCATAGCGTTAGGTTTCGTTGAACAAAGAGAGGATGACGATGTAAGAAAAGCAAGGCAGGAAATGGCAAACCGAAAATACACAAAAAGCATTCTCGCCTTTTTGCTCCCCATTTCCTATCTTATAATCGATGCTTTAGGAACGGTGGGAGATGAGCTTCTTTTCTCGGATGCATTTATTGAAAAGACGGGAATAGAAATGAGCGACTATGCGGCAAATTCAGCGTTTGAATTAACCTTCTTTATTCTTGCAATCTTTGCGTTTATTTGGCTCAAATTTGTTAAAAAGGATAACGTATTCAAAGGAAACAAAAACCTGATTTTCGGCGGTATTTGCGAAACAATAGGTCAGGTGTTCTATATGGCGGTTATGTTCAGCGATTTTTCTGTTGGTATGGTAATTATTTCGGCTTATTGCGCAATATCTGTTCTTTGGAGCCGAATCTTCCTTAAAGAAAAAATGTCGTGGAAACACTACGCGGCTATTATTATGGTAATTGCGGGTATAGTAATATTAGGATAATCCGAAAAAACAAAACCGAGTGAAAGTTCACTCGGTTTTGTTTTATTCCAAAATATTATTTTCCTTTAATTTTTCTATAAATGCCGCAACGTCACGCTCGGCTGTGGTCTTATCTACAGCGTACTCAGAAAGTAGGGCGGCAACTAATGCATCTTCTGTAGTTTCATCACTTAATTTTTCCCACAAGAATTTTCCCGTTTCATTGAGTGTCATAACCGAATTGAAATTAACATTGGCACCAACCGTTACTACAAGATTTTCCCCTGCAACATTTCTTAAAATATAGGTATCACGAATTTTCATTTTCTATTTCCTTTTTCTTTTTTTAAAAATTATATATTATTTTAAAAAATATTGCAAGAGCTATATTATTTGTTGTATAATAAATAAAAAATATCAGGAGAAAAAATATGGACGTTTTTAAAGAACAGTTATTAAAAATCAAAAAGAGCCCTGCAGAATACTTGCTTATAGCGGTAATATTTATTGTGGCGGTTTTGGCTTGCACGCTGCTTTTCTTAATGTCAGGGCAGTATCCGTTTTTTATATTATTAATAGTTGCCGTTTTTTACGGTACGGCAAAATTGCTCAGTATGTTCTCTATCGAGTATGAGTATATAGTGACCAACACGGTAATTGATGTTGATAAAATTATGTCTAAAAGCACTCGTAAAAGAATTATTTCGTTTGAAGGCAAAGATATTTTACGCACAGAAAAGGTAGGCGAAACACTGCCCGTTACAGATGCGGCAGAAAAATATATTTGTTGCAATAAAGACGATAAAAATGCATATTGGGTGCTTGTATCAAAAAATGGCAAAAAGATACTCATTATGATGGCGCCTAACGAAAAAATGATTGAAGCCATAAAGCTCGGCTCACCGAAAATTACGGCGAAAGAAATATTTAACTAATATGGAATTTGATGTAACCAAACCGCCCAAAATAGAAAAAAGGGACAAACAATCTCACAAAGGAACCTTTGGAACTGCTTTGCTGGTCTGCGGCTCTTACGGTATGGCAGGTGCCGCTATACTCGCCGCAAAAGCGGCGCTTAGAAGCGGTGTAGGAAAACTAAAAATGGCGGTGCATAAAAGAATTTATCCCGTCTGCGCTGTGTCGACACCGGAAGCTGTGTTTTTGCCTTACGGATTATTTTTTAAAAAAGCGGCTTTAAAGGATATACAAACTGCCGACAGTATACTTTTTGGTTGTGGTTGCGGTTTTAGTAAATCAACCCTTGAGAAACTGAAATTAATAGTTAAAAATGCCAGCTGCCCGATAGTTGTTGATGCCGATGGCATAAATATATTGTCCCGAAACATAAATATATTAAAACGGGCAAAAACTCCTATTATTTTAACTCCGCATCCACTTGAGATGTCGCGTATTTGCGGTAAAAGCGTAACGGAAATAAATGCAAATCGCATATCAGTTGCTGCCGATTTCGCAAAAACGCATGGGGTATATCTGGTGCTTAAAGGAAACGAAACCGTAATAGCCGCGCCTGACGGCAGGGTTAATATCAACCCAACGGGGAATGCCGGTATGGCGACGGGTGGCAGCGGTGACGTACTTGCGGGTATTATTGCGGGGATATTAGCGTATAATACCGATGTGTTTGATGCTGTCACAAAAGCCGTTTATATACATGGCATGGCAGGGGACATTGCGGCAGAAAAACTCTCAGAGACGGCAATGCTTCCAATCGACATTATAAAGGAGTTACCTTGCGTGTTTAAAACACTTGAAGGGTAGCGGTTTATTTGAAAAAAATTAAAATATTAATTTTCCCTTTGATTTTTCTATGTTTAAGCGCATGTGGCAGTTCCAGCGTTACACCGATAACTAAAGGACTGTCGTTCAATGCGCATATTTTTTATTATAATAAAGAGTACACCTGTGCTGTCAATATTGATAGTGACGGAAATACTCAACTCACCGTAGTAGAACCAAAACTTTTGTCAGGCGCTAAAGTTGTGATAACCGAAAAAGAAGCTTATGCCGAATTTCGTGATATAAAATACCCTGTAGATATGTCTCGCGCGGACGGAGCACCATATTTTTTACTCGGTTGCCTGAGAAGTGCCGAGGGCGCCGACGCGCTCTTGATTGACCAACAATTTACTGTAAGAGGTACACGACTTGGGGAAGATTATAAAATCATCTTTGCTGGAAGCGGCATCCCGCTTAAAATAGAGGGAAAAAATATTGAAATTGAAATATACGATGCAAAAATAAAAACCGCTCAGTAGAGCGGTTTTTATTATTCAAGTATCCAAACTTCAATATTTCTTCTGCCGAATTTTTTACACGCGGATTCAGAAGTAAAGAACAAGTCAAAGTTGTTCGGGCGTGAATTGACAAAACCGCCCGTATCAGCAGCCACGGCATAGCCGTAGATGTAACTGCCATCTGATGATTTAATGTAAAATTTAGTTCCGTATTCATAAAGGTCTGTGTTAATAGCAACGTGACCTGGCTTTAAATATACACCAGATGCCGAGTGCCAACGGTTAGATTCGGTATAAGCTGTTGCCTGAACAGTGATTTTTTTAACGTAATCCACAGGGTTGCCGTTTTTATCAAGTTCAATGGGCTTTGACGGCGTTAATTCCGAAATGCAGTTAACGTTCGCAGAGGTTGTTACAGCGGGTTTCTTGGTGCCAACGGTGATAACTTCTTGTACAGCAGGTTTAATAATGTTCTCTTCAACGATTTCGGTGGTGTTTACAACACCGTTAACGAGTTTTGTAACCTTGGTAATTTCCTTTTTGCCTTCTTCACCCTTAGTAGTTACTGCCGTGGTAGATGATTTTCTTGAATAAACGGTTTTAGATGTATAGGGTATTTTTTGCGATATAACTTCGGTTACGTAATTTATATCGGTTACGTCAATATAAGTAGTTTCATTTAAAACTGTATCGAGCGATAAACTAACCACGTCATGCTCATCAAGTGTGATACCTGCGAGTCCGATTGCATCGGCTACAGTTTCCCCTTTGCATACGTCTACGTAATGGGTGGTATCGCCAACGGTTACGTAGGAAGGGAAGGTATACGCAACCGATAAATTGATTTCATTTCCGTTTGCATCAACGTCGGTCACTTTGTAATTTTTTGAATTGAGTTTTGCGATTTTTAAAAGCTCAGTAGCTTCGGTTTTAAAGGTTAAAAATTTTTGTGTAGTGTTACCGTCATTAACGGTTACTCTATTTAATGAAAACATAAGAAAAAGTAAAACCGCAAGCAAAGCCACAACCATATAAGCTATGCCGAATACTCTTGATTTATCTTCGCGAGAAAAAATTCCGCGTAGATTTTTTATTCTTTCTAACATTCAATAACTCCTTTTCGATGTTGCCGATATTATCGGTCATTTTTGAGGACCTTGCCATTATATATTGTAAATCACTAAATGTCAAACAAAACAAAAAGCCCGAATTTGTTGGATTTGCACAAATTTTTACTGAATTACGAAATAATTACAGCTTTGTAACTATTTGTTTACGAGATAAATGGTAAAAAATGGGTTTTTATTTGTAAAAAAAGCCGAAAGTTAAAGTCGCACCCCGTCAAAAAGGGGAGAAAAAGGGTGCAAAACCCGTAAAAAACACTATATTTTCCAAAAACTGTGTTTACATATAGCATATTTTGTGGTAATATTACTTTGAAAATATGGAACATAAGGGTTGTACATTTATATGATATGCTGTTAATATACAATATATGTAAAAACGGGGAAAAGTTGGTGAGTTTTTGATATGTTTAAAGCACTTTTAATGGATGAAGCGGCAGTTGTTCGTGCGCTTAAGAGAATTTCTCACGAGATTATTGAAAAAAATAACGGAGTAGAAAACATTTGTCTTATTGGTATAAAACGCCGCGGCGTGCCGTTAGCCCAAATGATAGCCGACAATATTGCGTTAATAGAGAATAAAACAATTCCTGTGGGTAGTGTGGATATTTCGCTTCATCGTGACGATATGACAGTTCCGCTAACGGAACGCGGCATACCGAGTGTTGAAATAGATTTTGATATTATGGATAAAACTGTAATATTGGTTGATGACGTTTTGCATACTGGCAGAACCGTCCGAGCAGCGCTTGAAGCAGTTATAGAGTCGGCGCGTCCGGCATCGGTGCAGTTGGCAGTGCTAATAGATAGGGGACATAGAGAATTGCCGATTCGCGGAGATTACGTTGGTAAAAACGTGCCGACGTCCAAGAGTGAAATAATAAATGTAAATATTCCGCCGTACGATAGAAATTTAGCGGTAGAATTATACGAGGGATAAAAAAGCAAAAACATATAAAAGAAGGAGGGGGAGATATGCCAAAGGTTATGGTTGCTATGAGTGGCGGTGTTGATAGCTCGGTTGCGGCGGCTTTATTAAAACAGCAGGGCCATGAGGTTATCGGCGCCACCTTGCGTTTATATGATAAAGAAGGCAAAGCCACCGAAGTGGAAAAGGCAAAAGAGGTTTGCGAAAAGCTTGGCATACCCCACTTTTACTTTGATATGCGAGAACTTTTTCTTGAAAAAGTAATTAAAAAATTCGCGTGTGAGTATGATTTAGGGCTTACACCCAACCCGTGCATAGAGTGTAATATTCACTTAAAATTCGGCGCCCTACTTGAAAAAGCACAGGAAATGGGTTGTGATTATCTTGCAACAGGGCATTACTGCAAAATAGAGCAAAAAGACTCGGTTCCCACGCTTTTTCGCCCTGAGGACCGAAAAAAAGACCAGACCTACGTGCTGTGGCACTTAACCAAAGAAAAATTGGAGCATATATTAATGCCTTTGGGCGATATAACCAAGGATGAGGTTAGGGAAATCGCCGAGCAATACGGATTTGTATCGGCATCTTATAAGGAAAGCCAGGATATATGCTTTGTACCTGACGGCGATTATACCGCATTTTTGGAAAGATATAACGGCAAAAAGTTCGAAGGCGGCAATTACGTGGATATTTGCGGTAATGTTTTAGGAAAACACGCGGGGCATCAGTGCTATACTGTGGGACAAAGAAAGGGGTTAGGAATTGCCCTTGGGTGTCCGCAGTTTGTTATAAGTAAAAACTCCGAACAAAATACTGTTGTACTATCCCCTGATGAAAAAATGCTTTTTAAAACCAAGGTTTTAATAAGGGATGTTTCTTTTGCATCGGGCGAGATACCCGCCGCGCCGTTTTGCTGTACCGCAAAACTGCGTTATAGCGCGCCCGACACCGAGTGCACAGTGTATCCCGCTGACAACAAAACGGCGGTTATCGAGTTTATATCTCCGGTCAGAGCGCCATCCCCTGGGCAGTCGGCGGTTTTTTATGAAGGTAATGCCGTACTTGGCGGCGGAATAATTGTAGGCGGTGAATAAAATGAACGAAAAAATAGCAACTGTTAAAAGGTCACTTGAGCAAAATAATATAGAGGTTTTTTATGCCAAAAGTAAAAGTGAGATTGTAGATATCGTAAGACAAATTGTACCCAAGGGCGCGGTAGTATCCTGCGGTGGCTCGGAAACACTTAAAGAGAGCGGTGTTATGGAACTGCTGAAAAGCGGTTATTATCAGTATTTAGATAGGTCGGCAGCGGGTGTTGACCCAGACGAAATATATCACAAAACCTTCTCTTGTGATACTTTTTTCACATCGGCAAACGCCGTAACAGAGGATGGTGTATTATATAATGTTGACGGTAGGTCAAATCGCGTTGCCGCCACCTGTTACGGACCGCGTGAAGTGGTATTTATAATCGGAGTCAATAAAATAGTTGAAGATATGTCGGCGGCGGTAAAGCGCGTAAAAACAACAGCCGCTCCGCTAAATGCCAAGCGTTTGGGACTTGATACTCCTTGCGCCAAGATAGGTAAATGTGTTGCGGAAAGCGGTGGAATAGGAACGGGTTGCAATAGTAAAGACCGTATTTGTATAAATTTTGTTGCAACGGCTTTTCAGCGTCAAAAAGACAAGGTAAAAGTAATACTTTGCAAGGATAATATGGGTTATTAATTGTCAGCACCTTACATACTTATTTAGTATGTGAGGTGTTTTTTTATGAAAAGGATAATAGCATATATTTTGTGTATATGCATAATGTCGCTGAGTGCGTCGGCGGCGACGGTGAGTAAAGAGTGGGACGCCGATGACTTAGATTCACCGCTTGCCGTATCATCGGACTCTGCCACCGTAACCGAATTAGATATCAAAGCGAAATCAGTGATACTTATGGAGGTAATGACGGGGACGGTCTTGTACGAAAACAATGCGGATGAAAAAACCGCACCCGCATCTATTACCAAAATAATGTCGCTGCTGCTGGTTATGGAAGCCATAAAGGGCGGTGTACTTAAACTGGATACCGTAGTTACCGCAACCGAGCATGCCTGCAGTATGGGTGGTTCGCAAATATGGTTAGAGCCGGGCGAACAAATGACGGTGCATGAACTGCTTAAAGCCGCCGTTATAGCGTCGGCAAATGATGCTATGGTAGCCCTCGGCGAAGCGGTGGCGGGTAGCGAAGAAGGGTTTGTGGCGCTTATGAACCAAAAGGCGAAGGAACTCGGTATGAACAACACCCATTTTATAAATTGTACGGGACTTGATGCCGAGGGTCATTTAACCAGTGCGCACGACGTAGCGGTTGCATCAAGCGAACTTATAAAATATGATTTAATAAAAGAATATTCAACCGTTTGGATGGATTCACTCAGAAATGGTGAAAGTGAGCTTGTAAATACCAATAAGCTCGTTCGTTTTTATGAAGGATGCACGGGGCTAAAAACCGGTACCACGTCAAAAGCGGGATATTGCCTTAGCGCTACCGCCGATAAAAATGGTATGCAATTAGTAGCCGTAGTTATGGATGCCGATAGTAGTACCGACCGCTTTGAAGGCGCAAAAAAACTGTTAAACTACGGATATGCCAACTACAATTTTAAAACAATTACAGCAGAAACCGATGAAAATACTGTTATTCCTGTTAAAAAAGGTGTACTTAAATATGCTCAGATTGTGCCCGACAGTAAACTCAACGTTTTACTGCCCAAACGGACTATAGGTGATATAACCCAAACCGTAGAACTCGATGAATTTATTACTGCTCCTGCCAAGGCGGGTACAAAGGTTGGAGTGGTCAAGGTTATGTCGGGGGACAGTGAAATCGGTATTATAGAATTAAAACTCAAAAGCGATATCGAAAGAATTAACGTAACGCACACGTTTATGTGGCTGATACGAGCGTTATTTTGTTTATAATATGTAAATTATCGGTAAAAATTAATAGATTTATATTGAAAAACCAACAATTTTATAGTAGAATATAGGTAGTAACAAAACGGAGGCATGTTAAATGGCATTAAAGATTAATTCGGGCTTTGCAAGTGACTTTTTGCGAGAAAATGATATTAAAGGTCTCGTTTCTCAGGTTACAGCGGCTCACGAAATGTTGGAAAGAAAAAACGGTTTGGGTAACGATTTTCTTGGTTGGTTAGATTTACCCGTAGATTATGATAAAGAAGAATTTGCACGCATTAAAAAAGCGGCAGAAAAAATAAAGAGCGACACCGATATTTTAGTAGTTATCGGTATTGGTGGTTCGTATCTTGGCGCCCGTGCGGCGATTGAGTTTTTAAAGGGACCCTATTACAACAACTTTAAAAAGGATACCCCCGATATATACTTTGCCGGTAACAGTATAAGCGGCTCGGCTTTGGCTGATTTATTGGCGCTGTGTGAAGGCAAACGAGTATCGGTTAATATCATATCAAAATCGGGTACAACCACCGAGCCCGCCGTGGCTTTTAGAGTTTTCAGAAAATTGCTTGAAGAACGCTACGGTGAAGAGGAGGCAGCAAAGCGTATTTACTGCACAACCGATAAAGCCCGCGGCACCTTAAAACAGTTAGCTGACGAAAAGGGTTATGAGAGTTTTGTAGTACCGGATGATGTTGGCGGACGTTTTTCAGTTCTTACAGCGGTAGGTCTTTTACCGATAGCGGCTGCAGGTATCGATATTGATAAATTGATGGCAGGTGCGGCAGCGGCAAGAGAAGAATATGCAAACCCTGATATAGAAAGCAATGCTTGCTATAAATATGCAGCGCTTAGAAATGCGTTTTACCGCAAGGGCAAGGAAATAGAGCTTCTTGTAAGCTATGAGCCGCGTTTTACCTTGATGGCAGAGTGGTGGAAACAACTTTACGGAGAAAGCGAAGGTAAGGACAATAAAGGCCTTTTCCCAGCATCCGTTATTTTCTCAACCGATTTGCACTCTATGGGACAATATGTTCAAGATGGCAGACGTATCCTTTTCGAAACGGTTGTTACGATTGACGACTGCGGAAGCGATGTTATTATAGAAAAAGAAGAGTCGGACGGTGATGGACTTAATTTCTTGGCAGGTAAGCCAATGTCCTTTGTAAACAAAAAGGCATTTGAAGGAACAGTTTTAGCCCATACCGACGGTGGAGCACCGAATCTTGTTATTTCACTTGATAAGGCAGATGAAGAGGATTTGGGACGCCTTATATACTTCTTTGAAAAAGCTTGTGCAATATCGGGATATATGTTAGGCGTAAATCCGTTTGACCAGCCCGGCGTTGAAAGTTATAAAAAGAATATGTTTGCTTTGCTTGGCAAACCGGGTTATGAGGCGCAAAAAGCAGAGCTTGAAGCACGTCTTCAAAAATAAAAAAGTAAAATAATCGCCAAGGCGATTTAAAATATAAAGGAGTTGGCAGATATGATTAAACTTATTATTGGTAAAAAAGGTTCGGGTAAAACCAAAAAGCTTATTGATTTGGTAAACTCTACCGCCGCAACAAGCAAAGGCAATGTTGTATGTATAGAGAAAGGTGATACCCTTACTTTCAGTATCAGCCATAAAGCAAGACTTATAGATATTGAGACCTACGGTGCAAAGGGCTATGGCGAATATTACGGTGTGCTTTGCGGCATTTGTGCCGGAAATCATGACGTTACAGACGTTTTCGGCGATGCAACACTCAGAATAGGCAGCCGCGATTATGAAGAGTTAGCAGACTTCCTTGATAGAGTATCGGCTCTTGCTGAAGATACACACGTAAACTTCTGCTTCACAGTTTCTTGTGATAAGGCGGAACTTCCCGAAAAGATTTTCGAAATAGCTGAAGAAATCTAAGAAAAAAGACCATCCGAAAGGATGGTCTTTTTTAGGATTTAGGGGTTAGGATTTAGGGGAGGCGTTGCGCCTCCCATTTATTTTATTCGTCGATTTAAAAACTTTGCGAGCGGCAGGAAAAGAAGAGATAAAATCCCCCAAAGCACCGAATAAAGAGGGCAAATTTGTCCTAAAAAATTAAAGGGCATACGGCTGTAGTCCCAGACCTTCATATTAAGAAAAATATTAAAAATTATTCCGAAAATCAGTTCAACCGCCGTTATAGCCGCTGCGCAAAACGAACATTTAAAAAGCATACTTTTGCGCCCGAATTTTTCACAAACAAATGAAAAAATCACAAAGCAGATACCACCCGCTATAATCATTGTAGGGTGGGTGCGGCGCCGCCATAAAAGTTCAATAATTCCATAACCTATACCACCCACCGAGAAAAAAACGGCATTTTTCTTTAATTTACTCACAACATCACCAGAGCTATTATTTGCGGTGGATATTGCTAGTATGCATAAATAAAAGGTCAACGGATTTTTCCGTTGACCTTTTTCTATTTTGTAGATATAAAGCCGTAGCTTTCAAGTATCTGGCAAAATTTTGCAAGGCGCTCATAAAGCGGATGCGCGGCTTCGCCAAAATGCTCATCGACTAATTTTCCTATTTCGGTTAAGTCTTTATTTCCATCAATCAACTGCCATATAAAAGAGCCGTTCTCATCTAAATGTATATAACTGATTCTGGGTTTTTTAAACAGTTTTTGAGCGATGCGGTTGAAAACACCTTTATTTTCAATTTCGAGCGTTACGATGCCTTTTTCGTCAGCAGTCCATTTAATGCTTTCTTTTCGTTTGGGGATGCGTTCAAGAAAGTTTTCGTTTACTTTATTTTTCATATTTTTTTATCACGCTTTTTAAATACTGTGAATTTAAGCAGTGTAAATATGATAATAGCAAAGAGTAGGAGTCCGCCGATATCGGCTATGTTTTTTGGAACAAAGCCCGACAAGTCAATAATATTACTGATGCCGAATACAGCAAGTATAGCAAGTACGATACCTACAAGCCCTTCACCCGCTATCATACCTGAGCAGAAGAGTATACCGTCGTTAACGATTTTTTCTTTTGTTTCTTTGTCTTTCTTCATCTTATCAAGCGCCAAACGGATAAGACCGCCCACCATAATACAAGCGTTAAGCTGTACGGGCAGATAAACGCCGATAGCAAAGGGAAGAACGGGTATACCGATGAGTTCAACAACTATCGCTATAAACACACCTGTAAACACAAGCGCCCACGGTAAATTACCGCCCATAACACCCTCAATAATAAGTTTCATAAGGGTTGCCTGGGGTGCTGCGAGTTCATCTGAACCAAAGCCCCACGCGCTATCGAGCAAGTAGAGTGTGCCGCCGATAGCTAAAGCCGCCGCTACAACACCGATAATCTCGGCAATTTGTTGCTTTCTCGGTGTAGCGCCAAGCAAATAGCCCGTTTTTAAGTCTTGCGAAGTATCACCTGCGATGGCCGATACAATGCAGATTATAGAGCCGATAGCAATAGCACTGCTCATACCTACAATACCGGTAGAGCCCGTAAATTTAAGGATAAGCGTTGCAATAAGGAGTGTTGCAATAGCCATACCTGAAACGGGGTTGTTACTGCTACCTACAAGACCTACCATACGGCTTGAAACGGCGGCAAAGAAGAATCCGAATATAACAATAATTACGGCGACTATCGGGTTTACGGGAATGGCAGGAACGAGCCATATAAGTAAGGTTAAAGCAATAATAGCACCGATAACAACCTTCATATTCATATCTTTTTCGGTACGAAGGTTTGAAGAAGCACCTGCCCCTGCCATACCTTTCATAGCGCCCGTAAAAGTTTTAACTATGAGCGGTAAAGACTTGATAAGCGAGATAATACCGCCTGCCGCCAATGCGCCCGCACCGATATAGCGGATATAGGAGCCCCAGATAGCGCCCGCGCCGCCGTCTGCGAAGATTTTACTAATCGGTTCAGTACCCGGATAAAGCACAATATCTGCGCCGAAAAGCACGATAAGGGGGATAAGCACTAACCAACTGAGCACACCGCCTGCAAACATATAGGAAGAAATTCTCGCGCCGCAAATATATCCAACGCTCATAACGGCGGGGTAAATTTGTGTGCCGATTTCTCCGGCAAAACCTTTTACTCTGCCCGAAATTTCACCTGATACAACTTTAAGTCCGTCAATAATAAACTTAAAGAGAGCCGCAAATCCCATACCTGCAAATACTGTGGAGGCACTGGAGCCGCCTTTTTCACCCGCAAGTAAAACCTCGGCACAAGCAGTGCCTTCGGGATAGGGGAGAATACCGTGTTCTTTAACGATTAATGCGTTGCGAAGCGGTACCATAAAGAATATGCCAAGCAGTCCGCCGATAAGGGCGATGAGCGTAATCTCAAGTATGCCCGGCTTGTCCATTTTACCTTCTGCCGCCCAAAGAAATAAGGCGGGTAAAGTAAAGATAGCACCTGCGGCGAGAGACTCACCCGCGCTACCGATTGTTTGCACCAAATTGCTTTCCAATATTGAGTTTCTGCGCATAATTATGCGGATAACACCCATCGCGATAACTGCCGCGGGGATGGATGCCGAAACGGTCATACCAACGCGCAGTCCCAAATATGCGTTTGCCGCGCCGAATATTACCGACAAAAGAATACCCATAACGATAGAAGTTACCGTGATTTCGGGGGTTATCTTTTCTGCGGGAATATAGGGCTTGAATTCACCTTTGTTTTCCATAATTTTCTCCTTAAATATAAATTCAAAACATTATACCACGAAAATAGATAAAAATCAAAACCTATTTACACGCTTCCAAAATTTTAAGCAATAACTTAAAGGTATTTGCGGCAGACGAAATGCTCAGCCGTTCATTAGGTGTGTGAACATCATATAGATTCGGCCCCATTGATACACAGTCAAGACCTTGGATTTTATCGGCAAATACCGCGCATTCAAGTCCTGCGTGTATGGCTTCAACCTTCGGGCGCTTGCCGTAATGCTCTTCAAAAATCTTGCAGTATACCTTTTGAAGAACGGAATTATTATTAAACTCCCAAGGGGGATAGTAGCCGCCCGTTTCGTAAGTGCAACTAATTCGCGAACATAAAGCAGACAATTTATCACAAAGTTCTGTCATACCGGATTTTTTATTACTCCTGAGCGTAAACAAAACTGAAACGGAGTTTTCGTAAGTTTTTAGTATTCCAAGATTAAGTGACGTTTCCACAAGACCGCCGATTTCTTCGCTCATCTGTGTTACGCCGTTGGGGAAGTGGCTAAGCAAAAAGATAATATCATTTTTTGCAGTTTCGCAAATTATACTGTGTTTTGTATTTTCGCATTTTTTAATCTCAAAACTGAAATTAGGTTCATTTTCTTTTATATCGTTTTTTACCTTCTGCAAAAAGTCATTACAAATATCAATAAATTCATCGGGGTTATCAGAACAAACCGATATTTCAGAGCGGTTTACTATGGCGTTGCCCTTATCGCCACCGCAAATGCTTATTAATTCGAAATCGGAGCTATCTTTTAGGTGTTTTAAAAGTTTACCTGCCAGAATATCGGCATTTACGCGGTTTTTATCGATTTCAACACCCGAGTGTCCGCCTCTAAGCCCAGATAATATAACGTTTATTTTGGTGCCTGTCGATAAAACTTTTTCAAACGGAATTTCAATTTTAAAATCCATACCTCCCGCACACGAAACGGTTAAGGTGTCATCTTCTTCGGAATCAAGATTTATCATTTTTTTAGATTTTAGTTTCCCAAAATCAAGAGCGGTAGCGCCAATCATTCCTATTTCTTCATCGGTTGTGAAAACCGCTTCAATATAGGGGTGGGGTACACTATCACTTTCAAGTATAGCCAAAACAAAAGCCACGGCAATGCCGTTATCGGCGCCGAGGGTTGTGCTTTCGGCCCCGAGCAAATCGCCATCTATAAATGTATTTAAGGAATCGGTTGAAAAATCAAAATCACTATCACTTGTTTTTTGGCACACCATATCAAGATGCCCTTGCAAAATTATTGGCTCGGCATTTTCATAGCATTTGGTGGCGTTTTTATAGATTATTACATTGTTTGATGTATCTCGAAAATATTCAAGTGAGTTTTTCTTGGCAAAACCCACACAGTAATCGGCAATTTTTTCCATATTTCCCGAGCCGTGCGGTATAGCGCATATTTCGCCAAAAATTTCGAAAACCCTATTAATTAATTTATCCTTTGAGTTAAACGTCATAAAAATTTCCTTCTATCCTAATAGTACATCGGTTACGAGCATAATGCAAAATCCAACAAGTAGCGCATAGGTAACGCCGCGCTCATCCGAGTGTCCGTGGGTTTCGGGTATCATTTCATCGCTTATAATATAAAGCATAGTGCCGCCCGCAAAGGACAATGCAAATGGCAGTATTGCGGTGCTGAGTGATACCGCAAAATAGCCCAAAAGGGTTCCAAGCACTTCAATTACACCCGTTGCCGCCGCAATAAGAAAGGTCTTTTTGGGTTTTACACCGGCTGACAGCATAGGTGCTATTATAACCATACCCTCGGGTATGTTCTGGAGCGCTATACCGCCTGCAATGGTAAGCGCATGGGATATATTTTCCGAGCCAAAGCCAACACCTGCGGCAATGCCCTCGGGCAGATTATGTATCGCAATCGCGACAACAAAAAGTAGAATTTTACTGAGTTTTGTGTCACCGTGCGTTTCTATATCGCTGCCTACAAGTCGATGTAGGTGGGGGACCAATTTATCAATTAAATTAAGACATAAAGCACCCGCAAATATACCCGCTATAACTACAAATAGCGAGTATTTTCCGCCGCTTTCAGCGGCAGGTAAAATAAGTCCCAAAACCGCTGCCGCCAACATAACACCTGCAGCAAAAGAGAGAATTATATCCGAAAATTTATGAGAAATTCCTTTAAATAAAAAGCCGATAAGTGCGCCAATAACGGTAGCACCGCCAACACCCACAGCTGTAAGTAAAACAAGTTCCATATTTTAAATTCCTTTATTAAGCAAATATTCTTCTGCAAAATGTGCCGCTACCGCGCCGTCAGCCGCAGCGGTAACGACTTGACGTAAATGCTTTGTACGAACGTCACCCACCGCAAAAACACCATCAACACTTGTTTTTGTGGTTTCATCGGCGACAATATAGCCGTTTTTGTCCAACTGAACGGCACCGTTTAAAAATTCGGTTGCGGGGCGTCTGCCTATGCTTATGAAAATACCGTCACAGTAAATGCAAGTTTCCTTGTTCGTTTCTTTATTCTTTATTTTAGCGCCGATAATTTTGTTTTCTACTAAAAACTCCGATACTGTGCAGTTCCACAAAAACTCAACATTTTCGGCACTTTTTAGTGGTTCGTGATAAATTTTTGTAGCCCTCAAAGTGTCTCGCCTATGCACTAAATATACTTTTTGAGCGATTCTCGATAAATAAAGCGCGTCCGCCGCGGCGGAATTGCCGCCGCCCACTACCATAACGGTTTTATCCTTGTAAAATCTTCCGTCACAGTGGGCACAATAATGCACACCGCGACCGATAAAGTCGCTTTCCATATCAACACCGAGTTCTCTTGGATTAGCACCTGATGAAATAACAACGGTTTTAGATAGAAAAACACCGCTTGTTGTTTCGATTTTTTTGATAGTATCGGTAAAATCTACTTTTATAACCTCGGCATACTCGGTTTTAGCGCCGAAGCGCTCGGCACCCTGTTGCATCTTCATGCCCAGTGTAAAGCCGTCAACGCCCGTATCAAATCCGGGGTAGTTATCTATAATGTCGGTAAGCGCCATTTGGCCGCCCGCCGACATACGTTCTATTACTATCGTATCAAGCCCTGCTCTCGCGGCATAAAGCGCGGCAGTGTATCCTGCGGGACCGCCGCCCACAATTATCATATCGTATATATGACTCATAATTAACCTTCCAACATAGCCAAAATTTGCGGTAGGGGTCTGGCTCCCGATGCCTGATTAATTATTCTACCGTTTTCCAAAACAACAAGCGTAGGTATGCTCGATACTGAGAACGCGGCAGCCAACTCGGGCTGCTCATCAACGTTTATTTTGCATACAAGGTATTCGTCGTAATCCTCGGCGATTTTATCAACCAAAGGCGATACCATACGGCAGGGGCCGCACCAATCGGCATAGAAATCAATCAAAACTCGTTTATTACTGGATTTAACCTCTTCAAAATTTTCTTTTGTAACCTTTAATACTGACATAAAATTCATCCTTTCTTTTATTATAGATTAACACTTTTTATGTTATTTAAACGGTAATCTCTTCTTTTTCGGGTTGTTTTTCTATAGATATAATTTTTTTCTTTTTAAAAAGCTTCGCAATAAGCATTGAGAACAGTAGCATTATATAAGCCGCTAGTGAAAACGCGACTATATAAATTATTAAGCACAAGGGGAAGGGCACTACCGCTTGTACAAGCGAATAAACAGGTAAGGACGGTTCACAATGGGGGCTTATAAAGAACATATTAAATGTTTCGTTTTCGAGAAGTCCCGAAAAGTAAGCAATTTCGTTCATAATAGCCGCAGCACCAACAAGACAGGCAAAAACGGGAACGGCTTTAAGGATGGTTTTGTGTTCGCGCTTTACATATCCCGTGCCGAGCAAGAAGATGCCTATTGTTATCATAGAGCCGTGACAGATGGACGTCTGAATATTAATACCAATTGTGCCGATATAAATATCTACAGGGTAGAACATAACACAAAGACCTGCGAACAAGGCAAAGGTTGCGAGATAAGCACACAGCGAATCGTGCAGTTTGGTCTTTTTCGTTAGTCCTGCCAGTAGACCTATATACATAGGTGTTGAGCAAAACTGAAAGGGAAAGGCATACCATTGATAGTCGTAAGTTATACCGTCGGTATAAGAAAAACTATAATTGATTTGCTTATAAATTTCCAGAACTATAACAACTATTGATACTGTAAGTAATAGTTTGCGCACAAAGGCAGCATCGGGATTTGGCTTTAATTTACATAAAACAATTCCTGCGATAATAGAAACGATAAAAAAAGAAAGATGGAAGATGCCGTACATTTCGGGTTTTACCATATCGGCATCGAGAAACTCCAAAACTTTTGCTAAAAAATCCATAAAAATCCCCCCTACAAACAGTATAAAACAATAGTAAACTTTTTTCAACGGCAATTTATTTACAAACCACACTACCTTCCTTTATATTCCTGCTTGATTATTTCGGACATTTCTTCGGGGGTTTCGGCGCAACCGCCATCAAGCCACATTTTTATAATTGCATTAAGTCCGCTTCTAAAAAATTCAATATGGTATTTTATGTGGTGTCCGCCAAAATCCTTTTCGGCACGAGAGGTGTCATATATCATTACCTTGTGTTTTTCATCGTAACCGAGTTTAAAATAGGTTTTATAAAAAAGTTGGTTTTCTTTTATGTGCCTAAACATTTTTAAAGCGCCGTTTTTTTCGCGCTCCGAAACATTTTCAAAATTAGCGGAAAAATCCCGCTCTAACTTTTCACGCAATTTATCAGCAAGGTCATAAATATCTAAAAAGTTAGCATAAAACGTACTGCGGTTGAGATTTGTGATTTTGCATATATCAGAAACACTGATGCCTTTAAGTTCGTTTTCTTGCAATAACTGTACAAATGCCTTTTCTATTTTTTCAACCGATTCCCTGCGCCGCTTGTTGTTTGGCGTATTCATAAAATTCCCCCTTTATTCCAACATTTGTTGCGAAATTGATGATTGTTTTCTTGCGACTTCGATATTATACTATAATTGCATTAAAAAAACAACTGTTGTTTTATTGAAAGGAGCATTTTTATGAAAAAAAGTAGTTTTATAGCATTGGTTTTAGGTACTGTAAGCGGTGTTTTGTTTTCGCTCGGTATGTGTATGGCGCTGCTGCCCGAATGGAATGCATTTTTAGAGGGCGTGATTTTCGGTGCGTCAGGATTGGTACTTGGCATTATCACATTGCTTATATGGTGCCGTATGGAAAACAAGAAATTGCCTAAAATGAACGCAAAAACATTTTGGAAGGTAGCATTTGCCGTTTTAGGCGTTCTGGTTTTGGGTTTTGGTATGTGCTTGTGTCTTGTGTGGGGAAAAATAGTTTTCGGAACCCTCGTGGGACTTTTAGGCATCGTAATGCTTATATCCCTTATACCGATAATTAAAGGCATTAAATGAAATAGTTGTGATAACTATGGCGCTGTATGCGTTTACAAAAATCACACTGTCGATAATAAATCTCATAAAATCAAGGAATAACAACAGCGCTGTTATTAAAACACTGCGCAACATTTCTTTTGCTGATGCGTTGGCTTCTATTTATTCCTTACAGCGCACGATGGTAGCGTCATTTCCGGGGTTAAATGAAGGGGAAATTAAAATATTTAATATCTTAACGGGCAGTGCCGTTTGCTTATCGGTGTTGTTACTCGGTATAAACCTTATAGGAGGGAGGAAAACACAGTTGGCTAAATCAAAAATAGTGAAGGCAAGTGAAAAAATTGCCGAAACAGTTGTAGACGGATACAAAAAAATAGAAAAAGGTGTAGTGGACGGCTACACAAAAATTGAAGATAAATTCGTAGATGCTTATTTAACAAAGGACGGTGAAACCGCCCAAGAGGCAAAAGCGAGATTGAAAAAAGAGAATAAATAAATAGAAACCGTGTATATGCAATTTTTTTGCAATACACGGTTTCTATATTTTATCTTTTGTGCAACTGAATCAGGTGCCACTGAACAACTCTTTCAAATCAAGGTCTGCCATAAAGGGTATTGCGTAAGACATTGTCAGGTGGAATAGGGAAGTGTTCCACTTGGTTTCCTTGCCCCATCCTTCAAACGTGGTGGTACCGTCTTCACGGATGGTGCGAAGCCAAGCACCGTCATCAAGCAGACTCTTCTTTATAAGTTCGTAGCGGTCATTTTTCACAAAGCCCATCAAAACGGGAAATGTGCAGAAAAGCGAGAGCGAACTTATCTTGTTTTTTTCGAATTCTTCTAAGAATTTTTCCTTAAATTCGCTATCATTACAAAGACCGAAAGCATAAACAAAACTATTGCCTACAAGACTTATGTGATCGGTATTTTCACCGTCCCTGAATAATTTTTTCTCGGGTACATAGAAGGTGGTAAGATAAGCTGAAAGCAGCGGTGCTTCATCGCGGTATTTCGGAAGGCCTAAAATATCGGCAATGTTATTTGCTGTTCGCACCGCCGCAATGTAGTAAGAATTTATGGAAATATGAGCGGGTTTGCAAATCTGCCCTTCGCGGATATCTACATCATAATCATGCCTGAAATTTCTCGGCCACTCTACAACACACCACTTGTCAAGATTTCTTAAAAGGGAATCGGTTTCGTAATTGCGGCGATAGGCATCAAGCAAAGCTTTGACCTTTTCATAATTTTGCAAAAGATACTCTCTGTCGTTTGTGTAATTATAGTGCCACAAAACAAGGAAGACCAGAATCATTGGGAATTCCGCAATCTCTTGCATAAAGGAGCAGTACATACAGGTCATAAGGGTGTCGGTTATAAAGGTTGTGGAAAAAGCGGCGTCTATGAGTTTGCGCACCATAGAATCATCGCCTGTCAGAATCATATTGGTAAGCGCGGTATAGCAGCCGTCTCCAAGATAAAATCCCTTTTCTCGCTCCATACAGTCTTGGATAACTTCCTGTACGCCGTATTTTTGTGAATTAACGCAAAGATTCCAGATTTTTTTAATATCTTCGTTTTCAAAAAATTCGGGTTTAAGCGCTGCCTTTAATGTGAAGGGATAATGGCGGATAAGGAAATAAGCTTCCGTTATTTCGGTGCCTTCTGGAAATACAAGTTCGGCATAGCGGAAAGATTTGTAATCGAACCAGTCAAGCACACTTTCACCTTCGGCTAAAATCCAATCTTCTTCATAGGTACAGTTTGCCCTCATTTCATAACGTAAAGTTCCGTCATCATTTAACTCTTGCGCACATCTTATGGTGACAACATCTCCCTTTTCACCTTTTGCTTTGACACAAAGATACCCAACGTAAGTAGAGCCGAAATCATAAGAGATACGGTTGCCGTTAATTTCGGTTTTAACGGGTAAAACCTTTTCAAATTCCAACATTTTGCCGGTTTGCTCCACCAACGAATAATCGGGATTTATACGCAGTTTAGAGTTTTTCCAATATTTGTCATCAAAGTTAAAATCGGAAAAACCCACTTCTGCCGCATTGGAATCGTATGTTTCGAGAAACTGTGTGTCGTAACCGCAGATGCCCGTTTCGGTATAAGCTGAGTGCGGCATGGTTTTAAAACTCTCATCACTTTTAACTATGGTTTCACCATCAACAACTAAATCGAGAATCAAGCCGTGGCGGTTGTCGCCACTTTGCCATACGCGGTTAATAAGGCCATGATAAATTGTGTGAACCGCAATCAGATTTTCGCCCTTTTTAAGAAATGGGGCGACGTCAATAACGTTATAATTGTAGTCAAAATGATAACACGGCGAAGGACCCTGTGCTACAAACTGTCCGTTTATGTAAAGTTTGTAGTAATCATCAGCCGTAATATAAATTTTTGCATCCGCACTTTCCATATCACAGCAGAATTTTTTTCGGAACAAAATATGGCGGTTTCTGTGTTTTTCACAAGGCAGGTCTACTTCTTCGAGCTCTCTGTGAAAAACGTTTCTCGGCTCTAACGCACAAAATTCATCATCGGTTATCCATTTTCCTTTAAATATATGATCCATATTATCAGACTCGCTTTCATACAGTTTCCTAGTATTTTAGAAGCCCACAGGGGTATCGGTATGCAGCTCTTCATTGTAAGTTATTTCTTCGGTTATATTAAGTTCGCGGAGAATACAGGAGATAACTGCATTTGATAGGGCTTCGGTACCCATAGGAGTATAATAATGAACATCGTCAGACAATGCTTCATCAGGCAGTTTTTCAGAAACGGCATATAAATCGTTTACTAAAAAACCGTGTTTTTTTACAATCTCAATAGCCGCCGCGTTGTATTTTCTGATGTCTTCATTACGGCGGTAAGAAAGCCCTTCGGTTACGCGGGTGGATGTCGCAAAAATAACCTTGGCATCGGGAAACAGCTTTTTGATACGTACACAAATACGGTCGATATAATAAGCATATACGTCAATAGGTGTGTGTGTGTCCTCTTCATATTGCCGTAATGTGTCCCAATGTCCTGCGTTCCAATGAATAATGTCGTATTTGCCGTCTTTCGCTAAATATTGGTATTCATTTAAATAACGCAAAACATATGACGCAAAGCGGCAGTTTTCATCGGGAAAATAAACTTCCACCTTTCCTTCCAATGATTTTTGCACAGTTTTATCGTATCCAACGCGAATGGAATCTCCAATTAATAGAACCTTTTTCATAAAATGATATCTCCTCTTATTTTTCGTTATAAAAATTATTTAGCATATCCTTTATCCATCTCGAAAGGAGTGTAGTCCTTTGATGGCTCTCCATAAAAGGCGGAATAAATCATCTCGGCGATTTCCAGTCTTGCATTTCCAAAGCCGCTGTTAGACAGGAAAATAATATCAAAATCATCCTCGGGCAACTGTATGTGTAAGGTGCGGAAGCCCTCGTGTCCGCCATTATGTGTAATGCGTCGTTTTCCGTGCCAATTTTCTATGTAACAGCCCATTCCGTAACCATCTGGAAGATAAGGCGTTAAAATGGCTTCCCAGGTTTCCTTTGATAACAAGAGTTGATTTTTAATTGCTTTGTTAAGACAATAAATATCATCTACGGTAGCCACGATATCACCGGCACCAAGTAGCCAATTATGGCTTTTGTCCTTTTCGCAAAGCTTACCGTTTAACAACTCGTAACCTTTTACGCGATTGGGAATAAAAAGTGTTTCGTTATCTACTACTGCGTGTTTCATTCCAAGCGGAACAAACACTTCTTTTTCCATATACTGCGGATAATTTTCGCCCGAAACGTTTTCTATAATTAAGGCACATAAAATGAAATTTATATTTTCATATATCGTATTTGTTCCCGGTGCAAAGTACAAGGGATATTTTGTTAATAATTTCAAGTGTTCTCTTGTGTATTTTGCATATCCCGGTGCGTGTTTTTTGGCAAAATCCTTGTTTTGCTCAAAATCGGGCAGACCGCTTGTGTGATGGAGTAGATGGCGGACTGTTACTCTATCATCAAGCCCTTGTGCTTCAGGAATGTATCTTGAAGGGTGGCTATCCAGGTCAACAAGCCCTTTTTCCATTAATTTTAATAATCCGATAGCACAAAAAGGTTTTGATAAGGAATACAAGGTAAACATAGAATTACTTGTGAAGGGAAGTTGATTTTCTATATCGGCAAAACCGATATTTTGTTCGAATTTAATCTCTCCGCCAACAGTCACGCGAATGCATCCGGAAATATGATTGGTATCGCAATATTTTTCAATTTGTTCTTGTAGTTTTTTGTAATACAATTAAACACCCTCCATTGAAAGAAGTATATATTAATAAAATAATAATACGATAAGAAACGTTTATTTGTCAACAAAATATCAAAATAAGATGCGAAGCGCACATTTTTCATTCTTCATGCACCGTAAGGTGCGCTTCATTGCAACCAAAACGAAAACAGCCACCGTAAAGGTGACTGTTTCCTTTTTTGGCACGTCGCACCGAAATGGATGACATTATTTTAAGTTTAAGAGGTATTGTTCTGCCATTTTTGAAAAAACTGTTTTTCCACAATTTTCTTTTACTGACATAAAACGATAGATAGCTTCCTCGTTATCCGCCATAATATATGCTGCAACACCTTTTAAGTAATGAATATATCCTTGGGTTGCTTTTGAGTTATTCCAAACTTCGATGTCACGGAAAACGCCGATTTTTTCTTTATCCTTGTCTGCTATAGCAATCAACAAATTCATGGTTTTCAGAATTTTCTCATACACGTCTTTTGCTTTTTGATTAATTTTTTTCATATTATACAAGGAAGTTTCATACTGCTTAACGGTCAACTTCAAAGAATCAAAGTCGCCCAAGAAAAATTCGCAACGCGCTTTATTAAAAAGGCCTATAATTATCATTGAGGGTTTGTTGCTGGCAATCATTTTGTTTGCATAAGTAAGCGCCGCTTCAAAGTTTCCCATATAGATAAAATCAACCGCAAAAATATAGTCTTTATTCTTTTGCTTATTAAGAACAGCGTTGAGTGTTATGTGTTTTTCGGGATTACACTCTATATCCATTGATGTCGTCAAAGGCGTTGAAACAACTGCATATGCAATGAGTTCGCAAAAGAAAATCAATAATAAGAGCAAAACCGTGATAACTGGGTTTATACCCTTGTAATCAATGACAGTTTTATCTAGGAAACCTATGTATATAGGAGAACACGCTGTAATTGTTATCAATACAGCAATAATTGTTAATACAATTACAACTTTTCTTTTGCGTTGAATTTTTTTAATTAAATCATTATATTCGTTTGATTTGATAATTCGATTCATGTTGTACTCCTTTTGTTCTATGAAAAGTTTTTCAAAAGTTCAGATTTATATTTCAGCGTTTTGTTTAGCGGTGTTGATGGAAAAAATCAAATGACTTTTCTTCATAGTTCTCAGCTTATAAAGCTATTATACTTGATAAAAGTAAAAAATGCAAGGCGAAGCCTTGCAAAGTACTTCACTATTCACTATTACTTATTACTTCCCAAAATCCTCCAAACAAAAGCGTAGAGAATAGTGAAAAGTGAAGAGTGAAAAGTGAAAAAGTAAAACCTTCCCGAACTTCGTCCGAGAAGGTTTTTGGTTGCGGGAGCCGGATTTGAACCAACAACCTTCGGGTTATGAGCCCGACGAGCTACCAGATTGCTCCATCCCGCGATATTTAGGCACTTATCTTAGTGCCCAATTATTATACAATATATATTATGATTTTGCAAGTGTTTTTTATGTTATTTTTAAAATTATTTTTTTAGTGTCTTTCCTATGAGGGCAAAAACGACAAAAATAAACAGGTTAACTATAACGATACTCGACCCGGGTGACGTATTTAAAACAAGTGACAATATAAGTCCTGCCAAAAATCCCGTAACCGATACGGCTACCGACACCAGCATCACCGATTTATAACTTTTGCATACACGTGTGGCTGTTGACACAGGGAAGATAATCAGCGCAGAAATAAGCAATGCTCCCATAAGGCGCATACCGATAACCACCGTAACGGCGGTAAGGCAGGCGAGAAGTGTATTATAACGCTTGGTTTTAATGCCTGTTGCCGATGCAAAATCTTCATCGAACGTAACCGAAAAAATCTTATTATAAAAGCAAAAGTATAAAAGCAAAACCGCAAGTGCTATACAAACGGTTATTATCATATCGGTAGTATTTACGGTATAAATACTGCCGAACATATAACTGTTTATATCGATATTTACTCCGCCTGAAAGTTTTATGGCGGTATAACCGATAGCCAGAGCGCTGCTGGAGAGTAGGGCCGTTGCGGCATCCCCCTTTATTTTACCGCTGTTTTTAAGTCGCAAAAGTAAAAATGCCGCTATGATAACCGTCGGTATAGAAAAGTAAACAGGGGAAAAACCTACCGCCAACGCTACAGCAGAAGCGCCAAAGCCGATGTGAGAGAGTCCGTCACCTATCATAGAAAAGCGCTTTAACACTAAACTTACGCCGAGAAGCGCTGCGCACACCGAAATGAGAAGTCCCACAATCAGCGCATTTATCACAAAATCGTATTTAAAAAACGAAAAAACATACTCAATCATGGTGGTGTCCTTCTTTTAACATTTTTCTGCCTATATCTGAGTGACAGTATTCGTGTGTGGTGCCGAAGAATACGTGGTCGCGGCCTAAATGCATAATTTTATCTCCGTATTTTACGGCGCACTCGACGTCGTGCGAGATAATAATAAGCGTTATGCCGTCCGCTTTCAGTTGCTCTAAAATTCCGTAGAACTCGGCGGATGCCAACGGGTCGAGCGCAGTCATTGGCTCATCAAGTAACAAAATTTCTTCTGCCGCCGCGAGTGCGCGGGCGAGTAACACACGTTGTTTTTGTCCACCCGATAAATTACGGAAAGATTTACTTAAAATATCGGTGATATGCAGCTTTTCGGCTATTTGCTCTGCCTTTTTTCTTTGTGCTTTGGAATAAGTCAGCGCAAAGCCGCGTTTATTTAAAAAGCCCGACATTATGATTTCTCCAACACTTGCGGGAAAATCGGATTGTATTTCATTTTGCTGCGGCATATAACCGATTTGGTTTTTTCTAACATCTTCAAATTTTATATCACCGCTAGTGGCGTCAAGGAGCCCTAACAACAGTTTTACGAGCGTCGTTTTTCCGCTTCCGTTCTCGCCGACGATATAAAAGCTCTCGCCTTTTTCAAGCGAAAAACTAATATCTTTAAGAATATACTCGTCCGAAAACTTTTTTGAGAGATTTTCGACTGTTATAATAGCCACTATTTAAGCCCCTTCCGTAATGCTTCACAGTTTTTTTTCATAATATCTGTATAGGTAATGCCCTTGTTAAAATCATCGAGAGACACGTTTTGATATGAATGCAGTTCTAAAATTTCGGCACCAGTAGCGCGGCTCACCGCATCAGCCACCGATAAGCTGCTCAGTTCTATGCGGTAAATGGCGCTGAGGTGTTTATTTTTTACCGTATCTATAAGGTGTGTTACGGTGTGCAAAGACGGGTCGGTATCGTGTTCGCAACCGCCAAATGCCGCAGCGTATTCAAGAGAGTAGTATTCGGTAAAATAGATAAATGGAAAACGGTCGGCAACCACCACCGTTTTTTGTTTT
The DNA here is from genome assembly GCA_964607025.1 of uncultured Eubacteriales bacterium. Taxonomy (GTDB): domain Bacteria; phylum Bacillota; class Clostridia; order Oscillospirales; family Acutalibacteraceae; genus SIG565. The sequence goes on from CAZSIL010000002.1 coordinate 52,784, forward strand.
GCATTTTGTATTACCGATTTTGTATCTTCCGCCAAAGAGGATATTTCGTTTATATACTTGTCCGCGCGGCTGGTGTAAAAATCGGCGTTTTTGCTGTCAATGGTGCACAGCGCATCAAGTGTTTTTCGCACCATTTTTATAGCGTTGTCGGGCGACGTCCATATATGCTCATCTGCTCCGTGCTCGGTTTCGATTAGTGTCGCGCAGTCAATCATTTTGATGATTTTATCTTTTTCTTTGTTTTCGAGTGTTTTATTTGCCCATACATCTGACTCGCCACCAATATATATAAACAAATCGCAGTTTTGTATGTCGGCAATATCCTTTGCAGTCGGCTCGAATGAGTGCATATCACTGCCCGCGGGGATAAGCATTTTTATTTCTGCCTTTTCACCCGCTACTGCACGGGCAAAATCATAGCATACGAAATTTGTGGTTACAATCTCTGTTTTTCCGCTGCTTTTTTCGGGTGCCGCGCAGCTCGTTGAAAACACAAGTAAAATAGTAAGTAAAGCAAGTATTTTTTTCATTTTAACACTCCGCATTTGGCGCATTTGCCATAGAGTACGATTCGACTTATATCGAGGGAAAATCCATGCTTGTGTGATATGTGAGAGGTTAGTTCTTCGATTTTTTCACAGTCAAGATGCAAAAGTTCACCGCACACAGTACATTTTAAATGAAAGTGCTCGTGGCAGTAGCCCATATCACTTAAATACTGAAAACAGGCGCTCTCACCCTCGGCGGTATATTTGCGCACTTTACCTTCATTTACAAGCTTTTCAAGAGTACGGTAAACGGTGGTTTTGCCAACGTTTTCCCCGCACTCGTTTAATCTTAAAACAATATCATCGACCGTCATATGAATATCACAGTTATCTTTTAATATGTTCTCGATAACTGCACGTTGTCTTGTTTTATAGCCGCCTGAATTTCTCATAAAACACTCTCCAATTTGAAAATGAGTTTCAAATTAATATTTTACTCAAAAAATTGCCAAAGTCAATAGGTCTTGTAAAAATAAGCGCAATATAGTATAATCATTTTGTAGATTTTTTCAGAAAGGAAGAACTTTATGGAATATAAGTCCGAAGAAGTGCTAAAGCCCGTCGGAAAAATTTCAGGTTCATTGCAACTCCCACATAGAAAAAGAACAGCCGAGTGTCAAACGGTTAAACTTCCGCTTCCCGAAGTTGTTACGATTCCTTTAAAACAAAATATCGGCGCCGAGTGTGAGCCGTTAGTTAAATTTGGTGATAAAGTTTTAGTTGGCACAAAAATAGGCGATAGCGATAAGCCGTTTTCTGCGCCCATACATGCAAGTATTTCGGGTATCGTTAGAGGATTTACAGATGTTCCCGGTATTGCAGGTGACGTGGTAACGGGTGTTGTTATTGAATCTGATGGTAAAATGGAAGAAGAAAAATTTGTTCCACCCGTCATTGAAACAACGGAAGATTTAGTTAAAGCTGCCAGAGAATGCGGACTTGTAGGACTTGGCGGTGCAGGTTTCCCCACACATATAAAATTAGCCCCTGCGGCTAGTGATAGTATCGATACGCTTATAATTAACTGTGCTGAGTGTGAGCCGTATATTACGAGCGACTATCGCACAAGCATAGAGCATTTTAATGATGTTATTGACGGCGTTTATTTGCTTAAAGATAAACTAGATCTCAAACAAGTTATTATAGCGGTTGAAAGCAATAAACCAGAAGCAATAAAGGTGCTTTATGAGATTACGAAAGATAGGCGAGATGCTGATAATGCGGTTAAGGTAATGCGGCTTGATACTAATTATCCGCAAGGCGCCGAAAAGGTGCTTGTATATAATGCCACAAAGCGCAAAATTCCGTTTGGCAAATTACCGTCTGACGTTGGTTGCCTGGTTTTAAATATAACAAGTATCGCGGTGCTTAATAAATACGTAAAAACGGGTAAACCTCTTGTTGCAAAAATTTTAACCGTTGATGGCGATGCTGTGCGTGAGCCGAAAAACGTTTTAGTGCCGATAGGCACACGAATTCGAGATGTCCTCGATTTTTGCGGTGTAGAAGAAGATGTATCTAAGATACTTTACGGCGGACCGATGATGGGCGTTGCGGTTACAACCGATACCGCCGTAATAACAAAGCAAAACAATGCCATATTGGCATTTAAGGGTGATAATTCAGTGCCAACTACGCCGTGTATCCGTTGCGGAAAGTGTGTTGCGGCTTGTCCTATGAATTTAACTCCGGCGGCGGTAGAAACCGCAGTCAATTTGGGACTTAATGAAAAATTAGCAAATCTGTACGTAAATTACTGTATAGAATGCGGCTCGTGCAGTTTTGGTTGCCCTGCGGGCAGACCGCTCACACAAACTATGCGTACCGCAAAAGGTATATTAAGGAGGTCAAAGGATGCGAGATAGTCTTACCGTTTCATCTTCTCCGCATATACATTTGGGTATTACTACTCAGTCGGTTATGTTGGATGTAATTATTGCGCTTATCCCTGCCGCCGTTTACGGTACCGTGATTTTCGGATGGCGAGCAGCGGTTATAATTGCTGTTTGCGTGTTATCGGCAGTACTCAGCGAATTTATATGGAACAAAGCGCTAAAAAAACCAAATTCCTTGGGAGATTTAACAGCCGTTGTTACAGGTCTTTTATTGGCGCTCAATCTTCCGTCTTCGCTGCCTTTTTGGATGGCGGCGCTCGGCAGTGCGGTTGCCATAATTATTGTAAAGCAGATGTTTGGGGGCCTCGGCCATAACTTCGCAAATCCCGCCATTACCGCCCGTATTGTACTTATGGTGTCGTTCCCTGCGGCTATGACTAAGTTTTTCGAGCCGTTCAGTGTTACGGTGAGTTCAGCAACACCGCTGGCTGATGCTACTGAATATACACTTCGTGAGTTACTCTTTGGTATGCATGCGGGTACCATTGGCGAAACGTCGGTTTTAATGCTTGTTATCGGCGGACTCTATCTTATTATGCGCCGCGTAATATCTCCGATAATTCCCGTGTCGTTTATAGGTACTGTGTTTGTCTTCTCATGGGTGCTTGGTGTTAATCCCGTTCAAGCTATATTTAGCGGTGGACTGCTTCTCGGCGCTATCTTTATGGCTACTGATTACGTAACAAGTCCCACGTTCAAATGGGGTAAGCTTATATTCGGTGTGGGTTGCGGTATCATTACGGTTGTTATCCGTCAGTTCGCATCTCTTCCCGAAGGTGTTTCCTATTCAATTTTGGTTATGAACCTGTTGGTACCGCATATCAACAGCTTGACCACGCCTAAACCTTTTGGATGGGAGGCGGATAAGAAATGAATAAGTTTAAAGAGATTTTAAAAACTGTTCTAAAAGCCGCTATCGATTTTTATAATCGCAATAGTGAAGTTTTCCGTTCCGTAATTGTTTTAACGGTGATTTGTCTTGTGGTCGCTGCTCTTTTATCGGTTACAAATCTTATAACACAGGAAAGAATTACAAAAATGGAAGCTGTGGCAACTGCCGATGCTATGGCAGAGCTTGTTTCGGCAGAAAAATACGATAAAGCCGATGTAGGTAGCGGTGAACTTTATATAGCAAAAAATGGCGAAGAAATTAAGGGATATATCGTTAAAACTCAAAGCCGCGGTTACGGTGGAGATATTGTGGCTATGACGGCGATATCAACCGATAAAAAGGTATTGGGAGTAAAAATTCTGTCAGCCGCTGATGAAACCCCAGGTCTTGGCCAAAACATTACAAAGCAAAACTTTTATTCACAGTATATCGGCAAAAACGAAAATGTATCGGTTGTTAAAAACGGCGCAGATTCGGATAAAAATGAAATAGACGCTGTAACGGGCGCCACAATTTCTTCCAGAGCGGTGACAAACGCAGTAAATGATGCGTTTGTTTGTCTTAATAATTATTTAAAAGCGGTTGAAGTAGCAGAATCGACAGGGGAGGTGCAGTGATGAAAAAGGGAAATTTAAAGTACTTAACAAACGGTATTATTAAAGAAAATCCTGTTTTACGTCTTATGCTCGGCACCTGTCCAACTTTGGCTGTTACTACCGCCGCCATAAATGGTATCGGTATGGGAGTTGCAGCGACAGTTGTGCTTGTCGGCTCAAACCTTGTTATTTCATTGCTTCGGAGCGTTATCCCCGATAAAGTGCGTATTCCTGCATACATTACCGTTATTGCAGGTTTTGTAACGGTGGTGCAAATGCTTGTAAAAGCATTTTTGCCGAGTATTGATGCGGCACTTGGTATTTATCTGCCGCTTATAGTTGTTAACTGCATAATACTAGGCAGAGCCGAAATGTTTGCCTCCAAAAACAGCGTGTTGCCAAGCGTACTTGACGGTATCGGTATGGGTATTGGATTTACTGCAACTCTTACCGTTATGGGCGCTATCAGAGAATTAATAGGCGCGGGTTCTATATTTGGATTGACTGTTACCGCGAACTTTATTGACCCGATGATAGTAATGCTTCTCCCACCGGGTGGCTTCTTTGTGTTTGGAATACTCGTTGCAGTATCTAATAAACTTGCCACACTTTCGGGTAAAAAAACTGTAGAACATACGGGTTGCGGTGAGTGTCCTATGAAGGATGCTTGTAAGACAGGAGGGAAAGCGTAATGGCAGGAACTATAGTTTCTATTTTACTTGCAGGACTTCTCACCGAGAATATGATTTTATCAAAATTCCTCGGTATTTGTCCCTTCCTTGGCACATCCAAAAAAGTTGGAACGGCGTTTAGTATGAGCGTAGCGGTAACGTTGGTTATGATAATAGCAACCGCCGTTACCTATCCGCTTTATGCTTATATTTTAGTGCCGCTCGGTCTTGAGTATTTACAAACAATTTTGTTTATACTTGTAATCGCCGCTATTGTTCAGTTTTTGGAAACGGTACTTAAAAGGTATATTAAATCGGTTTATAATGCGCTGGGAATTTATCTGCCGCTTATAACCACAAACTGCGCGGTGCTCGGTATTACAATTCTGCATTTTACAAAGGGTTATTCTTTTGTTTTAGCTCTTGTAAATGCACTGGCGGCGGGTCTTGGCTTTATGCTCGCCATGATCATATTTGCGGGTATCCGTTCTCGTCTTGAAACCGCTGATGTTCCAAAGTTTCTTAAGGGGCTTCCCATAACTCTCATAGCCGCGGCTATCGTGTCCCTATCGTTCTTGGGATTTGCGGGAATAGGGGGTTAATGTATGACTGGTATTTTGTATGCCACCCTAATTATAGGTGGCACAGGACTTGTTCTTGCGGTAATTTTAGCTCTTGCATCTAAATTTATGGCAGTACCTGTGGATGAAAAGGTGGAGCAGGTACGTGCTTGTTTGCCTGGTGCTAACTGCGGCGCCTGTGGGTATTCTGGATGTGACGGTTATGCCGCCGCGGTAGCAGCAGGGGAAACACAGCCCAATCTTTGCACCCCTGGCGGTGACGATACGGCAAAGAAGTTATCCGATTTGCTCGGTGCTGAAATTGTGGTCGAGAAAAAATATGCATTTATAAAATGCAATCATGGACTCGATAAAGCCATAAGAGAATTTAATTATAACGGCGCCGCAAGTTGTATTTCAGCAAACCTAATGTATAAAGGTCCTCTTTCTTGTAAATTCGGTTGTTTGGGCTTTGGCGACTGTGTAAGAGTGTGCGATTACGGTGCGCTGAAAACAGAAAACGGTCAGGTAACGGTTGATAAAACACTTTGTACAGGGTGCGGCAAGTGTGCTGCGGTGTGTCCTAAGGGTATAATCGAGATTTTGCCCGAAAAGGCAAAATTTGCGGTTGCCTGTTCCAATACACAAAAGGGCGCAGCGGCGCGCAAAGTGTGTAGCGCTGCTTGTATCGGATGTCAGAAATGTGTAAAACTCTGCCCCACAGCAGCCATTACGGTAGAAAACAATTTAGCGCATATCGATATAGAAAAGTGTATTGGTTGCGGTAAATGTGCGGCACAGTGCCCCACAAAATGTATCGTAAATGCATAAAAAGTTCCCCGAGAAAAAATTCTCGGGGATTTTTATTGCAAAGTTTAGCAAATAGTGGTATAATAATTGTAATTAAGAGGGAGTAGCTGGCGGCGAGGCCGTGGCACTCGGCGTCAATACGGATTATTCCCGCCGATGTCTTAAATTGCAAGACTCTTACTGTGAAACGTTACAGTAAGAGTCTTGTTTTTATAGTAATATTTTTTAAGGAGAAAATGTTATGGAAATTTTGTATGAAAATCTGTTAACCATAACCTGGCAACAGGTAGTTATGTGGTTAATCGGCGGAATTTTGATATTCCTTGCCATCAAAAAAGAAATGGAACCGACACTTTTGTTACCTATCGGTTTCGGCGCAATTCTTGTTAATATCCCAGGTTCAGGCGCTATTACAAGATTTTTTCAGAACGGTGTGGATAAAACAGTAGAAGTTTTAAACGGTGCGTTATCTCCCGAAGGTCTTGAAGCCGAACACGGCGCGTTAACAACGCTTTTTGACGCAGGTATTGCCAACGAACTTTTCCCGCTTATACTCTTTATCGGTATCGGCGCGATGATTGACTTTGGTCCGCTTCTTTCCAACCCGAAACTTATGATTTTCGGCGCGGCGGCGCAGTTCGGTATCTTCTTTACACTGTGTTTGGCATCAATGTTCTTTCCAATTAACGATGCGGCGTCAATCGCTATTATCGGCGCGGCGGATGGCCCTACTTCAATCGTTGTTGCCAATAAACTTGGTAGCCAGTATCTCGGCGCTATAATGGTTGCGGCATATTCTTATATGGCACTCGTTCCCATTATTCAGCCCCCTGTAATCAAACTTTTAACCACCAAAAAAGAGCGTATGATTCGTATGCCCTATGAGCCGAAGGAAGTTAAGAAAATCACCAAAATTTTATTCCCGATTATCATCACCATCGTGGCAGGTGTTGTGGCTCCCGCTTCGGTTTCGCTTATCGGTTTCCTTATGTTCGGCAACTTAATCCGTGAGTGCGGCGTACTTGATTCACTTTCGGAAACTGCTCAAAAGGTACTTGCAAACTTAATTACAATTTTCCTTGGTATTACAATAGCTTCTCAGATGACTGCCGAAAAATTCTTGGCTCCCAACACGTTGCTTATATTAGGTCTCGGTCTTGTTGCCTTTATCTTTGATACCGCGGGCGGCGTATTGTTTGCAAAGTTCTTAAACCTTTTTATGAAGAAGAAGATAAACCCGATGATTGGTGCCGCAGGTATTTCGGCTTTCCCGATGTCAGGCCGTATCGTTCACAAAATGGGGCTCGCAGAAGACCCGCAAAACTTCCTGCTTATGCACTCAATCGGTGTTAACGTTTCAGGACAAATCGCATCGGTTATCGCCGGTGGCTTGATTCTCAATTTCTTTATGTAGGGAGGATTTTAAGATGTTTAATCCACAAAATTTTATAACAAATCTTTCGTATATGGGCACAGGAATGCTCGCAATATTAATAGTTATGGGTGTTATAATTTTGGCTACCGTAATTCTTAATAAGGTATTTTCGGACAAGAAATAAGATTTCAAATAAAAAAGTTTCACCTTTTGGGCACCATCCTCACGGATGGTGCCCATTGGTCTTGTTGCTTTTGCCCCTTATGAAAAATTGATACCCCTTAAAAACTTGACAGTCATTAAAAATAGTGATAGTATACATATATAATTATAATAGGGTTTTTGTTTGCAAAAAGCAAAGGAGTGGCGATGGCGTGATGAATTTAACAAAACAACTAAAAAAACTATCCTTTGCACAAATTTTGCTTTATATTTCACTTTTTGTTGTGGGTGTTTTTCACGTTTACCTTTCTTGCGCAGTCTCTATCGTTCTTTTAATTAGGATTTTTATTCTTTTAAAGAAAAATGGTTCGATTAATCTTCGTGTTGATATGACCTTTATTGCCGTTTCGGTTTTGGCTTTAGCATATCTTTTCTCAACTCTTTGGGCGATTGATAGCGGAACCGCAATCTTCGGTTTTTTTAAATTTTTGCCTTTGCCGCTTTATGCTTTGGTATTAATGCAAGAGCCACAGTGCAGGGAAAAGACTTTGTTCGGTCTTCCATATGTTCTTAGTGTGATGGCGGTGATATCGATTGGGCTTATGTATATTCCGTCGCTTGATACCTTTTTCGCAGTATCGGGACGTCTAAGCGGATTTCTTCAATATCCAAACGCGTTTGCTATCATACTTCTTGTTGGCGAATTGCTTCTTATAACACGAGATAAACTAAAAATTTGGGATTTTTTATGCATCATTATTTCATTTTTCGGAATTCTCTATACAGGAAGCCGAACGGTATTTATTTTAGCAGCTGCTTCTAATTTCGTGGCTTTAATTTTCAACAAAAATAAAAAGGTAAGATTTGTAACAATCGGCGGTATAGTTCTTGGCATAGTGGCGGTATTAATTTACTGTTTGATAACCGATAGCTTTAGTGTAATAACACGTTATCTCAATATTGATTTTGCAGAAAGCACCTTTATTGGACGTTTGCTTTACGCGCAGGATGCGCTGCCCGTTATTCTGAAACATCCTTTTGGCCTTGGATATATGGGATATTATTTCATACAGCAAAGTATTCAAAGCGGCGTTTATTCTATAATGTTTATACATAATGACTTTTTGCAAATTTTACTTGACGTCGGTTGGATACCTTTTGGGTGTTTTGTGGCTTCAATTATAATGACCTTGATTAATAAAGAGGTTCCGTTTAGTAACAAGCTTATAATGCTTGTGTTGTTGGTTCACGCTTGTTTCGATTTCGACCTTATGTATATAGCAATATTTATGATGTTGTTACTTTTCTTAAAGCCGAAGCAGTTCAAAACGGTTTCTTTACGCTATAAACCCGTATCATTTATACCGATTTTAGCAGTATTACTTTCTCTTTGTCTGTTTTTCGGTTCGATACAGGCGCTTATGAGATTTGAGCAGTATGATATCGTAAGACGGGTTTACGACCACGATACAGTGGGAGATATAGAGCTTATAAAGGAAACCGAGGATGTTAAAGCGGCAAATGAAATTGCCGATAAAATTTTAAAGCGTAATTCATACGTTGCATTTGCATACAGCATTAAAGCAAGATATGCGTATTCAATGGGCGATTTTGCAAATGTTATTAAATACAAAAAACTCACCATTGAAACAGCACCGTTTTCCTATGCTGAATATTGGGAATATGGGAAAATGCTTATGAACGGAATCAAACTTTACGAAAATGCAGGCGATACAAAGAGTGCAGGAATCTGCAAGAAAGAGCTTATAAACCTGTCGGATAGAATGGAGCAACAAAAGAATAACCTTAGTGAGTACGGCTCGAAGATAAGCTTTCAGCCGATACTTTATCTACCGAAGGAAATGCGCGAATATGTAAGCGAACTCAAGGGGGAAAAACAATGAAAAGGATATTAGCTTTTGTTTGTATTTTTTCTCTTGCCTTTGGCTTTTCGGGTTGCTCCTCAAATAAGGTAACGGTTGTCGGGTCGGACGGTGAGGTTATCGCATCGGTATCAAAACTCGATTTTGCTTCCAAAAAACTTGAAAATAAAGGATACGAAAGCTATGTGAAACTTGCTCTTAGCGAAGCGGTTGAAATTATATGCGATGTTTACGATTGCGAAGTTAAGGCGGCACAAAAGAAGCTTTTCACAAGCGGATTCACTGTAAAAACGGCTTTTGATAAAACGTCTTATTTTGCGATAGAGAATATGTATGCCAAATATCAAAGCGGAGAAAAAAAGCTTTCGGTTGGCGCCGCTATTACCGATTATTCGGGTAATATCAGGGCGGTGTTCAGCGGCGGTGAAGAACTTTACGGAATAGAACCACACGCTCCTTTTTCAACCATTAAACCGCTGAGTGTATATGCTCAAGCAATGGAGGCGGGGCTTGTTGATTGGTCGGCAATGATAACCGATAAGCCGTATAAGAAGATTGCCGAGGAAAATGGAAGAGAAAAGGATTGGCCCACAAATGCAAGCGGAGGTTACACCTACCAGAAAACAAGTTTGCAAGAATGTATAAAATTTTCTCTTAACACCACAGCAGTTCACGTTCTCAATGACCTAGGGGTTGAAAAATCAATCGATTTTATGAGAACGAAATTCGGTGCAGACCTTGGTTATGAGCAGAATAAAGCTACAGTTAAAGGGTCTGAAGAGGTCATTGGAAATATTGCAATGGGATACCTTTATAAAGGATTTACCCCTACAGAACTTTCAGGATATTATCAGGTTTTCGGAAATCTTGGTAATTATGTAAAACCTCATGCCGTTTTAGAAATTTGTGATAAAGAAGGCAATTCGGTTTATTCCTACTCGGGCGAAACAAAACAGGTGTTCAGTAAGGAAACGGCTTATGTTATGAATAAGCTTTTGGAATCTGTTGTGAGTCCCGGCGGAACCGGTTCGGAAGCTTTTCTTGAAGGCGCGGCACTCGTTGGAAAGACGGGTACAGGCACCGAAGAGGGCAACTGGTTTGTCGGTGTAACACCCGAGTATTGTTGTTCTGTATGGCACGGTGATAATGACAATAAGAATATAGCCGACCGTATGTTTACCGAAATTTTCAAGACAATGCCAAAGCATACGAAAACAAAATTCCCCGAACTTGCAACTGTTCGGAAGATAATTTGCTGCAGCGAAAGCGGACTTAAGTTTTCAGGCAACTGTAACAATATGAATATCGGATACTTTGCGGCAGACCGCACACCTGCGGTTTGTGATAAGCATTAATATATATTTTAAAATTTTTTGAGGAGTGTATCTAATGAAAACATTCAAAAAAGCATTGGCTGTTTTGCTTTCGCTTATGATGTTGGTGTCGCTTTTTCCAACTAATTTAGCGTTTGCAGAAGGCGCTTCGGGAACAGAAATTGTCGAGGAAAACTTTTCTGTAACCGAAACAGAATCATCCGACGTGTCTTCAGGTACAAATTCAGATGTTGCAGAAACACCCGCAACAGATTTTGATTATGGGATTTGTGACGGAAAAGTTACTATAGAAGGATATCACGGCTCAGATACAGACATTGTGATACCTTCTTCTATTGAGGAATATCCTGTAACAAGTATAGGGAATTTGGCATTTGAGTATTGCGGGGGCCTTACAAGCATAACCATCCCGGACGGTGTAACATGGATAGGGGATAGGGCATTTTACGAATGCAGTGGTCTTACAAGCATAACCATCCCTGATAGTGTAACAAGTATAGGGTATGGGGCATTTGGGCATTGCAGTGGTCTTACAAGCATAAATGTTGATGGCAACAATAATTATTATTCTTCACAAGACGGCATATTGTTTAATAAAACAAAAACAGAAATTATATGTTATCCTAGCGGTAAAACGGCAACATCATATACCATCCCAGATAGTGTAACAAGTATAGGGGATAGGGCATTTGACGGTTGCGATGGTCTTACAAGCATAACCATCCCTGATAGTGTAACAAGTATAGGGGAGAGTGCATTTTCCGGTTGCAGTGGTCTTACAAGCATAACCATCCCGGATGGTGTAACAAGTATAGGGCATGATGCATTTTACAAATGCAGTGGTCTTACAAGCATAACCATCCCTGATAGTGTAACAAATATAGGGGATAGAGCATTTTACGAATGCAGTGGTCTTACAAGCATAACCATCCCTGATGGTGTAACAAGTATAGGTGATTACGCATTTTACGATTGCAGGGGACTTACAAGCATAACCCTTAGCAATAGTGTAACAAGTATAGTGGATAGTGCATTTCACGGTTGCAGTGGACTTACAAGCATAACCATCCCTGATAGTGTAACAAGTATAGGGAATAGAGTATTTTACGATTGCAGTGGTCTTACAAGCATAACCATCCCTGATAGTGTAACAAGTATAGGGGATGGGGCATTTGAGTATTGCAGTGGTCTTACAAACATAACCATCCCCGATAGTGTAACAAGTATAGGGGTTTATGCATTTCATGGGTGCAGTAGGTTAACAAGCATAACCATCCCTGACAGTGTAACAAGTATAGGGGTTTGGGCATTTTGGAATTGCAGTGGTCTTACAAGCATAACCATCCCTGATAGTGTAACAAGTATAGGGGAGGCTGCGTTTTATGGTTGTTATAATCTTGAGGACATTTGGTATGAAGGAAATAACGATGATAAGCAAGGCATAACCATCCACGATTCCAACGACAATTTAATTAATGCTACCTGGCACTATAACACCTGCAAAAACGGAGAACACAGTTATAGTGCTGACTGTGATGCGGCTTGCAATAACTGTGAGTGGATAAGAACAGCAAGTGAGCATACTTATACCGACGCTTGTGACGTTGATTGCAATGAGTGTTCAGAGGTCCGCGTTGCTCCGCATTACTACGAGAATAATGACTGTAATGAGCCATGCAGCTTGTGTAACGGTGCCGATACTGTCAGAGGACATAAGGTTCCAAGTGTAGCAGTAACTAATGATTCTGAATATCCGTTCGCGCTTAATGACGGTATTTACAGTTCGGTAAATCACGACGATTCTTCTTCTGCTACTATGATTCTTACCGGCAGAGGTACTGCAACTATTGATTATAAAACCTCCACAGAGTCGAATTATGATGAACTGATAATCACAAAGAACGATGTTATCTTGGTTGAAGCATCTGGTGAGAGCGATTGGGCGCAGATTAACGTTGAACTTAACACAGGCGATATCGTTAGAATAACCTACCAGAAAGACGGTTCTGTGAATAACGGAGAGGACACAGTTTACGTTAAATTAAGTGGTTTTGGAAATGCTTCACTCGATGAACTCGAAGCAGGATGTGAAGATATTTTATGTGTAAACTGTAATGAAGTTTTATTGGAAGGCACAGGACACAGCTATTCAAATGATAGTGATACTGTTTGTGATGCTTGTGGAGCTATCAGAAAAATTTTCATTAAGCTCGACACCTCCACAAAAGCTGTTATTGAAAATTTTGGCAGCGCGAAATTTTATTTCACGCCCGAAGAAAGCGGCAACTACATTTTCTATTCGAATACAGACCATGATGTTGTAGCTTATCTTTGCGATACTAACGGCAACCGAATTATGAGTGATGACAATGGCGGACAAGATGGGAACTTCCGGTTAAATTGTAATTTAACTGCCGGAGTAGATTATTATTTCGATGTCTATTGTTATGATTCAGGTTCTGCTACGTTCGAGGTAACCCTTAAAAAGTTTGAATCCCCCGTTGCTTCGGTTACTGTTAACCCCGTTGTAATATTCGAAAACTCGGACGGCTATTTTACCTCTAATGAGCTTTATAATGAGGAAACAGGGGAATATTATAACTCACCCGAGTATTACTACTACAGTAATGTTCACCCGAGAAACTACACCATAACCCTCAAGAACGGAAGGACTTATAACAGCGAAGGATTTGAGTGGGAAGGTCAATGGTATTATATTGGCTACGGCAATGATCAAAACTACAATAATAGATGGACTGTAGGCAACACCTATACGGTTGAAGCCGATATTGCGGGTTATAACTTTACGTATACTGTTGAGATAGTGGAGTCTCCCGTTGCTTCTGTGACTGTTGAGGATATAGTTTGTCGTGAAAACAGCGATGGTTGGTGGAACAGTACAGAAATTTATAATGAAGAAACCGATAGTTATGAAGAGGTAGAGTATTTTGTGTATGATACTTATCCGAGAAACTGCACAATTACTCTAAAAAACGGGGAAACTTATAGCTATGGATTCGATTGGAACGACCAGTGGTATGGTGTAAACTACACAAGTTATCAGTATTACGATGAACGGTGGTTGCCCGGTAATACCTATACAGTTGAAGCAAATATTGCGGGTTATGAATTCACATATAATGTAACGATTGCTGAATATACCGCGGATGAAAATTTTGAATATTTGATAACCGATGGCGGCGCTATAATCACCGATATGTTCATAAGTGATGAAACCGTTGAGATTCCGTCCGAAATCGGCGGCCACGCGGTTATAGGTGTGGCAAGTCTTGGCGGCAACGGTTCGGTTAAAAATATTGTTTTCCCCGATTCTGTAAAAACGATTGGTGATTACGTTCTCGAAAGCTTATGGAACCTTGAAACAGTTACCTTTGGAAGCGGAATCAGAAATCTTAAGGCGGAAATGTTCTATTATTTAAGTAACCTTAAAAGTATTACTGTTTCAGAAAACAATGAGTATTTCACTACCATTGACGGCGTTCTTTTTGATAAGGACGTAACAAAGGTTATCGCATATCCCGTACAAAAAGGAAACACCTATGTTGTTCCTGATACCGTTTCGGATATCAGCATTTTCTCAAGCGGTCATTATAGCAGTATCAGCATTTCCTTCTCGGAAAATAATATGTATTACGTTACAATAGACGGTGTAACGTATACCGCCGATATGACCAAGGTTCTTTTCTGTGATAAGAACAAGAGCGGCGTTTACGTAATGCCCGAAACTGTTACGGAAATTGAAGGTCAGGCATTCGATGGTTGTGAATATCTGACAGAGGTAGTGGTATCTCCGCTTGTTACCGAGATTGTTTACTTTACCTTTGCATCCTGCTATAATCTCGAAAATGTTGACCTCCCTGAAGGACTTATCTCAATTGATGATTCGGCATTTGCTAACACCTATAGTCTTAACTCAATTGAGCTTCCCGAGACACTCGAGGAAATAGGAAACAGCGTATTCTATAATTCGGGACTTGAGAGTCTTAAGGTTCCTGATTCGGTTAAACGTATTGATTCTTGCGCGTTCTTTAATACCAGCATTTCGACTCTTGACCTTGGAAACGGAATTGAAGAGATATACGGTAGCGCGTTCGAGAATACCCCTCTTACTGCACTCAATATTCCGTCAAGTCTGACTTATATCGGATGGAACGCTTTTGCAAATACCAAAATTACTTCACTTATAATTCCTGATACAGTGCTTGAGCTTGGTGGCGGTGCATTTAGGAATTGCTCTTTGCTTAGTTCCGTTACGATAGGTAAGGGGCTTTCGGAAATAAGCGGTTATCTCTTTGAAAATACCGCACTTACTTGTGTTGAATTCCCCGATAATATCACAAGTATAGGTTATAGCGCGTTTAGAAACACACCGCTTACCGCACTAAATATTACACCGTATATTGTTAGTATTGATAGTGGTGCTTTTGAAAACACCAAGATTTCTTCGCTCGTAATTCCCGATACGTTAACTTGGCTCGGTAGCTATGCGTTTAATGATTGCACAGAGCTTAAAACGTTAACTATCGGTTCAGGACTTTCAGAAATAGGGGAAGGAAGCTTTAAAAACACAGGGCTTACGTCTGTTGTATTCCCTGAAAACATTAAGAGCATAGGAGCAAACGCGTTTGCCTTCTCTAAACTCAATCAGGTGGTTTTTGAAAATCCAGCAGTTGAAATTTACGCTTCAGCGTTCTATAACTGTCCTCTTAAGAATCTCAATCTCGGAACCCAGATGGAGACAATTTATGCAAATAGCTTTGCAGGAACGGATATTACCGAAATAGTTATACCCGATAGCGTTACCGATATTATGTACGGCGCGTTTATGGATTGTGAAGAGCTTATGGATATCGAAATGCCTACATCAGTTATGCATCTCGGCAAGGAAAGCTTTGATAATACCGCGTGGTATAATACTCAAGCAAACGGTAATACGTATCTCAACCATATTGCTTACAAATATAAAGGTGAGATGCCCGAAAACACACATCTCGGACTTCGCGACGGCACAATTATTCTTGCCGATAATGCTTTTGAGGGCCAGAGTGGGCTTACAAATGTTAGTTTGCCTGATGGACTCAAGCGTATAAGCGAGGAAGCTTTCAAGAATTGTTATAATCTTGAATCAGTATATATTCCGAAATCTATAGAGTATATAGGATATGGCGCTTTTGATTGGTGTGATAATCTTACTGATATCTGGTACGAGGGAAGCGAAGAAGACTTAAGGAATATTTCCATAAATTATGGTAACTCCATGCTGGATAATGCTACATGGCATTTCAATAGCACAAATGCCCACGTACACAATTATGAAAGACATCTTGAAGATGCCCATCCCCATAAGGTATATATGAAGTGTGACTCTTGTTGTGATAGTTACTATACAGGCGAAACCGACAAGTTGGATGGATGTTTAGCTTGCAATCCCGCGCATACTCACGAATATTCTATTCTAAAATACGATGCCAACAGCCATTGGAATGAGTGCGAGTGCGGAGCGGTTGATGAGGAAAACGTATACGGTCATGGTTATACAAGATATACCGATACACAGACACATTGGCTCCAATGCTTCTGTGGACATATAGTGGACATTGCGCCTCATGCTTATGACAATAACTGCGATGCGGATTGTAATGAATGCGGCGAAGTAAGAGTACCTGCCGATCACGTTTATGACGACAACTGTGACGCTGACTGTAATGAGTGTGGAGCGATAAGAGTAATTGAGCATACATACGATAATAATTGCGATCCAGATTGTAATGAGTGTGGAGAAACAAGAGAAACCGCAGACCATATTTATGACAATGATTGCGATACTTTATGTAATGAATGTGGAAAATTCAGATTACCTTTTGGTCCTTATGCACCAACATTTGTGGTTGAGTCGGCAACAGGTAGAATCGGCGATACTGTTACCATTGCTATAAAGACCAAAAACAACCCCGGTATTACAGGACTAAAATTATCGATAGGTTACGATTCTGATGTTCTTGAATTTGTTGAAGGTCAACAGAGTGATTTCAACGGAATGTTCTCTATAAGTCCCATCGAAAATAATCCTATTTCTATCGTATGGGTTGATACCGTTCTTATGTCCGAAGATGGCACCATAGCATTGCTTACTTTCCGCATTAAGGATGATGCGGCGATTGGTGAAACAAATATTACCGTTTCTTATAACTTAGAGGAAGTATACGGGGAAGATGCTGAATCACCTGTTGCATTTGCTATGGAAAACGGAGTTGTAAACGTAATTTCCTATATTCCTGGCGATGTAAATAAAGATGATGTGATAAATAATAAAGACCTGGCACTTCTTCTCCGATTTGTAAGTGATTGGGATGTTGAAATCGACGAACTTGCAGCAGATGTAAATCGTGATGGAATTGTTAATAATGTCGATTTAGGAATACTCTTGCGCTATCTCAGTGATTGGGATGTTGAATTAAAATAATTGAAAGGGTGGAGGGAAAACCATGAAAAAATTATTAGCAACTATAATTTTAGTTGTTGTGTTTCTTGCTACTCTTCCCGCATTTTCCGCCCTTGCAACCACCGCACCCACCTTTAAGGTGGGTACGGCTTGCGGAAATGTTGGGGAAACCGTCCAGGTTGACGTTATGGTTAAAGATAACCCGGGTATAGCAGGCGCTATACTTTCTATCGGTTATGATTCCAATGTTTTAGAACTTGTTTCTGTTGAACGCGCTGACTTTACGGCGGGTGTGTTTGAGTCGAGTCCGTTGGAAAATAATCCTATCACAGTTGTATGGAATAATGCTGGTAGCAATAATGTGGGTTCCAATGATGGTGTGATGGCAAAACTTAATTTCACCATTAAAGATGAAATGAAAAATGAAAAAGCAACCGAAATCACGGTTAACTACAACCCGGATGATGTTTTCGATTCTAATATTGAAAATGTGTTTTTTGCAACTTCAAATGGAAGCGTAACATTGCACTCGTTTGACAAGGAAGTTGTAGCCGACAAATATCTTAAATCTGCCGCAACTTGTTCATCTGCTGCAGTATATTATAAGTCTTGCGAATGCGGAGCAAAGGGAACAGCCACCTTTACCAGCGGAAATGCGCTTGGACACGATTATAAAGCGGCAACATGCACCGCGCCTAAGACTTGTAAATTATGTGGTGCAACCAGCGGTAGCAAGTTATCTCACAAATCTGATGCGGGTACCGTAACCAAGAAAGCAACGTGCACTTCTACCGGAACAAAGACCTACAAATGTACATTGTGTAAGGCAACCATCAAGACTGATACTATCGCTAAGGTCGCTCATAAATATGATTCCGGAAAAGTAACCAAAGCGGCGACTTGCAAAGCAACGGGCGTGAAAACATATACTTGCTCTGTATGTAAGGGCACAGAGACCGAAACCATTGCAAAGCTTACAACCCATACTTATAGCAACAATTGTGATAAGTCTTGTAACGTTTGCGGTAAAACCCGTACAGTCGGTGCTCATAAGTATTCTAACAATTGCGATACTACCTGTAACTACTGTAACGCAAAGCGTACAATAAAGCACACTTACTCAAACAACTGTGATACCAAATGTAATGTATGTAGTGCAACCAGAACCATTACTCACACTTATAAAACAACCACCACTAAAGCAACCTTATCGAAAAACGGTAGCATTGTTAAGAAGTGTGCAGTGTGCGGAAAGGTTGCAAGCACCACAACCATCAAGTATGCTAAGACATTTACGTTGTCAACAACAGCATATACCTACAACGGCGGTGTAAAAACACCGGGTGTAACGGTTAAAGACAGTGCAGGAAAAACTATTTCTTCAAAATATTATACAGTATCGTATGCAAGTGGCAGAAAGAATGCGGGCACCTACAAGGTTACGGTGACAATGAAGGGTAACTACACCGGTTCCAAGACCTTAACCTTTAAGATCAATCCTGCGAAGATTAGTTCTTACAAGTTGTCTGCCACAACCTATACCTACGATGGCAAAGTGAAAACACCTTCCGTAACAGTGAAGAACGCAAGTGGCACGAAACTAACTAAGAACACGCATTACACCGTAACGTATGCCAGTGGTCGCAAGAACGTGGGTACTTACAAGGTTACAATTAAAGGTAAAGGTAACTACACCGGTACAAAGACCTTGACCTTTAAGATTAATCCCGCAAAAACGACGGTATCTAAACTTACCGCCGGTAAGAAGAGTATTACGGTAGCCATCACCAAGAAATCTACACAAGTTACCGGATACCAAATTCAGTACTCGACCTCAAAGACATTCAGCAAAGCAACAACAAAGACAATTTCAAGTTACAAAACAACAAAATATACTTTGAAGAGTTTGAGCGCTAAAAAGACATATTATGTAAGGGTTAGAACCTATAAGAAGGTTGGCAGCACAACCTATTATTCAGGTTGGTCAACTTATAAGTATGTAAAAACCAAATAACATAGCAAACGGGGCAAGGAGAAAAACTCCTTGCCCCGTTAAGCATCATTACGCACCTTTTTATTCACAAAATATATGATTGCCTATGGTTGTAATAGCAGGTCGGCTCCATATCCATTTATTAGTGGCAGTGGCGGGATTGAAATAATATATCGCGCCTCCGCTTGGGTCCATACCGTTCAGCGCATCACGTGCGGCAGAA
The DNA here is from genome assembly GCA_964607025.1 of uncultured Eubacteriales bacterium. Taxonomy (GTDB): domain Bacteria; phylum Bacillota; class Clostridia; order Oscillospirales; family Acutalibacteraceae; genus SIG565. The sequence continues at coordinate 72,189 of CAZSIL010000002.1, forward strand.
TAAGCCGAAGAACTTACGGGCTTATCGAATTGACCGTCATAAAGGCAAGAAAAAGCGCCCTTTTGATATATAACGCCCGAAATGGTATCAGGGAAGGATGGATGCTCGACTCTGTTTAGCACGACGGCACCGACAGCCACCTGTCCTTCATAACTTTCTCCCCGCGCTTCAGCTGAAATCAGCCGAGCAAGTAAAAGATACTCGCTGTTAGCATAACCGCCGTTAGAATTTTCAATGCCAAGCGCCGAAAGGGTTTTTTCTCCCGCGATGCCGTCTGCTACGAGTCCGTTATCGTATTGAAATTGTTTAACTGCCGCTTCGGTTGCCGAACCGTAAATTCCGTCAATACTGCCTTTATAATAACCAAGCGAGGATAGGCGAACCTGAATTGCCGAAACTTCATTTCCCCTTGAACCAAATTTTGAAAAACCCGATGCAAAAGGGGATACGCACATAATAAAAACGAGCAAGAGAGATACTATAATAAAAACTTTCTTCATAAAATCACCCAAATTTTCTTTTTATTTTTAATATGTACATATTTATGTCATAAATACGGTGCAAAATAAAGGTCAGTTAAAGTCAAAAAATATTTTCAAAAAGGTATTGACATTTGTCAAATTAAGGATATAATAAGAATTGTTAGCACTCGAAGGTGTAGAGTGCTAAAATTAAAAAAGGCGGTGATTTTTTGGAACTCAGCGGCAGAAAAAAGGCAATTTTATCTGCTATCGTTAAGCTGCATATTGCATCGGGTGAACCAATCGGTTCAAAAATGCTTTGCGAGATTCTTGAAAATGCGCCGTCAAGCGCGACGCTCAGAAATGAAATGAGCGCTCTTTGTGAGCTGGGCTTTTTGGAGCAACCGCATACGTCGGCGGGTAGGATACCAACCGCACTCGCTTATCGGCTTTATATTGAATCACTTATGAATAGAGATGAGATAAATGCCGAGCATAAGCAGTATATAGATAGTGCGTTATCCCGCGCGTCCCGAGACCCCGAAAAGATTACCGAAACCGCGGGTAAGGTTTTAAGCGATATTACGGGTTTACCGTCAATTATCGGTAATATATCTTCATACGGTCCCAAGGTAAAGCGTGTAGAACTTTTAAAAATGGGCAGCCGTCTTGCTATGATGATATTAATTACAACCGATGGACGCTCACGCAGTCGTCTTGTGCATACACAAAGCGACTTGGATGCAGAACTTATAGCGAAATTCGATAAAATTGTAGCGGATAAAATAATCAGAAAAAGTATTGAAGAGCTAACTCCGGCGGCACAGCAAAATATTTATATTGCCGCAGGTATGGAGGCGTTTTCGCTGATGCCGCTTCTATCGTCGCTATTTGATATGGTAACCGATATTATAAATACAAACGTAACTTTATCGGGACAGGCGAATCTGTTCTCGATGAGTGGACTTAAAAGTGATGCAGATAAGATTATAACGTTGCTTCAAAGTCACGATACGATAAAACAACTTTTTGCAAACGAAGTGTCGCCGCTCGGTGTAGTCTTCGGTAAGGATACCATGTACAAAGCGCTTGGTCCGTCAAGCATTGTTTTTGCAAAATATTCGGGTGGACAAAACAATACGGGATGTATCGGTGTTATAGGACCGACCCGGATGTCTTATGAACTGATAATTCCGAGTATTGAGTATACTGCAAAACGAGTCGATTCGGCACTAAACGAAACGATGAAAGATATGGGGGAATTTTAAGTGGCAGAAGAAACCAAAAAACCGAGAAAGAATAAAAAGGACGAAGAAATTAAAGAATTAACCTTAAAACTCGAAGAAGAGCATAATTTATTGCTTCGCACTGCGGCGGAGTTTGATAACTATAAAAAGAGAACCGACCGCGAGAAATTAACGGTTGGCGAGTATGCTAAAGCCGACGTAATCAAAAAAATATTGCCCGTTCTTGATAATATTGAACGTGCGGCAGGTATGGATACGGCATCGCCCGATTATATTAAGGGAATCGAGTTAATAGTTAAGCAGTTGTTATCACTTAGTGACGCTATCGGTATCGTACCGTTAGCAAAACAAGGTGAAGAATTTAATCCGTCTTATCACGATGCAGTAATGCATATTGAAGACGAAAATTTTGGTGAAAACGTTATTGCTGAAGTTTTACAGCAGGGCTATAAAATCGGAGAAACGGTTATACGTCCTGCAATGGTAAAAGTGGCAAATTAACATATATAAAAAATAAATTTATAAGTAGGAGATTTTTATTATGGGAAAAATTATTGGTATTGACTTAGGTACAACAAACTCTTGCGTTGCCGTTATGGAAGGCGGCGAAGCGGTAGTTATCGCGAACGCCGAGGGTGCAAGAACAACACCGAGTGTTGTTGCTTTTTCAAAGACAGGCGAACGAATGGTAGGTCAGGTCGCAAAGCGTCAGGCAATTACAAACCCCGACCGCACTATAAGTTCCATTAAGCGCGAAATGGGTACTTCCTATACCGTCGCTATCGATGACAAAAAGTATACTCCGCAGGAGATTTCGGCAATTATTTTGCAAAAACTTAAAGCCGATGCCGAAGCATATCTCGGCACATCTGTTTCAGAAGCTGTAATTACGGTACCCGCTTACTTTACCGATGCTCAGCGTCAGGCAACCAAGGATGCAGGTAAAATTGCAGGACTTGAGGTAAAGCGTATTATCAATGAGCCGACAGCCGCAGCTTTAGCTTACGGTATTGATAAGGATAATGACCAGAAGGTTATGGTTTATGACTTAGGCGGCGGTACGTTCGATGTATCTATTATCGAAATGGGCGACGGCGTTCAGGAAGTGTTGGCAACAGCCGGTAACAACCGTCTTGGTGGTGACGACTTCGATAAGCGCATTATGGACTGGGTTGTTGCTCAGTTTAAGGCAGAGAGTGGCATAGATTTATCAGCAGATAAAATGGCTATGCAGCGTGTTAAAGAAGCGTCTGAAAAAGCAAAAATCGACTTGTCGGGTATGACTCAGGCGGACATTAATCTTCCATTTATCACTGCCGATGCTACAGGTCCTAAACATTTTGAAACCACACTTTCTCGCGCAAAGTTTAACGAGCTCACCGCCGATTTGGTAGAAGCCACAATGGCTCCCGTTCGTCAGGCATTGTCCGATTCGGGACTTAACAAAAACGAAATCAACAAGGTGCTTATGGTAGGCGGTTCTTCACGTATACCTGCAGTTCAGGAAGCGGTTAAAGCATTTATGGGCGCAGAGCCGTTTAAGGGTATCAATCCCGATGAGTGCGTAGCACTCGGCGCCGCTTTACAGGGCGGAGTGCTTGGCGGCGACGTTAAGGGACTCTTGCTTCTCGACGTTACACCGTTATCCCTCGGTATTGAAACAATGGGCGGTGTTTCCACCAAGATTATCGAGCGCAACACCACCATCCCCGCTAAAAAGAGCCAGATATTCTCAACAGCGGCTGACGGTCAGACATCGGTTGAAGTACACGTTTTACAGGGTGAGCGTGAATTTGCTAAGGATAATAAGACTCTCGGCGTATTCCACCTTGACGGTATTGCACCCGCTCCGCGCGGAATTCCCCAGATTGAAGTTACTTTTGATATTGACGCTAACGGTATCGTACACGTTTCTGCTAAAGACCTTGGTACAGGCAAGGAAAATGATATTACGATTACTGCTTCCACCAATATGTCCAAGGATGATATTGATAAGGCGGTTAAAGAAGCCGAGCAGTATGCGGCTGAAGATAAAAAACGCCGCGAGGATATTGATATTCGCAACGGCGCCGACCAGATGATTTATCAGACCGAAAAGACCTTAACCGAGATGGGCGACAAGATAACTGAAGAAGAAAAAGCAAAAATCGAAGCCGCTAAGGATGCTCTTAAAGAAGCATTAAAAGGTGAAGATATAGAAGCGATTAAGGCACGTCAGGAAGAACTCCAAAAAGAAATCTATGCTATAAGCGAAAAACTTTATAAAGCGGCTCAGGCAGCAGGCGCTACGGATGCTAATGCGGCAAACGAAGCGGCAGGCGACAATGTATATGATGCCGACTTTACCGACGTAGACGACAAGAAATAATAATAAATAGGGCGGCAATACCGCCCTATTTAAGAGACCGGGATTTAGATTTGGGGATTAGAATGGCAAATTTTAATTATAAAGAATTATTGGTATGGCAAAAGGCAATGGATTTAGCCGAAGAAATTTATAAATTAACAGCATCTATCCCTAAAACAGAAAGTATTGGTATAATATCACAATTACGAAGGGCGGCTGTATCTATACCGTCGAACATTGCGGAGGGACAAATGCGCCAAACCACAAAAGAGTACATAAACTTTTTGTGTATCGCCCGTGGCTCAAACGCAGAGGTTGAAACGCAACTGCTTTTGTGTGCCAGAATTGGTTATTTAAGCGAAGAAAAAATAAAAAAAGCGCTATCATTGACAACCGAAATTGTCAAGATGTTAAATGCTTTAATCAGCAAATTAAATAGCGTCTCTTCTAAATCCTAAATCCTAACCCCTAAATCCTATGAAGGAGAATAGTTGTGGCAGATAAAAGAGATTATTATGAGGTCTTGGGAGTCGACAAATCGGTCGACGAAAATGACCTTAAAAAAGCATATCGAAAAGCCGCAAAAAAGTATCACCCCGATTTAAATCCGGGAGATGCCGAGGCAGAGAAAAAATTCAAAGAAGTAAACGAAGCGTATGAAGTTTTATCCGATAAGGAAAAACGCGCCCGTTACGACCAATTCGGTCACGCAGGAGTGGACCCCAATTTCAGCGCCGGTGGCGGCGGATACGGGGACTTCGGCGGAGGTTTTGGTGGATTCGGTGGCTTTGAAGATATCATAAATGAAATGTTTGGCGGCGGTTTTGGCGGTAGGGGTTCAAGGCGTAATCCTAATGCGCCAAGGCGCGGTGCTGATACCGAATCACACGTCATTATTTCATTTGAAGAAGCGGCTAAGGGCTGTAAAAAGAAAATCAAGGTTGCAAAGGTCGAAAACTGTGATGAGTGTTCGGGTTCAGGATGTAAGTCGGGGACTGCTCCTAAAACCTGCCCCGACTGTTCAGGTAGTGGTTACGTCGTATTCAGGCAAGGTTTTATGCAGATGCAACAACCTTGTAACAGGTGCCGCGGAACCGGTAAAATCATCGAAACTCCTTGCAGTAGATGCGGCGGCAAAGGTAGGGTAAGGCGTACTACCGAGCGCGAGATAGAGATACCTGCGGGTATTGATGATAACCAGATTATAAATATCCGTGGCGGCGGAGATGCGGGAGTAAACGGCGGTCCCGATGGCGACCTTCATATCAACGTAACAGTGCGACCACACCCCATTTTTGAACGTGATGGCTATGATGTTTTCTGTGAAATACCGATAACCTTTATTCAAGCCGCATTAGGTGATGAAATAACCGTACCCACGCTTGATGGCAAGGTTAAATTTACCATCCATGAAGGTACACAGCACGGCGATGAATTTAAACTGAAGGGTAAAGGCATCAAGAATTTGCGCTATTCTGGGCGCGGCGACCAGTATGTAAAAATATCGGTTGAAGTACCTAAAAATTTAAGCCGTGAACAAAAAGAAAAATTAAAAGAATTCGACAAATTAACAGAAGATAAAAATTATAAGAAAAAACGTTCTTTTGCCGATAAAATTAAGGATTTATTCGATTAACAAATGCCCGAACATTGTGTTCGGGCATTTGTATTTTAAAAAATTAAAATTTTACACAAAAAACCTTGACTTTATCTCCCAAAAAAGTACAATAAAGGTAGATTGTACCGAAAGGGGAAAGCTTATGTTAACAAAAGAGTATCAGTACATAAAAGATGAAGTTTTAAAACTTGTCGAGTCTTCATTTTCGGGTGAAATAACATTAGCCGAATTTGACGGGGTAAAGGTAAATTTTGATGGCACAAATGCCGTAATCGGATGCGGCAGTAAGGTGCAGTTTGCGCGAGGTGTATTTCTACTTGCGCAAAACTATAAAAACGGCGCGTTTGAAATTACCCAAAAGCCGAGATTTAAGGTATTAAACAGTCAGTTGGACGTAGCCCGTAACGGTGTATTTACACTTGAAGCAATTAAAAAATGGGTTACGGCAACGGCGGCGCTAGGTTTTACACATTTTGAACTGTTTATGGAAGATACCTATGAACTTGAGGGCTATCCCCGTTTTGGTTATATGCGCGGCAGATATTCAAAGGAAGAACTCAAAGAAATTAATAGAATATGCGAGAGTATGGGTGTTGAAGTTATTCCCGGAGTACAGACCTTGGCGCACATGGAGCAATATCTCCAGTGGCGTGAAGCGGCACCTATTATGAACAATGCACGTATGTTGTTGGTCGATGAGCCCAAAACATACGAGCTTATAGAGAAGGCATTTGCACTTATGCGCGAGTGTTTCCCGAATTCAAAAACACTCAGTATAATGCTCGATGAAGCAAGCGGTACGGGACAGGGCAGACACGCCGTTATTTACGGTCCCGAAGATGATATGACGGTGTATAAACGCCATGCAACACGGGTTATTGAACTCTGCAGAAAGTATAATTTTGAACCGATTATGAGCGGCGATATGCTGATACGTCTAAAAAGCCCAAGACACGACCATTATGACCGAACCGTTGTTTTGGGACCCGAAGATGCGCAAGGTTTGCCCGAAGATGCAATAATTCTCTATTGGGATTACGGTCACGAAACCAAGGAGCATTATGTACATTTCATAAAAGAGTATCAAAAAATCGGCAGAAAGTTAGAAATGGGCGGCGGTATATGGACATGGGAAGGATTTACCGAAGATACCGTGCTTTCATATAATGCAATGGTGGCGTTTTCCCAAGCGGCAGTAGAATGCGGAGAAGAACGTTTCTCAGCATATACTTTTGGTGACGGCGGAAGTGAGACTAACTTTATGTATTCATTAGGTTCCTTCGCCATATTCTCTGAATACTGCTATCGCGGACTTGATTGTACTAAAGAAGATATTTTCGCGGCAAGTGAGTTTTTGACTAAGATTCCGTATCAAAACAGATTGGATATAGGCAGAATGTATTCCGACTATCACGACGGCTACAGATATCCGAAAAAGCATATGGTTGGCGATATTTTCTATAACTTTGTTAACGGTGCCGTTGCGCCTGACGGCAGTAAAATTGATTTTATCAATAACGAAGAACAGTATAACAAGGTGTGGGGAGATATGTGTTTCGCCGAGAAGAAGGCCAAAGAGTTTATGGATAAGGGCGACAGAAATTTCAATTATTATGAGCTGTGTTACTATGTTGCAAAGCTTTCCCGCATAAAATTTGAAATGATAAATAAAATCCGTCCTGCCTATAAAAACGGCGATAAAGAATATTTGCGCATTGTTGCCGAAGAAAAAATTCCCGAGTTTATTCGTGATATCAATATATTCAAGGAAATATTTAAAAAGGATTGGCTGAGCGTTAGAAAACCGTTTGGTATTGAAAGCGCCCTGCTGAGACTTGCCGCAGCAAGTGAACAGGCGTATTTTAGAAGCCAACAGCTAACCGCATATTTGAACGGCGAATTGGATAAAATTTTGGAATTAGAAGAAGAAATAGTTACCGATACCGTAAGGGTATGGGGTAATCCGCGTTGCTTTACAGCAAGTTTTATCAGCTTAGGTCAATAAGGATAAAAATAGAAAAGAGAAGATTCGTTTATGAATCTTCTCTTTCTTTTTTGCATAAAAAACTATAATTTATCTGACTGTTTTTTCTACGTTTATTTCGGTATTTGTATAATTGTTTATAAATTCTTCCCACTCTTCATCGGTCATTTCGGGGGTGCGATGCTTAGAAAAAAGTTTTTCCATAACCACCTTATAATCACGATGTATTAAATAGCGTTCACGGGTTGAGATAATGCACATCCAGATTGACGGAACGAGAATTAAAACAAGCGGAATTAAGTGTTTGAAATAGAAGGTACCTTTAATGAAGAAAACACCCGATGAAAATAAAAGTTCTTTCATAATCGGCCATAAAAACACCGTTCCCAATATGTTAAGCGGCAAAGATATGCAGTCCCACTTAAAAAACATAAGCACAAATGCCGATATAAAGAACATAAAAGAAATTACCGATGCCGTAAACATATTTGCGCCGTCTAAATAATGTGTTTCTATCTGCCCGTAGGTTAAAAGCAACATGAAAATTGCTTGATAGATAAATCCGATAATATAGGTTGTTCGGAGATTACAGTAGATTCTTTCCTTTGTTTTTGGGTAACAAATTGCGCTTTTGTACTGGTAATTCTCTACAAGTTTTAGTATATTTTGTTTGTGTTTCATACTTAACACCTCAAAATCATTATACAAGAAAACACCATACTTGACAAGCATATTTTCAAAAAGGTATAATTACTTTTAAAGGAAGTGTAAAAAATGGCAACAATAAATATAGTTATGGTTGAGCCCGAAATTCCACAAAATACAGGTAACGTTGCGCGTACCTGTGCGGCAACGGGAGCGCGGCTGCATCTTGTGGGGCCTATGGGCTTCAAAATTGATGATAAGAAACTAAAAAGGGCGGGACTTGATTACTGGCAGTATCTTGATATTACATATTACGATAATTTAGATGATTTTTTCACTAAAAATCAGGGTGAATTTTTCTATTTTACAACCAAGGCGCTAAATAATCACTCGGACATTTCCTATCCTGATAATTGCTATCTGTTTTTTGGAAAAGAAACGAAGGGGTTGCCCGAAGAATTGTTGCTCAAAAACCGCGATAGGTGTGTGAGAATACCAATGATTTCGGATGCCAGAAGTTTAAACCTTTCAAACTCGGTAGCTATCGGCGTATATGAAGTTTTGCGGCAGTGGGATTATCCCTGTCTTCAAAATTTTGGACAGTTGCACAATTATAAGTGGTAAATCCACGTATATAATAAATAAGTATATAAATATAAATAAAATTGTTGAAAAATTGCAAAAATGTGGTAGAATACTATTGTATATATTTTAACAATTTAACGGAAGGAAGATTTTAATGAACGCACTTAATAAAATGACGGTTGAAGATATAGCGGTTGCCGGTAAAAAAGTACTTGTTCGCTGTGATTTCAACGTACCTATGAAGGATGGTAAAATTGCTGATGATAAGAGAATTATCGGCGCATTACCCACAATTAAGTATTTACTCGATAACGGAGCTAAGGTAATCCTTTGCTCACATATGGGCAAACCCCATAGCATTTTTACCGAAGGATTCGGTCTTTCTAAAAAAGAGAAAAAAGCAGTAGAAGCATTGCCCGAAGCAGACAGAGCGGCGGCTACGGAAAAATATCTTAAAAAAGCTGCCGAAGAAGATGCTCAGAAATTCACACTAAAACCAGTTGCTGAGCGTTTAAATGAATTGCTCGGCAATAAGGTTACCTTTGCAACCGATATTATCGGCGCAGATGCTAAGGCGAAAGCCGCAGCACTGGGCGACGGGGAAGCCGTGCTTATTGAAAACGTTCGTTTTGATGCAAGAGAAACCAAAAATGACCCTGAGTTTGCAAAGGAACTCGCATCAATGGCTGAAATTTTTGTAAACGATGCTTTCGGTACCGCGCACCGCGCCCACGCTTCCACCACAGGTGTTGCTGATTATTTACCCGCCGTTTGCGGATATCTCATCCAAAAGGAAATCGGCATTATGGGTAAAGCGTTGGCTGACCCTGCCCGCCCCTTCGTTGCAATACTCGGCGGCGCTAAGGTTAGTGATAAAATCGGCGTTATCGAAAACCTTATCGAAAAGGTTGACACACTTATTATCGGCGGCGGTATGGCTTATACCTTCTTCCGCGCACAAGGTTATACAACAGGTGCTTCTCTTTGCGAAGAGGATAAGCTTGATTTAGCACTTGCTCTTATTGAAAAAGCTGCCGAAAAAGGCGTAAAGCTTCTTCTTCCTATTGATAATAGACTCGGTCGCGAGTACGCTGAAGACACCGAAACCAAAATGGTTGATTCGGATAATATACCTGAAGGTTGGATGGGACTTGATATTGGTCCCAACACCGAAAAACTTTTCGCCGATGCGATAAAGGGCGCAGGTACGGTTATCTGGAACGGACCGATGGGTGTATCTGAGTGGAAAAACTTTGCATCAGGTACAGAGTCGGTTGCAAAAGCTGTTGCTGAATCGGGCGCTATTTCTATCATCGGTGGTGGCGACTCAGCCGCGGCTGTACAAAAACTCGGCTATGCCGATAAGATGACTCATATTTCTACCGGCGGCGGTGCTTCACTTGAATTCCTTGAAGGTAAGGTATTACCCGGCATTGCGGCACTCGGCGAAAAACAATAAAATTATAAGCGGCACGGCAAAAACGCCGTGCCGATTTTAAGGAGAAATAAAAATGAATAAACAAACAAGAAAAGCGGTTATCGCGGGTAACTGGAAAATGAATAACACTCCTGATGAGACAACAGCACTCATAAATGAAATGAAACCGTTAGTAAAAGACGCGGACTGTGATGTTGTACTTTGCGTACCCTTTATTGATATTGCCGCCGCAGTTGAAGCCGCAAAGGATTCTAACATTAAAATCGGCGCAGAAAACGTACACTTTAAGCCGTCGGGCGCATACACGGGCGAAATTTCCGCTGAAATGCTTGTAGCATCTGGTGTCCAGTACGTTGTAATAGGCCATAGTGAACGCAGACAATATTTTGGGGAAACCGACCAGACCGTCAACCTTCGCACATTAGCCGCAGTTAATGCAGGGCTTACCGCTATTGTTTGTGTAGGCGAAACCTTGGAGCAGAGGGAACTCGGTTACACCGAAACTCTCCTTAAATTCCAAACCAAAATGGCGCTTACCAATATAACAAAAGAACAACTTAAAAACATTATTATTGCTTACGAGCCGGTTTGGGCTATCGGCACAGGCGTTACCGCAACCGCTGAACAGGCAGACGAAGGCAACGGATACGTACGTGCGGCTATTGCTGAAGCTTACGGCAAGGAAGTCGCCGAGACCGTTACAATTCAGTACGGCGGCTCTATGAACGCAAAAAATGCTGATGAATTAGTTAGCAAGGTGAACGTTGACGGTGGCCTTATAGGCGGCGCATCGCTCAAAGCCGAAGACTTTTCAATCATTGTAAAAGCAGCATCGAAATAAGGTGGAAAAAATGAAAAAACCAATTGTTTTAACTATAATGGACGGCTTTGGTTTCAATGATGAAACTTCGGGCAATGCGGTATATTCCGCTAACACCCCCGTTCTTGATGATATTTTTAAAAATTGCCCTACAACCAAAATCGGTGCATCTGGTATGGACGTAGGTCTGCCCGACGGACAGATGGGTAACAGTGAAGTAGGTCACACCAATATAGGTGCGGGTCGTGTAGTATATCAAGAACTCACCCGCATTACCAAATCTATAAAAGACGGTGACTTTTTCGAAAACAAAGCGCTGCTTGGCGCTATTGAAAATTGCAAAAAGAATAATAGCGCTTTGCACCTTATGGGACTTTTATCCGACGGTGGTGTGCATAGCCATATTGAGCATATGTTTGCACTCATAGAACTTGCAAAGAAAAACGGTCTTGAACGAGTATATATCCACGCATTATTAGACGGACGTGACGTACCGCCCACATCTGCCGCAGATTTTATTGATGAAACCAATAAAAAATTAGCACAACTCGGTGTTGGTAAAATCGCAACAGTGCTCGGCCGTTTCTATGGTATGGACCGCGATAACCGTTGGGAGCGCGTGAGCAAAGCGTATGATGCGCTTGTGTATGGTGAAGGTGTGGAAACAACAGATGCCGCAGCTGCAGTTCGCGCTTCGTATGAGCAAATAGATGAAGACGGAAAAAACATTACCGATGAGTTCGTTTTACCGACAGTTGTTGAAGGTACTGAACGTATTAAATCGGGCGATAGCGTTATATTCTTTAACTTCCGCCCCGATAGAGCAAGAGAAATTACCCGTACCTTTGTGGATGATGATTTTACGGGCTTTGAAAGGCGTGGCGGCAGACAAAAGGTACATTATGTTTGTATGACGCAGTACGATGCATCTATGCCTAATGTGGATGTTGCTTTCCGTCCGCAGACACTTGAAAACACTTTGGGCGAGTATTTAGCCAAAAATAATATGACACAGCTTCGCATTGCTGAAACCGAAAAGTATGCTCATGTAACCTTCTTCTTTAACGGTGGCAGAGAAGTTGAGTTTGAGGGTGAAGACCGTACACTTGTTGCCTCCCCCAAGGTTGCAACCTACGATTTACAGCCCGAAATGAGCGCGGTGCCTGTTTGTGATAAGGTATGTGAGGCGATTGAGAGCGGCAAGTATGACGTTATAATTCTTAATTTTGCTAACTGCGATATGGTAGGACATACAGGTGTGTTTGAGGCGGCAGTAAAAGCGGTTGAAACAGTCGATACGTGTGTAGGCAGAGTAAAGAATTCCACTCTTAAAATGGGTGGCGTAATGCTCCTCACTGCCGACCACGGCAATGCTGACCGTATGCTCGATACCGATGGCTCGCCCTTTACGGCGCACACAACCAACCCCGTACCTTTTGCGGTTATCGGTAAAGATTGTGCTTTGCGCGAAGGCGGTAAGCTTTGCGATATTTCTCCAACGATTATTAAGTTGTTAGGGCTTCCACAACCCGATGAAATGTCAGGCGAATCGATTATAAAATAATAAAAACCGTAGGTTACGACCTATGTGTCGTACCGTTATAAATTGCAAAAAGAAACGGTCGGATGCGGGCATCCGACCCTACGGTACGTAACAAATAAATTACAATGTGTAGGGGACGATGCCTACATCGTCCCGACATAATATACAGGAAATAAAAAAGACAGGACGGATGCTTTTGCATCCGTCCTGTCTTATAATAATTTTTTATTTACGATTAGCTTTAACGATTTGGATAGACTGTTTACAAAGTTCAGTAATTTCGTCCCATTTGCCGTTATCAATTAAATCGGCAGTTACCATATACGAGCCACCGCAAGCGCAAATCGTGGGGCAGGAGATATAGTCGGCAAGATTTTTAAGTGAAATACCGCCAGTAGGCATTACTTTAAACATCGGGAAGGGTGCTGACATAGCTTTAATTTTTGCAAGACCGCCCGACTGCTCAGCAGGGAAGAACTTTAACACTTTAAGCCCGAGTCTAAAGGCAGTATGGTAATCGGTAGGTGTTGTGCAACCTGGGAAAATATCAATTCCTTTATTCTGCGCGTATTTAACCAAATCAGCATCAAGTCCTGGGGTTACTATAAATTTAGCCCCTGCCGCAATGGCTTCGTCGATTTGGGTCTCGGTCATTACAGTACCGGCTCCAACTAACATATCGGGATAGGCATCCGCCATTAACTTGATGGCTTTTGCCGCACCTGCTGCGCGGAAGGTAACCTCGGCTACGGGCATACCGCCGTCAACTAATGCTTTTGCAAGCGGGAGAGCATCGCGCTCGGGATTGTTAAGTTTAATTACCGGCACTACACCGATTTCGCTTATTTTATCAGATACAAAACTCATAAAAACACCTCATTTGATTTTTTACATAATTATTATATAATAATTTTATTTTTCAGTCAAGATTTCTCGTTTTTAATATAGTCATCTATTGCCCTCGCGGCGCGTTTTCCCGCACCCATTGCGAGAATTACGGTGGCGGCGCCCGTTACGGCATCACCACCCGCAAACACACCTTTTTTGGAGGTTCGACCGTTTTGGTCGGCAATAATTCCGCCCCATTTTTCAGTTTCGAGCCCAACGGTAGTAGATTTAATAAGTGGGTTGGGTGAGGTCCCAAGAGCCATAAGTACACAATCAACATCTATTTCAAATTCGCTGCCGTCTTTAACTATAGGGCGGCGCCTACCCGAAGCATCGGGCTCACCTAAGGTCATTTCCACGCATCGAATTTTTTCCACAAAACCATCCTCGCCTCCTAAAATTTCAACGGGGTTGGTAAGTGTTTTAAAGATAATGCCTTCTTCTTGCGCGTGTTCAATCTCTTCTGCTCTGGCGGGCAGTTCCTCCATACCGCGACGGTAGATTATATAAACGTCAGCCCCAAGGCGTTTAGCGCAACGTGCCGCATCCATAGCGACGTTGCCGCCACCCACAACTGCAACAGTTTTGGCTTTCTGTACTGGGGTATCGCTATTCTCCATATATGCTTTCATAAGATTAATTCGGGTTAAAAATTCGTTGGCGCTGTATACACCTTTTAAATTTTCACCCGGAATATTCATAAATTTAGGCAGTCCTGCACCCGAACCGATAAATACAGCATCAAAACCAAATTCACCCATTAATTCATCAACAGAAAAGGTTTTGCCGATAACGGTGTTCGTTTCAATTTTAACGCCTAATTTTTTAAGACCTTCAATTTCTTTTGTTACTATAGATTTCGGCAAACGGAATTCGGGTATACCGTATACCAGCACACCGCCTGCGATATGAAGCGCCTCAAAAACTGTTACCTGATATCCCATTTTCGCAAGTTCACCCGCACACGTAAGCCCTGAGGGACCTGAGCCGATAACGGCTATTTTGTGGGGAAGCGCCGCGGGGCGCAAAATATCCATATTAGTTTTTGTGTTGTGGTAGTCGGCAACAAAACGCTCTAATCTACCTATAGCAACCGGCTCACCTTTTAATCCTCGCACACACTTTTGCTCACACTGTGTCTCCTGCGGACAAACCCTGCCGCAAACAGCGGGAAGGGCGGAAGATACGGCGATAATTTTATATGCTTCTTCAAATTCGCCTGCTGCAACCTTTTCGATAAATGCGGGTATATCAATTTCAACAGGGCAACCCGAAACACAGGGTTTATTTTTACAGTTAAGGCAACGCTTTGCTTCATCAATTGCTTGGTCACGTGTGTAACCGAGTGCAACTTCCTCAAAAACGGTGGCTCGGTATTGGGGCTCGAGAGTTGGCATTTCGTTTTTCTTCATACTCATATTAGCCATCTATTTTACCCCCTTGAATAAATTACAGGTGTCGGCGTGTCTTTGACGCTCAAAACTCGAATAGGTGCTTGAACGCTTAATCGCTTCGTCAAAATCTATTTCGTGCCCATCAAATTCGGGACCGTCAACACAAGCAAACACAGTTTTACCACCAACAGTGAGTCGACAACCGCCGCACATACCCGTACCGTCAACCATAATCGGATTCATACTGGCAACAGTTTTTATGCTGTATTCTTTGGTAAGTGCGCACACAAATTTCATCATAATAAGCGGACCGATGGTTATAACTTCATCAAACTTCTCGCCGTTATCGATTAATTTTTTAAGTGCGTTTGTAACAAGACCTTTTTCACCCTTACTTCCGTCATCAGTCATAAGGTAGAAGGCGTTACTCACATTTTTGAATTCTTCTTCCAGAATAACCAAATCTTTATTTCTAAAGCCAGTGATAGCGGTTACTTCGCATCCGTTCTCAAACAGTTTTTTAGCGATGGGGTAGGCGATAGCGCATCCTACACCGCCACCCACAACGGCTACTTTTTTGAGCCCATCCGTATGGGTTGCTTTGCCTAAGGGACCAACAAAATCGGTTATGTATTCATTTTCTTGCTTGTGATTTAACTTTTCGGTTGTAGCGCCTACAATCTGGAAAATTATAGTAACTGTACCTGTTTTTCTGTTAAAATCGGCAATCGTTAAGGGAATACGCTCACCGTTTTCGTCCACGCGCAAAATTATAAACTGCCCCGGTTCCGCCTTACGCGCAACTGTGGGCGCTTCAATTTCCATCAGTGTAACTGTGGGGTTTAAAACTTGTTTTTTAACTATCTTGTACAATGAGTTCACTCCATCCAAAATGGGAAATTAAAAAAATCTTTCATTATTATAGCATTTAATTATCTAAAAATCTATATTTCTTAAAAATATTGTATAAAATAATTGCTTTTGTTTTATATGAATGATAAAACGAAAGCAAATATAGGTAGCAGAGGTGTTTGCTATGCGTGAAAAAATTTGTTTTGATAATAATTGGCGTTTCCATAAAGGCGATATTGAGTATGTAACACCTAATTTTAAGGGTGTTATGTCTAACTGAATTTATAGTAGCACTTGTATACAAAAAAGTCAATGTAGATTATGAAAGCTTAAAAAGTTTTGAATCAAATAATAATAACCGAAAAAGGCGATACATATATTTATTGTAGATAAAAAAACGCACGGATTAAACAAGCGTTATTTGTGTAATTTGCATATAAGTTGTAAAATATTTATATAAATTTTGCCAAAAACATCAAAACCCATTGACATTTTGCCAAAAATATGGTTTAATAGTTTTGTAGAAAACTGAAAACGTTTTCAGTTTTTAAAAATCGCGATAGTTTTTGCTTTGTTTCAGTTAAGAAAAGGACCCAAAAATGACCATAAAAGATGTTGCCGAATATAGCGGCGTTTCAATAAGCACAATTTCACGTGTGCTAAATAATCATCCTGATGTACGCGAAGAGGTACGTGCAAAGGTTTTAAGAGCAATACAGGAGCTGCACTACGTTCCAAACAGCAGCGCAAGAGATTTGGTAAAGACCCAGTCTGATGCGATAGGGGTTGTAGTGCGAGGTGTTGAAAACCCGTTTTTAACATCGGTGTTGCGTTCTATAGAAGAAGCGATACGAAACGCGGGCTACACAATGGTAATCCACCAAATAGGCACCGAGGATGATGAGCTTGCCGCAGGCGCAGGGCTTGTTCGTTCAAAACGGCTTTGCGGCTTGATACTACTTGGCGGAAGGTTTGATTATACAGCCGAGCAAATAGCAACAGTTGAGGTGCCGTTTGTTTGCTGTACATATACAAACAGCTTTGGTAGTCTTGATAAAAAGGCATATTCTTCGGTTTTTATTGATGACTATGCCGAGGCCTACAAGGCAGTTAAGCTTTTAATAGAAAAAGGCCACAAAAAAATTGCCGTATTGCTTGATGCTACGGATGACCGCTCGATAAGTGAGCTTAGATACAAAGGCTATTGCGCAGCACTTCGTGATGCGGGCATTGAGTTTGATAAAGCTTTGGTTGAGCAAACCCGTGGCTATAGTATGAAAAAAGCATACAATGCGGCCGAGCGTTTGCTTGCAAGAAGAAAAGATTTTACTGCACTTTTCACAGTTTCCGATTCAATGGGCATAGCCGCAATAAAAGCACTGCATGGCGCAGGCGTTAAGGTGCCGGAAGATTGCTCGGTAATAGCGATTGATGGCATTGAGGTATCTAAATATACGATACCTGCGCTCACCACACTCAAACAACCGCGAAAACCGATGGGGTATGAAGCGGTACGCATTTTAGTTGATGTTATAAAGGGCAAAAAGAATTGCCAGCTGCGGCTTAAAACCGAGCTTCGCGAGGGCGAAACGGTGGCGCCACCCAAAATTTGATTTTTACGCCTAAAGGCGTGGAAATATAATTTATTAAACAATCGCACAGGAGTGCGAGATTTAAAGGAGGACAAAATCATGAAAAGAGCACTTTCCCTTATTTTAGCGTTGGTACTCTGCGTTGGCTTATTTGCCGGTTGTGGCGGTGCCGAAAAGGGTTCGGTTTACTGGTTAAACTTCAAACCCGAATCTGACGAGGTTCTTCAAGAAATCGCAAAGATGTACAAAGAAGAAACCGGCGTTGACGTAAAGGTTGTTACAGCCGCTTCAGGTACATACAACCAAACATTGCTTGCTGAAATGGACAAAACGGAAGCTCCGACCTTGTTCGTTATCGGTAACCAGAATGCAGTAAAAGATTGGAAAAAATATGCACTCAATCTTAAAGACACTGCAATTGCAAAAGAACTTAACACAGATGCATACAATCTCTATGATGAAGACGGAAATCTCGTTTCCATCGGTTATTGCTATGAGTGTTACGGTATCATCGTAAATCCCACCCTTATCGAAAAAGCCGGCTTTAAAATGGAAGACCTCAAAAACTTTGAAGGCTTAAAGAAGGTTGCCGAGAGCATCCACGCACGTGCAAAAGAACTCGGTTTCGATGCATTCAGTGCTTCTGATATGGATGATTCTTCTTCTTGGCGTTTCACAGGCCACATGGCTAACCTTGAATACTACTATGAATCCAAAGATGCAGGCGGCTGGAAAGAATGCCCCGAAAGCATCAAGGGTACATACATGGCTAACTTCAAAAACCTTTATGACCTTTGCATTAACAACAGCACAGTTGCTCCCAACACACTCGCAACAGGCGGTCATGATGCTCAGAACGAGTTCAAAACAGGTAAAGCTGCTTTCTATGTAAATGGTTCTTGGGAATATTCAGCAGTTGCCGAGAGCGTTCCGAACGCTACAATGATTCCTTACTACTGTGGTGTTGAAGGCGAAGAAAAAGCCGGTCTTAACTGCGGTACAGAAAACTGCTGGGCTATCAACTCTAAGGCTTCTAAAGCTGACCAGAAGGCAACGATGGACTTTATGGTATGGTGCGTAACCGATCCTGAAGCTTCACGCAAATTAGTTGACACCTTCGGCGTTATGCCTTATAAGAACGCTGCTGAATCTACAAACGGCTTCCTTGCTGCTGCTAACAAGTATGCGGAAAATGGTTGCTATGTAATGGATTGGGCTACCAACTATCAGCCGAACGTTGATGAGTATCGTAAGGCATTGGTTTCTGCTCTTAATGCTTACAATGCAGATCAGAGTGATGCTAACTGGGCAAAAGTTAAAACCGCATTTGTTGACGGTTGGGCTGTTCAGTACAAGGCTGCTAATAAATAATTTTATCTAAAAATTATTTATCAAATTATAGGCGGGGCGGGCGATTATGATTCGCCCACCCCGTTTTTATTTTTAAGGCAAAGGGGATGAAATTTTGAAGAAGAGCAAAAAACTGGGCAGCGGCAGCACACTGCGCGGGCCGTTAGCCAAGTGGGGCTGGTTCTTTTTAGGACCTGTTTTGATTGCCTTTGTAATTGGCTTTGTGTGGCCGTTTATGCAGGGCATTTATCTTTCTTTTTGTAAATTTAGATTGATTTCCGACACAGAGTTTGTGGGATTTGAAAATTACCTTGAAGTGTTTAAGGATGAAAGCTTTCTTCATTCTTTTTGGTATACGGCGCTATTTGCCATTGTAAGCTTGGTGCTTATAAACATATTGGCATTTGCCGTTGCTTACGCATTAACACAAGGTATCAAGGGCTCAAACATTTTCCGTACAGTGTTCTTTATGCCGAACCTTATAGGCGGCATTGTTCTCGGATATATATGGTCAATGATTTTTGACGGCATTTTATCTCAGTTTGATACTTCAATTTTGCTTGAGTCAAAATGGGGCTTCTGGGGTCTTATAATACTACTGTGTTGGCAACAAATAGGATATATGATGATAATCTATATAGCGGGGCTGCAGGCGGTATCCGAGGATATGCTTGAGGCCGCAAGAATTGACGGCGCAAATCAGGGTCAAACGCTTTTCCGCGTTATAATACCCAACGTTATGCCGTCCATCACGATTTGTACCTTCTTATCACTAACCAACGGCTTTAAGTTGTTTGACCAAAACTTAGCGTTAACTGCCGGTCAGCCCTATATCATACAAGAGGGTGGCACGGTTATAAAAACAACCGAAATGCTGGCACTTAATATATATAGCACGTTCTATGGCCAAAGCGCAGGGTCTCAAGGTGTGGCTCAAGCAAAGGCGGTTATATTCTTTATCTTGGTTGCGGGCCTCGGCCTTATGCAGCTTGCCATAACTCGCAAGAGGGAGGTACAGCAATGAGGATGAATAAACTTTTAGGAAAAAACGCAGGCAAAAATGCCCTTACCGTGCTTTTCTCGGCAATCAGCATTGTTTATATTATGCCTGTTTTGGCAGTTGTACTAAACTCATTTAAGTTAAATACATTTGTTAAGACAAATACCTTTGATTTTCCAAACGCCGAGAGTTTTGCGGGCTTTGCAAACTTTATAAAGGGAATGACCTTTGGAAATTACCCCTTTGCAAACAGCGTGTTATATAGTATAATCATAACTATACTATCAACAGCGCTTATACTTTTGTTTACATCAATGGCGGCGTGGTATATCGCCCGCCGTGATTCGGGAATATGCAAAACTGTTTACTATTTGTGTGTATTTTCAATGGTGGTTCCTTTCCAAATGGTTATGTTTCCGCTTTCAAAAACAGCGGACAGACTGGGGCTTAACTCGCCGTGGACTATACCGATAGTATACTTGGGCTTCGGTGCGGGCCTTGCAATATTTATGTTTACGGGCTTCGTAAAATCTATACCGCTCGAAATAGAAGAGGCAGCAGCCATTGACGGTTGCGGTCCTGTTCGCACATATTTTTCAGTTGTTATGCCTATGCTTTATCCCACAATGATCTCGGTAGGTATTTTGGAGATTATGTGGGTATGGAACGATTATCTCCTGCCCGTACTTGTATTGGATATAAATAAATACCGCACAATACCGATACATATACAGTACTTAAAGGGAAGCTATGGTACAGTAGATTTAGGCGCCACTATGGCATTAATATTACTCAGTATTATACCCGTAATTATATTCTATCTTGCTTGTCAAAAGCATATCATCAAGGGGGTAGCGGCAGGTGCAGTCAAAGGATAATTATATTGAACGCAGCAGCGGCATTTTAATGCCTTTGTTTTCTTTGCCTTCGCCTTACGGTATTGGCACTTTGGGAAAGTCGGCTTACGAATTTGTGGATTTTTTAGCGGATGCAAAGCAGACGTGGTGGCAAATTTTGCCCGTTGGACCTACAAGCTATGGCGATTCTCCGTATCAAAGCTTATCCACCTATGCAGGCAACCCGTATCTTATTGATTTGGACATTTTAAAGGCCGATGGGCTACTGACTGCCGATGAAATAGAGCAAATGTACTGGGGCGATAATTCCGAGCGTGTAGATTACGGCGCGCTTTATCAAAACCGTTTTGTGCTGCTTAAAAAAGCAATGGACCGTGGGTTTGATAGAGATAAGGAAAAAATTGAAGAATTCGAAGCCGATAATTCCGATTGGTTGCCCGATTATACGCTATATATGGCGCTTAAACGCCATTTTGATATGCGCCCATGGACCCATTGGCCCGATGATGCGGCCCGCCTTAGAAAGCCCGAGGCGTTAAAAAAATACCGTGAAAAGTTAACAGATGATATAAAGCTATTTACATATATTCAGTACCTTTTCTTTAGTCAGTGGAAGGAGCTTCGTGAGTATGCCCACAATAAAGGAATTGGAATAATAGGAGATATTCCGATATATGTAGCGCTCGATTCGGTTGATGTTTGGGCATCTCCCGAGGAGTTTATGCTTGATGAAAAGGGCTTTCCGAGTGAGGTTGCAGGTGTACCGCCCGACTATTTCACAGCCGAAGGACAGCTTTGGGGTAATCCGCTTTATAACTACGATAAAATGAAAGAGGATGGTTATGGCTGGTGGGTGCGCCGTATTGGTGGTGCCTCCAAGATATACGATGTCATCCGCATCGACCACTTCCGCGGCTTAGAAAGCTTTTGGGCAGTACCATACGGCGATAAAAATGCTATAAACGGTCATTGGAAAAAGGGACCGGGTATGTCGCTTATCGGGGTGCTTAAAGAACGCTTCCCGCATATACGTTTTATCGCCGAGGATCTCGGCTATCCATCGCCCGAGGTGATACAGCTGTTAAAGGATTCCGGCTTCCCCGGTATGAAGGTGCTGGAATTTGCATTTGATTCAAGAGATTCAAGCAACTATTTGCCCCACGCATATACCGATAACTGTGTGTGCTATGCAGGTACGCACGATAACGATACATTAAAGGGTTGGCTTGAAAAAATTAATCAGGATGACCTTAGAAAAGCGGTTGAGTATTTAGGACTCAACGAAAAAGAAGGGTATATTTGGGGTATTTTGCGAGGCGGTATGAGTAGCGTTGCGCGACTTTTCGTAACGCAAATGCAGGATTATCTTGAACTGGATAACTCTGCCCGAATAAACACTCCGGGCAACCCAGAGGGAAACTGGCAGTGGCGGATGGGCAAGGACGAATTAACTCCGGAATTAGCCAAAAAAATTGCCGATATGACATGTCTTTATAATAGGGCGAGTAAATAAAACAGAAGAAGGTATGAGATAAAACTCATACCTTCTTCTTGTATGATGGAACCTACGTCGCCGAACATTTTTGCTTTGCAGCAAAAATTGTTCAAACCCTAACCAATTCCCCAGCCAAAACAAAAAATCACCCTGATGGGTGGTTTAGTTATCCTGGTTGTATTTTCGGTTAAGGATAGTTTTGATGGGATACTCTGCGTCGGCACAATTTTGACCGCTCCGAGCGGTGCCCAAAATAGTTTGCCTTACTCGAGACTTTGGCAGTCATCAAAACCTATCGCGGTTTTGATGCTGCGTCGCCGAACATTTTTGCTTTGCAGCAAAAATTGTTCAAACCCTAATCAATTCCCCACAAAAAAACGATAGCACACCGAGTGGTGTGCTATCGTTTTTTGGCTGGGGAATAGGGATTCGAACCCCAACAAACAGAGTCAGAGTCTTTTTCATAAAAAAGGTGCTTTTTCAACACCCTTTTATAACACCCCTAAAACCCTTTATTTATAAGGGTTTGCGACGACTTTAATTTTTAGCGAAAAATTGCTAATGTCGTTCGTTGACGACCGATTATCGTGGGTTAGGGGGGAATTAGGGGGGAACGGAATAAAGCATTTGAAGAGCAAGACAAAAAAGGAAGACCGTTTTTTATTGGTCTTCCTTTTCTGTTTCTTCTTTGATTTTCCATACATATTCTTCATATATTATATCCCACTCTGTTGTATATTTAAGATTGTTTTGAAAAAGAAATTTTTTGATTGTATCATAAATATTTCTGTCAATACCTAAAATATGATTTTCTGTTGCTAAGTAATATCTACTCGTGGTATTTTCAATAGTCGGTTTGTAATTATAAATTTTTAAAGATTTGCCACGGAGTTCATATCTAAATTTATCGTTTATATTTATAAAAATTGAAAATTCAATAGTTCCTACCACAAACAATAGGTATGAGTTTTCGTCTAATTCTATTTTTTTATAGAATGGTTCTTTGATAATGTTAATATTTTTATTTTCTTTTTCTATACTCATATTATCTTTCTTCCCCTTGTTCTTCTTTTTCTTCTTCAATTTCTTCTTCCTTGATAATGCTATACAATTCTTCAATAAACATTTCTAATGCCTTGTCATAGTTAGCATCTCGTGGGAGTAGATAAGTTTTTATCAATTCCCATTGGTCATCATAGTAAATAAGTATTCTATCTAATTCGTCCGATATTGCCGTATCTAAATTGTCATATTCGCCATTGTTGAGATAATCAACTATATCGTGTGCCGTATCTATTGCGATACTTTTATTTTTGCTATAATCGTAATTTACTTCAAACTTTTTCATTTTAATTTTTCTCACTTTCATATATTATTATTTTTTGTTGTATCTTAAAATTGTTTGGGGTTAATTGTTTGATTTCTTCATAATAGAGTGTTGATTTTTGAGTGTCCTTTGAGTATTCATACCTTACTCGGTAATGGGTATCACCGTCTATGTAAACAATCGTTTCCGTTTTACGAACATTAAAATGTTCTTCACGGGTGTAAATGACACTTTCAAAAGTGGTAAAGGGGTTGAAAGATTTGTCTTGTAAAATCTTCAAAAGTGTTTTTTTACCTAAATACCTAAACTGCATATTCTACTCCTTTCTATAAGATTTAATTTCAGTATGTAAGAATGGGACTATAAAAAAGTTTTTCTGCATAACTTTTTTGTTTTTCCAAAAGAAAAAAGAGATACACTTACCCTTTTTTCTTTGGGTTTGTGTATCTCTTTTGTTGTGTTGTTGGTTGTTTATCATTGAGTGCATTAAGAGTATAGCACCCATTTTAAGAACAAGTCAATACCCCCGAAACGAGCAAAAAATCAAATGCAACAGTTAAAATGTATCACGGGGTTTATAACCGGATTCCGTGCTACATTTAAGATGTGCCACATAAAATTTTAATCGTTGAGAATATCCGCAGATAAAAAGCAAGTTACCGTTCCCGTTGGTTTTTCTTCGGGGGGTTCGGCAAAAACTTCTTGAATGTTTTTCGCCCACTCCTGCTCTTGTTCCTTTTGTCTTAATCGTTCTCGGACCTCTTCCATTTTTCGCTGATTTTCCTGCCGAATAATTTTTATTCGTTCTTCGCCACTCAATTCCCGTACCTTTTGTGCCATAACAAAATCGGTCAATTTACCCATTGTCGCCACTCCTTTTAACATCTTCGGGAAACACCAAAATGTCTAAATACTCTTCTACCCAATGTCGCAGGACTTTTGATTGAGAAACCTTTTCCTGTTCTGCCACCTTTTCAATTTTTGCCTTTGTTTCGGGCGATACATACATTTTCTGCATAACCTTTTTCAAGTTACCACTCCTTTCAATTTGATACCTTAAATATGAAAGACACCGAGCAAAAATGAAAAAAAGTGGGACTATTTTAAGTGTTTTGGGTTGGTAATTGAATTTTGGTGTGCTTTGTAGTATAATGGTAGAAAAGTGCCGAAAGGAACGGAATATGGAAAATAGAGATTTTTACAATGCTTTGATAAATGCGATTGAACGGACAAAAGCAAACGAAATATACGATAAGGTAATTAAACAATTTTTTGATGTATTTGAAATCTTCGGGTTGAAAGATTTAGAAGAGTACAGAGAAGATATTGACTATAAAAAAGTATTTTTGCGGATATATTATGATTATATACACGAAACAAGTTTTAATCACGATTACGAGGGCAGAAGTACATCAAGTATGGAAGAAGATGCCACGGTGGCGATTTTTGAAACAGTAATGTACCGTGTGAGCGGTAATAACAACGATATTCTTAAACAGTATAAAAGAAGAGATATTACCGATTTAGAATACAACGATTTAATTAAAATTTATAGTCCTTCTTGACACCATTTTCTTGCAAGAAATGGCAAATTTCTATATGATGTTGATACTTAATTATTGAACGAAAACAAGGAGTAAGTTATGGCAAACTTATCACAAGAGAAAAGGAAACGAATGTTGGAGTTTCTGCAACAGATACGGGCAGAACACACAGACGATGCCTCAATTATTGCAATCAATGAAATTGAAAGCGAACTGACCTCAAAGAAATACGGGTTGGTGTGGGAAGAACACACCGAAGAAGTGGACGAACAGATTAAACATAATGTCCCCGTATTTACCGAAGTCAGCGACAAAATTATCACCACGGACGAAAACCTACCCTATAACTTTCTGTTAGAGGGTGATAATTTGCACTCCCTTAAACTCCTTGAAAAGACCCACAAAGGCAAGATTGATTTAATCTACATAGACCCACCGTATAATACGGGTAATAAAGATTTTATATATAGCGATAAAATGGTCGGTCTTGATGACGGTTTTAGACACAGTAAATGGTTATCCTTTATGAAAACCCGTCTTGACCTTGCAAAAGCATTGTTAAGTGAAAAAGGACTAATTTTTATCAGCATTGATGATAACGAGGTTGCACAGTTAAAATTATTGTGTGATGAAATTTTTGGTTTTGGAAATTTTAGGGGACAAATTGTAAGAGCAACGGGGACACCAACAGGACAAGGAAATGCAATACTATCTAATGAATTTGATTATATTTTAGTCTATTCAAAAACAGATAAAGCAGTATTTAATGGTGTACCTTTTGATGAAGAGGACGAAAAAATCTATAATTTGCAGGACGAATACGGAAAGTATCTTTTAAGACCTTTAAGAAAAACGGGTGGCGAGGATAAAAGAGAAGATAGACCGAGTATGTTTTATCCCGTAATTTCCCCTGACGGAACAGAAGTTTTTCCTATCGCACCAAGTGGATATGAAAGTCGGTGGAGATGTCAAAAAAGCACTTACGAAAACTTGTTGTCCGAACATAGAATTGAATGGAAGAAAGATAAAAATGGGTGGAAAGTTTATCAAAAATTCTATTTAGAGGGAAGATTAAAACAACCGAGTAATTTATGGGTTGGAATAGAGGGAAATAAAAAAGCGACAATAACATTAAAAAATATTTTGGGGGTTAATGATTTCTCTTTTCCAAAACCCGTAGAACTTATTTCCCGTGTTTTACAGATTTCTTCACAGAAAGATAGCATTGTGTTAGACTTCTTTGCAGGAAGTGGAACAACGGCACAAGCGGTTATGGAATTGAACAAGCAGGACGGGGGTAATCGCCGTTTTATTCTCTGCACGAATAACGAGAACGGTATTTGTGAAAACATTACCTATCAGCGAATAAAAACCGTAATTACGGGCAAGAGAGCAGACGGTACGGAATACGGCGAGGGTATCCCTGCAAACCTTAAATATTTCAAAACGGACTATATCGCTAAAACGAGCGAAGACGAAGATTATTCAGTTAGCGATAAACTGTTGGAAC
>CAZSIL010000003.1:0-87499 GCA_964607025.1 uncultured Eubacteriales bacterium
TGTCGGGTCCTTATTATTGTCGTTGTTTAATTTTCAAGGTCCATTTTTGCTCGCCGCTTTTTTTGGGGAGCTCAACTATAATACCACAGTAGATACCCAATGTCAAGCATTTTTTAACATTTTTTAAAAGTTTTTTTGCTTTTTATAGGATACCTTTTGGGCACCACGATTTACGATTATAAATGTAGTGCGATAATTTGTCAATCATTTTATTTGATTTTTCAAAAAAAGTAATAATATGGCATTATAGAGTAACATTTTATCCACTTTTTTGTATATTATTCACGAAAGGATAACTTTCATCTCTGCAAGCAGTTTCTTTTCTCTACGTGACACCTGCACTTGACTCATATTAAGCCGATGTGCTACTTCGTTTTGTGTGAGTCCGGAAAAATATCGTAATAAAATAATTTTTCTATCGTTTTCGGAAAATTTTTCTAACGCCTTGCCTATCAGCAACCTATTTGATATATTCTCATCATCTTCTATGCTCGGCAAATCAAATTCCTTTATACCATCATCATCCCGAACGGTAAGCGACACGGTCGGTTGAGAGATGCATATAGCTTCATTAATATCGTGAGGTGTTACACCCATAATTTCGGCAAGTTCCGAAACAGACAGTGTGCGCCCATTTTTTTGTTCTTCTCTTTGTCTTGTTGCCGAGACCTTTAAAGACAGTTCTTTTAACGACCTTGATACCTTAATGGCACCGGTATCTCGGAACAATCTTTTTATTTCTCCTAATATCACAGGTACTGCATAGGTTGAAAATTTAAAGCCCAATGATTCATCAAAATCTCTTGCGGCCTTAAGAAGTCCCATACAGCCGACCTGAAACATATCATCATACTCAATATGTCGACCTGCAAATCTTTTGCAACAGCTATGCACAAGCCCTAAATTTTCCTTTACGATTTTTTCTTCGTTACTGATTGCCATTTGTCGAATATCTAACGCTAATTCGCTTTTTCATAATAACGGTTGTGCCCTTTCCTACCACCGAACGCACCTTAACACTATCCATAAAGCTTTGCATTACCGCAAATCCGAGACCGGCGCGCTCGCCGCCAGCAGTCGTATAAAGCGGCTCCATTGCCTGTTCAACATTATCTATACCACAACCCTTATCGCGTATTTTTATATTGAGAGTATGGTCACTTTTTATTTCTGAATTTATGTAAATATTTCCAATTTCCTCTTTATATGCATGTACGATGCAATTGGTAACCGCTTCGCTGACGGCGGTTTTTATATCTGCCAACTCATCAATCGTTGGGTCAAGTTGTACGGCAAAAGCCGATATTGCCGCCCGAGCAAAAGATTCATTTACCGAAACAGACGGCAGAGTC
The DNA here is from genome assembly GCA_964607025.1 of uncultured Eubacteriales bacterium. GTDB lineage: Bacteria > Bacillota > Clostridia > Oscillospirales > Acutalibacteraceae > SIG565. The sequence goes on from CAZSIL010000003.1 coordinate 1,353, forward strand.
ATACTGAATTTATTAATTGTTCTCATTTTTATTTTCCTTTCTTCTCTAGTTTTGCTAATCTTTCAATTCCTGCGAGTTTCATTATCTTATATATTTGTTCACTCATACCGCATATATGAAGCTCAGCTCCTGTTTTTGAAAGCAGACGATAACGCCCCATAACAAGACCTATGCCCGACGAATCCATAAAGGTTACATCGGAAAAGTCTATTATTAATAATGTGGGCATATTGATTCCCACAGCCGAATCTATACTTTCCCGCATTTCCTTTGCGGTATGATGATCAAGCTCACCCGATAAATATGCCGTTACGACTTCGCCCTTCGTTTCGATTTTTACTGCCATATTCAACCTCCTGACAATCCTTCCACCGCTTACGCGGTCTCCCTCACTTTAATTGTGGGAAGCTTAAAGGGAAAATGATTATATAAAAAAACAAACCTCTATATAATAATAGAGGTTTGTCCTTAAATAATTTGTCGTATTTTGGCAGGAAAATAAAATTATTTCCAATAACCGAGTTTCACGCCTTTTTTATAAACCTGGTCTGCCATAACTTTATAGCCGATATCACTTAAATGACATTCGTTTCTTTGGTTATTATACTGAAAAGTTGAGGGAACTTTTCCTTTTTTAATACACCACTCGTCCATCTTTGTTTTTTCTATTTTGTAATCATCATGTGCGTGGTTCATAAAATAATCTCGAATATCAACCGCATTATCGCCAAATGCTTTTTTAAACTCTTCAGCAACATCATTTTCGGTAAAATACGGTATTATATATATGTTTTTGTCTGAAGTAGCCCCAAGTTGCTTGTATTTTTCGATAAGTTGTTGAGTTGTGAGACCGGTATTGTTAGCACCCATTAAAATAACATTACAATATTTTTTACTATATATTGCTGAATAATCAAATTTAATAGGGGTGCCTTTTTTAAGAGTAAGTTTGGCATCTGCATTTTGACGGGTTAAGGTGTAAATTCCGTCTTTATAAACAGCGGCGCTTTTGTATGAAAGCGCAAACTCTTGACCGTCTATAATGATTTTGCCGATACTAAGCTCGTTGCCCAGACCCTTCATTTGTGCTTTCTTTTCGCCATCAACCGATAAGAATTCGTAATGAAGTTCTACACTTGCAGTTCCTTTTTCAAAAACTATATTGTCTGTCAAAGTGGGGCTTGAAATATTTGCACGCGCAAATATCGCATCGACTGCCTCACCCGAAACACCTGCATTAATAACCTTGTACTGACCGTTCAAATCACTCTGCAGTTGTTTTGGGTAATTATAACCTACCGTCATACCCATGCCCTCTGTCAAGCTGTCTCCCCAACAAATTATTACAGCATCATTTTGGAAACTGGTAAAAGGATTAGCGGCTTTGAGTTCAAATTTTTCTTCCTGTACCGAAGATGATACTTCACTGCTTGATATAACTTCGCCATTGTTTTCTTCAACTTTGCAAGCAGTACAAACTATACAAATCATAGCAAATGTAAGAAGCAATGCGACACTTTTTCTAATATCCATAATGCCCCCTACATTTTAGATTTAATATCAGAAATACTGCTTTCAATCATACTGATTTTTTCAAGCACCTTGCTAAGCTGTTCGCGCTGAGTGTTAACGAGCGCTTCGGGTGCTTTTGCTACGAAGTTTGGGTTGTTGAGTTTTTTCTCGAAGAAATCTTTATCAACATTTGCCTTTTGAAGCTCTTTTTGTAAACGTTCAAGCTCGGCAGAGAAATCAACAAGTTCCGCAAGCGGCAAATAAATTTTTGCTGATTCGGTAATAATGCATACTGCATCACTATCCTCCACCGTAGCGCCCACTGCAACGTCAGACGCATACGCTAAACGGCAGATAAAATCGCGACCTTCAATAAAGGTTTGCACGGCATCGGTTTCGATTGTAACGTTTGCTTTGCGTGACGGCGGAACATTCATCTCGGCTCTACGGTTTCGTATTGCCTTGATTGCCGACATAATCTTTTCGAACTCGGCTTCTTCGGCTTCAAAATTGAGTTTATCCGAATACTTAGGCCAATCAGACACCATAATAGCATCACCATTATGCGGAATCGACTGCCAAATTTCTTCGGTGATAAACGGCATAAAGGGATGCAGGAGTTTGAGCATACCATCCATAACAAATATAAGAACGGCTCTTGTGTTATCCGCCGCCGTTTCATCGGCGCCGTTTAAGCGGGATTTAGAAATTTCAATATACCAGTCGCAATATACGTCCCAAATAAAGTCATATAGTTTCTGAACGGCAAGGCCGAGTTCATACTTTTCGAGATTATCGGTAACTTCGCGCACCAAGTTATTATATTTAGAAAGTACCCACTTATCTTCGAGTGCGAGAACAGAAGGCAACGGTAACTGCTCATCCGTTTTTAAATTCATAAGAATAAATCTTGCCGCATTCCAAAGTTTGTTAGCAAAGTTGCGGCTTGATTCAACGCGTTCGGGTATATAGCGCATATCATTTCCCGGGCTATTTCCCGTAGCGAGTGAAAAGCGCAACGCATCGGCGCCGTAAGTATCAATAACTTCGAGCGGGTCAACACCGTTGCCGAGAGATTTAGACATTTTCCTGCCCTTACTATCTCTTACAAGACCGTGGATAAGTACCGTATCAAAAGGCACCTGACCTGTTTGCTCAATGCCCGAAAACATCATACGCATTACCCAAAACGGAATAATATCATATCCCGTTACCAAGGTGTTTGTGGGGTAATAATGTTTTAGGTCCTCCGTTTCATTTGGCCAACCAAGAGTTGAAAACGGCCAAAGGGCTGATGAAAACCAAGTATCGAGTGTATCGGGGTCCTGCTCAATATTTTTGCTGCCACAATGCTTACAAGCGGTGGGCTCGGTTTTAGATACGGTAATCTCGCCGCAATCAGCACAATACCACGCGGGTATTCTGTGTCCCCACCAAAGCTGACGGGAAATACACCAGTCACGTATATTTTCAAGCCAATGGAAATACACCTTTTCAAAGCGCTGGGGCACAAATTTTGTTTCCCCGTTTTTAACTGCATCAATAGCTGGGGTTGCGAGTGGCTTCATTTTAACAAACCACTGTTTTGAAACTCGTGGCTCAACCGTTGTGGAGCAACGATAACAAGTACCTACATTATGGCTATAATCTTCGATTTTTACAAGCGCACCTTCTGTCTCTAAATCAGCGACTATCGCTTTACGTGCTTCGTATCTATCCATACCTGCATATTTCGGATAATCGTCGGTGATTTTAGCATCATCGGTCATAACGTTTATAACGGGCAAATTATGGCGAAGACCTACCTCAAAGTCGTTCGGGTCGTGCGCGGGGGTGATTTTAACAACACCCGTACCAAAGTCCATCTCAACATACTCATCCGCCACAACCGGAATCTGACGGTGAACTATAGGCAAATCAAGCATTTTGCCGATAAGATGCTTATATCTTTCATCATTTGGATTAACCGCAACGGCAGTATCGCCAAGCAATGTTTCGGGACGTGTTGTGGCAAGCTGCAAATAACCGCTACCATCCACAAAGGGATAGCGCAAATGCCAAAAATGGCCTGCCTGCTCTTCATACTCAACCTCGGCATCCGAGATAGAAGTCAAACACTTAGGACACCAGTTAATAATTCGCTCACCGCGATAAATTAGACCTTTTTCGTAAAGCTTTACGAAAACTTCTTTAACCGCATTACTGCAACCTTCGTCAAGTGTGAAACGCTCTCGCTCCCAGTCGCAAGAAGAGCCCATTTTTTTGAGTTGTTCGATAATTCTGCCGCCGTACTGCTCTTTCCATTTCCAAGCACGTTCTAAAAAGCCATCACGTCCGATATCATCCTTTGTTATGCCTTCCTTACGCATTGCTTCAACAATTTTGGCTTCAGTTGCGATAGACGCGTGGTCGGTACCGGGAAGCCACAGGGTATCATAACCCTGCATACGCTTAAAGCGGATAAGAATATCCTGTAACGTATTATCTAGTGCATGTCCCATATGCAGTTGTCCTGTAATATTCGGTGGCGGGATAACTATTGTAAAGGTATCCTTGTCCTTTTCACAACGAGCGTGAAAATATCTACCCGAAAGCCACATTTTATATATACGGTCTTCAACTTCCTTTGAGTCATAAACCTTTGCGAGTTCTTTTGCCAAAGCGGTCTCCTCCAAAACATTTTAAATTATCTTAAATATATTATATTAATAAGATGATTTTGTCAAATAATTCCTTTAATATATTTGCATTTGTGTGAAATATTAATAGTGTCAGTCAAATAAATATTTAACTTATTGCGTTTGTTTTGAATATACTCGACTGACAGCCACTCCGAATAATCGGAGTGGTTTTTTATTTATATTGTGAGTTGTTCTGCCTTCTGCTGAGCTTTAAAACTACCTGCCGCGGGTAAATTACGCGTTCTATAGCGGTGCGGTGTATCGAGCATACCGTCACGATAGACTTCGGCAGTGAATATGCGCTGACCTTTCTTTTGCGTCATAACCGCAACACCGCCGTTATCTCTCGTAGATTTAGTCTGCAGTGCGCCACTGTTTACAAGGAGCATTCTACCATTGGTGGAGGTCAGCAGTATATCGGTTTCATTAGGTAAATAAAGCACGGTATGCAAAGTGAATTTATCGGTATATGCGCCGACCAATTTTTTACGGTTGGTCTTGGTGGCATAAGCGCTAAGCGCCACCTTAGCAACACGTCCGTTATCGAAAACGAAAATCATATTTCCGACATATTCGCGAAGCGCTACCATATATACGGCATTTTCGGCTTCATCAAAGCCCAATGTTGCTGCAACGTAGTCACCAAGAACACTCGCCTTACCATCGGCAAAATCGCTCACCCGAGCTTTATATACCTGTTGTTTATTGGTAAAGAACAGCAATTCGTGAGCATTTGTGGCTTCAATCACCTGAGACATTTCATCGCCTTCTTTAAGCTTTTGCTCCCCACTCATACGAAGGGACTGCGGCGTGATTTTTTTAAAGTAGCCATCCCTTGTAAAGAACAGAGTTACGGGGGATTCATCAACCACTTCGGGCTCGGCATCATCAATATCGGCATCGGGCGTAATAACCGCCGTACGACGCTCCTTGCCGTACTTTTTCATAACGTCTTCCAGTTCCCTTATGATTATTTTGAGCACTTTTGTGCGGCTTGAAAGAATTGATTCGAGTTCTTCAATTTCTTTTTCGAGACTTTCAATATCATTAAGGCGTTTTAAAATGTACTCGCGGTTTAAATGGCGGAGTTTAATTTCCGCTACGTATTCCGCTTGAATTTCATCGATGCCAAAGCCAATCATAAGGTTAGGAACAACTTCTTTTTCTTCGGCGGTTTCGCGGACGATTTTTATTGCTTTATCAATGTCGAGCAATATTCTCTGAAGTCCTTTGAGTAAATGCAACCTATCTTTTGCCTTATTAAGCGTAAATATAATTCGGTTGCGAACACACTCGGTTCTGAAAGCCACCCATTCTTCAATAATTTCTTTAACACCCATTACTTGCGGCGCGCCGCCGACAAGAATATTAAAGTTACAAGCGAAGCTATCCTGAAGGGGTGTTGAACGATAAAGTTTTTTCATAAACCTTTCTACATCAACACCGCGTTTTAAATCGATTGTGATTTTAAGACCATTAAGACCGGTTTCATCACGAATATCGTTTATTTCGGTAATCTTCTTTTGTTTTACAAGCTCAATCACCTTTTCAATGATGGCTTCACTGGTGGTTGTGGGCGGAATTTCGGTGATATCAATACAGTTTTGCTTTTTATCGTATGTGTACACGCCGCGGATTTTAAAACTGCCGCGTCCCGTTTCGTAAATCTTTTCGATTTCGGCGCGGTTATAAAGAAGTTCGCCGCCTATCGGGAAATCGGGAGCTATCAAAGTATCGGCAATGTTTATATCGTTATCCTTAATATACTCTATTGTGGTTTTGCAAACTTCGTTTAGGTTAAACGAGCAAATTGAACTCGCCATACCCGCCGCAATACCGGTATTGGCATTTACAAGAACACTCGGAAACGTTACGGGGAAAAGTGTGGGTTCTTTAAGAGTTGCATCATAGTTATCAACAAACTCTACCGTTTCCTTTTCGATATCGGCGAAAAGTTCTGCGGCTATTGGCGCTAATTTGGCTTCGGTATAACGAGAAGCAGCATACGCCATATCGCGTGAATATGCTTTACCGAACGACCCCTTTGACTGAACGTACGGATGTAAAAGTGTTTCGTTACCTTCGGACAAGCGTACCATAGTTTCATAAATGGCAGCATCGCCGTGTGGGTTAAGTTGCATAGTACGACCAACTATATTTGCCGATTTTATGGTGCCGCCATTTAAAAGCCCCATCATATACATTGTGTATAACAGTTTGCGGTGTGACGGCTTAAAACCGTCTATCTCGGGAATTGCACGGGATATAATAACACTCATAGCATACGGCATAAAGTTGGTTTCAAGCGTTGTAACTATGGGTTGTTCCACCGTAAGCCCCGCACCCGCGATATAAGTTTTTTCCATAATATCAGGAGTGGTTTTTACGGTCTCTTCTTTTTTCTTTCTCGGTGCCATCTTATCTTCCTTTACTAACTAATATCAGCATCATCAATATAGAGATAACCGTTCTCTGCGATATAATCTTTTCTGCCTTGGAGATTATCACCAAGCAGTATATCAAACATCTCACTTGTTCGTTCGGCATCATCGGGCATAACCTTTATAAGACGTCTGGTCGCAGGATTCATTGTAGTTAAGTTCATCATATCGGGTTGGTTTTCACCAAGACCTTTTGAACGGTTGATTTTGTATTTTTTGTCGCCTATTTGGGTGAGAATTTCCGCCTTTTCGGTTTCATCATAGGCAAAATAGGTCATATCCTTAGTTGTTATTTCATAAAGCGGTGTTTCGGCAATATATACCCTGCCCTCACGAATAAGTGTCGGCATTAATCTATGAATCATTGTTAAAATAAGTGTTCTTATATGGAAGCCGTCAACGTCGGCATCGGTACATATAATTATCTTGTTCCAGCGAAGATTCTGCATACTGAAGGTGGATATATTTTTGCTGTTTTTGGTCTTAACTTCAACCCCGCAACCGAGCACTTTTATAAGGTCAGTGATAATCTCACTCTTGAATACCTTATCATATTCGGCTTTTAAGCAGTTAAGGATTTTACCGCGAACGGGCATAATCGCCTGAAAATCGGGGTCACGTGCCAATTTACACGAGCCCAAAGCTGAGTCACCCTCAACTATAAAGATTTCTCTTTGCTCAACGTCTTTCGTGCGGCAGTCAACGAACTTTTGAACGCGGTCTACAAGAGAGTTACCCGACTGCAATGTCTTTTTAAGATTTAAGCGTTCCTTCTCGCTTCGCTCACGGCTGCGCTTATTTATAAGCACCTGCTCAGCAATTTTATCGGCTTCCGCTTTATTCTCAATAAAATATATTTCAAGCTGACGGCGGATAAAATCGTTCATCGCTTCATAAATGAATTTGTTGTTAACCGCTTTTTTGGTTTGGTTCTCGTATGATGCTACCGATGAAAAACAGTTTGTAACTATAGCCAAGCTTTCTTGAACATCGGAGAATGTGATTTTGCTCTCGTTTGATTTATACTTATTATTATTTTTAATATAGGCATCTAACTGGGCTACAAATGCCGCCCTAACCGCTTTATCGGGTGAGCCGCCGTTTTCAAGCCAACTTGAGTTGTGATAATATTCGAGCAACCGGTGGTTATTGGAAAAGCAAAATGCCATATTCATTTTAACGGTATATTCAGGGCGGTCTTCCCTATCGCGACCGCGGCGCTCACCAGTCCAAAACTGAATGCCTGAAAGCTTTTGTTCACCAACTATTTCTTCTAAATATTCTACAATACCTTCCTTATATATAAACTCGGTTTGCACGAATCTTGCACCTTGCTGTTCGCGGAACACAAAAAGCAAACCCTTATTTACTATTGCCTGACGGCGCAGGGTATCCATCAAATCGGCAGATGGAATATCCACTTCGGTAAAGACCTTAATATCGGGCTTCCATTTGATTTTGGTGCCCGTATCACGACCTGCATACTCTTCTTTTTTTAGACCACCTATATTATATCCCTTTTCAAAACGGAGAGTGTACTTAAACCCATCGCGCTTGATTTCAACGTCCATATATTCACTGGAAAACTGTGTAGCGCAAAGGCCCAATCCGTTAAGACCTATTGAATACTCATAGTTAGAGCCACTCGCCGTGCCATACTTACCACCCGCATACAACTCGCAAAACAACAATTCCCAGTTATAGCACTCTTCCTTATTATTATAGTCAACGGGTGCGCCACGACCAAAGTCCTGAACCTCAACCGAGCCATCGGTATATTTTGTAACTACTATTTTTGTACCGTGGCCTTCTCTGGCTTCATCAATAGAGTTAGAAATAATTTCAAAAACCGAATGTTTGCAGCCCTCAATATCATCCGAGCCGAATATTACAGCCGGACGCAGACGTACTTGGTCGGGTCCTTTTAATTTTTCGATGCTTTCGTTATTATATACAGCAGTTTTGTTTGCCATCATTACTCTCCCATATATGAATAGTTACCTTTATTATACTCTATATATAGTGGTTAAGTCAAGAATTTAGGCGCAAAAAAACCGATATTCATACGAATATCGGTTTTATTATTTGCCTATGTATTTAAGCGGGTCAACATACTTGTCGTTTATGATAAGTTCTAAATGGAGATGATATCCTGTAGACCATCCCGTTGAGCCGACTGCGGCAATTTCTTCTCCGCGTTTTACCTCTTGACCTGCTGATACATAAAGTTTACTCGCGTGAGCATAAAGAGTTTTTACGCCGTTACCGTGATTAATAATTACGTGATAGCCGTAATCATCGTGCCAACCCGCCGTAAGAACAGTGCCTTCCTGTATGGCATAAATCGGGGTGCCCTTGTTTGTTGCCAAATCAACGCCCTTGTGCGCATAATAGCCCCTATCTTCTCTGAAAGGAGAAGATACAAAATAAGAGGTTCTTGCAATCGGGAAAACCATATTGGTTGTAGCGTTATTATCGGATGTATTATAAGCGGTGCCCACAACAACCACCTTGTTAACGGGCGCGGTTACTACTTCGTCGTCCAACATTTTGCGTTCGCACTCAACACCGTCGATATAAACTACCTGCTCAACCGAATGGTTAAGACCGTTAACGCCATCAACGGCAACTTCGCGATAACCGATAAGTTTATCATCGGTTTTTTGGGTCACTGTGCCATATTCAACAACAACATCTTCACGGTACTTTGCGGTTGTTTTAACGCTTAAAGTACAAAGACAACCGTTAATATCATCGGCTGAAGAATAACTGCTATCGGTGCAGTAAATATCTGACACCGCTACATCATCGACAAACTCTGCTGAGTTTTCGGCATCATCGCAGTCATAACAAGCGAGTCGGGTGTTAATATACTTTTGCATTTCCGCGCGGTTTTTGGCAAATGCAACATCTTCACCGTTTACGGTAAGAGCAACGCCTTTTTCGAGTTCTTTTGTATTCTCAAGCAATCTGTCGCACAGATATTCAGGCGAATTCACACGCTCTTTAAGCGTCACCACAAGTTTGAATTCGGGCTCAGTTATATATTTGGGCGAATTGCCGCCCGCGATTTTATCCGATGCCAATGTTTTGGCAACATCAAAATCCTGACGTGAAGATACCACCGAAACGGTGTCCCCCTGATACCCTACTTCCCAAGCAAAAGTCACGCCGGAAAATACAAGACTTAAAATACCGCAAACAAAACAAACTGCGGCAAAACATATTAACTTTATAAAGTAACGGGCATTCTGAATTTTATAAGTAAAATCCAATACCTTCTCCTTCATAAATGTCCTCCAAATCTCTTTTCATAATTCACAACGATACCTATTATAACAAAAAGATTACAAAATTGCAACCTTTTTGTAATCTTTTTGAAATGTTTATATAAATAGACCGATAATCAAACTTAATCATCGGCCCTTTTTATTAAAAATTAATATAATTATGCGGATTTTTCTTAGTACCGTGAATTCTTACTTCAAAATGCAAATGCGGACCAGTTGAATTACCTGTTGAGCCAACTCTTGCAATGGTTTGTCCCTGCTTTACCCTATCGCCTACAGACACATAAAGTACACTTGCGTGGGCATAAAGCGTTTCAACACCTGATCCGTGATTGATAATTATATGGTAACCGTACCCTGTATTGCTCTTGACCGCTTTTGTAACAACACCGTCTTTCACTGCAAATATCGGTTGATTTTTAGGATAATAGGTGCCAAGATCTAATGCATAGTGACGGCTGCTGCCACGATTTTCGCCGTACTGAGAGGTTATTGCATAAGAGCCGCGCGGCAACGGACAAATCATACCCGACGCCGAAGCGGTTGTATCTTGCGGGTATTTAGTGCCCACAACCACCACCTTATTTACGGGGGCTTTCACAACCTGTTGTTCCAGATGTTCGCGCGATTTTTCAACACCGTTTACAAATACGACCTTATCAACGTTATGGTTCAACCCGTTCACACCGCTTTGAACTGTTTTACGGTATGTAAATAACTGGCTGCTATCATACTTTGTAACGGTTTTATAGGATACTACAACATCTTCATTATACTTAATGGTTGTTTTAACCTTTAAATTATCAACTTCTCTTTTTAGAGTTTCTGGGTCTGCTAAAGAATCCTCGGCACAATAAACATCCTTTATTTCAATCTTATCTATAAACTCGGATGAGTTTTCGTCTGCATTGCTTACGTCATACGCTTTCAGTCGCTCGGCTAAATATTCATCCAGCTTGTCCCTTGTTTTTGCAAATATCTTTTCTTCACCGTTAACGGTGAGCACTATGCCCTTAACAATCTCAGGCGTATTATTTATAATTTCCTCGCCTGTTGTTTTGGCATCATTTAATCTATCTTCTACGGTTAACACCTTTTTAAAGTTCGGCGCATATATGAGCCCATCTGCTTTTTTGCCCGAAACTTTTGATAAAACGAGCGCTTTGGCATCTTCAAAGACCTGCTCATCTTCAACAATGGCTATTCGTTCCCCGCCGTACTCTACACTATAAGCCACGGTTGCACCCGACATTATTAATCCTAAAACACCACACAATACACATACTAAAGTAAATACGCTCGGTACTACTATTTTGTAGTGGCCTTTTAAAAACGCTATGGTGTTTTGAAACAGTTTTTTAAAAAAAATCACTGTTTTTTGCAACACTTCTTTCATTATTTATCCCCTTCCCTTGATTTACGATAGTAATTATAACAAACTTGTAACCATTTTGCAACCCTTGGAATAACTTACTAAAAAACAAAAGCAAAACACTTTTCTGTGTTTTGCTTTTGTGCTTAGAACATTGATATTTGATTTGTATCAGGTAGTTCACCTAAAACTCCCATATCTGAGAGCGCTTCTATAATAGTTTTTGAAACGCCCGCTTGTGAGCCAAACTCTTCTTTGGAAATAAAATCGCCCTTCTGCGCAGTTTCGTAAAGTGCTATTGCCGCCTTATCGCCAACACCCGAAAGGGAGCCGAAAGGCAGACGCATTTTACCGTCTTCGGGAACGTATTTTACGGCATGTGAACGCTTTAAGTCTATCGGCAATATTTCAATACCGCGCTCGAGAATCTCGTTAAATATGAGCATATTACCATAAACGTCTTGTTCCTTTTGCGTTGCTTCCTTGCCCTTATCCTCTATCATTTTAAGATATGCTTTAACGCCTTCCTTGCCCTTTAAAAGCGTCGGTACGTCAACGTCTTCGGGACGGGCGGTAAAGTATGCGCAATAAAATTCAAGCGGATAATGCACCTTGTACCACGCAAGGCGAAGCGCCGAAATTACGTATGCTGCCGCGTGTGCTTTGGGGAACATATATTTAATCTTATGACAACTCTCGATATACCAGTCCGGCACACCGACTGCGCGCATGTCGTTTTCCATTGCTTTCCACTCATCAGGTGAAACCTTACCTTTGGCAACAAGACCCTTACGTACCGTTTCGGTAATTTTAAACGCTCTGCCTTCTTCCATACCCTTATGTATTAGGTACACCATAATATTGTCACGTGTACCTATAACTTCGGAAATTGTGCATATACCTTTTTCAATTAAGTCCTTTGCATTACCGAGATATACGTCGGTACCGTGCGAAAGACCCGAAATCTGCAAAAGGTCGGCAAAGTTCTTGGGTTTACAGTCGCGTAGCATCTCCATAACAAACTTGGTGCCAAATTCGGGGATACAGTATGTACCTGTATGTGTTTTAATCTGCTCTTCGGTAACGCCAAGCGCTTTTGGAGACAAGAACAAGCTGTAAACATCTGGGTCGCTCATTGAAACCTCACTCACTGGTACACCCGAATACTCTTCCAAATATTTATAGGTTGTGGGAACAACGTGGCCGAGTTCATCAAGCTTAAGTATTGTATCGTGGATTGAGTGGAAATCAAAGTGGGTTGTAACGATATCAGACTTAACGTCGTCCGCAGGATGTTGCACAGGGCAGAAATCATAAATTTCTTTATCTCTGGGTACAACAACCATACCTGCAGGATGCTGACCCGTTGTTACCTTGATTTTTGCCTTTTCTACCTTGGCGGCAAGGCGGTTTAGCTCAGCACTGCTTAAAACAATATTCTTCATTTCGGCATAGTTTTTTGCAAGACCGTAGGCGGTTTTCTCGGCTATGGTAGAAATTGTACCTGCCTTGAAAACGTTTTCCTTGCCGAAAAGTTCTTCGGTGTATTTCTGCACGGCGCTCTGGAACTCGTTTGAGAAGTTAAGGTCAATATCAGGCACCTTATCTCCCTTGAATCCCAAGAAGGTTTCGAACGGGATATCATGTCCGTCACGTTTATACCTTGTGCCGCACTTGGGGCAGTCCTTTTCGGGCAGGTCAAAGCCCGAGCCAACTTCACCCTTGACAAAAAATTCACTAAACTTACAGTTTGGGCAGTAATAGTGCGGCGCTATGGGATTAACTTCGGATATACCCGCCATAGTGGCGACGAAGGACGAGCCGACACTACCACGCGAACCGACAAGATATCCGTTATCTTCACTGTAAGATACTAATTTCTGGGCAGTAACGTACATTATCGAGAATCCGTTGTTTATAATACCGTTTAATTCTTTTTCCAGTCGCTTGGATACGATTTCGGGTATTTTACCCTCATAGCCGTACATCGACATTGCCTTGTCCCAACAAATCTGACGTAGAAGTTCATCCGATCCTTCAATCACAGGCGGATAGTTGCCCGGCGGTACGGGTACTACGTCATCTGATATCATATCGGCTATTTTATTTGGATTTTCTACAACAAATTCGTATGCTCTATCGCCAAAATATGAGAAATCATCAAGCATCTCTTTTGTGGTTTTAAAGTAAAGCGGTGCCTGATTATCAAAATCGGCATACTTTTTAGACTGAATAATTTTTCGTATTATGGCGTCTTCTTTTTTAAGGAAATGCACGTCGCCCGTAGCCACAACGGGAAGTCCCAACTCGTCCGCAAGTTCTACGACCTTTCGGTTAAAACCCTTAATAACTTCGACGTCCGTAACCTTTTCGTACGGGTTTTCTTTAACCTGCCCCGAACGTTTATCGGTGTAGACCTTGCCAGATTCCCTTATCATAAACTCATTGTTGCCAATGGGCTGGATTTCAAGGAAATCATAATAAGATGCAATTCTTATAAGTTCATCGTGCGGCGCGCCTTTAAGTATCGCGTCATAAAGTTCACCCGCTTCACACGCGGAGCCGAGAATTATACCTTCGCGGTGTTTATCGATAACGCTTTTCAGCGATACGGGTGTATGATAAAAGTTATCAAGATGAGCGCTTGATACTATTTTATAAAGGTTTTTAAGTCCCGTAAGGTTTTTGACCAGCATTATCTGGTGATAACGGGATAATTTTGTAAGGTCGGTTTCCCCCTTAGTATCATCGGCAAAATACGCTTCAACACCATAAATCACCTTGAATTCGCCGCCGTTTTTGCGAATACCCGCCACCGCCGCGGCTGCATCGGGGTATGCTTGTACAACGCCGTGGTCGGTAATTGCTACCGCCTTATGTCCCCATTTGTATGCTTGATTTATAATGTCCCCTGCGCTTACAACACCGTCCGACGCCGACATATTGGTGTGACAATGAAGTTCTACTCGGCGCAATCCCTCATAATCGTCTGTTTCTTCATACTTTTTAACGGTTGCGATATTTTTAACGTCAACCACAAACTCGCCCGACCATCTATCATACCGATAATCTCCGTTTATGATGACGTATGCGCCGTCTTTAAGGGGCTTTAATGCGGCTTTCTTATCGGCATCGGCAAATATGTTTGCATTAAACGAGTTGGTGGTATCGCTAAATGCAAACTTAACGCTTACCTTCTTATCGCCGCGCTTGGTTGTAACGTCACGCATTTCGACACCGAATACTTCTCCCCAAGCGCAAACGTACACACTGCCTTCCGCAAATTCGGGTGGTGCTATGTTTATCAATGGCTTAACCTTGGTATCAATGCGCCTACCATAGAAAAGTTTTGCACTTTCAAGATAAACGGGCAAACCGTCATTTGGTTTATAATCGTATTTTTTGTCTTCCGTTTTTATATCGCCTGTTTCGCTTTTTTTGCGAACGGGTATTTCTTCTACGGGCGGTGCTAACTCAATGTTTTCGAGTTGACCGTCAAACTCTATTTCAAATTTCATCTTGAACATATCATATAAAATCTCATTAAACTTATGCTCAAAATCACTCATCTTTATAGTTTCATAACCGCCGTATTTTAATGTTATATTAAGCGAAAAACCCTCAAGAGAAAACTCGGCATCCTTGAAATAGCCGTTAAGCAAAACATTTTTTTGCTTTATTTTATCTACTATATCGGCACCAGCCGCATCACAAAACGCTTCGGGTGCAAAGAAGCACTCGATGCTCACATCCGATAGCGTTAATTCTTTGGTCAGCGTTGCCTTTATTTCATCGATATTTTTAAAACTTATGTACTCATCTGTATACAGTTTTATCTGAAGAGCGCGTTCATCTGACACCGTACAACTTAAAAGTACGGCATTTTTTGTTATTTCACACTGTTCTTCGGTGAGATATTTTTTAAAGACATCCAAAAACTTTGCTGACGCCATTTTCCTGTTTCCTTTACATTTTTTCTATTTCTTTAATTAATTCTTCGAGTATTTTTTCTTCCGCTATTTTACGTTTTGTGCCGTCCTTTTTGAAAAGTACGGCGCAGCCGTCACCACCGGCAACTCCTATATCCGCCGCCGCCGCTTCACCGGGACCGTTTACGACACATCCCATTATGGCAACGGTTATATCCTTATCTATGTTTTTAAGCTTTTCTTCGGCTTTTTTTGCAAGCCCTATCAAATCAATTTTTGTTCTGCCGCAGGTGGGGCAAGACACAAATTTAATGCCGCCGCGGCGAAGACCAATTGCCTTTAATAAATCTTTTGCTGCCGAAATTTCTTTTATCGGCTCATCGGTTAATGATACGCGAACTGTGTTACCAATACCGCGAAGCAGTAATCCACCCATAGCCGCACTTGATTTTATAACACCCATATTGTAAGTTCCCGCTTCGGTAACACCCAGATGTAACGGATACGGACATTTCTCTGCCGCCAAAACATACGCCGCATAGGTCCTGGCTGTATCGGATGATTTAAGGGATAAAACTATATCATCAAAATCAAATTTGTTAAGTAATGATATATGATAAAGTCCGCTTTCTACCATTGCTTCGGGTGTTGCGGCACCATAGCGCGCAAGTATCTCTTTTTCAAGTGAGCCCGAATTTACACCGATACGTATCGGCACCCCTGCTAAACGACAAGCATCGGCAACCTTTTTAACGTTGGCATCGTCCCCTATGTTCCCTGGGTTAATTCTAATTTTATCAACCCCTGCCGCAACCGATTCAAGCGCTAAGCGGTAATCAAAATGTATATCGGCTACAAGCGGAATATTTATCTTTTCCTTGATTTTATAAACGAGTTCTACCGCTGCCTTGTCAGGCACCGAAACGCGCACTATTTCACAACCCGCTTTTTCGAGTTCTATCGCTTGGCGCACGTTGCCCTCAATATCATCGGCGCGTACATTAAGCATTGACTGAATAGCAATCGGCTCACCGCCGCCGATAAAAATATTTCCTATTTTAATCTTTTTTGTAATATCGTTAGTATACATATCCTACCCCGTTATTAACTTCCAGATATCCTTGAATGTTACCAAAATCATTAACCCAAACAGTAGCACAAAGCCAACCGTATGAACAACACCTTCAAATTTGGGCGGAACGGGCTTTTTGAATATCATTTCGAATAAAATAAATAAAAGACGTCCGCCATCAAGAGCCGGTATCGGCAATAAATTAAAAATGCCGAGGTTAATAGTTATCAGCGCCATTATCGGAAACAAGTTAAGCAAGTTTGTTTTAGCTGCACTTCCTATCGCCGCCGTAACGCCGACGGGACCCGATACAGCATTAAGGCCAAATCTACCGCCAATTAAATCTATAAGCGAAAACCATACAACACGCGCATAGGATAGGGTTGTTTTTGCGGTTTGTTTTATATAGTTTATAAAGGTTTTCTCTTGCGGCTGAACCCAAAAATCGACAGCAATATAATCCATACCATCCAGTGTTTCGGTTTTGAACTGCACATTATCAAGCTGTACTTTTTTGCCGTCACGTAAAACAGTTATATCTACAACACCATCGGTAATGCCAGTAAAGGCATAACTTAAATCATATGTTGTATAAATGCGCCTTGTATCAACCGAGAGAATCTTATCACCGACGCTTAGTCCCGAATTTACACTCACTGCATCTTCGGCAAACTGCGAGACGGTAGTTGTTGCAAAATATTTACCTGGGGCTAGAGATATGGCAACCAATATAACGCCCAATATTAAATTGAAAAGCGCACCCGCAACTACTATTATAAATCGACGCCAAGCCGCCTTTTTACAAAACGCTTTTTCATCGGTGCTTTCTTCATCTTCGCCCTCCATAGCACAGTAACCGCCAAGAGGTATTAAATTTACTTTATAAGTTGTCTCGCCCCACTGTTTTGCAAAAAGCTTAGGACCGAATCCCACTGCAAACTCATTAACGCGAACACCCATAAGTTTTGCGGCTATAAAGTGTCCGAACTCGTGTATGATTATAAGCACAATAAACACAAGCACTGCCACAACATAGGGCCATATATTATTAAAAACCGACATAAAGGAAGAAATATTCCCCACCCTGCTTTCTATTTATTTTATTGAATTTCTGACCAATTCACGTGCCACAAAATCTGCGGCGAAAACGTCATCTACGCCAAAAGTATTAACTGATTTTTGATTTTCTATAGCAGATTCAACCAAATCTGCAATTTGTAAGAATTTGATTTTACCTTCCAAGAAAAGCTTTACCGCTTCTTCATTGGCGCCATTTGCGGCGGCGGGTTTAAGACCGCCTTCATTTATTGCTTTTATGCAAAGCGGCAAACAACGGAAGGTATCGGTATCGGGCTTTTCAAAAGTTAAAGAGCCGATTTTTGCTAAATCCAATCGTTCGGCATTTAAAAACATTCTATCCGGGTAGGTAAGCGCATACTGTATCGGCAATTTCATATCGGGGGTGCCGAGTTGAGCAATTACTCCCCCATCAACAAATTCTACCGCCGAATGTATGATACTTTGCCTGTGTACGAGCACTTCAATATCATTAGCAGTTACGTCAAAAAGATGTACCGCTTCGATAACTTCAAGTCCTTTATTCATAAGTGTTGCCGAATCGATGGTAATTTTCGCCCCCATCGACCAATTTGGGTGTTTTAGCGCATCGCTCGGAGTGACCTTTATTAAATCTTCCCGTTTTTTAGAATAAAACGGACCACCCGATGCGGTTAGTATAATTTTGCGAAGTCGCTCACGAGGGGTACCCTGAAGGGACTGAAAAATAGCCGAGTGCTCACTATCGACGGGTAACAATTTCACCCCGTTTTCTTTGAGTTCTTTCTTTACTATATCACCCGCGGTTACGAGCGTTTCTTTATTAGCAAGTGCTATGGTTTTACCCGATTTTATAGCTGCGAGTGTAGGTCGCAAACCCGCAATACCAACAATAGCATTAAGAACGGTATCGCCCTTGGATTCTGCAGCGGCGCAAACACCATCACTACCTGATAAAACTTTAATATCGGTATCTCTTAATTTAATTTTAAGTTCCCGCGCGGCATTTTCGTTTTGCACGGCAACCAACAAGGGTTTAAATTCCCGCGCTTGTTTTTCGAGCAATTCTATATTGTTTCCAGCCACCAAAGCGGTTACGCGGTAACAGCTCGGATTATCCCTTACGATATCTAGTGCTTGTGTACCTATTGAACCGGTTGAACCTAAAATAATAAGCTCGGTCATTTTGTCCCCTCCTTGTTTTTAAAATATGTTAAGTAATAATATAAAAATCGGTGCTATTAAAAGTATGCTGTCAAAACGGTCGGTTATACCGCCGTGACCGGGAATAAGTGTGCCGTAATCTTTAATATCCGCATTACGCTTGATAACCGATGCGAACAAATCTCCTATCATACCCACAATACAAAGGATCGGGGTAATGATAACAAGGGGCAATATAGCCGCAGACATATCGAATATGTAACACAATAAAACTGTTACTATAATGCTCAAAACAAGTCCGCCAACAGAACCTTCCACCGTCTTTTTAGGGCTAATTTTTTCACAAAGTTTATGACGCCCTAATGTTACGCCGACAAAGTATGCTCCGCAATCACAAACTGATGAGAAATTAAGCAAGAGCAACAAATATATAAGTCCGCGTTCGAGCAATGCATAAATACAGAAAAATGCAAAGCCAAGAATTATAGGAAGTGCAATAGCCGACATAATATCGCTATTGGTTATTTTGCCGTAAAGCACAAGTGACAAAACCGCCGTTATCAGTACAAAAACTATTGCCGAATAAATGGAAAGCGACGGATAAACAGTTAAACTTATAACCTGCACTGCGGCAAAAACCACGGAAAGCCACACTAAAATTTTATTATTTACAAATTTTGCATTATTTGCCATCTCAAAAGTGGCGGTAGCGGCGGCAAAAGCCAACACCGCTATTAGCAAATACGGAAAATCCACCAATAAATGAAAGGTCACAAGCGCACCCACTATAAGTACCAGCACCGCGCCCGAAATGATTCTTGTAAGCATTTATATTCCTCCAAAACGGCGGTTACGTTTGTTGTAATCGTCGATTGCTTTATCTAAATCCCTTGGGGTAAAATCAGGCCACAAAACATCAGAAAACCAAAGCTCAGAATAAGCCGACTGCCATATAAGATAATTGGACAAGCGCTGCTCTCCGCTGGGTCTTATCATTAAATCGGGATCGGGATAATAGTTTGTATAAAGATGCGCCGATATTGTATCCTCCGTTATCTCTTCTGGCGCAATTTCCTTGGCTACAATTTCTCTTACTGCGTGAACTATCTCATCTCTGCCACCGTAATTAATGGCTAAATAGCAACAAAGCCCCGTGGCATTTTTAGAATCGTCCTCCGCGGTTAGCATCAGTTCTTTAATATCATCGGGTAACACCGTTCTATCACCGATGAATTTAAGCATAATATTCTCTTTGATGTAGTTTTTAGAGTCCTTTAAATAGTCACGCAAAATGTTCATAATGCCTTCAACTTCTTCGGCAGGACGTTTCCAGTTTTCAGTGGAAAATGCATAAACCGTTAAATGTTTCACGCCAATTTTGTTGCAGTAACGCGCTATATCTTTAAAGGTTTTGGAACCCGCGGCATGACCTGCATTACGCGGCAAACCGCGTTTTTTCGCCCATCTGCCGTTACCATCCATAATAATGGCTATATGCTCGGGTATTACACGAGAATTTTCTTGTTTCTTTTTAAAAAGCATATTTTTACCTTTCAAAAATCCACCAGGGGTACCCTGATGGATTTTTAATTAATTTTAAAAAATCAGATTTCGAGAATTTCCTTTTCCTTGAGCGCCGCTAAATCATCAACTTCCTTGCAGTATTTATCGGTGAGATTCTGAATCTTTTTCTCGCCACCCTGCTGGTCGTCTTCAGTGATTTCGGAATTCTTTTTCATCGTTTTAAGCTTTTCAAGAGCATCGCGACGGCTGTTACGCACCGCGACCTTGCTATCTTCTGCCATTTTGCGAACGTCCTTTACGATTTCCCTTCTGCGTTCTTCTGTGAGCTGTGGGAAGATAAGGCGAATAACTCTACCGTCGTTTTGCGGATTAATACCGATATCGGCTACCTGAATTGCCTTTTCGATTGATTTTAGTGTTGTTGCATCCCACGGCTGAATCTGCAACATTCTCGGTTCGGGAACCGAGATAGCCGCCATCTGCTGAATGGGTGTGGGTGCGCCGTAATAATCAACGGTAATTCTATCAAGAACAGCCGGAGAAGCACGACCTACGCGCACCGATTTATAATCACGATCGAGCGCATCAAGCGTTTTCATCATTTTTTCTTCTGCATTATTAATAACAGTATTCATAACTTACCTCCGAAGATTATTTAACAATTGTACCTATGGTCTCGCCCTTCATAGCTCTCACTATATTATCGGGGTCATCAAGATTAAAAACGAGTATCGGAATATTATTATCCATACAAAGCGATGCCGCAGTACTATCCATAACGTGAAGTCCTTTATTAAGCACATCTATATAAGACAGCGTGTCAAACTTTTTAGCATCGGGATTTTGTTTGGGGTCACTATCATATACGCCATCAACATTTGTGGCTTTGAATATTATGTCGGCTCCTATTTCTGCCGCACGCAAAGCCGCGCCTGTATCGGTCGAAAAGAACGGATTTCCTGTGCCGCAACCGAATACAACAACTCTACCCTTTTCAAGATGCCTTACTGCTTTATTTCTGATATACGGCTCGGCTATCTGGCGCATCTCAATCGCCGTTTCAACACGGGCGGTAAGACCTACCTGTTCAAGCCCGTCAGCCAAACCCAATGCGTTAATAACGGTGGCAAGCATTCCCATATGGTCAGCACGTGTGCGGTCCATTTTTCCACTCGAACGACCGCGCCAAAAGTTACCGCCGCCTACCACAAGTGCTACCTGAACGCCCATATCCACGCATTTTTTAATACTTTCACAAACACTTAATACCTTATCAAAGTCAATACCGGTGCCTTTTTCTCCTGCGAGTGCTTCACCGCTGAGTTTAATTAAAACCCTTTTATAAGCAGGTTGCATTTTAACACTTCCTAACTATATTTTCATACGAGTATATTTTACATTATAATACATATAAAGTCAATTATATTTGTATGTAAAAATTTTTTATTAAAAACTAAATAGAGAATCAAAAAATGTAAAACATGTTAAATAAAAATAGCGGCATCAAATGATACCGCCATTTAGTATTTATCGCTGAACGCGGCCTGATGCATCGCCGCCTGCTAATTTTTCTACTTCAGCAACGCTTACTCTGTTGTAGTCGCCTTCAACAGAGTGTTTAAGTGCTGATGCTGCAACGGCAAATTCGATAGCTTCTTGGGTTGTTTTGCCCGAAAGCAGTGAGTAAATAAGTCCACCACCGAAGCTGTCGCCACCGCCTACGCGGTCAACAATACGTAAATGATATGTTTTTGAGAAGCAATAGTTTTCGCCATCATAAAGCATACCTGCCCAGTCATTATCACTAGCCGAGATAGATGTACGAAGAGTAATTGCAACCTTTTCGAAGCCGAATTTATCAGCCAACTGCTTTGCAACCGATTTATAACCCTCGTGGTTTAATTTACCGCCGTAAATATCGGTGTCTTCCGCTTCAATGCCGAATACGTCTTTAGCGTCTTCTTCGTTGGAAATGCAAACGTCAACGTACTGGCATAAATCAGTCATAGCCGCACGGGCTTGTTCTCTTGTCCATAACTTGCCGCGATAGTTTAAATCGCATGAAATTTTAACGCCTTTTCGCTTCGCCGCAATACACGCTTGACGGCAAATTTCTACAAGGTTCGGACCAAGGGCTGGGGTGATGCCTGTAAAATGGAACCAATCGGCGCCTTCAAAAATATCGTCCCAATCGAAATCCGAAGCCGCTGCCATTTGAATTGCAGAATATGCGCGGTCATATATACAAACGCTTCCGCGCTGTGAAGCGCCTTTTTCGAGATAATAAATACCTACTCTCTCTCCGCCACGTACGATTTTTGATGTATCAACACCAAAGCTTCTGAGAGAATTAACCGCCGCCTGACCGATAGCGTGTTTAGGTAACTTTGTTACGTAAACGCTATCCATACCGTAATTAGCGAGAGATACCGCAACGTTGGCTTCACCGCCGCCGAAGGTTGCCTGCATCTGATCGTTTTGGAAAAAACGGTAGTAGCCGTTTGGGGCTAATCTTAACATAATTTCGCCAAAAGTAACTATTCTTGCCATAAAAGCACACTCCTAAAAATTAATTCACCTATATAATACCATTTGTTGCACAAATAGTAAATAGTTTTAAAAAATTTTGTATTATTTTGTACCCGTTGAGCCGAAACCGCCAACACCCCGAGCGGTATCGTCAAGTTCTGCACTTTCACAAAAAGCGGCTGTTATGTAAGGGGTGATAACAAGTTGCGCTATACGCTCGCCTGCGGCTATGGACTGGTCTATATTAGAATGGTTATGAAGTGCCACCATAATCTCACCGCGGTAATCGGAATCTATTACCCCTACTTTATTGGCAGGTGCCAAACCGCGTTTTGTGGCTATGCCGCTTCGAGCATATATAAGCCCTGCAAAGCCGCTCGGGATTTCGAGCGCAATGCCCGTATGCACAAGAACTGTCTCACCCGATTTTATTATAATTTCTTCGGTGTTACAGGCATATAAATCGGCACCTGCGGCACACTCAGAGCCATAGGTTGGTAATATTGCATTAGGGTCTATTTTTTTAACGCGTACTGTATTCATAAAAACACATCCTTTATTTCATTTTAACATAAACGGCTCAAAAATCAACCTATTTTAAATCCCTCGCCTATTATTTCACCAACGTCTGCCACAAGAATAAATGCTTTACTGTCGGTAGAGAGTATTATTTTATGCAAGGGAGCCACCTCGTGAATTCTTACAGCGCACAAAAGCACTTGTTTTTCATTATTTGTATATGCGCCACGTCCGTTCAGTACCGTAACACCGCGGTAGAGCCCGTTTAGTATTTGCTCGGATATTTCCTTGCCTTTATTTGTTATAATAAATACCATTTTACCTTTATCTGCGCCGTAAAGCACGGTATCAATAATTTTGCTGGTTGAATATATAGCGATAAGCGAATAGAGTGCGCTTTCGATATTGCCATATACGAGCGCACTTGCCCCCACCACAAAAAAATCGGCAAACAATATAACTCTACCCACCGATATGTGCCGATACTTATCGTTTATCAGTTTTGCTATAACGTCAACACCACCCGTTGTGGCGCCACGGATAAATACTAAACTAAGTCCCAACCCCGATAATATACCGCCGAAAACCGACGCCAACACACCGTCTAAATGGAATTTCGGCAAGATATTCTCGGTGATAGTAAGAAAAAACGACACCAAAAAAGTGGCGGCAGCGGTTTTTACAATAGAACCGCTGCCGAATTTTTTATACTGTACTATCAAAAGCGGTATATTGAGCAAAAACAAAACCGTACCGGAAGATACACCTATCAAACGGTGAAAAATCACCGCGATACCCGTAAAACCGCCTGGGGAAATCTCATTTGGCTCAATGAACAACGTGACAGCCGAAGCATATATAAATGCACCTATTGCCCAAAATATAATATCCGTTACTAAACCGCTGTTATTTTTTTTCACTTGTACCCACCCTTAGAGTTACTCTAAGTTTAGGTTTTCCCATATTTTATCAAATAATTCTGTAATGCGAGTAGCGTTGCCGCGCAAGTGCAAGTAACCAAACAAGGTTTCAAGCCCTGTTGCCGCGTGATACTCTTCTTTTGTGGAGTTTTTAGGGGTGTTATGTGTATGAAAATTGCGTCCCCTTTTAAAAACCGACAACTCGTGCTCGGTTAAATCTTCACTTATTATATTAAACGCTTTTGCTTGAGCCGATGCTTTAACAAACTCTACCGATAGCGAGTGTAAATCTCCCGAACGGCGATTAACGCCCGCTAACTTTTCGCGCACCAATAAAGTATAAACACCGTCACCCACAAATGCCAAAACCGATGGATTTAATAAATCAGGATTCATAAATTTCTCCTTACGGCACAAAATCAAACTCAACACCGCAAATGCTTACGGTATCGCCTTCTTGTATTCCTGCTTTTTCAAGCGCCTTAATAATACCGCTTGAACGCAGTGCCCGTTCAAAATACTGAAGCGACTCATAGTCATCGGGGTCAACCTTATTCATAATATCATCAACCCAATCGGCATCATCAACATAGTAAATACCGTCACGCACGTTTACAGTAAAGGTCTGTCTGGGTTTAACCGTGATAATCTCTTCGGTTACGATTTCGGGCTCATAACGTTTCATAGGCGGTAATTTATCGAGCTCACCCGCAACATAATTTATAAGTTCACGCGTACCCTCAGCAATAGCTGCCATAACAGGAAAGAAAGCATATCCTTTATCTTCAAAATGCTTTCTGATACGTTCGATTTCATCTTCATCTATAAGGTCGCACTTATTACCTACGATAATTTGCGGTCTTTTACTTAATTCTTCGCTGAAAACCGATAGTTCTTTATTTATCTTTTCAAAATCTTCTATCGGGTCCCGTCCTTCACTACCCGAAATATCAATAACGTGCAATAAAAGTCGGCAACGTTCAACATGGCGCAAAAATTCGTGACCAAGGCCAACGCCCTCACCCGCGCCTTCAATAAGACCGGGAATATCCGCCATAACAAAGGATGCGCCCTCATCAACGCGAACTACACCGAGTACGGGCGTGAGTGTTGTAAAGTGATAGTTGGCAATTTTGGGTTTAGCTTCACTTACAACCGACACAAGCGTTGATTTACCAACATTAGGAAACCCAATAAGACCTACGTCGGCTAAGAGTTTAAGTTCCAGAATAACGTCAAGTTCTTCACCCTTCTGACCATCGTTCGCAAAACGCGGAATCTGACGGGTTGAACTTGCAAAATGCCAGTTACCCCATCCGCCGTTACCGCCTTTGGCAATTACCGTAGGTTCATCGTCAGATATATCTGCTATAATTCTGCCCGATTCGGCTTCCTTTATAAGTGTGCCGCGCGGTACACTTATAACAAGATTCTTAGCGCTTTTGCCCGTACAACGACAAGCACCGCCCTTTTCACCGTCTTCGGCTACATATTTTCTTTTATATCTGAAATCGGCAAGGGTGGATAAATTATCATCAACCCTGAATATAATGCTGCCGCCTCTACCACCGTCGCCGCCATCGGGACCGCCCGACGCTACGTACTTTTCTCTATGAAAGGTTGCCGCACCATTACCTCCGTTGCCGGCTTTAAGATGTATTTTTGCTACATCAACAAACATAAACTTTCTCCGTTCAAAAAAATACAGGGCTCGGGTATCCCCGAGCCCACTGATTTACTTACTGTTCAACAGCGTAAATGCTTACTTGCTTGCGGTCACGGCCAACTCTTTCGAATTTAACCTTACCGTCAATTAAAGCAAACAAAGTATCGTCAGAACCGATACCTACGTTATTGCCGGGATGGATGTGAGTTCCTCTCTGGCGAACGAGAATATTACCTGCTAAAACAAACTGACCGTCAGCGCGTTTAACACCAAGGCGTTTTGCTTCGCTATCACGACCGTTCTTGGTAGAACCCA
This sequence comes from uncultured Eubacteriales bacterium, assembly GCA_964607025.1. Taxonomy (GTDB): domain Bacteria; phylum Bacillota; class Clostridia; order Oscillospirales; family Acutalibacteraceae; genus SIG565. Next base: position 27,343 of record CAZSIL010000003.1, read on the forward strand.
TACCTTTTTTATGAGCAAATAACTGAATATTAATCTTTAACATGGCTTACACCTCCGAATTTATTTTGATTGAATCGCTGTAAATATCAGCCAACTGTTCTATATGAAGCTTAAAACCCTCAAGCACTGCCACCGTTTTATCCGACGGATTTATAACCTTAAGTATCATTTTACCGTCATCTACTTCAATTTCGGCTTTATCGCCTACTATTTCGGTGATGGTGTTTGCACTCATATATGCTGCCGACGATATCGCCGAGCAAACCAGCCGACCGTTTTCATCGTCACAGTTTGTTGTACTGTGTCCGATAACGGAAAAACCTATAAGCGTTTTACCGTTTTTAAAAAACCTTACCTCAGTCATAATTAACCGATTTCGTTAATCTGTACTTTGGTGTAGGGCTGTCTGTGGCCCATTTTGCGAGAGCTGCCCTTTTTGGGTTTGTATGTGAAAACAGTAATCTTTTTGCCCTTACCGTTTTTAACAACTGTACCCTTAACAAAAGCATCCTTCACATAAGGTTTACCAACCTTTAAGGTTCTGTCCTTTACAGCAACAACCTTATCGAAGATAACCTCTTCATTTTCTGCAGCTTCGAGTTTTTCAACGTAGATAACGCTGTCCTTCTCTACTTTATACTGCTTTCCGCCTGTTTCAATAATTGCGTACATCTTTCTGGCACCTGCCTCAACTTAAGTCTCGCTATTCGAAGGCGTGCGCATTTTAGCGCAACTTTAATAAGCCCACAATATGCGGCTTTACCATTTTATCACTGAGAACTCAATTTGTCAAGCAATATTTTAAAGTAATTTTTCTTTGATTTTCGTTTAAACTGCGGAAAGCAACGCAAATAATAATTGCACTCATCACAACAGCACTCATATTCGGGATGCTCACCGTTACCTAAACATTTTCTTCCTTGTCTTGATGGTGTTAACGGAGTGCCGGTTACGTCAATTATTTGCTTCTTTCTCACAATTATTCCCCTTAATAAAAAAGCACATCCCGAAGGATGTGCCGAAAAAGCATCTCCCACGGTTTCGCTACCACACTACGCCGACTTCCAATACGGAAATAAGAGAGACGCCTTTTACCAAAGGATAGTCTCCCGTATTAGAAGTCAATTATTCGAACGTAGTGTGGTATGCCGTTATTTTACCACAATAAAACCAAAATGTAAAGCAAAAAAAGATATGCAGAAAATTTCTGCATATCTTTTGCCTATTTATTTTTAAGTTCCCAAAAATAACGCCTGTTTGACGGCGGAAAGTTATCCAACACACCATACTCAGGGTCATAAAAAATGCCGTTTATACATAGTGACCAATGCCAGCATTTAGGGGTTTCTAAACTTAAAAGCGCATATTGCGGCAGTTGTTTTTTGTCCTGAACGGAAACTCTTGTGTCCCCTACTGTGACACCGAGTTGCCGAAAAACCGCTTTCATTGTTTTAAGGTCGGTCTCAGCATACCCGCCGCAAAGTTCACACACTTTCTCTATATCGGTATCGGTAGCCATTGCTATTACGGCTTGTCCGCAAGAAAGCGGTGTCGGCTCAAAAATATGTTTTGGTTTTTTTGATAACGGCATACTATTCTACCGTAATTATATCAATGCCCTCAATGACAACATCATAAACCGGTTTATCGGCAGGGCCAACCTTTGTTGTGGCGATTTTATCAACGGTATCCATACCGTCCGTTACCTGACCGAAAACGGTATGACGGAAGTCAAGCCAAGGCGTACCGCCTAAATTCTTGTAATCCTCTACTACCTCGGCGCCAAAGCCCGACTCTTCGCCCAACTGCTCCATTTGCTCTAACATATTTTGGGGACAAGTAGATGCCTGTACAATAAAGAACTGGCTACCGTTTGTATTGGGCCCTGCATTTGCCATACAAAGCGCACCGCGGATATTGTGAAGTTCGCGGCAAAACTCATCCTCAAAGGAATGTCCCCAAATACTTTCGCCGCCCATACCTGTAGCTGTGGGATCGCCACCCTGAATCATAAAATCGTTTATAACTCTATGGAAAACTATTCCGTTATAATATCCGTTTTTTGCGTGAGTTGTAAAGTTTTCTACCGTTTTAGGCGCATATTCGGGGAACAACTTAATTTTAATATCTCCCATATTTGTATGCATAACGGCGATAATATCTCCTGACTTTGCAGGACTTGTTTGAATACTCATAAAAACCACGTTCCTTTCTTTTAATTTATTGTAACAGTAAATACGCCTTTTGGCAACAAAAAATTGTACTTGTTTATTTTAAATCGTTGTGCTATAATGTACTTGTATATACAATATGTAGGAGGAAAATATTATGAAGTGTCCTTATTGCGGTACCGAAGACAGTAAGGTAATCGATTCAAGACCTACCGATGAGGGTGAGCGCATCCGCCGCCGTCGTGAGTGCCTTAACTGTGCAAAACGTTTTACTACATACGAAATTATCGAGAGTTTACCCATCATTGTAATCAAGAAAGATAAATCGCGCGAAACTTTTGACCGAGATAAGTTACTTAACGGTATTTTACGCGCTTGTGACAAACGTCAGATTTCGATTAACACACTTGATAATATGATTGATGAAATTGAAGCCACCATACAAAATTCACTTGACCGTGAGGTTACGAGCGTTAAAATCGGTGAATTGGTTATGGAAAAGCTAAAGGATATTGATGAAGTTGCATACGTGCGCTTCGCATCGGTTTACCGACAGTTTAAAGATATCACAACGTTTATGGATGAGCTTACAAAACTTATTCAAAAATAACAAAAAAGATGCCGTTATCTCGGCATCTTTTTTAATTTGTACAATATAATTTAATTTTTTATAAATTTAGTATTGTAATTACAGGAAAAATTTGCGATAATATATAATTGATATATTATGTTTGAAAGGTGTAGGATATGACAGTTAATGAAATGATGGCAGAACTTCTACTGCCCGATATTAAAAACACACCCGATTTTTATGAAAATATGTATCCTGAAAGGAAATTACCCGAAGGCGCGAGAGTTGTAAGAATTGCCCCATCGCCCACAGGGTATCTCCATTTAGGTACTCTTTTTGCGGCGCTTGTAAACCGCATAACCGCTACAAGTACTGGCGGTATATTCTTCACGCGTATTGAGGATACCGATAAAAAGCGCGAAGTTGCAGGCGGTATTGAAGATATTATTGATGGGCTCGGCCGTTTCGGTATAACCATTGATGAGGGCTTTACCGCAGGAAATAAGCAAACGGGAAATTACGGTCCGTACAAGCAGAGTATGCGCGCAGAAATTTATCAGACCTACGTTAAGGAATTAATAAAACAAGGTCTTGCATATCCTTGTTTCTGTACTGCAGAAGAGTTGGAAGAAGTAAGAGCAAAGCAAGAACAAAACAAAATACGCACAGGTTATCACGGCGAATATGCGCGTCACCGAAATATAACCTATGAAGAAGCAAAGGCGTTGATAGATAATGGTAAGCCATACGTTATCCGCCTTAAATCCCCCGGGGACGAACAAAACCGCATTGTGTTTGAAGACGGCATTAAAGGAAAAATTGAAATGCCTGAAAATGATGAAGATTTTGTTCTGCTTAAATCTGACGGTATACCTACTTATCACTTTGCACACGCCATTGATGACCATTTGATGCACACAACCCACGTGATAAGGGGGGACGAGTGGATATCATCGGTACCGAAACACATACAGTTGTTCCGTTTACTCGGTTTCAAACCACCGAAATTTGCCCACGTTGCGCCCATTATGAAGCTTGATAACGGCGCAAAGCGCAAAATTTCCAAGCGTAAGGACCCCGAAGCCGCGGTAAAATTTTTCGCTGAGCAAGGGTATGAAAGCGAAAATGTTATCGAATACCTTATGACAATAGCATCGTCAGATTTTGAAGACTGGCGCCGCGCCAACCCGACGGTTTCTTACAAAGACTTTAAATTTAATCTTAAAAAGATGAGCGTTTCTGGGGCGCTTTATGATGAAAACAAGTTGCTTGACGTCAGCAAAAACCGAATAGCGCTATTAAAATCGGGCGAGGTTTACGAAAAACTCACTGCTTGGGCAAAAGAGTTTAACGAACCTTTTTATAATCGCTTAACTGCAAATCCCGAATACACAAAGAGCATTTTAGCTATAGACCGCGACAATGCCCAGAAACCGCGTAAAGATTTAGCAAAATGGAACGAAGCGGAAGAATTTTACGCATATTTCTTTAATGATACGTTTGTTCCTTGCTACTGCTTACCCGAACATATCAATAAAGCAGACGCAGTTGCTTTCCTAACAGAATACATTAAAGCATACAGTGAAAAGGATGACCGGCAAGAGTGGTTTAATAAAATCAAACAAATCGCACCCACGTTAAATTTTGCCGCCGAAACGAAAGAATATAAGGCAAATCCCGATAATTATAAGGGCCACGCGGGTGACCTTAGCACCGTTCTTAGAATAGCCATAACGGGCAGGACCAACACGCCCGACCTTTGCAGTATTATGCAGGTATTAGGAAAAAAAGAATGCCTTAACAGAATAGAAAGCACTATCAGAAATTTAGGGGTATAGAAAAATGGAAGAGAAAAAAACAATTGACAATGAAAATACCATACAGTCCAATTTTATATGGGACTTTATCGATGAAGATTTGGAAAACGGCGTATACAACTGTGTGCAAACACGTTTTCCGCCCGAGCCGAACGGCTATCTCCACATCGGTCATGCCAAGGCAATTTGCATAGATTTCGGCACCGCAAATAAATACGGCGGTAAATGTAATTTGCGCCTTGATGATACCAACCCCACAAAAGAAGACGTTGAGTATGTTGAAGCCATAAAAGAAGATATTGAATGGCTTGGTTTTAAATGGGATAACGTTTACTTTGCGTCGGACTATTTTGATTATATCTATGAGTGCGCACTCAAGCTTATTGATAAGGGACTTGCCTACGTTGATGAATCGAGCGCCGATGAAATTAAAGCGATGCGCGGTACACTGACCGATGCTGGTATTAACAGCCCCTATCGTGACCGCCCCGTAGCAGAAACCAAAGATTTATTCCGCCGTATGACCGCGGGTGAATTTGAAAACGGCGCTATGGTGCTACGCGCAAAAATCGATATGGCATCATCCAATATTAATATGCGTGACCCCGTTATTTACCGCATTATGAAAGCGCATCATCACAGAACGGGCGACAAATGGTGCGTATATCCAATGTACGACTTTGCGCATCCGTTATCTGATGCTAAGGAGGGCGTAACACATTCACTTTGTTCGCTCGAATTTGAAAACCACCGTCCGCTTTACGACTGGTTTTTAAAGGTACTCGATATACCTACACCACCCCGTCAGATTGAGTTTGCGCGTATGAACGTAAACTACACGCTAACCAGCAAAAGAAAGTGCTTAAAGCTCGTTAATGATAGTTTGGTTTCGGGTTGGGATGATCCGAGGATGGCCACCATTTGCGGTATGCGCCGCCGCGGTTATCCTGCTGCCGCTATCAGAGAATTTGTTAATAAAATCGGCGTTTCAAAGGCATACAGTGTTATCGACTACGCGCTTTTAGAATCTTGTGTTCGCGATTACTTAAATGCCGAAGCCGAGCGTGCTATGGCGGTTTTGCGTCCGCTTAAAGTTGTTATCGATAACTATCCCGAAGGCAAAACCGATGAAATTGCTGTAGATATTAACCCGAACAAACCCGAGCTTGGCAAAAAGACAGTTACTTTTTCTAAAGAGATTTTCATTGAGCAGGATGACTTTATGTTAAATCCTCCCGGAAAATATTTCCGTTTATGTCCCGAAAAAGAAGTACGCTTAAAGGGTGCTTATTACATTAAGTATGCTTCTCACGAAACCGACGAAAACGGTAACATCACCGTTGTTCACGCAACTTACGACCCCGAATCCTTCGGTGGTGAGACTCCCGACGGCAGAAAGGTTAAGGGTACTTTGCACTGGGTGAACGCCAATAACTGTGCTGATGCTACAATTCGCCTTTATGATAGACTCTTTAATGTGGAAAACCCGTCGGACGAAGAAGGTGTAGAATCCTTTGCGGATAATCTTAACCCCGAATCACTTATAACTCTTGAAAACTGCAAAATCGATGCTGACCTTGCAAATGCGGCCGTGGGAGAAACCTTCCAGTTTATGCGACAGGGTTATTTCTGCCTTGATAAAGATTCCGCTGACGGAAAACTTATTTTCAACCGCACCGTAGCACTTAAAGATTCATTTTCTAAAAAGGTATAATAATGAAAGTAATTGATATTTACAAATTTTTAGATGAACTTTTCCCCTTTTCTTCGGCTTGTGAGTGGGATAATTCAGGGCTACTGGTAGGCGACAAAAACGCCACCGTTACAAAGGTGATAATTGCGCTCGACTGTACCGATAGCGTTATGGATGATGCCGAAAAAACAGGGGCTGAGCTCATTATCACCCATCACCCCGTTATTTTTCCCGAAATTAATTCGGTGTTGCAGGACAGCACCGTTCACCGCCTTGTAAGAAGCGGCATTTCGGTAATATCGGCGCATACTAACCTTGATAAAGCCAACCTTGGTGTTAATGACCGTCTTGCAAAGACACTTGGTCTTAAAAACATACAGTCGGTTTCGGCGTCGGACGGCTTTTCCTTACGCTGCGGCGAGTTGGAAGCAGCATTAAGTCCCGATAAATTTGCAAAATATGTTGGCGAAAGACTCGGCATTACGCCCCGTTACTGTGTGGGTAAAAGCAATATAAAACGCGTTGCCGTATGCGGCGGCAGCGGCGGAGACTTTTTGCGTGACGCCATAAATATGGGTGCTGACGCTTATGTTACTGCAGATATAAAACACCACGTATTTTTAGAAGCGGCGCATAATGGTATAACGCTTATTGACGGCGGCCATTTTGCCACCGAAGATACAGTTATAGAGCCGCTTAAAGATTTATTAGCGGCAAAATTTTCCGAAATTAATTTTGTGACAAATCATTTTTCAGTTATAAGGTGACTTTTATGTTAGATAATCTTTTAACTGTGGCTATTCAGGTTTTAATTCTTTTTATACTCATATTTGTAGGTTACGTTTTAGGTAAAGGTAAGCTACTGAACGAAAATGCCATAGGCGGTATTACAAACCTGATACTCTATGTTGCAACCCCTGCCGCAGTTTTACAGTCCTTCACAAGTGAAGTAAAGACTCCCGAAAAAACAAGAAATCTCATTTTGCTTTTTATTGGCTCGGTGCTGATACACGTTGTGGCAGGTCTTATAGCGAAACTTATTATCCGCAATAAAGATATTGATAAAAAACGCATTATGCAGTTTTTGGTTATATTTTCCAACTGCGGATATATGTCTTTCCCACTACAAAAAGCAATTTTAGGCGATATAGGTGTATTTTACGGCGCGATGTACGTTGCAGTTTTCAACATAATTCTATGGACCTATGGTGCGTATCTTATGAGCGGAGATAAAAAAAGCATCGAACCTAAAAGGGTGCTTTTGCATCCCACCGTTTTAGCCGTTATTTTATCGGTTATACTTTATGCCGCCAATATAAAACTACCGTCTTTTCTATCGGGTGCGGTAACCCACCTAGGCAATCTTAATACACCGCTGCCAATGATAGTTATCGGCTACAACCTATCAACCTTTGGTATTTTTAAAATATTTACCGATAAACACATTTACCTGCCGTCTTTTTTACGGCTTATTGCAGTGCCCACCGTTTCCTTTGCGGTTTTGTGGGCGCTTGGCATTACGGGTATACCGCTTATCGCCTGTACTGTGGCGGCAAGCGCACCGGGGGCCGCAGTATCGGTTATGTTTGCCAATAAATTCGGCGGCGACGCCGCGCTCGGTTCCAAAATAGTTTCAGTCACCACCCTATTATCGATTATAACAATGCCTGTATTTGTGGCACTCGCGCAAACAATATAGTTTTAAAGCAGAAAACCGATGGTTTTCTGCTTTTATTGTATAACGAAAAGGTCGTATGCAAAATGCATACGACCTTTTATTACTTAGATTTAATTTCTGTTTTACCGCCCATATATCCCTGTAACGCCTTCGGGATTTTGAGCGTATAGGTTTCGCCATCAAATGTAAGGTTGTTTTCGAGTAAAGCAATGAGCATTCTCGGCGGTGCTACAACTGTGTTGTTGAGTGTGTGAGCCAAATACTTGTTGCCGTCTTCCCCTTTAACGCGGATACCGAGGCGGCGCGCCTGAGCGTCCCCTAAATTTGAGCAGGAGCAAACTTCAAAGTATTTTTGCTGCTTTGGTGACCACGCTTCAATGTCATAGGACTTAACCTTTAAATCAGCCAAATCACCTGAGCAACACTCAAGGGTACGAACGGGGATATCCATGCTTCTGAAAAGTTCAACCGAGTAGCTCCACATTTTATTAAACCAATCCATACTCTCTTCGGGCTTACAAATAACTATCATTTCCTGTTTTTCGAACTGATGTATACGGTAGATACCGCGCTCCTCAATACCGTGAGCGCCCTTTTCTTTACGGAAACAAGGCGAATAACTTGTAAGAGTTAGCGGTAATGATGACTCAGGTGTGATGGTATCGATAAACTTACCTATCATTGAGTGCTCACTCGTACCTATAAGATACAGGTCCTCCCCTTCAATTTTGTACATCATAGCGTCCATTTCTTCAAAACTCATAACACCTGTAACAACGTTTGAACGGATCATAAAGGGTGGGATGCAATAAGTAAAGCCCTTATCTATCATAAAGTCACGCGCGTAGGAAAGTACCGCACTGTGAAGACGGGCAATATCACCCATAAGATAATAGAAGCCCTCACCCGCAACACGACCTGCCGCTTCCTTATCAATACCGTTAAACAACGCCATAATATCGGTGTGATACGGAATTTCAAAGGTCGGCACGGTTTTTTCACCGTACTGCGTTACCTCAACATTATCTTCATCGTTTTTACCAATCGGTACCGAAGCATCGATAATGTTGGGTATTTTCATCATAACTTCTTTCAGCTTTGATTCAAGTTCAGTTTCGATTTCTTCAAGTTCCTTTAAACGATCGGCTTGGCGGCTTACAAGCGTTTTCATTTCCATCGCTTCTTCGCGTTTACCCTGTGCCATCAAAACACCGATTTGTTTGCTTATCTTATTACGGTTTGCGCGAAGTTCGTTGGCTTCGTTATTCGCGGCACGTTTTTTGCCATCAAGCTCTATCGCTTCATCAACGAGCGGTAATTTTGCATCCTTGAATTTCTTTTTGATATTTTCTTTTACGATTTCGGGATTCTCCCTGACAAATTTGATATCTAACACAAAAATTCCCCCATAGGTATTTGTTATCAATTTATTTTAACACAACTTCTCCGCTTAATCAAGAAAAATAAACCTTTTTTGCCAGTATATGTAACAATTAAATTATAAAAAGCACTTGATAACAAGTGCTTTTTATAATTAATCATCCCGCTCGGATTTGTAATTAACTATTCCTCCTGTTTCGGCATTAATGTCATAAGAATAATCCGTATTGCCGGATTCAAAATCTATTTCCCAAACCGTAACGCCCTTTTCCCTATCAAGCTCAGCATCAATATCACGTACACTTTCTTTTTTTAAACCCGCGTGATTTAAAGCTATTTCTATCGCTTTATCCTTTGATATTTTTGTATCGCCAGTAATATTCGACTGATTATTATCTGACGGTGCTACGTAATAGGGAGATGGTTCAGATGGAGCAACATCACTAGATACCGAAGAAGACGTTCCATTTTGGTTGTTATCATCTACCTTTTCATTAGTAGCACAAGCGGGAAGTGTTGCTAATAAAATAAGCGTAAATAGAAATAATGATAATTTTTTCATTTGTTTCCCTCCTGTACTATTATGTGTAATTTTTTTGTTTTAATCAAAAAGGAGACCTTACGGTCTCCTTTAAATTTTTTACTTAAAATAACGATTCAGAAGACCCTCAAATGCCTTGCCATGTCTCGCTTCATCGCGCGCCATTTCATGCACAGTATCGTGGATAGCATCGAGTCCTAATTCCTTTGCGAGTTTTGCAAGTTCGAATTTACCCATTGTTGCGCCGTTTTCAGCGTCTACACGCATCTCTAAATTTTTCTTTGTAGAATCGGTTACAACTTCACCCAAAAGCTCTGCAAATTTAGCGGCATGTTCTGCCTCTTCGTAAGCGGCTTTTTCCCAGTAAAGACCAATTTCGGGATAGCCCTCTCTGTGAGCCACACGAGCCATAGCGAGATACATACCAACCTCGGTGCATTCGCCCTGGAAGTTTTCGCGAAGACCGTCGATAACCCTCTCGTCAACACCCTGAGCCACACCGAGCACGTGCTCTGCAGCCCACTCCATTTTACCTTGTACTTCATTGAACTTTGAAGCGGGAACGTGGCAAATCGGGCACTCATTTGGAGCCGAATCGCCTTCGTGGACATATCCGCAAACTGAACATACAAACTTTTTCATAAATCTACACCTCATTATAAAATTTTAATTTTTATTTAAACTACGACAAGCTCGGCACTTACCTTCAAATAATCTTTTTTCGGTAGAAACCTCACAGTCGAGCGTTTTTTCTATATAATCCTTTATACTGTTATCCGGTGATGTGCAATCAAATATCTTACCGCAAGATAAGCATCGAAAATGTATATGGTCTGATATATCTGCATCAAAATGCTGATAGCCGTCACCCACCGGTATCTCAGCTATTATGCCTTCACGTGCTAATTCTGTCAAATTACGATATACCGTACCAAGACTGATATTTGGTATTTTTTGCCTTGCCCTCTCATAAATCCAATTTACTGTTGGGTGAGTGGTAGTGCTGTTTAATACCTCAAGTATCACCTCGCGGCGTTTAGAGTAGTTTTTCATAGTCACCTCTTAAAAACAGTAATGATTACTACTTTTATTATAACTAATATTTTTTATTTGTCAAGTGTTTTTTTAATATTGACAAAAAAATTTTTTTAGTTCATAATATGATGGTATGGCAACAAGAATAATCCGAACTCGATTGTTCTTGTTACCCTATAGAAAGAAGGAAACCTTATGAATAAAAAAGGTATATCAAATTACGTTATTAAACGCCTTCCCCGATATTACAGGTTTTTATGTGATTTGTCGGCGGCAGGAATTAAAAGAATATCATCGGGTGAATTGGCACGAAAAATGGGAGTTACTGCGAGTCAGATAAGACAAGACCTTAACTGCTTTGGCGGATTCGGTCAGCAGGGATACGGATACAATACCGATTTGCTTCGCGAAGAGATCGGCGCTATTTTAGGCATTGATACACCGAAAAAAATCGTACTTATAGGCATGGGAAATTTAGGTCGCGCCGTAACATTGCATCTAAATTTTGAAGAAAAGGGTTTTAAACTTATCGGTATTTTTGATAAAAAGGAATCGTTAATAGGCAACGTTGTTCGCAATATTCCCGTTCGAAATATTGCGTCCCTTGATGATTTTTGCAGGGAAAACAAACCCGAAGCCGCAATACTTTGCATACCAAAAGAAGCCGTACCGCAGGTTGCCGAGCATCTAATAAAATTAGGTGTAAAAGGATTTCTTAACTTCAGCCACTATGATTTATCGGTAAAATTTGAAGGCATACAGGTTGAAAACGTTCATTTTGGCGACAGTTTGATGACGTTATCTTACAATTTAAAGAATAATTAAACCTAATATACATAAAATAAGTGCGGTGATTTAATGGCTATCATAATTATCCGCACTTTACTTTTATATATTGTAGTTACTTTAAGTATTCGCCTAATGGGCAAACGCCAAATCGGTGATATGCAACCCAATGAGCTTGTGGTAACTCTGCTTATATCCGAAATCGCCGCCATACCGCTTCAGGACACTACTCAACCCGTAGTAAACGGTATTGTGGCGGTTTTTATGTTGGTGATAATTGAAATAATAATGTCGGTTTTAACTATGAAATTTTTGCATCTAAGACAGTTACTCAGCGGCAAGGCGATAATTATAATATCCGACGGTAAAATCGACCAACAAGCAATGAAACAGGTACGACTGACGGTTATAGACTTAATAGAGCTCCTACGCGCTCAGGAAATTTTTGACATATCCACTGTGGCTTATGCTGTGCTTGAAGTCAACGGAAGTTTAAGCGTACTGCTTAAAAATTCAGAGCAACCCTTAACAGCAAAGCAGATGAATATTAAAACCGATACCGATGCTTTATCTATGCCCGTTATTACTGACGGCCGCATTATTACCGACTCCTTGCGCGCCGTACACAGTGATGAAACCAAGCTTAAAAAAATACTGAAGCACAAAACCACAAATATAAAAGATATATTTTTAATGACTCTTGACAGGTGCGGCAACTATACAATAACCAAAAAGGAGAAAAAATAATGAAGCGAATTATTGCCGCAGTTGTCTTGGCGCTTATAGTGTTAGGATTATGCTTTGCCGATATCACATTAACAAACCACATCCACGATACGCTTTCCCGGGAAGTTAAAGAATGCAAAACCGCCTTCGAGCAAAAGGATTACACAAAAGCCGAAGAATATGCAAAAAAATTGGAAGCGGGATGGACCGAACACGAGCATATATTTTCCCTTTTCATAAATCACGAACTAATCGATGATATGGGAGTTTCGGTTGCAAAGTTAGTTCCCTTAGCCGAAACACGAGACGATATGTTTTTGATAGAGTGCCGCGTGGTTGAAATGACACTTAAGCACATAAAAAACGATTCAAGGGTTAATCTACACAGTGTATTATAGCAAAAGAAAAAACAGGCCTGATAACAGACCTGTTTGTTTTTCTTTTGGTTCTACTTAGTCGTTAACCTTGTTTAAGCGGGTAACCAAAGCAGATTTTTTGTGAGCAGCTGTATTCTTGTGAAGAATACCCTTAGCAGTTGCCTGGTCAATCTTCTTAACCGCAGCTTTTACTGCTTCACCGGCATTTGCATCCTTGCTCTCGATAGCAGCATCCGCTTTCTTAACTGCTGTTCTGAGAGCCGAACGATAAGCCTTATTACGCTGATTGTTTGCCTCGTTTACGAGAACGCGTTTCTTTGCAGATTTAATATTAGGCATATTGTCGCACCTCCTTGGGTAAATAATATATCAGTAATCCAAAATTACTCGCGTAAAAGCATTTTACCACTTTTCCCTTATAAATGCAACACTTTTTTAATATTTTTTTAAAATATACTAATAATAATGGAAAAGGTCCGGCGAAACATTTTTTTGTTTTGCCACAAAATCATAGATTTTGTGACAAATTTTTAGTAAAATTTGTCCTTGTCCATTGCAATGAGTATAGTGCACAATTAAATCTTTTAAAAATTCAATTGTGCAAAGCCGATAAAATCGGCTTGTCGAAACGCCTTTATGCGTTTCGACTAACTACAATCATTATAATCTAGGTGATTTGATGTTTAACAGAACCGATTTGGCAGTTGAGAAGCTAATTGATGCTCCGTCGCTACCAAAAAGTATTACAAACAGGGAAACCGAATACGGAAATATTTTGGTGGCTCACACTGTAATTAGCGACGATGATGGTGCAATATTTATGGGTAAACCCATTGGCGAATATATAACCGTAACTCTTCCCCACCCAATACAAAACTGCCTTGATAGTGAAGATGCCGAAAAAGTTATAGCCAATGAAATAAATAAGCTATTACCAAAAAGTCCAAAAAGTATTTTGGTGTTGGGGCTCGGGAACCGCGAAATTACCCCTGATGCATTAGGGCCAAAAACTACCGAGTGCATACTCGCAACACGCCATATAACAAAAGCATTAGCCGATGAAATCGGTCTTTCCAATCTTAAAAGCGTCGCTGTAATATCGCCCGGTGTGCTCGGTCAAACGGGCATAGAAACGGGTGAAATTTTATCAGCGGTAGTGGCACGTATAAAGCCGTCCGCCGTTATTGTAATTGATGCGTTGGCGGCAAAAAGTGTAAAACGGCTCGGCGTCACGGTGCAGTTATCAAATACGGGTATAACGCCAGGGGCCGGTGTTGGTAATGCGAGGCAGGAAATTAATGAAAAAACACTCGGTGTGCCCGTAATATCCATCGGAATACCCACAGTTGTTGAAGCCGCAACATTAATTTACGACCTGACAGACCAAAAGCACAAAAAGAACAGTGATTACGGCAAAATGATTGTAACGCCAAGGGAGATTGATACTATAATCGAACACTCTGCTCGGCTTTTGGGCTTATCACTCAACCGCGCATTGCAGCCCGAAATCGATAGCGAAATACTGCGCGTTTTGGTATAAACAACCGCTTTTTTTCATAAAAATAAAATGGTGGTTATAATGAATTTTAAAAATTTTTCGGCTTTATGTTTAGTAATGTTAGCGGCACTCTATACGGGTGCCGACACTGTGTATAAATATATTGATTACCGCTTTCCCGCGCTTCGAGATGAAATAATCTCTGTACCGAATCTAATTGATACAGAACCGACAAAAGCGGAAATCATTTTACCCACCGAAGATAGCGAAAAACAAAAAAACGAGGAAGGAACTGAAGAAAAAGCCATAGAAACCGCCACTCCTCAAGCGGCGGTTGGTAAAATAACCGACCGATTCATATCTCCTTACGGAGCAGGCACCTCATATAACAAGGTGTATCTTAAAAATAATAGCGGTGCAAATGTTGATTTAAAAGCACTGTTAAAGCAAGATTTAAGTTTTAAAATACAAAAAAACTCTGAGCCGCAGGTGCTTATAATGCACACTCACACAACCGAAAGTTATATGACCGAGCAGCGCGATTACTATGTTGCCGATGATGTTGCAAGACGAACCGATATAAACAAAAATATGGCATACATAGGCAATATTTTTGCCGAAAAACTAACGGCGGCGGGTATCGGTGTTATTCACGATAAAACACTGCACGACCATCCATCATACACCGGCAGTTATAATCGCTCGGCCGAAACCGTTAAGAAACACCTGAAGAAAAACCCCAGTATAAAGATAGTAATTGACATCCACCGCGATGCCATTACATCTTCCGACAAAACCAAAAGTCGCCCGATAGTAGAAATTGACGGCCAAAGATTAGCGCAAGTGATGCTTGTTATGGGAAGCGAAACAGGTGGGATAACCAACTTCCCTAACTGGAAGCAAAATTTATCACTTGCGGTTAAATATCAACAAACTATGGAGGTTATGTATCCGGGACTTGCAAGGGCTATCACGCTCAATAGCGCAAAATATAACCAAAATTTAACGGTTGGTTCAATACTGCTTGAAGTAGGCAGTGAGACCAACACGTATAAAGAAGCCGCCGCGGCGGCAGAAGCCGCGGCGACGGCGCTTGTAAGTTTACTGAATACGCAAAAATAATGAATTCTAAAAGAATATTCTGGAGAACGGTTAAAATAAGCTCTATAATACTTTTTAATATTATTCTTTTACTTTACGGAATTTGTGTTGCCTATAAAAACACGCGGTTTATCGCCTTCGGCGAATACTGTGAAATTATAGAAATCAACGATAATTCCATTAAATTATTCGATTATGAAATTAAAACTGATACTTAATTTATAGCATTATTTTGCAAATTCCTGCATTGCGCGATATGCCATATAAATATCGAATTTAGCCGTAGTCTCAAACGGCGCGTGCATAGAAAGTACGGGAACGCCAAGGTCAATAACGTCAATGCCTAAGTTTGCTATATACATAGCAACCGTACCGCCGCCGCCAATATCAACTTTACCGAGTTCCCCCATTTGCCATACAACGTTTGCATTATCGAGCAACGCGCGTATCTCAGCAACGTATTCGGCACTCGCATCCGACGTGCCACTCTTTCCCCTGGCACCTGTATATTTCGTAATTACAACACCGTAATTAAGCAGCGATGCGTTTCTACGCTCAAATACATCCTGGAAAGTTGGGTCCATTGCCGCATTAACGTCGGCAGATAAGCATTTTGAATTGCGAAGCGCTACTGTGGGGTCTACCTCCTGCATTTCAGCAATATCGAAAACCAAATACTTTAAAAATGCTGATTCAAGCCCCGTGTTACCCGCAGAGCCCGTTTCTTCCTTATCGGCAAGAACGGTTACAAGCGTGTGGCACGGTTTTTTTGTGTCTATTGCTGCCATAATGGCGGGATATGCACAAACGCGATCATCCTGACCATAAGCGCCTATCATTGAACGGTCAAGCCCTATATCGCATGATTTTACTGCGGGTACACACTCAAGCTCTGCCGATAAGAAATCGCTTTCGTTAATACCATATTTTTCATTTAAAATCTTTAAGATATTAAGTTTTACAAGTTCACTGCCCTTGTCATCTTTGAAGGGGCGGCTACCGATAAGGACGTTTAGTTCCTCACCCTTGATACCTTCAGCCAACGTGCGTTTGCTCTGCTCGGCTGCTAAATGCGGCAACAAATCGTTTACTACAAATTTGGGGTCGTTATCATCTTCACCGATATTAACGTTTATAACGGTACCGTCTTTCTTTACAAAAACTCCGTGAAGAGCAAGTGGCACTGCAGTCCACTGGTATTTACGTATACCTCCGTAATAATGAGTTTTAAAGAGTGCTAAATCTATCTCTTCATAAATCGGATTGGGTTTTAAATCAAGACGTGGTGAATCTATATGCGCGGCGGTGATATGGACGCCTTTATCTGCCAATTCTTCACCTACACATACAAGTGCCAACGCTTTACCGCGGTTGTTTACAAAATAGCGGTCACCCGCTTTGTATTTTTTGCCGCGTTCAAATTCCGAAAATCCCGCTGCCGTGGCTAATTTTATAGCCGCATCAACCGCTTCTCGTTCGGTTTTTGCTTCATCTAAAAATCTTTTATATCCCTTGCAAAATTCATCTGCGGCTAAAAGCACTGCATCATCACAAACTAAACATCCGTTTGTCTTTTTATTAAATAACTGTTCTTTTAATTCTTCGCTTTTTATTTTATCAGCCATAACTTTGCCTCCCTACAAAATATCTTTTAACATTTTTTCAAAATTATTTATGAATTCCGCTTTATCGCCATTGTTGGTTATTACAAAATCGCAATTATCAAAATAAAATTCATCGGGTTTGCCCGCATTTATTCGACTTGTTGCCTGTAGCTCTGTTAAATTGTCTCTTTTAATTATTCTTTTAAAACGGACATCCTTGTCCGCTATAACACCGACCGTTTTATTACATAAACTATCAGCGCCGCTTTCAAATAACGTCGGCGCATCAAGTAAGATATATTCTTTGCCGCTACTATCTATTAGTGCATTTATTTGAGTCACGATAAAAGGTAAAACCGTTTTATTTAACAACTCGGTTTTAGCTTTGTTTTCAAATGCGGCGGCGGCTAATTTTTTTCGGTTCAGGTTACCATTTTCAATTATATCTTTGCCAAATGCCAAAGTGAGCGCACTTTTAACCTTATCAGTTTCTAAAACGCGGTGCGCAACTTTATCACAATCGATAACATAAAAGCCAAGCTCGTCGGCTTTACTTGCGGCATCACTCTTACCTGCGCCCGTTTGCCCTGTAAGTCCTAAAATAAATCTCATAATTCTATCACCCGAAAAGCCGCGGCACGAATAAGTCGGTTATAAACAGCTAATCCCACACCGCTTTTTGATGGTGCGTGTATGTAGGCGTTTTTATAACCTTTTTTATCGATTTCGCGTAATACTTTAAATAGGTTTTGCGCTAATGTAATCTCATTTTTTCTGCTACCGTACGTAATATACGGAATTTTAATACCTGTATCTTCGCAAAAGCACACCGCAACCGAATCGGTTTTGTCATTTACAAAACTGGCAAATTCATCAGCGTCGCCATCCACTAAATATACTGTAGCGGTAGGCGCATAATGCTTGTACTTCATACCGGGACTAGCGACAGTTTCACCCGTTTTAAGTTCATTTAAAACGGCATTATCTATCTCGACATTTCCGATCACTTCGGCAATCTGTTCGGCGGTTACGGCGCCGGGACGTAAAATTCTCGGTGTATCACCCATAAGTGATATAACGGTAGATTCAACCCCAACAGTACAGTCGTGTGCATCAATAATGGCATCTATCTTCCCGTTTAAATCATCTATTACGTGCTGGGCGGTCGTGGGGCTGGGACGCCCCGAAGTATTGGCTGACGGCGCAGCAAGTGGTAAATTTGATGCCGAAATTATAGCCCTTGCTATTTTATCCGACGGCATTCGCACAGCCACCGTATCAAGTCCGCGGCTCACACTCTCGCTTATTTTATCCGATTTTTTTAGTACCATAGTTAACGGTCCCGGCCAAAATTTCTCAGCCAAAGTATAAGCAATATTCGGTATTCGGACCGCTACTGCATCAAGCATTTCCAAACTGGAGATATGAACTATAAGCGGATTATCCTGTGGTCTGCCTTTTGCGGCAAACACCTTTGATATTGCGGTATCACTTAAAGCACTGGCGGCAAGTCCGTACACGGTTTCGGTAGGTATAGCAACTATTCCGCCGTTTTTTAGTATATTTGCGGCGGTGTTAATCTCACCTGCGCACTCGCTGCCGCTGATTTTAATTATTTTCGTTTCCATTAGTTTTCTTCGTCCGCTTTTAGCATTTCGGCACGGTAATGGGTTATGAGTGACTCAACAATTTCATCCATATCACCGTTTAAAATTTGCTCAATTTTGTAGAGCGTCAAGCCGATTCGGTGGTCGGTAACGCGACCCTGCGGATAGTTATAGGTCCTGATTCGCTCACTTCTGTCGCCCGTACCCACCTGTTGCTTACGGTCGGATGCAATAGCGTCATTTTGCTCTTGCATCATCATTTCATACAGGCGCGAACGCAAAACCTTCATCGCCTTATCCTTGTTTTTATACTGACTGCGCTCATCCTGGCACTCAACCACAAGGCCTGTCGGTAAATGGGTAATACGGATAGCCGATTCGGTTTTATTAACGTGCTGACCGCCAGCACCACCCGCGCGGTAGGTATCAATCTGCAAATCTGCGGGATTAATTTCAATTTCAACTTCCTCGGCTTCAGGAAGCACCGCTACGGTTACGGTGGAAGTATGAATTCTGCCCTGAGTTTCGGTTTCGGGCACGCGCTGTACGCGGTGAACGCCGCTTTCGTATTTAAGGCGGGAATAAGCCCCTTCTCCTTCTATCATAAAGCTGACTTCTTTATATCCGCCAAGCTCGGTTTCGTTAGCGCTTATAATCTCGGTTTTCCAACGACGCGACTCGGCATACATTGAGTACATGCGCATAAGCACACCCGCAAAAAGCGCCGCTTCTTCGCCACCAGCACCGCCGCGGATTTCAACGATAACGTTTTTATCATCATTAGGGTCACGCGGC
Source organism: uncultured Eubacteriales bacterium (assembly GCA_964607025.1). Taxonomy (GTDB): domain Bacteria; phylum Bacillota; class Clostridia; order Oscillospirales; family Acutalibacteraceae; genus SIG565. The sequence continues at coordinate 46,723 of CAZSIL010000003.1, forward strand.
AAAAGTAAAATTTTAAGTTCTTCCGAGGTTGACTCTATTTTAAGTTTGGCTTCTGCTAACTCTTCTTCAACAAGTTCTTTGAAATCCTTATCAAGTCCACCCGCTTCAAGCAGTTCTTTCGCCTCCGCCTCACTGTTTTTAGCGGTAACATACTCACGGTATTTTTCAACTATGGGTGTTAACTGTTTGTGCTCCTTCATAAGTTTTTTAAACAACTCATTATCTGATACGGTTTCGGGCTTTGTCAAATCTAAACTGATTTCCTCAAAACGCTCTTCAACCGATTTTAATTTATCAAACATTAATTTTCTTCCTCTCTCTCAATCTGCTTTATGCCCTTTTCACATTTAACGCGCGTTAACATTATCTCACGAGAACAACCCATGCATTTGATTTTAAAATCCGCGCCGATTCTTGTCACTTGAAATCGGTTTGCTCCGCAAGGATGTGTTTTTTTCATAACCAAAATATCGCCTACTCTCACGTCCATAAGCAAACTCTCCAATTCATATATTTATATTATTATACTCTAAATTAGTATTAAAGGCAATATTTTCTTGATAAAGATACGGTTTAATGTTAAAATAAAAGTACAATTAATTTATGGGGTGTTAATTTTGTCGGAAAAATTACGTATTTTACATACCGCCGACCTTCATTTAGGTGCTTCGGTTTCGGGAATTGGTGCTATCGGTAACACACGAAAAGCCGAGTTTAACATAACGGCTGAAAATATATTTAAAATTTGCCGTGCAAACAGAATTGATTTATTGCTTATTGCGGGTGACGTTTTTGAAAACAACTCAGTGGATGACGGCTGCGTTTCCGCCTTTTTGTCATTATGTGAAAACACACCCGATACTTGTATTTTTATAGCTGCCGGCAACCACGACCCACTGACTGCCGACTCCCCATTTTTAAAATACAATTTACCAAGCAATCTAACGCTTCTGGGTGATAAGGATGAATGTATAACGCTTAAAGAGAAAAACGTAAGAATATACGGAAAATCCTTTAGCAGTGTTTATATGGCAGGGTCTGACCGTTTCAGTATTGTGCCCGACGACGATGATTTTATTAATATTATGGTACTTCACGGGGATATAACTTCTGACAAATCAAGCGTCTACAACCCTATCTCCCAGGATTTTTTGGAAAGCAGCAAAATGGACTACGTAGCACTCGGCCACGTACACGAATTTTCGGGCATAAAAAGGACGGGAAATACCTATTATGCCTACCCCGGCACCCCTGAGCCGCACGGTTTTGATGAACTGGGAAACAAAGGCGTTATTTGCGGAGAAATCGGTAAGAATTACTGTAATTTAACCTTTGTTAAAACAGCAAAACGTACCTACCGCTATGAAAAAATAGATATAAGTGCCGCTAAAAACAATTTGGAAATTACCGAAATTATCACAGATGAGTTAAATAAAAAATATACAGAAAAATACACCGAAAACCTTTATAAAATTGAGCTTAAAGGTCAGGTGGACGAGCATCTTAAAATTAACTGCGCCGAAATCACGAGTCGTTTGTGTGAAAAAGTATTCTTTGCAAAGGTTAAAGATAAAACCGAAATTAAGGTGGATTTGTCCCTTTTAGCAAAAGAAAACACCTTGCGCGGAAAATTCGTTAAAATAATGCTTGAGAAATCTGCAGCCCAGCCCGAAAAATCCGAACAAATAAAGCGAGCGTTAAATATCGGGCTTAAAGCGTTTAATTCGGAGGTGAAATTCAGTGAAAATAGATGAGATACACATTTACGGATTCGGTAAATTCAAGGATTATAAGCTGAGTTTTGCGGATGATTTCAACTTGATATATGGCGAAAATGAAAACGGCAAAACAACCATTGCCGAGTTTATAAAAATGATGTTTTACGGCTCAAGACCGCGCATTACCGACATTTTTAAAAATCCGCGCACGAAATATCGCCCACTTGACGGAACCGCAATGGCAGGAAGTATTACCTTTTTACACGAGGGCACACGATACCGCCTTGAGCGTGAATTCCGAAACAGTAACGCCACCGATAAAATCACCCTTTATAATCTCGATTTAGGTAATACCGCCGCGTTATCGGGAAAAGATGATATCGGCGCTAAATTTTTCGGGCTTAATTTCGGTGCTTTTGAAAAAAGCGTGTTTGTCGATAACTCGGTTTCTTTTTCAAATGATTCCGAAGCTGATGGCGATATAAATTCCCGCCTTTCAAATATGAGCAACACAGGGGATGAAGATATATCCTATGAAACTGTGGTAAAACGCATAACGGCAGCTATGGAAGAAATCAAAACAAAAACAGGCCGCGGCGGTACGCTTATAAAATTAGATGCAGCATTAAATGCGCTCGATGAAGAAACCGCAATACAAAAAAACCGCGCTATAAAGCGTGATGAATTAGAATCCGTTATTGAAGAAAAATCCTTAGTTTGCGATAAATTAGCAAAAGAAAAGCACGCCTGCTTTGAAAAACTTAAAGCGGCGGAAAAGCTTGAAATCAAAACAAAACTCGAAGAATTTATAAATGTTGCAACCGATTATGAAAAAATCGAAAGCTCCATAACTCTTCCTAACGGTAAAGTTGCCGATAAACAGTTCTGCGACAACCTAACCGAAATAATCAAAAAGGCCGAAAAGGCATCCGAAAAGTGTGATGCTCTATCAATAGAAATCGACCGTATAACCAATGATGTTGCGGTTTTAGAACAGGCGGCGGCATCAAACGAGAGTGCCGACACGTTAAAAGCAAAGCTTAACGAAATTAATGACGGCACAATATCACTCGAACACAAGAAAGATGCGCTTGAACTCGATATTATGCGCCAAAAAGAAAAAATCGCCGGTGCTAAATCTACGCTTAATTTACCGCTCGTTATTATCGGTGCTATCATTTTAGCAATATCAGTCGTCGGTGGAATTTTGGTATCACCTTATATTTTTGTAGGCGCGGCTCTCGGTATAATTTTAATGATTCTATCCTTCATTTTAAAACGTAAGCCCAACACAAATCACTACCAAAGCGAGTTGGCATTACTTAAAAAAGAACTTGAAAATACCGAAAGCGAAATTAATACAGCAAAACAAAAAGCGCAAGAATTTAACCTTCAAATCACCCAGCTGACAGTTAAAGCGGCAACAGATGAATCTCTTATAAATGAGAAAAAAACACAAATTATTGAGCGACGCACTGCGCTACTCGAATCACAAAACGAATCGGCAAATATATTAAAACAAATGCTCGAAACGGCATCACTGTTGCGCAGCGTACCTGATATTAACGGTGCTAAAATACTTGTTCGCGAAACAAGAGAAAAACTCGAAGAATTAGGGCGACTGCAAATCGCGGCAGAATATGCAGCAAAGGGTACAAATTGTAAAAATTTAGCCGATGCTAAAGCTAAATTAGCAACTATATCAGATACCGAGAACGGTCATTTTGCACCGCTTGATGAAATACGCGATGAGTTAAAACAAATCACCGAAGAACATGCCACCGCCTTACGCGAACTCGCATCCTTAAAGGCAGAAGCTAGGGCATCGTTTTCAGGGCTTCGCGTTCCTGCCGAGCTCGAAAAGGAAAAACGTGAATTGTGTGAGCAAAAAAATGAACAAAGCGATTACTACGATGACCTATCCTTAGCACTTGAGGGTTTAACTACAGCATTCGTAGAAATCCGCCGAAGTTTTAGCGGTGTGCTTGAAAAAAGAGCGCTCGAGTTATTATCGGGTATTACAAACGGCAAATACAATGAAATCAACGTATCAAAAAGCTTTGACATAACAGTAGCCGACCGCGATAGTTTCGGTTCGCACGGACTCGAATATTTAAGCAAGGGCGCTATGCATCAAGCATACTTTTCCTTACGCTTAGCCCTTAGTGAACTGATGGGCAAGGATGTAGGCGGTCTCCCCATAATTTTAGATGACGCTTTTTCGCAGTATGACGATAAACGCCTTCTAAAAGCACTTGAATTTATAAAACAGTATTCCGAAACTGCGCAAGTAATATTTTTCACCTGTCATAATGACTGTAAGCGCATAGCAGAAAACATAGGTGCACAAGTTATTAATTTATAGCAAAAAACAACCCTGATAGATAATAATCTATCAGGGTTGTTTAATTTTGTATTGCTAATATTAATATGCCTTGCCCCAATAAAGCATCTTGGTAGCTTTCTTACCACAGCACACACAGGTTTCCCCTATGTTTTCCTGTTCGAACGGTATACAACGCGATGAAACACCTGCTCTTTCTTTAAGAGCATCTTCACATGCGCGGTCCCCGCACCACATAGCGCGGATAAATCCGGGCTTATTTTCGGCAATGTCGCACATTTCATCCATATTGTGCGCATCATACATCATAGTATTGCGCCTATTAAGTGCCTTTTCATAAAGACCGTCGCGCACAGCTGCTAACAATTCAGGAATTTTGGTTTCTAGTTCATCAAGAGAAACCGTTATCTTTTCTCCGTTATCGCGACGTGCAATTACACAGCAGTTGTTTTCGATATCTCTGGGGCCGAGTTCAAGTCGCAGCGGTACACCCTTCATTTCATACTCGGCAAATTTCCAACCGGGCGACTGCTCACTTAAATCGATTTTAGCGCGGCAAATCTTTTTAAGATTTTCGTACACGGCGGTTGCCTTTTCAGTAACACCCTCTTTGTGCGACGCGATGGGCACAACAACAACCTGTATAGGAGCAATATCAGGCGGCAATACAAGGCCGTTATCGTCGCCGTGCGTCATAATAATCGCACCTATAAGACGGGTTGAAACACCCCAAGAAGTTTGGAAAGGAGTGGACAGTTTATTTTCCTTATCGGTGAACTGAATACCGAACGCCTTGGCAAAACCGTCGCCAAAGAAGTGCGAAGTACCGCTTTGTAATGCCTTACCGTCATGCATCATAGCTTCGATAGTATAGGTATCAACGGCACCAGCAAAACGCTCTTTCTCGGTTTTAACACCCTTTATCACAGGAATTGCGAGATACTTTTCAGCAAAGTCGGCATAAACGTTTAACATCCTAATTGTCTCAGCTTGCGCTTCTTCAGCCGTTGCGTGAATAGTATGTCCTTCCTGCCAATGAAACTCACGAGAACGAAGGAAAGGACGAGTAGTCTTCTCCCAACGAACAACACTGCACCACTGATTATATAATTTCGGTAAATCACGCCACGAGTGAATTATGTTTTTATAATGGTCACAAAAAAGTGTTTCGGACGTAGGCCTTACGCACATTCTTTCTTCCAACTTGTCGTTACCGCCGTGGGTCACCCAAGCAACCTCTGGCGCAAATCCTTCAACGTGGTCCTTTTCTTTTTGCAATAAGCTTTCTGGTATGAACATAGGCATAGAAACATTTTCGTGACCCGTTTCCTTAAACATACCGTCCATAATTCTTTGAACGTTTTCCCAAATTGCCCAACCGTACGGACGGATAATCATACAGCCCTTAACCGATGAATAGTCGATTAATTCTGCTTTAACTACAACATCCGTGTACCATTTTGCAAAATCTACGTCCATAGACGTAATTTCTTTTACTAACTTTTCCTTAGCCATTTTTATCACCAACGATTATTATAATGGTTATTGAGTATTTTTGCAACACTTATTTACAATGCATCATCTTCCGCCAAAAGCATAGTTATCGCCACTGCCACCGCCGCCTCAATTGCCGGCAAAGCGCGTGGAACAATACATGGGTCGTGTCTGCCCTTTATTTGAAGTATCACATTTTCGTGTGTTTCAAGATTAACAGTGTTTTGCGGCATAAATATAGATGGGGTGGGTTTTAATGCAACGCGTACAATCACCGGCATACCCGTCGTCATACCTCCCACAATTCCGCCGCAATTATTGGTTGCAGTAACAACTCTATCACCTTCGTAATAATATGAATCATTTGCCTCACTTCCGCGAAGAAACGAAAAATCAAAACCGGCACCAAATGATATACCCTTAACGGCAGGAACACCGTAAATTACGGAAGAAATTATATTTTCCACGCCGCCAAACATATGGTTTCCTATACCTACGGGCATACCTATAACGGCAATTTCAACCGCGCCGCCGATACTGTCGCCGTCATTTTTGGCATTTTCTATTACTCGGCGCATATCTTCTTTAGCATCACTACTATTAGTTGCGAAATACTCGTCCGATAATTTCTCAAGCCGCGCAACATCTACTGTAACGGGGTCAAAGGCGATATCAAAACTGTCGCCAATATTAAAAACGTGGCCGCCAACGGTTATCCCCTTGGTTTTTAAATACTCGCGGCAAATCGCGCCAAGTGCTGTGAGCGGCGCTGTCATCCTGCCCGAAAAATGTCCGCTGCCGCGCATATCGGCAGTGCCGTTATATTTAACAAATGCGGGATAGTCAGCGTGATTGGGGCGCGGAGTGAATTTTAAATTATCATAGTCCCCAGATTTTGTATTGGTGTTTTTAATAACAATGCGGATTTCTCCCCCCGTTGTAACACCGTTTTCTACACCTGATACAATTTCCACCTTGTCGGGCTCATGCCTTGCAGTTGCGGTGGGATCTTGACCGGGGGCGCGCCTGAGCATTTGCCTTTCTATATTTTCTTCACTTAATTTTACGCCTTTGGGAAAGCCAACCATTACGGCTTCAAGCTGTTCTGAGTGACTTCCGCCCGTAATTTCTATCTTTAATTTATTCCCGATTTTTGAAGTCAAAAAAACCACCTACTTAAAATTTTTAAATAAAAATGTTGACAAAACACATATTTCCACATATTATTTTATTAGGGCGCTCATTGCCTAAAGTTAGAATATGGGTTTTTCCTATATCTCAGGAGGATTATTTATGATTTTTGAAAGAATTAAAGAAATACTTGCAGATCAGCTCGATTCCGATATTGATGCTATGTCAATGGAATCTGATATTGCTAACGACCTTGGAGCTGATAGCTTGGATGTTGTTGAATTACTTATGGCTATCGAGGATGAGTTTGAGGTTGAGATTCCTGATGAAGAAATCGAGAACATCAAAACCATTGGAGACCTTGTTAAGTACATTGAAAATAATAAGTAAATCTAATCTTTCCAAAACCGCCGAATTTTCGGCGGTTTATTTTTTTATCAACCTGAACGTAATATTTGCAGCACACGATATAACGGTTATCAAAGCCGTTATGCACACCGTCTTAACGAGCGGCACAAAGCCAATATAGGACACTGTTCCAATACCGTCAAACCCGATTTGTGCAAACGGCAAATTAACAAGAAGTGATAAAGCGACTCCAACTATTGTGCCGATAACAAACACCGCCACGGTTTCGAGCGCAAAATATGCGGCAATATATTTAAAAGATATACCCGAAAACCGTAACTGCTTAATTTCCCCACTGCGTTTCGAATAAAGCAAACTCGCTACCGCCATTATCATCGCTGCCCCTAATATTACCGACGGATAATATACCGCGCGTGATAATTTTTCTATATCTTGCGTGTCAATTTTATCTTTTTCGGTAACACTATACACAATCCCTGTATCGTTAAGTGCGACTACTTCATCCGATAAACTCTTTGTATTCTTAATGAGCAAAGTATCAGCAGTCGTTTGCTTATCAAGTGCTTTCCAATATAAATTGGGATGGATATAGATATAGTCCCCAACGTAATTTTTAGTAATATCTGTTATGGTAAATTGTGCCGAAATATCACCAATCGTAACATTAAGCACACTCCCCTTTTTGATTCCGTTTTTCTTGGCAAAAGCATCGGTTACAATTACGGCATCCTCCGTAAAATCGCCGCTAACCGATATAAATTCGCTGATTTTTTCGGCATCTTCAGGTACTATTGAAGTTATAAAACTATTTTTGTTATCATCCTTGAGCATTAATGTATCACAAGTCACAGCAAGATACTCTTTGCCACCGAGATAAGCAGTCATTTGCTCATTCTGTTTATAATCGGTCTGTGGGTTTAAATCTACCAACAAATCGTATTTTTGTATGTTTTCATACTGCATTGTATTTATCTTATTTGCGGGGAAACTAATGGTCAGGGCGAATAAAACACATACCGTCACTAGCGCAACACAAAGCGCAAAAGCCAAAAAAAGATATTTCTTTTTAATTATGTTCCTTATAAGCACACGAAGAATTACAGGAAATTTTTCAGATACTGTGGGATAAAAGATATTATCCTCTCGCGGTTTTTCGAAATCAATTAACATACGGTGCACAAAAATGATTGTACCGATAACCGCCACCAATATTAGCACAGCACTTATTATTAACGCTATATACCCCGCTGACGTATTTTCTGTGGGTATATTATATATACCGCCAATAACCGTATTAAGCGCGGTTGGTATGATTCCGGCAAATATGATGCCAAAAATTCCACCGATAACGGCACCGCTGCCCATTACAGATGCAAAACCGATTTGTGTTTTTTTAACATCTATAACTACAGTTTTTAAAACATCAATTCTTGCCTTCTCTTTGAGTACTGCAAAATACGCGACAACAACTATTATACTGCAACACAACACTAAAACTATTATCGGTATCACCGAAAAAACAGTGGCAATGCCCGAATAATTCTTGTAAACGTTTGCATAGCCCACATTATCGGTGCGATAGCTAAACGACCATTTTTGAGCATATTCCTCATGACTGTTGTTTTTAGCATTATCAAGATTTTTCTTGGCTTCTTTGAGTTTTTTCTCGGTGCTTTTCTCTATGCTCTTTTTGTCGTTCTCAAGCCGCGCCGCTGTACCCTTGTTTAAATCATTGTTCTCATTATCGCGCTGATAAGCCGCCAACGCCGCATCGTATTCCTGCTTTTTCTCAAGATACGATGCATCATTTTTGAGTAAATCGAGTTCGGCCTTTTTAATTTCTAATTCGGCTTTTACATTTAGAAGGCGTTCATCCTCCGCTTTGGTTTTTTCGGTGATGTTTTTTATAATCTCGGTTAATTCCTTAACTGCTTTTTCGCCTTCACTTTTAATATAATCGTACTGCTTTTGCAGTTTTTCGATATTTGTTGCATCCGCATCATTAAGCCCAGCGCCACGCTTTTGTTCACGCTCTCGAGCCAAAACATTTACGGGACCCGAAACGGTGTTAACGAAAACTGTATATCCATGCGAAAAACTGTTAAGCTGGGAACTTCCTTCTAAAATCACATTAATTTCGGTATAAGGCGCTTCGGGTGAAAATGCAGTATCCCTCACAAATATAACAACTTGGGTTCCGTTATCGTTTACCGCATTTGTATCCTTTACAAAAGACGAATATTCAGGTGAAGAAACAAGCCCCGTAACCGTAAAATCGGTTTGTGCGGCATAACCTGTATTACTGTTTAGTGATATCGTATCGCCTATTTTTATATTGCCTTCAAGCGCATTTGACACCACCGCAACACAACTGTTTGCATCGGTTGGATAGCTGCCTTTTATAATGCGCGGAGCCGCTACTTCGCTATCGGGATTTGCGGCAATACTGTCAAAACCAATTCCGTAAATTTTAGCACCGTAGTTGCCTAATGAATTCACCGAAACACTTGTATCTGCTGATATTACCGCCGTTGCTTTTTCAACCTCCGCCAAATCGGATACAGCAATCACATCCTCCCTTGTGAAACCGAGATTTGACGTGATTTTTATATCCCACATCTTATTTTTATCAAAATAATTTTCGGTGTTACCCTTAAAATTTATTGCATGACAAATCATACCGGCAGACAAAACTGTTGCCAGAAAAACAGTTAAGCAAATTATCAAGACACTGCCGATATTGCGTTTTACTCTTTTTAAATATGAAGTAAAAAGCGATGCCATTACCACTCAATCCTTTCAGGCGATACGGGGTGTTCGTTAACCGTATTTGCCGATATTTTGCCGTTTTTAAGGGTTATAATGCGGTCTGCCGCATTCGTTATAGCAAGGTTATTGGTTGCAATAATAAAGGTTTTACCCGTCGATTTACAAACATTTTTAAAGATTGAAAGCAGTTTATTTGCCGCCATATAATCAAGTTTACCAAACGGCTCATCACATAAAATAAACTTATTGTCCATAGCTAATGCACGAGCCAAAGCCACACACAACTGTTCGAACTTTGATAACTGCCACGGGAATTTATTCATGAGATTATGAATACCGACCGATTCAAGTATCGGCATAATGACTTTTGAGTTTTTCCCCGACATTGTCGTTATATTTTCAAGCACCGTCATACTGCTTATTAAATTATGCTCGGCAAAAATAAATGATGCGGCGTTTTTTTTGTAATTATTTAAAGAGATAATATTCATCTCTCCTATATCTTCGCCATCAACCTTTACTCTGCCGCCGTCATAACGCTCACACCCTGCCAATATATTAAGCAGTGTCGTTTTACCTGCACCGTCGGGTGCGGCAACAACAACAAACTCACCACGCTCAACCGAAAAACTGATGCCGTCTAAAACGTTTATCTCGCGGTTTACATCGCGGTAACTTTTTACAACATTATCAAGATTTATAAAGGCGTGTTGGCGGTCCCTTAGCCGTCCGCCCAGCGTTTTAAAGTGTAACTCTTTATCTTCCTCGGGGACGGGCAGCGATAGCGCGTGGAACTTAACCGATATATCGTTTTCACCTTCACTCACAAAATCGCTAACGTCTATTTCGTATGGCGCAAATGCAAGTATACCTGCCTCGCATCCGTTAACCGTCACTTCTGCATAAACAGATGATATGTCTGTGAATGCTATTTTATATATAGCGCTTTCTTTTTTCTCTATAAAGAATTTTTGCGAGAGCTCAATAGTGCCTGTGAAGAACCAATATCCGCTTTCTCTTAATTTATAAGAATTAACGGTATCGGGGCGGCTCACTAGCGTAAAACTGTTTTTAGTTATAATATCTCCCGATGAATATGTATAATCTCCATTGCATTTAACCGCAAAATCGCCTAAAACCGATATACCATTAATAGATAAATTTTCGGTTTTAAGCATCTTATAAAGATTATCCGAGTGCAAAACTATCTCGTTTTCACCGCTTTTTACAAGCGTGGTAATATCGGCTACGCCGTTTTGAGTTTCAACAACTTCTCCGTTCACAGCAAGAGTGAAAGCGTCACTATTTTGAAAATGTAGTTTTACGACGTCGGTTATAAAGCCCTTATCAATATTTAAAATAAATTTAAATTGAGCTCCAAATTCTTTATTTCGCTTTTTTAGTGTCGATAATATATCTATAAATTTTTCAGCCGAGTGCCATCTGCCGCCCGATATTCGCCATTGGCAAATATTAAGCACTAATTTATTCTCGGTAACCGATGCCAAATAAAACGTATCATCAAGCGGTAAAATTTTATGATTGTGTCTTAAATTCTCATAATTTGCCTGCTTTATAATACGGAAAAATGTAGAATTACCCTGATTGAAATAATCAAGTTCGGTAACACTTCTACCCGTAATTTTGCCGATTTTGTTCTGCAGTAATGCCGCGCGCTCGGTTAGGTTAACCAAATCAAAATTAACAATATCATCGCGGGTAAAAAATGTTGCGGTCGGGCGTTTGGTAGTTGGGCATATATTTGCAACAAAGAACATTAAACTCGAGTCCATAAGCTTTATAGCCCTTATATCCACCGTCGGCTCACTTATTGCAGGTAATAATGCAGGGCGAAGCGAAGATATATCATCATCTTTAAAACTTCTTATAACACTTTGGAGTTTTCCTATGCGCTCACTTTTAACGCCGTCAATAAGATGCGGTTTTTCACCAAGAGTGTAAACCCTTCCGCCCTTTTCGGTAAATTCGATTATAAAGTTCGCGGTGTTATGGGAAACAGTAGCGCACGACGGCAATACAAGTCGACTGTATGTGCTACCGCCAACGCTTAAAATTGCACCGTCACAAACAATTTTATCAGAAAGTGCCTGTTCGTAACCTACATCAAACGGAATATTATATTTACATAACTGTGAAATTTCTTTTTCTATCACCGCATTATAATTTACAACTCGCGAGGTGTCTATCGGAGTGTATGCCGCTGCTAACGCCTGAGACGGATATAAAAGCATCGTATCGCATATACGCTGCCCCATATAAAGAGCGGCAACTAGTTTTTTTATATATGCAGTTATACATTTATATTTTTCGAGTTCAACACCCGAAAGAATTTCAGGGCTTTCTATACATACTCGATTAATATTATTTGCAAAAAAGCGATCAATAAGGCGTTTTAGTTCATCAAGCGACATTGACAAAAAGTCGCTATATGACACCGTAGCAACTGTTTTTTGCTTGTTTATATTGGTTAAAATACCAGCGTTTTTTTTGATAAAATCACTGTCTGCCAGTTCTTTTGGGCAACGCAGTATTATGCGGTCGAACTCGTGGGTTATCGGCATTAATGATACGTTGGGTAAAACCTGAGATACGGGACTTAACACGCAGTTCATCTCACCGCAAAACTCCGCCTTATTTGCGTATGTCAAATTTTTAAGCGGCATAAAAAAGTTTTCGGATACAAGAGCGTGGAGCAAAGAAAAATAACGTGACTTAAACCGTGTGCTGCCCTTGGCATCAACAAACAATAATGCCAATTTATCCAATATCGGCTCACGATATTTTTCTTCATATTCGCGCTTTATGGTATTAGACCATAAAATCTGCGATGGAAAAATATTATTGCTGACCGTCACGTGACGAAACACCTTTTGCTCGGCTATTAGTTCATCCAAAAAGGTCTGAACGGCATTTTTACCCGTAAAGTTTATGTAATCGGTAAGTATATCAAAATAAATAAGATAACAACCCTTTACTGCCTTTTTTAGTTTTATGAGATTTCCGTCATCAACCATATAGCAACCAAGTAGGTTTTCGGGTAGTCGGGTTAAGTCGGCGGCAACGCGAAAACGCAAAACCTTTGCGGCATAAAGATTTCCTGCTTTATGCATACGCGATACCCTATCGTGATTAATCAAAAGTGACTCTGCGCTTTTGATGCTTTTTGCAATAAATTGCTCGGAATCCATTTGTTCTATAGCATCAAGATTTTTATTAAAGCTACTTAAAAATCCGTATTTTTCCATAATTGCCTCCAAACTATCATATACACTATTTAATTATATTATAAATAAAAAGAAAACTCAATAAAAACAGTGGCAAAAATACCCTTAAAAATATAAAAAAGAGCCGTTTTTTACTAAAAACGGCTCTAAAATTTTTATTTACTCAGTTCTGAGTGCTACAACCGGGTCTTTTTTGGACGCTATGCGTGATGGGAACAAACCTGCCACGAAGGTCAGCAACATACTGATACCCACAAGTATTACCGCCGCCGCAACGGGTAACTGCGCCGATGCCGTAATCTCTGCCAGATTCTGAATTATAGCATTTATAGGTATAATAAGCAACAGCGTTCCGCCGATACCGATAATACCAGCCACGAAACCGACGATAAGCGTTTCGGCGTTGAATACACGTGAAATATCCTTCTTTGATGCGCCAACCGCCCTTAAAATACCGATTTCTTTTGTGCGTTCAAGCACCGAAATATAGGTGATAATACCTATCATTATGGAAGACACTACAAGAGAAATAGCAACAAACGCTATCAGAATATAACTAATGGCATTGATGATTGTGGTTATGGATGACATCATAATTCCAATATAATCAGTGTAGGAAACCTTGTCGGCTTCTTTAGCGCCTTCATTATAATCTGCTAAAATCTCGGTGATAGTATCTTTTGCTTCGAAATCTTTAGGATAGATATTAATAATTGACGGCTTTGCTAAATCGGCAACGCCCATTTTTGCTAAATTGTCATCAAGCGTTGCATCGGATGATTTAAATAAACTCGATGCTAATAGCTCCACGATTTTCTCTTCCGATGTGCCCGCCGCGGTCATCTGCTGAATATAACCGCCTATTTGCGCCTGCTGTTCGGCGGGTAAGGTAGCGATGTGCGCCTGTATATCAGCCATTGTATAGGTCTTTTTATCTTCGGTTTCAAACGGAAGTCCTGAGAAAATATCGGTATCGGTATTTTCCTTTTGTTCTTTAACAATTTCACTTTCATTTACGCGGTTTATTAGATGCTCCTGAAGGGCTGAAATATAACCCACAGTACCGCCGACAGTCGATACACTTGTACCTTCTTTCGGACGCAAAATTCCGACTACTTTAATTTCTTCTGCACTATCGACCTTGTCAATCATATAAAGCTCATCCTGGCTTTTATCAACCCAAATGCCGTTTTCTTTACTAAAATAATCGGTATTTACAAGTAATTTAAAGCGAAGCGCTAAAATTTCATCGAAAGTAAATTCTTCCACTTCGGCTTTTTCGAATTCTTTTTCGTTTTGCTCACCCGACTGCATTTGTGATAGAATTTCTTTCAATTCTTCATCGCTCTTCATACCGAGTGTGTATAACGTATAATCGGTTATTTCATTGTTTTCAGTAACGATTAAAACCACTTCATTGTATTTTTCGGGTAATTTGCCCTTAATTATATCGTACTGTGATTCAAGTAATTCGTTATCTCCCACCAGTTCTTTCCAAACATCCATATTGGTCATTTGCTGCATTGCTGCGCTACCGCCCATAGCCGAACCAGACGGGGCCATACCTAAATTTTCGAAAACCTTACCAGGATTCACCTGATAAACGCCATTTGACGTGTCAGCTTTATAGATATTCATCGCAGTCGAATATCCGTACTTTATATCGGTAATATAGTCCTTAATGCCGCCGCCGTTACCATCGAGGAACACCTTTAATTTTTCAAGGTTGTTTGTTGTAAGCCCTGAATTCATAGCGTTCATCATATCGGTCATAATGTTATTTGAATAGATTTTATCAAGTTCGTGTTCCCCACTCGCACCGTTAGAATCCATCATAGATACCATCATACTCGACATATCTACTGCCGCTTCTTCAATGCTAAGCGGATAGTTAGAAAGCGTATCTTCTTCTACCTTATCGATATAAAGCTGTATGCCGTTGGAAAGTGACAAAATAAGCGCGATACCGATAATACCGATACTGCCCGCAAAAGACGTCATAAAGGTACGCGCCTTTTTGGTCATAAGGTTATTGAAACTCAAGGATAATGCCGTAAAGAAAGACATTGATTTTGCCTTTACGCGCTTTTTACGTTTTGGCTTTTCGGTTTCAACGGGTGTTTCGCTCTCATAGGGGTTTGAGTCGCTTATAATCTCCCCATCGAGCAACTTTATGATACGTGTTGAGTAGGTTGCGGCAATATCAGGGTTATGGGTTACCATAATGACCAATTTTTCCTTGGCAATTTCCTTTAAAATATCCATAACCTGAATACTGGTTGCCGAATCAAGCGCACCTGTCGGCTCATCGGCTAACAGAATATCAGGGTTGTTAACTAATGCTCTTGCAATAGCCACACGTTGCATTTGTCCGCCCGACATTTGATTTGGTTTTTTGTTTAACTGGTCACCAAGTCCTACCTTTTCAAGTGCTTCAATAGCACGCTGACGGCGCTCTTTTTTTGATACACCTGAGAGCGTTAATGCAAGTTCAACGTTTGAAAGCACCGTTTGATGCGGTATTAAATTATAATTCTGGAATACAAAACCGATAGAATGATTACGGTAAATGTCCCAATCTCTGTCCTTATAGTATTTTGTGCGTCTGCCGCCTATAATCAAGTCACCATCGGTATACTTATCAAGTCCGCCGATAATATTAAGCAAAGTCGTTTTACCGCAACCCGATTGACCGAGTATTGATACGAACTCGTTTTTGCGGAAGTCAATGCTTACACCTTTGAGCGCCTCAACCTTTGTGGGACCGACAATATAATCTTTTTTGATATTAATGAGTCTTAACACTGCATTTACGCCTTTCTTAGAAAATTTTTCCTTTTGATTATATCATACATTTATGAATAAAAAAAGAACATACAAAAAATTATTTAAATATCTCATTAATTATGTTATAATAGATATATAATATTTTCGGGGTGAAATAATGGATAAGATAAACCGCGTTAAAGAATTGGTTGAATATTTAAATATTTGTTGCGATGAGTATTATAATCAGAACAACCCGTCTTTATCTGATGCACAGTATGATGCGCTGTTCGATGAACTAACAGCTCTCGAAAACGAAACGGGGCTTATTTTGGCAAATTCCCCCACACAGCGCCCGGGTTACGAAGTGCTCGGCTCGCTTAAAAAGGTTGAGCACGATATCCCACTGCTTAGTCTTGCGAAAACCAAATCGGTTGCCGACGTTTACGATATGGCAAAAACAGCCGATGGATATT
This sequence comes from uncultured Eubacteriales bacterium, assembly GCA_964607025.1. GTDB lineage: Bacteria > Bacillota > Clostridia > Oscillospirales > Acutalibacteraceae > SIG565. The sequence goes on from CAZSIL010000003.1 coordinate 63,035, forward strand.
TAGGTCTTAAAATGGACGGTCTTACCGTTAAAATAACCTATCAAAACGGCGAAATTGTATCGGCATCAACCCGTGGAGACGGACAGGTGGGAGAAGATATAACCCACAATGCGCGTGTTTTCAGTAATGTTCCAAGAAAAATACCCTACACCGAAAAGCTCGTTGTAAGCGGCGAAGCATTTATAACGGTTGAAGATTTTGAAAAAATCAATGACGCGATAGAACTTGATGAAGAAAAATACTCAACACCGAGAAATTTAGCGGCTGGCAGTGTGCGTCAGCTTGATTCAGCAGTTTGCGCGGCGAGGCGCGTTTCCTTTATGCCGTTTAATGTGCTTGAGGGTTTTGATGACCTGCCCCGAAAACTCGATAAACTAAAACGCCTTGAGAGTTTTGGCTTTGCGCTAATTCCGCATTTCACACTAACCGCAAATGATACCGAGGAGACCGCAAAGGACAAAATCTTTTTGCTTAAAGATACTGCAAACAAACTCGGCTACCCAATAGACGGCGTTGTTTTCACCTATGATGACCTTGATTTCGGCTTGTCGCTCGGTAGAACGAGCCATCATTTTAAGGACGGAATCGCCTTTAAATTCGGTGACCCGCATTTTGAAACTACACTTAGAAAAATTGTATGGAACATATCCCGTACAGGCCAGTTAACCCCTATTGCCGAATTTGATACAGTTGAAATAGACAATACAAATGTTGAGCGCGCATCTCTTCATAATATAACTTTTATTGAAAATCTAAAACTTGAAATTGGAGATACGATTTTAGTTTCAAAGCGCAATATGATAATTCCGCACGTTGAAAGCAACATTACGGGGGAAAATGAAAACCGTGATAGCTATCAAGCTAAAGCTCCCGATTTTTGCCCTGTTTGCCATAAGAACACGACCGTTAAAACCACACTCAACAGCGGTAGTGAAGTAAAGGTGCTTTACTGCGGCAACGATAACTGCCCAGGCAGACAAATAAAGAAATTTACACACTTTGTAAGCAAACCCGCCCTTAATATTGAGGGGCTTAGTGAAGCCACGCTTATTAAATTTATGGAGCTTGGTTGGATAAAAAATCTCGCCGATATTTTCCGTTTGCCCGAACACCGCTCTGATATTATAAGTATGGACGGATTCGGGGAAAAATCATACAATAATTTGTGTGATTCTTTAGAAAACGCAAAAAACACTTCGCTGTCAGGGTTGCTCGTTGCGATGAATATCTCTCTTCTCGGTAAAAGTGCCGCAAAGGAAATTGAAGATTTGTTTGCGGGAGACGTTAATGAGTTTTTGAATAAAATCGATGAGGGCTTCTGTTTTACGGTAATTGACGGCTTTGGTGATACAATAAATGATGCTATTCATAGTTGGTTTAAAAATACCGATAATAGACAGGAATTTGAAGAATTGCTCGGTATTATCACAGTACAGAAGCGGGAGAAAAAGGAAATTGATACCGATAATATGTTTTTTGGCAAAACGGTGGTTATAACGGGTAAATTTTCGACACTTAACCGCGATGGACTTACCGAAAAAATGCAAGACCTTGGTGCAAAGGTTTCGGGGAGTGTTTCAAAAAAGACCGATTTTTTGCTAATGGGAGAAGATGCAGGCAGTAAAAAAGCAAAAGCCGAATCGCTCGGCGTTCGTATAATCCCCGAAGAAGAACTTGCAACTTTGATAGAACTGTAAATTTTAAAAGGATAGGCGTTTATGGCGCCTATCCTTATTTTTATCGTTTCGCGGCAATAAATTATCGTTTTTCGATAATTTATTGTTGACAAACGATAATCTACATGCTATTATAATGTCAGAATAAACCATTGGAGGTAATTTTTATGTGGAATAGAAAAAATTCTGTAATCTTATCCATTGTTATCTGCTTTATCGTTGCCGCCGTTATCACTGTGGGGCTTTTTTTAGGTCCCTGGGCTGTAGAAACCTGGTTCACGACATATCGCGGTTGGAACGGCTCATTTCAAATTTACGATGTCGTAACCTTATTTAAGCTTGCCTTTTATCCAAGCGCCGTTTTTGCTTATATGACACTTTACTCGCTCATAAGACTTTTATTTAACATTAAAGATGAACAAATATTTATTGACACCAATGTTAAATACCTAAGGCGTATTTCGTGGGGATGCATAGCAGTTTCCTTTATTACCCTTATCAGCGGATTTTTCTATATTCCCTATTTCTTTATTGCAGTTGCCGCAGGATTTGTAGGGCTTATGCTACGTATCGTCAAAAATGCTTTTCAGAGTGCCGTTGCACTGCGCGAAGAAAACGACCTTACAATATAGAGGTGGAACTATGATAGAAATTGATATTGAAGTAATGTTGGCCATCAAAAAAATGACGTCCTTAGAGCTCGCCGAAAAAATAGGCATTACCCCTGCGAATCTTTCTATATTAAAAACAGGAAAAGCAAAAGCAATACGCTTTTCCACATTAGAAGCAATTTGCAAAGCGCTTGATTGCCAACCTGGAGATATTATTAAATACGTTAAGGAGGAATAATTATGGAAGAAAATACAGTTAAACAAGAATTAAATAACGAAGAAACCGTGATAGAAAATTCTTGCTGTGATTTCCCGGAAGAAGAGCCCTTCGAACTCGATAAAAGAGATATTATTTTTTCTGTATCCGCCGCCGTTTCCTGTATTCTTATGGTAATATTCGGTTTGTTTAGAAATTTCGCTTTGGGCTTTACGCTATCTTCCCTATTACTTATATCAGTATTGGGTATATATTTTCGTGATGGTAAAAGCACGCGCGTAACTACTGTAGTTTGCGGCGCATTGGCCGCGGCCGGCACTGTAACCTTTATAACCACATCCAATGGCAGTATTCGTTTTTTTATGGCAGTGGAAATACTTTTACTATGTCTTGTATTGTTTGATTCACTTGTTAACCACAAAATAGGCGGTGGCACTGTATTGAGGATTTTGGGTGCTGCAAAATCCACTATGCTTAATTTGCCTATATCGGTTAAATCCTTTCTTTCAAAAAAAGACGGAAATCAAAACACACTGGGTAAAATACTTGTAGGTGTGCTTTGTGCCCTACCTGCACTTTTTGTAATAGTTCCTCTACTTGCTTCATCCGATACTGCATTCAGCGGAATGATGGATACACTTGTGCGTAATTCAATTCCTACCGCTGCCAAAACCATACTTGGTTTGATATTCGCAGCATTTGTTATTTCTTATGGACTTTCACTAAAAAAAGATAGACTAAGAGATATAAAAGCACTTGAAAAACGCGAAATAGAAAGTATATATATAATTTCTTTCCTTTCAGCAGTTTCACTCGCATACTTACTATATTTATTTTCCCAGCTTGCTTATTTTTTCAGTGCTTTTGCCGCAATTCTACCGGAAGGATACGAATTTACCTTATCAGGATATGCAAGGCGTGGATTTTTCGAGCTTTGCGCCATCGCTGTTATAAACTTTATAATAGTGCTGTCAAGCGTACTGTTATCATCAAAAAACGGATCTCCCCACGCCGCCGTAAATGCTCTTTGTACCTTTATTTCCGTTTTTACACTTCTTATAAGTGCAACCGCCATATCAAAAATGGTGCTATATATAGACTCGTTCGGTATGACGGTGTTACGGCTTACTACCAGTTCGTTTATGGTGTTTTTGGGTATTGTATTTACAAGTTTATTGCTTCGTATTTATATACCTAAAATCAAGGTAATAAAAACCGCTTTGTTCACCGCTGCGGCAGTATTACTTATTTTAGGCACAGTTAACGTAAACGCCGTTGCCGCAAAATATAACTACAACCGTTATATTGACAACACCCTATCCATTGACGTAAATGCCATGGCTGATTTAGGAGATGAAGGTGTACCTTATATTGTAAAACTTGCTAAAAGCGATAATTATGATATAAGATATAACGCTCAACGGTATTTAGTAGACTTCTACACCGAAGAATACTTCGACTGCAGCGAAGAAGAACTGAAAAACGGTTTATCAAGGAAGGAACTTAAATCTAACAAAAAGTATAAAGGAATTGAAAATTTCAGTGTTCCTAAATACAAAGCGTATCAAGCGCTATATGAGTATATGGAAAACAACCCGAAATTCCCAAAATGAAAAAGGACTCGAAAGAGTCCTTTTTATTATGCTTCTATATTGTAAATACGGTCAGCTACGTAAAGTCCCATAGCACCGCTTTGTGAGAGTCCGCGCGTTATACCCGAGCCATCTCCTATTAAATACATTCCGTCCATAACCGCAAAATCGCCGTTGTGTACGGGCTTGATTGAATAGTACTTATTCTCACAGCCGTAAAGCAACGTATCATCATTTGCACATCCCGGGGCTACCTTATCGAGTGCGTATATTGTCTCAATTATATTGGTAAGCGCGCGGTACGGCATAACTATAGATAAATCGCCCGCAAATGCCTTAAGCGTCGGCACAACGCTGTTGGCTGATAAGCGATGGTCGTTTGTTCTGCGTCCCCTTACCAAATCGCCGAAACGCTGAACTATGATATTACCTTCACCCGCAAAGTTCATATTGCGCGCAATATTTATTGCATATTCCGTGGGTTTTGTAAAGTCGCCCGCAAAATGAATCGATGACAAAATTGCAAAGTTGCAGTTGTCGGTTTTTTTATCTTTTTGCGCAAATGAGTGGCCGTTTGCGGTTATAACACCCTCATTATTTTCCGCCGATACAAGACCGCCCTGATTAAAGCAAAACATACGTGTTCTGTCTTCAAATGTTTTGGTACGGTAGAGTATCTTCGGCTCATAAATTTTCTCGGAAAACTCGCGCCATATAGCATCCTTCATTTCAACGCGGACACCGATATCAACCGAGTTTGCCTCAATTTTTATACCGAATTTATTACATATACCGGAAACAAAATTTGCGCCGCTGCGACCCGTTGCGATAATAACGTTTTTGCCGCCGATTTCCTTGTCAATACCTTTTCTCTTTGTGAATACGGTATAGCCGTCATCACTTTTTTCGATATCAAGACACTCGGTTAAATCGGTAAGCTCAACACCGTTATCCCTCAACCACTCGATTAAATTCATCATTGTTGAATAGTTTTTATCGGTGCCTAAATGCCTTACGTTCATATCAAGTAATCGCAAATTGTTTTGTAAACACTTGAGTTTGAGTTCTTCGTTAGATTTGTAAAGCTCAGGGTAATCATCCGAAAAAGCGCGCAAGATATCATCTACGGCATTTATATATTTCATCGCCGTAATTTCGCCGAGTTCATCGCCCATAGTACCGCCGTATGCGGTTCCGAGATTAAACTTACCGTCCGAAAATGCGCCGGCACCCGCGTATCCGCTTGTGATACTGCAAACGTTACAATGGATACACTTTTTATTATGCCCAGCAGGACAGTGGCGCTTATCCAGAGTAAAGCCCTTTTCAATTATTATTATTTTTGCGTCAGGTGAATTCTGTTTTGCGCGGTAAGCCGCCATAAGACCGCCTATACCGCCGCCGATAATAACTATATCGTACATAAAAATCTCCTTTACAGTTAGAAAGCGGTGTGCCAAAACGAACACACCGCTTCAATTAACCTGATTTAAGATTAAACCCAATTAGATAGCACGGGTAACCTTGCCTGAACGTAAACAACGGGTGCAGGCATTTACACGACACGGTGTACCGTTTACGATTGCCTTAACTTTTTTAACGTTGGGTTGCCATGTTCTGTTAGAACGTCTGTGTGAGTGAGAAACCTTAATTCCGAAAGTAACCTGTTTGTTGCAGAAATCACATTTTGCCATAGTCTGCACCTCCTTAATTAGCATTAGCAAAGGATATAATACCACAAACATTTTGATAATGCAAGTATTTTTTTATTTTTTTCGAAAAGAATTGCAAATTATATTTTTAGTGGTATAATTACATAAGATTTGAGGTGTTTTTATGATAAAAGCAGTTATATTCGATTTGGATGGTACTCTTGTTAATTCACTGGAGGATTTAGCAACAGCGAGTAACCACGCGCTGTCTTGTTTTGGGTTTCCGACACACGAAACCGAGAGATACAAATACTTTGTGGGTAACGGTATGCCCAATTTGATTTACCGCATTTTGCCCGAAAAAAACCGCGATGAAGAAACTCACAAAAAGGTTTTGGCTGAATTTTTAAAATATTATAAACTACACTCAAACGATAAGACCTATGTATATAGCGGTATAAAAGAGCTTATTACAGAACTCAAAAAGAAAGGCATCAAGGTTGCAGTTGTTACAAACAAGGCAGACGGCCCTGCAAACGAAGTTGTAAATAACACTTTACCTGATACCTTTGATTTGGTTTTCGGTCAACGCCCCGAAATCCCCACCAAACCCGACCCCACGCTTACACTTATGGCTATGAAAAAATTAGGTGTTACACCCACCGAATGTGTTTTTATCGGCGACTCGGGTATGGATGTTAAAACAGGTGTTAATAGCGGCGCTTTGCCCGTTGGTGTTTTATGGGGTTTTCGTTCGGCTGATGAACTGCTCGAAAACGGCGCAAAGCATCTTATAAATACGCCGCTTGAATTGTTGGAAATTGTCGAAAAATCAAATGGATAAGTATTTTAGAACGCGTGTTGCCTGCTACATAGGATATTTTGTTCAAGCGATAATCAATAACTTCTTGCCGCTGCTTTTCGTAACCTTTAACACCGATTATAATTTATCCTACGATAAAATCGGAACGCTTATAGTTATAAACTTTTGCGTACAAATAGCGGTTGATTTATGCTCAATAAAAATTATCCCCTGGCTTACCTACCGCGGTGCCACACTTGCGGCGCACATACTTGCCGCTGTGGGACTGATAGCGCTCTCGGTTTTGCCGAAAATAATGGCAAACACGTATCTCGCGATTATCATATCTATTATTCTTTACGCTACGGGCAGTGGACTGATTGAAGTTATCATTAGCCCGTTAATCGAATATCTGCCGGGCAAAAAAAGTGCCGCGCGTATGAGTTTTTTGCACTCTTTTTACTGTTGGGGACAGGTTTTAACTGTACTTTTAACAACAGTTTTGTTTGCGGTTTTTGGCAGAGAAAACTGGAGCAAAGTTGCAGCCCTTTGGGCGATAATTCCGACTGTTAATTTCTTCATATTTTTAGGTGCGCCTATTGTGGTACCAGAAAGTGAGCAAAAAGGCGGCATCAGAGATAAAGTGTTTACAGAGCCCTTTTTCTATATGTTATTTATTCTGATGCTATCAGCGGGAGCGAGTGAAATCTCGGTTTCGCAGTGGGCATCCACCTTCGCAGAGCAGGGCTTAGGACTCGAAAAAGCGGTTGGTGATTTAGCAGGTCCCTGCGCGTTTGCGGTGCTTATGGGTGTAGGACGTTTGCTTTACGGTATTTTCGGCAAAAAAATAAACATAAATATCTTAATGCTTCTTTGCGCCGTACTTTGCCTTATTTGTTATCTTGGCATAGCATTTATTCCAAGCGCTTTTGGTTGCGTTGTTTTTTGCGCGGTATGCGGCTTATCGGTTAGTATTATGTGGCCCGGTGCTTTCAGTATGGCGTCAGCCCGTTTTGCAAACGGCGGTGCGCCGATGTTCGGCACACTTGCAGCAGCCGGAGACCTTGGGTGTTCGCTCGGTCCCTGGCTTGTGGGCATTGTATCAAGCGGTGCCACTTTAAAGGACGGATTTTTAGCAGCATCGGTGTTCCCCGCCGTTATAATCACTATAACACTATGCTTCATTTTAAAATATAGTTGCATAAATAAGCAAAATGTATTAAAATAAAGAAAATAATAGTTTGGGGTGATTTTTCTGAAAAGGGAAACATACTTATCCTGGGATGAATACTTTATGGGCATTGCGCTTTTATCATCACAGCGCAGTAAGGACCCATCAACTCAGGTTGGCGCCTGCATTGTAAGTGAAGATAATAAGATTATGTCGGTTGGCTATAACGGTATGCCGCGTTTTTGTAGTGATGACCTTTTCCCTTGGGACCGTGAAGGTGATGCGCTTAACACTAAATATATGTTTGTATGCCACGCAGAACTCAACGCCATTTTAAACTACGGTGGCGGCTCACTTAAAAATAGTAAAGTGTATACAACGCTTTTTCCCTGTAACGAGTGCGCGAAGGCGCTTATCCAAGCGGGTGTAAAGGAAGTTATTTATATGTGCGATAAATATGCCACCACCGATTCAACCAAAGCCGCCAAAAAAATGTTCGATACCGCGCACGTTACATACCGCGAATACGAACAGACCAAAAATACAGTTGAATTAAAGCTTTAACCCTACTATTTCCAACAAGTTTTTCGCCAATTAAATTTTCTAAGCCATCGGCAATATGCCGATGGCTTTCTCTTTTATCATAGTAATATTATCATTTATAACTCTATTGGACACCCAAGTGTAGTATATCATTGTAATAACAACAGAATCTAAATTTTACGCTAAAACTTCCTACATAAATTGCTGATATGCATCGAGCACTTCATTTGGATTTCCGAGCATTTTTATTCTTCCGTCATGCAGCCACAAAACCTGCGTACAAAGCTGACGCAAAGTGCTGATGCTATGCGAAACTATAAGCACAGTTCGGTTTTCATCGGAAATAAGCTCCTTCATTTTTTTAGAACTTTTCTTTTTGAAATGCTCATCGCCGACACTTAATATTTCATCAATCAATATGATATCAGTTTCCAAAAATGCTGTTATTGAAAATGCCAGTTTTGAGTACATACCTTTCGAGTATGTTTTAACCGGCTTATCAATAAATGCGCCCAACTCAGAAAATTCTATAATGCTTGGGATTTTTTCACGAATCTGCTGTTCGGTGAACCCCAAAAGCAAACCATTAATCAGGATATTTTCCCTACCGCTGAGATTTTTCTGAAATCCGACACCGAGCGATAATAACGACACGCTACGCCCGCCTAGGTCTATCGTTCCGCTATCCGGAGAGAAGATTCCTCCTACGGTGTTTAATAACGTGGATTTTCCACTACCGTTTTTACCGACAATGCCTAAAATCTCACCTTGCGGAACATCTATGGAAATATCCTTCAACGCATGAAATGTGTTTTTCTCTTGCTTTTTACCACGAAGGAGCATACGCTTAATCGAATAAGCGCCGATTTCTTTATAGCTTACATTTAAATTTTCAATATGTATTGCTGTGTTTTTCATAGCTAAAGCACCTTTACATAATTGTTTTCGTTTTTTTGTATAATCAAGATACCGCATATAGACAATGCGATACCTACGACGGTCCATAAGCCAAGCCACAAAAAATTAGGTGCCGTTCCGTAAAGCAACGTGTTGCGCGCATCATTTAGATACATAGCAATAGGATTGATACGTAATAACCAATACCCCGTAGTTGCCGCCAGTCGATCAGCCAAATTGTAGAAAACGCCTGATGTATAAAAAACAACTCGCAATCCAATTTTTGTTATATTTGAGAGATCTTCGATATACACACCAAAATGCAAGAAATTAATGCACATACCAAATGTGAAAATCAAAAAGGAAATTAAAACAGGAATGAACCAAAGAGTTTGTAATGTAAGCGGAACCTTATACAATATCATAAGCAACGCCACGATAACAAAATTAATAAACGTCTTAAAGCCATTGACCAGCATTTTTACAAGAACAAGCACATACTTAGGCAAATACACCTTAGAAACTATCGGCTTATTGCTACGAACAAGTTTTACACTTACGGTAAGCATCTTGTTGAAAAATTCCCAAACCGTTATACCTATAAATATAAAGGCGGTCAAATACGCCACCTTACTACTAGAAAAAATTGAAAATATAAATGCGTATATACCCATAAAACATAGGGGTTCTAAAATCCACCAAAGCCAATTAAGGTAGGAACCAGCAACCTCTGAGCGCAGTTCTGATTTTGCGGCATAGACAATATATGAAGCATATTTTTTTACATCAGAAAAAAAACTATTCATTTTCAACTCCTAAATCTAAATTTTAACATTTTGAAGCACAATGGTCAGCCAAAAAACGCCGTTTATTGATGATTATAAAGCCAAGGTGCCGACCGAAAAATGCATTAATTTTAATAACGCGCAAGCGGAAGTTGCAGCATAGAAAGTAGGAAGGTTTATTTTTGCGATAAGAATCATCAAAAATTTGCTAACACATCTACTTGTTTTTAACATACACGATTTTCTTGTTAGAATATTTAAAATTTAAATATCTCATCTATATTGTTATTTGCTATAATTATACATAAAAATCAATAATAAGTCAATGATATTCTACGAAACGCAGAATTGGTGAACTTGTATATTTGTTATAACATATCCTTACACAAAATTTAAATAAAAACCTTGATAAGCGGTTGCTTATCAAGGTTTACTATTCCGCCCTTTGCGGACGGTTCATAAGATATGTAACCGTTTCTCTGACATCCTTTTTCTTATACAGTACTTTATAACATTCCTGTAAAATCGGCATTTCAACAGAGTACTTTTCACAAAGCATATGCGCATTTTTTGCTGCATAATATCCCTCAACCGTACCTACTGTTTCGAGCGCTTCCCTAACATCCATACCGCCGCCGACAAGCGTACCAAAACGGTTATTTCGGCTGTGCTCCGACATACATGTAACCACCAAATCGCCAACACCCGTAAGACCTGAAAATGTCTCGGCATTAGCACCCATTGAAACACCGAGCCGCGTCATTTCAGCAAGACCGCGGGTAATGAGCGCCGCGCGGGTATTATCCCCTAGTTTAAGTCCGTTACAAAAGCCAACGCATATAGCGATAACATTTTTTAGCGCACCGCCTATTTCAGAGCCGATAACATCGGTGTTTGTGTAGATACGCATATTACTGCCCGACATTAAGTGTTGCACCTTTTCTGCAGCAGATATGTCGCTGGACGCTGCAACAATAGAAGTCGGCAATTTTCTTGCCACCTCTTCGGCATGGGACGGACCTGTTAATATAACCAATTTTTTATCGGGTAATTCTTGATTAATTACATCTGACAAACAAAGCAGAGTGCCTTCTTCAAAGCCCTTAGCAACGTTTACTATGATTCCCGTATTCTTTATCTGCCTTAATTTCGCCGCCGTTTGTCTGACGACCACCGACGGTACCGCAATTACGGTGATATCACTGTTTTCTGTTACTGATAAATCGGTTGTTATTCCGATGCTTTCGGGTAAATATATATCTTTCAAAAGACGCTCGTTAGTGCGTTTTTCTTTTAAAAGGTCAACTTCTGTTTCAAAGGGCGACCATAAATTTACAGTATGACCGTTATTGTAGCACAAAAGTGCCAATGCCATACCCCAGCCGCCGGCCCCTAAAATTGTTATCTTTGCCATAATTACTTATCCTTCTTTATACTAAAACGTTTCTCGGTGCCATTTAATATTCGCACCACATTATCCTTATGTCTGTAAAACACTATAAAACCACACACAAGCATTATGATGCTTATTATATACGGGTTAACGTCCCCTAAAAGCCCTAAAAATGCATAAATCACAGTAACTATAACGACTATTACTGTTGCGACGAGTGAGCCCAAAGATACCATTTTAGCAGTTATGAGGCATATAGCAAACCCAACAAGCCCTAATACAATAGCCGGTGGACAGCACACCGCAAAAATACCGACGCTCGTAGCCGCCGCCTTGCCGCCGCGGAACTGAAAAAACACAGGCCAACAATGCCCCACCATACAAGCAAAGGCGCAAAGGAATTTTGCATATATAGGATTAAAATACGGCATATCGGGTGTATACAAAAAATATTTAAAAACAACGAGCCCTATAACACAAGCGACAACACCCTTTAAGGCGTCTGCCACAAAGGTAAGCGCACCCGCCTTTGCTCCTGATACACGCAAAACGTTGGTAGTACCCGCATTACCGCTGCCATAATCGCGGATATCGGTATGGTTAAACGCTTTTGTGAATATAACGGCAAAATTGATACTTCCTATTAAATATGCCGATATCACCGTTAAAACTGCTATTATAAACTTCATCTTTATTTATCTCCCCGTTCACGAATAACGAATCTTACAGGTGTACCTTCAAGACCAAAGGTAGAACGAATTTGGTTTTCTAGATATCTTTGATATGAAAAATGGAATAATTCTGCTTTATTACAGAAGCACACGAACGTTGGCGGACGGGTTGATGCTTGCGTTATATAATAAATTTTAAGGCGTTTACCCTTGTCCGACGGGGGCTGAACACGCGCAGTAGCATCGGCTAAAACATCGTTTAGTTTACCCGTTGAAATCCGCATTGTGTTTTGCTCGTTTACATACCTTATAAGCTCATAAAGACGGTCTATTCTCTGCCCCGTTTTTGCCGAAATAAAGATAATCGGGGCATACGGCATAAAGGAAAAATCGTTCATAAGTTTTTTGCGGTAGGTGTCCATTGTGCGTCCGTCCTTATCCACAATATCCCATTTATTAACCGCTATAATACACGCTTTGCCCTGTTCGAGCGCTAAACCTGCAACCTTAGAATCCTGTTCGGTAAAACCCTCTGCACCGTCAAGCATAATAACGCAAACGTCGCTGCGCTCTATCGCCATTTCGGCACGCAAAACACTGTATTTTTCAATATTATCTTCAACTCGACTCTTTCTGCGCAGTCCCGCAGTATCAATAAAATTAAATTTACCGAATTTATTTTCAACAAAAGTATCTATTGCATCGCGCGTAGTTCCCGCAATATCCGACACTATAGAACGTTCTTCACCCGATAAACGATTAACAAGCGAAGATTTACCCGCATTGGGTTTGCCGATAATGGCCACATTTATTATGTCCCCTTCATCGTTCTCATCGGTATTTTCGGGGAAAAACTCGAACACACGCTCAAGCAAATCTCCCGTTCCGTGACCGTGCACAGAAGATACTGCTACGGGGTCGCCGAGCCCTAAATTATAAAACTCATAAAACTCTATAGGTACGTCACCTATACCGTCGCACTTATTAACGCATAGTATTACGGGCTTACCGCTTTTTTGGAGCATTATAGCAACGTCCTGGTCGGCGGCGGTAACGCCGCTTTTAACGTCGGTTACAAATATTATAACGTTGGCTGTGTCTATCGCCAGATTTGCTTGTTCTCGCATACTTGATAGTATTATATCATCGGTTTTCGGCTCGATACCGCCCGTATCGATAAGCATAAACTTGCGCCCCGCCCACTCGGCTTCGCTGTAAATTCGGTCACGCGTAACCCCCGGCGTATCATCAACAATGGAAAGCCGTTTTCCGATTAATTTATTAAAAAGTGTGGATTTGCCAACATTTGGACGTCCTACAACGGCAACAACGGGTTTCGCCATTACTGATTCTCCTTTCCGAGTAGTTTCTCTACAAACTCATATCCATCATTATTAACGGGCACAAGTTTGACGCTTAATTTGCTTTCTAATTCTTCGGTTGTGACGTCATCCAAAAACCTATCGTTTTCGTGCCGCAGCATTACTGAAGGTATGTATAAATGACTTCCTAAATCCTTATCCTTTAACTGCTGTATTATATCCGAGCCCGTAACAAGACCTGCAACTGTGATTTTCTCACCGAAAAAGTTGTTTTCAATTTTGTGCACTATAATTTCAACCGACGGATATTTGTCGGTTATTTTTTTACTTAATTCTTTAATCAGCGGATATGCCGCAACTCCCGTTGCGATAGAAATTTTTCGTGCATTGGGAATTAAATCACAGTCATCCAGCGCTTCCAAAACTTCGCTTTTGAAAAGTGACCACAACCCAACTCCGTTTTCGAGCTGCAAAAAGTCCCCATAATGTTCGGGGTTTGGAATTTCCCTTTCGGATTTTAAATAAAACTCATCTGCACCGAATACTCTTATCTCGCCGTACTTATCATAACATTTTTTGTTCGCTTTGTCTATAATATCCAGTACTGCCGCTGCGGTAGCTTTACAATACGGCTCTATTTTTTCCAGCCCTTCGCGGTATTTGGTAAGCCCTACGGGTACTGCCGCTATACATTTAATATGCTCTTTATTTATTAAATCGTTAAGGGAACGCTCAAGTTCCGCCCCGTCATTAATATGGGGACAAAGAACTAATTGGCAGTTCATATCAATACCCGCCTTATTCAAACGGTCAATAACCGATAAAACCACCCCAGCATTTTTATTTTTCATCATACGAACTCTAAGTTCGGGGTTGGTTGTGTGGACAGAAATATTAATCGGGCTAATATGCATTTTTATAATGCGCTCTATTTCGTGTTCGGTAATATTGGTAAGAGTTATATAATTACCGAAAAGGAACGAAAGACGCGAATCATCATCCTTAAAATAAAGCGATTCTCTCATGCCTTTCGGTAACTGGTCAATAAAGCAAAATATACACTTGTTTTTGCACGAGCGTTGGCGGTCCATCAAATAGGTCTCGAACTCAAGACCTAATTCGTCATATTCGCTTTTTTTAACCGTTTTTGTAACGGTTTTGCCCTTGGAATTTATAAAAGTTACGTCAATTTTTGTATCATTCTGATAGAAACGGTAGTCAAGAACGTCCATTATACCGTTACCGCTAAGGGAAACGAGTGTATCTCCCGCCTTTATGCCCGTTTTATAAACAGGCGAATTTTTTATAACGTTTTTTACAACAACCGACATTCCGACACCCCCTGACAAAATTCGCAAATAAAACAAAATAGAGAAGGATTTCCTCCTCCTCTACCCCGTTAAGTTTTAGTTAAATCTTAATTAGTCTTCTACTTTAACTACCTGACGGTCGCCGTAATAACCGCAAGAAACGCAAAGGCGATGCGGTCTCTTATAAGCGCCGCAACGGCTGCACTTTACAAGTGTAGGAGCACTGATTTTCCATAAATTATTTCTTCTCTTATCACGTCTTGCCTTAGAAGTTCTTCTCTTCGGTACTGCCATTTCTCATTGCCTCCTGAAAACATATAATCATAATTATTTTAATAAATCTGCCAGTGCTTGAAGCCGCGGGTCTATTTGCCTTTCTCCGCAACTGCAAGTCGCCCTATTAAGATTTGTCCCACACTGTGCACAAATACCTTTACAGTCGTCACAGCATAGATGCTTCATCGGGATGTGAAGCAATACATCGGTGCGGCAAAGCTCGGCCAAGTTAAGCTTCATATCGCTTACGAGCAAGATAAAGTCGTTATCCTCATTTTCAATTTCGGTAGCAAGGATATACTCGTTATCAACCGTTATTTCCCGTTCACAGTCCTCACCGCAACGGTCACACGGCGCATCGTAGCACGCCACACAGTGTATACTTAATAAAACTACACCCGCTTTGTTGGATACTGTGCCTGATACCGAAATCGGTTTCTTGAGTGGGAACACACCCGAAAATTCAATATCGCTTAAATCCAACTGATACTCAATCGGAGACGTATAACCATCGGTTATAAAAGCTTTTTTTAAATCTAAAATCATCGCTTTACCCCCAAATTGACACATCCTATATTATATATATATTACTTTTCTTTGTCAAGGGGTATTTTTCCTAAATTTTAAAAGCGTAAAACGGCGGTAAAAAATACCGCCGTTTTACTAAAGAGTTGTTTTATTTTATTTCCCTTCCGCTTTGTTTCTAGCTTCTATATCAATTTCGCTGAGTGCTCTTTGGAAATTGACATATTCGGAATCGTTGCGGAACGAGAAAGAAAATGAGGAGTAAATAACCGAACCTTTGTAATCAATGTTTTCGAGAGCGGCACTTGCCCAACTGCCGTAAATATGAATTGTATCAAACGAATTATATTTTTCGCTAAACAAACGCTCGGTGTTGGCGGCTTTAAGGTCAGCAACGTATGCTTTTACCAAATTTTCGCCTTCGGCGCGATTTAGTGTTACGTTAAAATAATCTTTGTCACCAAACTGTCCTTCAAGAGAGAATTCAGGCGCATCACATTCGCCGAACTGCTTTTCGAGTTCATTCGTTAATTCGGTTTTGATTATCTCGGCTTTCTCAGCCGTTGCAAACGTGAAAGGAACGAAGTATCTGCGTTCTACCGTTTTTCCGTTTTTAAGCGTATACGTTAAGTGTATATACTCGCGTTCTATATATTCTTCCGGTTCGTTTGTTTCGGGTTTATCTCTTACTATCATTTTATGCAAATCGGTTGCAAGTTCTATATTTTCAAAATTCATACTCATACCGCGGTAGTTTACGTTTACACACGCAATTTCACTGTTTTCGGGTACGTAATCTTCAAAGCCGAAAACATCGAACGCTATGCCCGCTGTTACAGTAAAAATACACACAAGGGCTACACTTACAGGCACCACTGCCTTTTTGATATTTTTAAAACCGCGGTTTATAACTATATTATAAATTACCGCGCCCAATATCGCACCGATAATACCCGGTATCCAGAAGGAAATTTCAAGACGGTCATTTGCGAAAATTGCGCCTAAAATAAAGTAGCATATAACCGACACCACAGTGCCGATAATTACGGGTACAAACTTATAGGCGTATGCCGTTCCTGCCGTTTCAGACTTACGGCGGCGGTAAAGTAAAATACTTGCTACCATAATCACAGCCGTCAGCAATATAACGGGTACTGTTATGCTCCACGCAAATGGATTTATCATTAACGGTTCTTCTAAAAATGCGATAAGTTTAATAAGTGAAAACGTAAACGGTGAAGTATACTGCCAAGCATAAACATAATCGATTGATGCCACACCGTAAAGATTATCTTCACACATACTGCAAATAAGCGCCACTATAACGGGAAGTCCTACGTTGAGTGCGGCGAAAGCCACCACCGAATCAAACACCGTGCCTGCGGTAATTATGAAAAGCAGTGTAAACGCGCCGCAAAAGAGCATCATAAATACAGTAAACAGTCCTGCAGTGATTATTGCCGATATATTTGATTCAACTGTTGGACTAACTGCCACCGCAACAAAGCCGATATATGCGGCTATTACGGGGATAAGAGAACTGATGTATGACGCAAAGAAGCGGGAAATCAGCATTTTTGTGCGACTAATAGGCATAGAGTGGAAAGAATCGGATGCGCTTTTTGAAAATAAGAAACTGAAATTAATATACAAAAGTATAACCAGAAACAGCGTTGCGCCAACCGCTAAAACTATAGCGGCGGGGAAAAATATTTCCTGGAAATTTAACCTTTCGGTAACAAAATATTCCAACTGATTGTCAACCAAGCTCATCATATAAAAAGGAGATAAAATGAGCGCTAAAACGGTTGCTACTGCGGTGAAACCGAGATTTTTTCTCAGTGTAAACAAAAATATATTAAAGGCGGGGCAAAATCTATTCAATGATATTTTTTGCGTCATAACCGTTTACCTCCAATTCATACATAAATATTTCTTCAAAAGACGGCGGTATAATCTCCAAAAACTGCGGTAAAAGACGGGCTATATATTCCTTAATTTCCGCTTCATTACCACGGCATACTAATTGCACCACCGAGCCGCTTTTTTCGATATTCATAACATCAAGCCCCGAGAAAACCGATATATCGGGCACCATACCAAATACCGCCTGAATTTTGTGTATACCCTGTCTTAAATTCTCAATATCATCATTAAGCAGTACTTTACCGTTATGCAGTATACCAACAGTATCACAAAGTTCATCCAAATCCCTTAAATTGTGGGACGCGATAACGGCGGTCATACCGTCACTCACACCCTCGGCTAAAAGAGATTTTAGTACCTTTCTCATAATCGGGTCAAGACCGTCAAACGCTTCATCAAGCAGTAAGTATTTCGGCTTTGTGGAAATTGCGAGTATCAGCGCCGCCTGACGTTGCATACCCTTTGACATTGCGGAAATTCTCGCGCGTCTATCAAGCGGAAAGATTTTTAATAACTGTTCGAATCGCTCAATATCAAAATCCTTATAAATCATTTTATAAAAACGCATCATTTCGTTTAAGTTTGACTGATGGATAAAGTATGGCGTATCGGGCAGATAACATATTTTGCTTTTAATAAGTGAATTATCAAACGGATTCTCATTATCAACCAATATTTCGCCGCCATCCGCCATATACACACCTGAAATCAGTCGCATAAAGGTAGATTTACCTGAACCGTTTGAGCCCACAAGCCCATATATTGAGCCCTCAGGGATTTCAAAAGTAACGTTATCAAGCGCACATTTGTCGCCGAATTTTTTAGTAAGGTTTACAGCTTTTATCATTTATTACCCTCCGATTCCTTTACTATATTTATAAGTTCTTCTGATGATAAGCCCATTTGTTTGGCTTCGTTTATGGCATTTAAAAATTGGTCGGCTGCTTTTTGCTTTATCGCCGCGGCACAATCCGATTCACTCGCAATAAACGAGCCCTTGCCCGCTACGGAATATATTATGCCCTTTTCTTCAAGCATCCGATACGCTCGCTGTACGGTGTTGGGATTTATTGACATTTTTTGCGCCAACTGTCTCACCGACGGCAGCGGCTCATCGGGTTTTAAAACGCCCCACATTTTGAGCCGAATAATTCCGTTTACCAACTGGTCGTATATCGGCACACCGCTTTTATAATCTAACTGTAGCACCTACGCATTCCTCCGTCCTTACTGTATTAGTTCGATTAGTACAGTTATATAGTACACCATATTAGTTTCGTTGTCAATAGTTTTTTGCAAAAAAATAACCGCAGTGAAATTTCACTGCGGTTAAAAATTTGATTTATTAGTCCATTGCGATGGTTTTTGCTTTTTCAAAATCTTCTTCAATTTCGGCAGAGGGTTTCTTTGTAAGAAGAGAAACTACCACAATTAAAATTGATGAGAAGATAAACGCGGGAAGCAACTCGTAAATCGCAAATACACCGCCGAGTTTACTGATAAGCAACTTCCAAATGAATACCATAGCGGCGCCGCCTACCATACCTGCAACGGCACCCGATTGCGTTGTGCGTTTCCAGAAAAGTGAGAATAGCATAAGCGGACCGAACGTAGCACCAAATCCTGCCCAAGCAAATGATACAAGGTCAAATATAACGCTTTTTTCATCCAATGCAAAAATTATGGCGATAATTGCTATTACCAAAAGTGTTATTCTTGTAACAACCATAACCTTTTTGTCGGTTGCATCTTTTTTCAAAATACCTTGATAGATATTTTTTGCAAAAGCCGATGCGGCAATAAGCAAATAAGAGTCGGACGAACTGATTGTCGCCGCCAAAATACCAGCCATAACAAAGCCCGCAAGAATGGGCGGTAAAGAAGTGGTTGCGAGTGTTATAAATATGTTTTCTGCGCCCGATTTTGTAAGATGCGCTACGGGGAATAACTGGCGACCTACAATGCCGATAAATACTGCAACTGCCAAAGATATAACAACCCAAACCATTGCAATTCTTCTTGACATTTTGAGTTCCTTTTCTTTGCGGATAGCCATAAATCGCAACAGTACCTGAGGCATACCGAAGTAACCAAGTCCCCAAGCCATCATAGAGCAAACCGTTAATATACCGTATGGTGCGGCTTCGCCAAACAGGGGTTTGCCGTTTTCAACCAGCTGCGTACCATTTTCAACTACTGGTGTTGCCAAACCGAAAAACTCAAGGAAGCCCGGAATTTCTCTTGCGTTTTCAATAACTGCATTTATACCGCCCGCCTTAACAGTAGCGATAATAACAATAACCGTAAGCGCTACCACCATAACAATCGCCTGCATAAAGTCAGACGCACTCTCAGCCAGGAAGCCGCCTAAAATTGTGTAGATAAGCACAAAGAATGCTCCAACGAGCATCATAGCGATATACGGTGTGCCGAAAAGAGTTGAAAACAGTTTACCGCAGGTTACAAAGCAACTTGATGCGTAAACCGTAAAGAATACGAGAATGAACAGCGCCGCAATAGTCATAATAATCTTCTTGTTTTCTCTGAAACGGTTTGAGAAAAACTCGGGAAGAGTTATAGAATTGTTGGCTACAATACTGTAACGGCGAAGCCGCTTAGATACGATAAGCCAGTTAAAATATGTACCGACTGCAAGACCGATAGCGGTCCAAGCGGCGTCTGCCAAACCGCACCAATATGCAACACCGGGCAGCCCCATCAAAAGCCATCCGCTCATATCCGATGCCTCGGCGCTCATAGCCGTTACCCAAGGGCCGAGTGTTCTGCCGCCTAAAAAGTAGTTTTCAGAACTTTTGTTGGCTTTTTTGGCAAAAACTATACCAATAGCCACAACTGCCGCCATGTAAATTATCATAGCGATAAGGATTTGTACTTTATTATCCATTTTTACCCCTTTTTCTTTTACATTGATTTTGCCTAAAAATAGAAACAATTTACAATATTATACAACAAATCTACTTTGCGGTCAATCATTTTATTTATCATTATTAAAAAAGGCAAAAAACGTGCTTTATATATGTTGTATATTATATAAATATAATAAAATTTAAAAATATGCACAAATTCGGTTGACAAGTATTATCTATTATGCTAAAATGACAAAGATGAATCTTTAAGACGATACAGAGATATCGGCAAGATTGAACAAAAACAAAAAATCGCAGTTTTGGACTGCCCGTTTTGTTATGCTCAACCTTGCTACACAGCAAGGTTTTTTATTTTAGGAAGGAAAAGAAAAATGACTAACAAATTACTTGCAAATTTAATAAGCGGAGCCGACAAGAGTTTTGAAAACTCGGTTGCGGCTACTTTATTGTCTGATGCTTCCTTAAAACAGTTCAATTCACCTAAATATTTTATTTTTCCCGGCTTTTGCGATGTGCATGTGCATTTTCGTGAGCCGGGTTTTTCATATAAAGAAACCATAAAGAGCGGCTCTATGTCGGCGGCGGCGGGCGGATATACCGCAGTTTGCACAATGCCCAACTTAAACCCCGTACCCGATAATGCTGGGCACCTAAATCTGCAAACGGATTTAATAAAACAAAACGCGCTTATAAACGTGTTTCCCTACGGCTCGATTACTGTCGGTCAGTTAGGTGAAAAATTATCCGATATGGAAAATATGGCTCCCAATGTATGTGCCTTCTCGGATGACGGCCGCGGTGTACAAAGCGAAAGTATGATGACGGCGGCTATGCTAAAAGCCAAAGCCCTTGGCAAGATAATCGTGGCGCACTGCGAAGATAATTCGTTGCTTTACGGCGGATATATACACGACGGTGTTTATGCCAAAGAGCATAACCACAAAGGTATATGTAGTGAGAGTGAATGGGGCCCGATAGAACGCGATTTGGATTTAGTGAGAAAAACGGGTTGCGCTTATCATATATGCCACATATCCACAAAAGAGAGTGTGGAATTGATACGAAAGGCAAAACGCGAGGGGCTTAATGTTACGTGTGAGACTGCGCCGCACTACTTGGTGCTTGATGACTCTAATTTAATGGAAGACGGCAGATTTAAGATGAATCCGCCCTTGCGTTCAAAGGCAGACCGCACCGCACTTATAGAAGGAATAAAAGACGGCACAATAGATATGATAGCAACCGACCACGCGCCGCACTCGGCGGAAGAAAAGGCAAAAGGGCTTGAAAAAAGTGCATTCGGTATAGTAGGACTTGAAACCGCCTTCCCTATTATGTACACGTATTTTGTGAAAACGGGTATTATAACATTAGATAAATTAATCGAACTTATGTGCACAAATCCCCGACGCCGATTCGGTATACCGCAGGGTAACGATTTTACGGTTTGGAATTTAGAAGAAAAATGGACGGTTGACCCAGATAAGTTTTTAAGTATGGGACGCGCGACACCGTTTAAAGATTATACGCTTGTCGGCAAATGCCACTTAACAGTATATGACAGTAAAAAAGTTTTTATGGAGGAATAAAAAATGGCTAAAAGAACAGACATAAAAAAGGTTTTGATTATAGGTTCCGGACCTATTGTTATCGGTCAGGCTGCTGAATTTGACTATGCAGGTACACAAGCGTGCTTAGCGCTTAAAGAAGAGGGCTATGAAGTAGTTCTTTGCAACTCAAACCCTGCTACTATTATGACCGACACCACTATTGCGGACAAGGTGTATATGGAGCCGTTGACTCTCGAATACATTGCAAAAATTCTCCGCTATGAGCGTCCTGACGCTATAGTTCCCGGTATCGGCGGTCAGACAGGTCTTAATATCGCAATGCAGCTTGAGAAAAAAGGTATATTAAAAGAATGCGGTGTTGAACTCTTGGGTACTAGCAGCGAAAGTATCGAACGCGCCGAAGACCGCGAACTTTTTAAGGAACTTTGCCAAAAAATCGGTGAGCCCGTTATTCCGTCCGAAATCACATACAGTATTGAAGAAGCAAAATCGGCAGCCCAGCGTATCGGTTACCCCGTAGTTTTGCGTCCTGCCTTTACACTCGGAGGTACTGGCGGCGGCTTTGCCGAAAACGAAACCGAACTTGTAGAAATTGGTCTTAACGCCTTTAAACTCTCCCCTGTTCATCAGGTGCTTATTGAAAAAAGCGTTAAGGGTTATAAGGAAATTGAATTCGAAGTTATGCGTGACTCATCTGACCACGCCATTACTATATGCGGCATGGAAAACATCGACCCCGTTGGTGTTCATACGGGTGACTCTTTAGTTGTAGCGCCGATTATGACGCTGTCTAAAGAAGATGAGAAAATGCTTAATGACAGCGCTATTAAACTTATCAAAGCGCTTAAAATAGAGGGTGGTTGCAACGTGCAGTTTGCGCTTAATCCGACTACCAGCGAATACTATTTAATAGAAGTTAATCCACGTGTGTCGCGTTCTTCGGCTCTGGCTTCCAAGGCGAGTGGATATCCTATTGCCCGAGTTACTGCTAAAATTGCGCTCGGTATGTTGCTCGAGGATATACAAATCGCCAACACAACCGCCGCATTTGAGCCGAAACTTGACTATGTAATTGCTAAATTCCCCCGCTTCCCGTTTGATAAGTTTACGTCAGCCGCAAATACTCTCGGTACGCAAATGAAAGCGACGGGCGAGGTTATGGGTATCGGCTCTAACCTTGAAGAGTGTATGCTCAAATCGGTGCGCTCACTCGAGATTAATGTAAACCATCTCTATATGTCAAAGTTCGATAATATGAGCCGCGAAGAACTCTTTGACTATATAAAAGAATTTAAGGATGACAATATTTTCGCAATCGCAGAACTCATTGCCCGCGGCGCAACTATTGACGAAATTCACGAAGTTACAAAAATTACCGCATTTTTCTTAGAAGCAATCAAGAGAATTATCGATATGGAAGATACACTCAAGGAAAACGTAAACAATGTTGATACTCTTATTCTTGCCAAAAAGATGGGCTTTAGTGATAAATATATTGCTCGTCTTTGGAAATGCGAAGAGCTTGACGTTTACAATGTAAGAAAAGCTAATAATATCTTCCCTGTATTTAAAATGGTGGATACCTGCCATACGGGCGCATATATCCCCTATTTCTATTCTTCATATACCGGCGAAAATGCTTCTCGCCTTACCGATAAAAAGAAGATCGTTGTGCTCGGCGCAGGACCTATCCGTATAGGTCAAGGTGTAGAGTTTGACTATTCAACCGTACACGCCGTACAAACAATTAAAGCATCGGGTTACGAAGCGATTATTATAAATAACAACCCAGAAACCGTTTCTACCGACTATACAACGGCGGACAAGCTCTATTTCGAGCCGCTCACCCCCGAAGACGTTATGAACATTATTGAGTTTGAAAAGCCCGAAGGTGTTATCGCATCCCTCGGCGGACAAACCGCTATTAACCTCGCCGAGCCCTTAATGAAACGCGGTGTGAAAATCATAGGCACCGACTGTGCAGCCATTGAACGCGCCGAAAACCGCGATAGCTTTGAAAAGATTCTCCACGATCTTAATATTCCGCAGCCGAAAGGCCGCGCCGTCACAAAAATTGAAGACGGTATTGCCGCTGCAAAGGAAATCGGTTATCCCGTACTTGTAAGACCCAGCTTTGTGCTTGGTGGCCGTGCTATGCAGATAGTTGCCAACGAAGAACAGCTTCGCCACTATCTTAAAACCGCCGTTGAAATTGATGAAGACAAGCCCGTACTTGTTGATAAATATATTCAGGGTAAGGGGGTCGAGGTTGACGCTATTTGCGATGGCAGAGACGTTTTCGTCCCCGGCATTATGGAACTTGTAGAACGTACCGGTATCCACAGCGGTGACTCGATAAGCGTATACCCCACCTTCAGTATTTCGGATAAGGTTAAGGGCACCATTTTGCAGTATGCTAAGAAACTCGGTCTTGGTATCGGCATTATCGGTCTTTACAATATCCAGTTTATAGTCGATGAAAATGACGATGTTTATATAATCGAAGTAAACCCCCGTTCTTCCCGTACTGTTCCTTTCTTATCAAAATCAACGGGCTACAGTCTTGCCGATATTGCAACCGAAGTAATACTCGGTAAATCATTAAAGGAACAAGGTATATTCGGCATCTATCCCGAT
>CAZSIL010000004.1:0-80999 GCA_964607025.1 uncultured Eubacteriales bacterium
GCGCAACTGATTCGTAATCAGTAGGTCGTGGGTTCAAGTCCCATCTTCAGCTCCAAAAAAATAAGACAGTCTTTGGACTGTCTTATTTTTTATCCAATCCGAAGGATTGGTATGTAATCGCCGTTAGGCGTATGTAATCACGCGTAGCGTGTATGGCATCACCGCAGGTGTATCTTCCTTCGGATTGATTACATACCACCTACGGTGGATTACATTCCGACTTCGTCGGATTACATACAATGCTCCGCATTGATTTATTGCCGCTTTTATGCTATAATAAGAAAAAGTTTGTTGTAATATAAGTCCAATGGGGTTGTAAGGATTTGCTCCTAACGAGATATAAGTCTGGCAAGTGTGTAGGGTGTTTAATATAGTTCGAAAGAAGGAATTAGAGTGAAAGTTTTAGTTACTGGATTAGGAATAGGTTATGACTTTGGTATATGTGATACTTGTAATATGAATCTGTCTTGGGTTATCAATAACCCTTCTATTTTTCTTTGGGCAGATAAAATTGTAATTCCAGAAGACGCTTTCCGTATTCAATTAGAAGATAATGATAATAAATTTAACAAAGCTGTAAATCTAGTTTTAGATATTGCCAATGATTCAAAAATCATTGAGGCCGTTAATATAAGGGATACTTATACAAAAGTTGTTGGCGAAGAAATAGAAAGAAAAAGTGAAATAGATATCAAAAATATATTAGAAAATTTCCCAGAAATTACAAAACAGATGAATCAAGGAGTTCCCGGAGAATTTGAATTGAACGGAATGCATTATTGTGGCCCGTATATATCGTCATTAAATGCAAGTTTGTTTTTGGGACAGGAACTAAATGCTAATTGTTTGTTTAGTGAACCTGATTATAATTTTTTAAAGTATAAGTACGGAATAAGAAATAATGAATTGGTTTATCAATTTAGAGCATTTGATGATGTTTTCTCTTGTCATCTCCCAAATGAAATGCTTATACATAACTATGCTTTTGTAGATGAAAAGACATGTGAAAACTGCAATAAAAGAATCGCTTGTGAAAAAACATATTTGAAAGATATAGAAGAAAGAATGAAGCAAATTATTTTACTCAGAGAACGAGATGAATTATATATAGCAAGAGAGGAATTGCAAAAAGTTATTGACAAAACCGAGTATATAAATTCCATTCAATATATTAATGAGATAAAAAAAGAATATGAAGAAAAACAGATGAGAATTAATAAAAATTTAAAACTTATATTCCCAAAAGTAAAAAGATGGACAAATGTTACCGCATCAATTTCTACGGCTATATCAGTAGGGAACCTAATGTCCGGAAATATGGAGGTGGCGGCTATAGCTGGTGGTATATCTGGTTTAAGTAAAATTGTTGATGAGGGAATGAAATATTATGAAAGTAAAAATAGTTGGGTTAGTTTTATTAATAAAGGATTATAAGAAATTGGTAACAATTTGACATAGACTCGCTTAAACTCCTTGCCTCTCCGCCGCTTTTATGCTACAATACACCCAAGGCGGTGATGATATGGAATTGTTAGAGTATCTTAAGTGTAATATTTCAACAAATATTTCATTAGATGAAATAATAAACACATTTAAAGAAATGTGCAAAACACCAATAGAAGAAGATTTATTATTGAACGAGTATGGTGTTTATGATTTTACAGGAGAGGATTTGTTCTATTATGATTTGGTAAGACAATATCCTGACGGGGAAGATGAATATTTTCAGCTACGAGTAAGTATAATGTTCTCTCCTGATGAAGAAAATCGTTTTTTACAAGATACTTTGTGGAGCGATGATTCTGATGAAAACTTCTTTGATTATATAAAAAAATCAGATGGGTATGCGTACGCAAAGGCACATGAATTTAAGTCTATCGATATAAGAATTGACCAAACTTAATGTTATTGTTGGAAAATCCTCGGTTTTCACCCAGTTCTTTTTCGGATACGAGAGACAGAAAAAGAAAAGACACGCAGTGGCGTGTCTTTTCTTTTTCAATGAAATTCGTTCCTTTCGGAACGAGTGAAATATTGCTGCGCAATATGAAATACGCTTTGCGTATGAAATATGCCTTCGGCATATGAAGGAACGAATTTTATTTCACATTTTCGCAACGCGAAAATATTTCATAATCCGCAAGGATTATTTCATATGGCGTCAGCCATATTTCATAAAACCTTGCGCCTCCACTGCTTTTCTGCTATAATACACCCAAGGCGGTGAAAAAAATGAAAAAAAGTTTCGCTTTTGATACTCCTTTTTCAAAAAATGAGTTAATTATGAGATTAAGTGATTTAACCGATCCAGGTAATTACGGACGATCTTTTTACGGCAAGGTGGATGACAATCACTTTAGCTTGATAAAATGTCAACCGTTTTCTAATCATGTACTTAATCCTTGTTTGGAAGGGAAAATTATTGAAACTAACGCCGGCACCAATATTCAATTGAATATCAAATTAAATAGAAATGATAAAGTTGGGTTTATAGTGCTTTTAGCATTAACATTATGTGCTATGTTATTTTTGGTGGTAAGTGGTATTATATCAAAAACGCTAAATTTCTTTGAGCCAATAGCTATAATGCTGTGTTTTGAATTGCTTTGCTCTTTTGTCGGTTATATTATCTTTTCTTTGAAAGCGAAAAAAGCAGTTTTGAGGCTTAAAAAATGCTTGAATAAATAAAGAAAATCAGGTTTTTAGACCGGTTCCATTTTGAGTGTCGGTCCCCAAAATCCCGTTCACGTAAGTGGACGGGATTTTTACTTCTTACTTCTTACCTTTTCACTCTTACTTCAAAATAAAATTCGAACGGGATTTTTGGAAAGTAAGAGGTAATAGTGAATAGTGAAGAGGTATTGCGGCTTCGCCGCTTTTATGCTATAATACATTTAGAGGCGGTGATTCAAATGAAAGATAATCAAGATAATAAGTATCCTGTAAGCCTGTTTGTAATTGGAGTTTTAATGAATCTAACAAAAAACTTCTTTTTGTTTTTACCGAGTATTATTCTACTTATTGTAGGCATATGGGTAAAATGGTGCCTTTTTGTTGGCGTTGCTTTATTGTTGTTAGATGTTACAATTTCGTTAATTGAACAGATTCAAATTCGTAATGCTACAATTAATAGTGATAATCCGAATTTCAAAGAATGGCAGGATGCTATCTTGTCATCTGACTGGAAGAATAATATTATGGATTTAACTGAATCTAAGATTGATGTTACTAATGATAAAGAATCTAACTAATATTAAGAAAATCAGGTTTTTAGACCGGTTCCATTTTGAGTGTCGGTCCCAAAAATCCCGTTCACGAAAGTGGGCGGGATTTTTACTTTTTCACTATTCACTTTTCACTCTTCACTAAATTTGCATTCGGGATTTTTGGGAAGTAATAAGTAATAGGTAAGAGGTAATAAGTATTGCCCCTTTTTCGCTTTTATGCTATAATACACCTAAGAGGGTGAGTTATATATGGGATGCTTGTTTTTTCCTTTAGAGTTATTGGTTGACGGTATTATTGAGGGCTGGTTTTACTTGATGGAATGGATAATTCCTGAAAGGTATATTACACGAACGGTCCGAATTGTTTTAAAGGTTTTTGTTTGGATTCTTTCTAGTTTGCTCTTTGTGATAATGTTCCTAGGTGTTTTTGCTATTATTTCACCAGATCCTGATACACATTTATTGGGGAAATATATGATTTTTATACCTCTTGGAATAAGTGTCATTCAAATTCTTTTAGGTATTATTGTGCGTATAATTTCAAAAAAGAAAAAATAAAGAAAATCCTCGGTTTTCAACCAGTTCTTTTTCGGACACGAATGACAAAAATCCCGTTCACGAAGAGCGGGTTTTACTTTTTCACTTTTCAGTTTTACTGAATAAAACCTTGAAAAACAAGCAAAAGTATAGTATGATTTTGTCATACGAATTAGGCCTTGCAAGGAGCGATTTAAATGTCTGAAATATTAGAGATTATCAATTCAATATCAGGCGATTGTGACTGTGGTCTTCATCACAAAACAGCAATCCAAGATATACAAATAGCATCGGGATTAGTTCATAATGTTGGAAATATATTAAGAAAAAACGATTTCCCGTCTAAGCTTTTATTGGTTGCCGACAAAAACACACTAAAGGCGGCAGATGGCATAGTAGAGAGCTTGAAAGATTTTGATGTATCCTTTAAGATTTACGATAATTTGCGCGTGGCAAAAATGGAACATGTGACGGAAATTGAAAATCTGATTTTAAATCAGGATATAGCTGTTTTGTCGGTAGGCACCGGTTCTATTAACGATCCGTGCAGATTGGCTGCGGCAAGATGCAATAAAAAGCTTTGTATTTTTGCATCGGCACCATCAATGGATGGCTTTGCATCGTACAGCTCTCCCATTGTTGCTAATGGATTTAAGTCGAGTTATCCCGCAAAGAGCCCTGAGGTTATAATAGGCGATACCAAAATTTTAGCAAACGCTCCAAAAGAACTTAAATCCGCCGGATTTGGTGATATGATAGCCAAATACATAGGGCTTGTGGACTGGGAAATATCCCATCTGTTAACGGGAGAAGTATACTGTGAAAAGGTGGCACAACTTACTCGCAACGCAGTTGATGAGTTAATGAATATGGCTCATAAGGTGACTCTTAATGATGAGTATACGGCGGGTAAAATCTTTGAGGCCTTATTAAAAACCGGTATTGCAATGAGCTTTATGCAAACTCCTCGTCCCGCAAGTGGTGCGGAGCATATCATAGCGCATCTTATAGAATGTATTGAATTGCAGGACGGCATTGTCCCAAACCTTCACGGAGATGATGTAGGGGTTTGTACTTTGGAGACGTTAAAATATTATAATAAATTGGCTCAATTACCTTATGTAACAACCCAATATGAGTGTGTAAATTGGGACGAGATTTACGATTTTTATGGTCCGTTGCAGGATGAAATAAAAAAACTAAATCATCCGGATAATATTATTGATGCTGTAAGCCCTAAAAAAATCGAAGAATTATGGGGCGAAATTGCAAAAATAATAAAAAAAGTTCCCTCATATAGCGAATGCAAAACCGCTATGGAGAAAGCAGGATGCAAAACGACAGTCAAAGATATAAAAAAGAATCAAAAGCTGTTCGATGACTGTGTTAAATATTCACCTTATATGCGAAGAAGACTTACTTTGCTGCGTCTTAAAAATATGATAAATGAAAGCCCTGATTTTTAAGGTGCATTTTCTTTGTAAAGTTTTTTGTGAAAATTTATTTTGTAAACTTTAGTTGCTTGACACATTTTTGTGTTAGTGCTATAATTTTTTCGTTGAGAAATTCAATAAAACATATGTTATAGGAGTGGTAATTTTGAAACTGATTATTAAAGACAATTACGAAGCGATGAGCCAATGGGCAGCCCAGCATATTGCAAACGCGATAAACAACCACAAAGAGAATCGCCCGTTTGTGCTTGGTTTACCAACAGGTTCTTCTCCACTTGGCGTTTATAGTGAGCTTATTAAAATGAACAAGGCAGGTAAGGTTACCTTTAAAAACGTAGTAACCTTCAATATGGATGAATACGTTGGTTTACCAAGAGAGCATGACCAAAGTTATTGGTATTTTATGCACGATAATTTCTTTAATCATATTGATATTCCTGCAGAAAACATTAATATTTTGAACGGTATGGCAGAGGATTTAGAGGCCGAATGTCAGCGTTACGAGGATAAAATTGCTTCGTATGGCGGAATTGATTTGTTCTTGGGCGGCAGCGGTGTTGATGGACACATTGCATTTAACGAGCCATTTACTTCATTAACATCGAGAACCGGCGTTCGAGCTTTAACCGAGGACACATTAATTGTTAATTCTCGTTTCTTTGATAACGATGTAAACAAGGTTCCCAAAACTGCCCTTTCGGTTGGTGTTGGCACCGTATGTGATTCAAAACAGGTACTTTTAGTAATCAATGGACACAATAAGGCACGAGCACTTCGTCATTGTGTTGAAGGCGGAGTTGACCACGCTTGGACAATCAGTGCATTGCAGATGCATCCGGATGGAATCATTGCTTGTGATGAAGCTGCTTGCGGCGAATTAAAGGTAGACACTTATAAGTACTTTAAAGAAATCTACAAAAACGAGAAATAAATTATAATAAAAGTGATATGATTCGGGGCATCATCCGTAAGGGCGGTGCTCCGATTTTATTTCTATACTGTAATAAAAGGCGAAAATCTATAAAAATATTCCATTATTAGAAAAAATATGGTAGAATATATCCATAGCTGCTTTAAGCCGAACGAAAGTATTTGACTTGTTTTTGATGATAGGTGGTATATCTGAACAAGGTGTCATTGATGCAGCTGGTCTTCTTGCAAAAATGGGCGGAGGAAATGTGTTCGTGCTTTACACCGTTATTGTTTGGGCATCGGCTATCATTCCTGCATACATTTTTTTGTGGCTCTTGTATGGTATATGATAAGCAAAAAATATTTCAACATAATGTTTTAGGAAAAGGGGATTTTTATGAGCGAGAAAAAGAAAGAAATACTGAGAACCGTAAAATTCGTGTTGTTTTCGGTAAGCGCGGGACTTATTCAGATTTTAAGTTTTACCTTGCTTGAAGAAATACTGCATTTGACTCACTGGTTATCCTACCTCGTTGCACTTATATTATCGGTGCTGTGGAATTTTACATTAAACCGCAAATTTACCTTTTGCTCGGCAAACAACGTACCGATTGCCATGCTTAAAGTGGCGGGGTTCTATCTAGTGTTCACTCCGTTATCGACATGGTGGACGGCAGTGCTTACAGGAACAAGTGTGGGGATGAATGAATATATTGTATTGGCTTTAACAATGCTTATAAATTTTGTCACCGAGTATTTATTCCAACGATTTGTGGTATTCGGCAAAAGCATCGATTCTGCGAAGAAATAGGGCAGGGTATAATAAAATAAGTCAAGAATTAGGATACTTAATAAAAAAAGTTAATTTTTTAAAAAAAGAGTTGACAAAAGGTTTTTATAGTGCTATACTCTAAAACATCAAAGGCAACGACGAAGACGGCCGAAGATAAAAGTTTTCAGAGAGTCGGTGTTTGGTGCAAACCGATAACAATTATTTTCAAGAGCCCATCCCTTCCGAGCCGGAAATATGAACAACGCCCGTTTAGTAATGTTTCCCGTGATTGCTGCGTAAAGGCATAGGAATTGATAGATTCCAAGAGTGGCAGTGTTAACTGCAATTTGAGTGGTACCGCGAGTGTTTATTCACACCCGTCTCAAAGTTTTGAGACGGGTGTTTTTTATTTTAATTTTATTTTTAAGGAGGAATGAAAAATGGCAGCAGTTTCGAGTGACAAACTTTTAGAGGTGGCTTTACGAATTAGGGAGATGAGAGAAATTGCCGGCATTTCCACCGAAGAAATGGCAGAAAAAACCGAGGTATCGGTTGAGGAATATAAAGATTATGAGGCAGGTAAACTTGATTTCCCGTTCAGCTTTATTCACAAATGTGCATTGAGCTTTGGGCTTGGCATTACCGATTTGCTTGAAGGCCACAGTGCGCACCTGTCGTCCTACACAGTAACCCGTAAGGGTCAGGGACAGCAAACCGCAAAGGAGAACGGCATTGAGATTCAGAACTTAGCGCCGCTCTTTCGCAAAAAGATAGCGGAGCCCTATTGGGTAAAATATGAGTTCGACCCCGAGCTTCAAAACAAGCCCATCCATTTAACCAAGCATTCGGGTCAGGAATTTGACTTTGTTATGAAGGGCAAATTAAAGGTTCAGGTTGGCGATAACGTTGAGTATCTTGAAGAAGGCGACAGTATCTACTATAACTCTTCAACACCACACGGTATGATAGCAGTGGACGGTGAAGACTGTTTGTTTGTAGCGGTAGTTCTGCCTGGTGAAGATATTAAGGAACCCGAACTTCGCCGTACTCTTATCTCAGGAGGTACAGTTAAATCAGAAACCGCGGCAGATAAATTTATCAAAACTACGGTGGATGAAAACGGACTGCTTAAGACAATTGATTTTGTAAACGAAGACAAGTTCAATTTCGGCTTTGACGTTGTTGATGAAATCGCAAATAAAGACCCCCAAAAGACCGCTATGATTCACATAGCGAACGATAAAACCGAGCGCGTGTTTACATTTAAGGATATGAAACAAGCATCCAACCGTTGCGCTAATTACTTTAAGTCACTTGGCATCAAAAAGGGCGATAAGGTAATGCTGATACTCAAACGCCACTATCAGTTCTGGTTTGCTATCGTAGCACTCCACAAACTCGGTGCCGTTGCTATCCCTGCTACAAACCTTTTGCAAGAGCACGACCTTGACTACCGCTTTAATACCGCGGGTGTCAGTGCAATCGTTTGTACAGCAGACGGTGACGTTGCAAATCAGGTCGATTTGGCTGAGAAAAACAGTCCCACACTTAAAACCAAAATTATGGTTGGCGGAGAAAAGGACGGTTGGCATAATTTCGATGAAGAATATTCGCTTTACAGCACTCATTTTGAGCGCACCGAAGATACCGCTTGCGGTGATGATACAATGCTGATGTTCTTCACATCGGGTACAACAGGATATCCCAAAATTGCCGAGCACAGTTATAAATATGCACTCGGTCACTATATAACCGCTAAATACTGGCACGGTGTTTATGCCGACGGTCTCCACTTTACCATCTCCGAAACAGGTTGGGGTAAAGCACTCTGGGGTAAACTTTATGGCCAGTGGTTATGCGAAGGCGCAGTATTTACCTACGACTTTGATAAGTTCAGCGCTGCAGATATACTGCCTATGTTCAAAAAGTATAATATCACCACCTTCTGCGCACCGCCTACAATGTTACGTATGATGGTTAAGGAGGATATCTCAAGGTATGATTTATCATCCATCAAGCATATGACAACCGCGGGCGAAGCGTTGAATCCTGAAGTTTACAAGCAATTTGAAAAAGCAACGGGACTTAAAATTATGGAGGGCTTCGGTCAAACCGAGTTAACACTTGTAATTGCTAACCTTATGGGCGATACACATAAGCTCGGCTCAATGGGTAAACCCGTACCGCTTTACGACGTTGATATACTCGATTTGGACGGCAACCCCGTAGCCGACGGTGAGACGGGAGAAATCGTTGTAAAAACCAGCGATAAAGTACCGTGTGGACTCTTTAAAGGTTACTACGGCAATCAGGAAAAGACCGATGAAGTATGGCATGATGGCTACTACCACACAGGCGATACCGCTTGGCGCGATGAAGACGGATTTTATTGGTACGTTGGTCGCGTGGATGACGTTATCAAGTCCTCGGGCTACCGCATAGGACCGTTCGAAATTGAGAGTGTAATTATGGAATTGCCTTACGTACTCGAGTGTGGTGTTTCGGCTGCTCCCGATGAAGTAAGGGGTCAGGTTGTTAAAGCGAGTATCGTGCTTGTAAAAGGCACAGAACCCACCGATGCACTCAAGAAGGAAATTCAGGATTACGTTAAGAGCCATACGGCGCCTTATAAGTATCCGCGTATAGTTGAATTCAAAACCGAATTGCCCAAGACAATAAGCGGAAAAATTCAACGAAATAAACTTTAATATTACCCAAAAAACTTGACAAAAGACAAAAGTTGTGATAACCTAATATGTATCAAATTAATAAAGGCGACGACGAAGAGTAGGTCGGTAGCGAGTGATTCAGAGAAGCAGCGGTTGGTGTAAGCTGTCGAAGCCGTTCCGATTTTTGTAACTTTCGAGCCGCGGGGAAGAAAACGGTAAAGTGAGTAGACCCCCGCCGTGATTGCTGCGTAAAGGCATAGGAATTGATAGATTCCAAGAGTGGCAGTATGTGTTACTGCAATTTGAGTGGTACCGCGGGTATTTAATAAATTAAATGCTCGTCTCAAAGTCAGTACTTTGGGGCGAGTATTTTTATTCCCCCCAAAAAACGACGGAGGAAGTATTATGTCAAAAACAACGGGACTTGATTTTAAAATCAAGGAAATGTCGGCTCGTATTAAGGAACTGCGCGAAATTGAAAATTTGAGCATAGAGCAGATGGCGGAGAAAACAGGTGTTACCGTCGCAGAATACCTAGCTTGTGAAAACGGTGAGCGAGATTTGAATTTCGCTTTTATCTACCGTTGCGCAAAAGTGTTCAACGTAAATGTGACTGATATTATCGAAGGTCAAAGCCCCACACTGCGTTCCTACACAGTTACTCGTCGCGGCAACGGTCAAAGAATCGAAAAAGCGCACGGCATGACCTACTATAACTTAGCCGCTGCATTTAAAAACCGTATTGCCGAGCCGCTTTATGTTTGCAGCACTTATGATGAAGATGCGCAACATAAGGATATCGAGCTTACAAGCCACGCAGGACAAGAGTGCGATATTATCATTAAAGGTCATTTAAAAGTACAGGTTGGTGAGCATACCGAAATTTTAGGTCCTGGGGACAGTATTTATTACAACTCTTCAACTCCTCACGGTATGATAGCCGTAAACGGCAGTGACTGTTTCTTCTATGCTATCGTGCTTAACCCCACAGGTGAGCCGATACCTGAGCTTACCACTGTCAAGAAAACGATTACACGCGAAATCAAAAAAGATGATCAGGATAGAATCTATAAAAAATACATAGATATTATCGAAAACGAAAACGGGACACCCACAAATATTACCTTCAAAAATGTTGATAAGTTCAATTTTGGCTTTGATCTTGTTGACGCTCTTGCCGAAAAGGATTCGACAAAACTTGCAATGCTTCATATAAGCAAAGATAAGATAGAGCGTCGCTTTACATTTAAGGATATTAAAAAGGCATCTAACCGATGCGCTAACTACTTTAAATCTATCGGCATCAAAAAAGGCGATAAGGTAATGCTGGTTCTTAAACGTCATTACCAGTTCTGGTTTGCAATGATAGGTCTCAATAAACTCGGAGCTATTGCAATTCCTGCAACCAATCAGCTTGTTGAACACGATTTTGAGTATCGCTTTAATAGTGCAGGTGTTAGCGCTATAATCTGTACTGCCGACGGCGATACTTCAAATCAGGTTGATTTGGCGGCAAAAAACAGTCCCACACTTAAAACCAAAATTATGGTTGGCGGCAGTCGTGACGGTTGGCGCAACTTCGACGAAGAATATAGTATGTATAGCACCATTTTTGAGCGTACTGAAGATACCGCTTGCGGCGATGACCCAATGCTTATGTTTTTTACATCGGGCACTTCTGGTTATCCGAAAATTGCGGCACACAACCATAAATATCCTTTGGGACATTTCCACACCGCAAAATATTGGCACACAGTTGACCCTGACGGTCTTCACTTTACCATATCCGATACGGGATGGGCAAAGTCAATGTGGGGTAAACTTTATGGTCAATGGCTTTGCGAAGCGGCAACCTTTGTTTATGACTTTGACCGTTTTGATGCCGCTGACATTTTGCCTATGTTTGCAAAATACAAAATAACAACCTTCTGCGCACCGCCCACAATGCTTAGAATGATGGTGAAACAAGATATTTCGAAATACGATTTTTCATCGGTTAAACATATGACTACAGCGGGCGAAGCACTAAATCCCGAAGTTTACCGTCAGTTTGAAAAAGCAACGGGGCTTCAGATTCTTGAAGGATTCGGTCAGACCGAAAGCACGATGATTATCGGTAATATGCTCGGCGCTTCCCATAAAATCGGCTCAATGGGTAAACCCGCCCCCATTTATAAGGTTGATATATTAACACCCGACGGCCGCTCAGCTGCAGTCGGTGAAACGGGCGAAATCGTTGTAGATATAAGCGAGGGTAATCCATGTGGCTTGTTTACAGGTTATTATGGTGATGAGCAAAAAACTAAGGAAGTACGTTACGACGGATATTATCATACGGGAGATACCGCTTGGCGCGATGAAGACGGATTTTATTGGTACGTTGGTCGCGTGGATGACGTTATCAAGTCCTCGGGCTACCGCATAGGACCGTTCGAGATAGAAAGCGTAATTATGGAATTACCTTATGTACTTGAGTGCGGTGTATCGGCGGCCCCCGATGAAGTAAGGGGACAGGTGGTTAAAGCGAGTATCGTACTGGTTGGCGGCACCGAACCTACCGAAGAATTAAAGAAGGAAATTCAAGAGTACGTTAAGGCGAAAACCGCGCCCTATAAGTATCCGAGAATTGTTGTATTCCGCGACTCATTACCAAAAACAGTTAGTGGAAAAATACAGCGTAATAAGTTATAATGATTATGATGGATAAAAGATTATATATTATTTGTGGGCACTATGGCTCAGGCAAAACCAACGTTGCTCTAAACCTTGCATTTCACCTTAAAAAAAGTCATAAAAATGTTGCGATAGCAGATTTGGATATCGTAAATCCGTATTTTCGCACAAAGGATAGCGCTGACGAATTAGCGGCGGCAGATATTGGGCTTATTTGCAGTGAATATGCAGGAAGTAACGTTGATATACCCGCTTTACCACAGGATATGTATGCTATAACCGATAAATTGGATACAAAATATATCCTTGATATCGGTGGGGATGACCGCGGCGCATTAGCGCTTGGCCGAATAGCCCCCAAAATAAAGGAAGAAAACAATTATGAAATGCTTTTAACGGTAAACTGTTTCAGACCCTTGACTCGTGATACCGCATCGGTTTTAGAAGTGATAAGCGAGATCGAGTATGCTGCAAAAATCAAATTTACCGGTATTATAAACAATTCGAATTTGGGCGAGGAAACAACGGCGGAGAATGTGTTGTCTTCTGTCAAGTACGCCAAAGAAATATCTAAAGCAACAGCCCTTCCAATTATCTTAACGGCGGTAGATGAACGCCTTTTTGATAAATTAAATGGAAAAATAGAAAACGTTTTTCCGCTTAAACTTCAAGAGAAAATTAAGTGATATGGAGATGAAACAATGGCAAAACTAACATTTAAAACCGACAAATGCAAGGGGTGCGGTCTTTGTGTTGACGTATGCCCCAAACAAGTTTTAAAACTTGCTGAAGACAAAATCAATGCGAAGGGGCATCACCCCGTAGAAGCAGTAAATGAAGATGCTTGCATCGGCTGTGCTTTTTGTGCAACGATGTGTCCCGACTGTATTATAAAGGTTGAAAGGTAGTGAGTATAGTGGCAGATAAAGTTTTAATGAAGGGTAATGAAGCGATAGCAGAAGCGGCTATAATTGCAGGATGTCGCCATTATTTCGGCTATCCTATAACCCCTCAAACAGAAATTGCGGCATATATGGCAAAACGTATGCCAAAAATCGGCGGTTGTTTCCTACAAGCAGAAAGTGAAATCGCCGCTATTAATATGGTTTACGGCGTAGCGTCCACAGGTCTAAGGGTTATGACGTCGTCTTCGAGTCCGGGTGTATCTTTGAAGGGTGAAGGTTTGTCTTACCTTGCAGGTTCCGATTTACCGTCGCTTATCGTTAACGTACAGCGCGGAGGACCGGGCCTTGGTGGTATTCAGCCCTCCCAGTCCGATTATTTCCAAGCAACTAAAAGCGGCGGACATGGTGACTTCCGTATGATAGTTTTAGCTCCGTCCTCGGTTCAGGAAATGGCGGATTTGACCGTCAAAGGTTTTGAACTTGCTGATAAATACCGTATGACCAGTATGATTTTAGCCGACGGTACTATGGGACAAATGATGGAACCCGTATCGTTAGACTACGATATCAAACCAGCACCCGAAAAACCGTGGGCAACAACGGGTACTAAGATGGCAAGACCTCACAATATTGTAAACTCCTTATCTCTCGTTCCTGATGAACTCGAAGAATTAAACTTTGCACGTTTTGAGCGTTATAAAAAAGTGGAAGAAAACGAAACAATGTGGGAAGAGTATATGATGGAGGATGCCGAAATTTGTATTGCGGCATTCGGTATTGCAGCGCGTGTTGCTAAAAATGCAATAAACGAGGCAAGAAATCAGGGCATTAAAGTTGGACTTATCCGTCCTATTACCTTGTGGCCGTTCCCCAATAAGCCGTTTAAGGCGGCGGCAGATAAATGCAAGGCATTTATCTCGGTTGAGCTTTCTATGGGACAAATGATTGAAGATGTGCGTCTTGCAACCGAGTGTAAAGCACCTGTTACGCTTTGCAATAGGGCAGGCGGTATGATTCCATCACCTGAGCAGGTTCTCGAAGAAATTATTAAAACAGCAGAAAGGATAGGTGCGAAATAATGGTAGTATTTGATAAACCCCACGCGTTAGCCGATGTGCCACTGCATTATTGTCCGGGTTGTACCCACGGTATTGTACACCGTTTGGTAGCCGAGGTTATTGATGAACTCGGTATTGAAGGCAAAACAATAGGTATCGCTCCCGTTGGATGCTCTGTTATGGCGTACAACTATTTTAACTGCGATATGATAGAAGCGGCTCACGGCCGCGCACCTGCCGTTGCTACTGGTGTAAAACGTGCCGACCCCGAAAACCATATAGTATTTACATATCAGGGTGACGGTGACTTAGCATCAATCGGTATGGCTGAAACAGTGCACTCGGCGGCAAGAAATGAAAATATAACGGTTATATTCATAAACAATGCAATTTATGGTATGACGGGCGGACAAATGGCACCAACGTCTTTGCCCGGTCAGATAACACAAACTTCCCCCTATGGACGTGACGTTAATCACTGCGGTTATCCTGTTAAGGTAAGTGAAATGTTATCTACGCTTGATGGTCCTGAGTATATTGAGCGTGTAGCCGTAAATAATGTTAAAAATGTTAAAAATGCTAAAAAAGCAATTAAAAAGGCATTCCAGAATCAGATTGACGGCAAGGGCTTTTCGCTTGTTGAAGTTATTTCAAGCTGTCCTACAAACTGGGGTATGACACCAAAAGCCGCACTCGAATGGATAGATGAAAAAATGATTCCTTATTATCCCTTGGGCGTTTATAAAGACCGAACAGCAAAGGAGGAAAAGTAATGAAAACAACTAATTTTCTTTTTGCCGGTTTCGGCGGTCAGGGTATACTTTTCTCGGGTAAGTTCTTGGCATATAAAGGTCTTACCGAAGATAAGCAGGTAAGTTGGTTGCCGTCCTACGGTCCCGAAATGCGCGGAGGCACAGCTAGTTGCTCGGTTATCGTTAGCGATACGCCCGTCGGCTCTCCGATCGTTTCAAAACCCGATGTTTTGATTGCGATGAATTTACCGTCTCTCGATAAATATGAAGACAGTGTAGTACCGGGCGGTATGATTTTTGTAGACTCAACACTTATTGAGCGCAAGGTAAAGAGGGATGACGTAACAGTTTACTACATCCCCGCAACGCGCCTCGCCAGTGAAAATAAAACACCAACACTTGCTAATATGATTATTGTAGGTAAGGTACTCGCAGCTCTTGGTGAGTTTGATGAAGAAAAGGTAACTAACGCGCTTAAAAAGGTTATTTCTGCAAAACGCGCAGATATGCTTGATACTAACTTAAACGTAATGCGTTTAGGCGCAGAGTATTAAAGGAGTGATAACAATGGATATCAAAATCATTAAAAATACTGCTCCGAAGGAAAAACCTGATAGCAGTGTTCTCGGCTTCGGTAAATACTTTACCGACCATATGTTTATGATGGATTATTCAAGAGAAAAGGGTTGGTACAATGCGAGAATAGTGCCCTTCCAGAATATTTCTCTCCATCCCGCATCGACCGTTCTTCATTATGGCTCCGAGATTTTCGAAGGTCTTAAAGCATATAGAAGAAAAGACGGCGAAGTTCAACTTTTCAGACCTATTGAAAATATCCGTAGATTAAATAATTCGGCTGACCGTTTGTGTCTGCCGCAAATTCCCGAAGAAGATGCAATGGAAGCCCTTACAACCTTTGTAGCGGTCGAAAAGGACTGGACACCTTCGGCAGAGGGTACGTCGCTCTATCTTCGTCCCTTTATGTACGGAAATGATGAAACACTCGGTGTTCACGCCGTACATAATGCAACGTTTGTAATTATAGCATCTCCCGTTGGCTCTTATTATAAAGAGGGCATAAACCCCGTTAAAATTATGATAGAAGATGAAGACGTTCGTGCAGTGCGCGGCGGTACGGGCTATGCTAAATGCGGCGGTAACTATGCTGCAAGTAATAGGGCAGGAGAACGCGCTGAAAGACAGGGCTATAGCCAGGTATTATGGCTTGACGGTGTTGAGCGTAAGTATATTGAAGAAGTAGGTGCTATGAACGTTATGTTCAAAATTGACGGCAAAATCGTAACACCTATGCTTTCGGGCTCAATTCTTCCCGGTATTACACGTAAATCTTGCATTGAAGTATTAAAGGGCAAAGGTTACACCGTAGAAGAAAGACTATTAAGTATTGATGAATTGGAAGCCGCTCTTAAATCAGGCAAACTCGAAGAGGCATGGGGCTGCGGCACTGCGGCAGTAGTATCTCCTATCGGCGAACTCTGCTATAAAGGTGAAAAATTCATCATTAACGAAGGTAAAATCGGTGAGGTAACTCAATCTCTCTATGATACCTTAACGGGTATTCAGTGGGGCAAAATAGAGGATACTTTCGGTTGGACAAAGATTGTGAAATAATTTAAAATTATCCTTGACAAAACTCAGTATGGGTAGTATAATTGCTTTATTAAATGCGATGAAGGAATTATTTTTCACCCTACAAAGTTTTAGAGAGTCGGTGTTTGGTGCAAACCGATACGGGAGAGGGCGAAAAAGTCTCACTCCTAAGCAGAGCCAGTGAACTTGCAGTAAGTGGCTTCGGGTTGTTCCGTTATCATAACAAACGGCTTGTCAGAGCTTAATGAGTGGCCTAATAATAGGCAATCAGGGTGGTACCGCGAAAATATTTCGTCCCTGAGGTCGTATGACCTCAGGGACTTTTTGTTACCCTACAAAGAAAGGTGAAACTTATGAAAAAAATCTTTATTACCGATGCAACGCTTAACCAAAAGAACAATGCGTTTTCTTTCAAGGAAAAAATCGAAATTGCCCGTCATCTTGAAAAACTACAGGTTGACGTTATCGAAATTGCTGCTATAGAAAACGTTAAGAGTGATACCTTGCTTATTCGTACAATATCTTCTTTTGTTAAGGATGCAGTTATATCTGTTGGCGTTGGTATGAGCGCTTTGGGGGTCGAAAATGCCGCGGCCGCTTTATGTAGCACCGCAAAACCGCGCCTTCGCATTGAAATGCCTGTATCAACCTTCGGTATGGAATATTCTTGCCATAAAAAACCCGATAAAATGTTGGCGCTTGTAGGTGAACTTGTGGCTCTTGCCAAAACTAAGGTTGATGACGTTGAATTTTGTGCAGTTGACGCTACACGCGCTGAAGAAGATTTCTTAAAGCAAATCGTGGATGCCGCGGTGGAAAACGGCGCTAATACTGTTACACTTTGCGATACGGCGGCGATTTATATGCCCGATACCTTTGCCGCATTTGTGAATAAATTTGCTTATTTAGAGCAGGACGGCGTATCGGTTGGTATCGGTGTTAACAATAAATATGCACTTGCTCTCGGCAGTGCATCACTTGCTATCAGCGGTGCGGCAAATACCGTTAAAACAAGCGTTGGCGGTGAAGAAATTCCGCTTGAAGCATTTGCAAATATTATTAAAAACTGCGGGGAAAACTACGGTTATGAGTCGGCAGTTCGGTACACCGAGCTTTATAGAATCATAAAGCAGATTAATCGAATCACCGATAACGCTA
This sequence comes from uncultured Eubacteriales bacterium, assembly GCA_964607025.1. Classification (GTDB taxonomy): domain Bacteria; phylum Bacillota; class Clostridia; order Oscillospirales; family Acutalibacteraceae; genus SIG565. Next base: position 17,729 of record CAZSIL010000004.1, read on the forward strand.
AGGATGAGAAAAAGGTACTCTCCGCTGCATCTACTGAAGACAACAGCATTCGACTCGATAAAAACGATAGTGAAAGTGACGTTATTGCGGCGGTTTCCAATCTCGGTTATGATTTGTCGGATGATGATCAGAAAAAGGTATATGAAGAATTTTTACGTGTAGCCGAGAAAAAAGCAGTGGGTGTAAAAGAACTTGATGCTATCGTTGCAAGTGTTGCTTTGCAGGTTGAACCTACTTATAAACTCGTAAGTTATGTAATCAATACGGGCAATATCATAAATGCATCAGCACAAATAACCGTTTCGAAGGATGGCAAAGATATTCAGGGTATCAGTATGGGTAGCGGTCCTATCGATGCAGCGTTTTTGGCAATTGAACAGGTTATAGGTCAACACTATGAACTCGATGATTTCCAAATTCAGTCGGTAACCGAAGGCAAGGAAGCTGTGGGCTCGGCAGTTGTAAAACTGAGAGCTGGCGGAAAGGTTTACTCGGGCAACGGTATTTCAACCGATATTTTGGCGGCAAGTATCCGTGCATATATTAACGCTATAAACAAGATTGTTTATGAGGAGGCGTAATTAATGAAATTATCATTTTCAACAAAAGGTTGGCACGATAATTCATTTCCCGAATTTTGTGAAATTGCAAAGGATTTAAAATTTGATGGAATTGAGTTACACAACATATATAACCGTCTTTTTACAGATAAAAACGGTTCTTTTCACGATTATACTGCGGCGGCAACAAAACGAAAGCTGTTTGAAATGGGGCTTTCTATTCCCTGTATTGATACTATTTGTGACCCTGCTAATGCTACGGCTATTGACAAATGCTGTGAAGAAATTTTAAAGTGCATTGATATTTCTTCAGCACTCGGCATACCCTATATCCGTATTCACGCAACCGATTGCGGTGAAGGCAGTCGTGATAACGTTGTAAAGGTTATCAGCAAGGTGCTGCCCGAAGCTGAAAAGGTCGGGGTTACGCTCTTACTTGAGACAACGGGACTTTTCTGCAAAACATCAGAACTTCGCGATGTGCTTAATCTCTTCGCGCACGATAATTTAGCGGCGCTTTGGGATATGGCGGCGCCGTTTCTCACAGCCGATGAGCCACCCGAAGATACTATTAAAAATCTTGGTGCGTATATTAAACACGTTCATATAAAGGATGCCGAGCGTACCGATAACGGATATGAATACTGTCTGCTCGGTGAAGGTGAGTTACCGGTGAGCGATATGATGGCGGCGCTGCGCTCGGTTAATTTTGATGGCTTTATATCACTAGAGTGGAATCCGTCTTGGTGTGAAGAACTCGATGATATGGAGATTATCTTCTCACAGTTTGTCAATTTTATGAAGCAGTTCGGTGATACTTCTAAAAATGAAACGGCACTCTATTATAACCGAACACATACGGGTAAATACGTGTGGGAAAAGGACCGCCTTATCGATTTAACCTTCTCAGAGGTGCTCGATAAAATGGTTGAACTGTTCCCCGACCAGTATGCTTTTAAATATACAACGCTCGATTACACCCGCACTTACAGTGAGTTTCGCGACGACGTTGATACCTTCGCGCGCACTCTCGTAGCCCTTGGTGTAAAGGCGGGAACACACGTAGCCGTTTGGGCTTCAAACGTTCCACAGTGGTATATCGCTTTTTGGGCTACTGTTAAAATTGGCGCGGTGCTTGTAACGGTAAATACTGCTTATAAAATTCACGAAATTGAATATCTGTTAAAACAGTCCGATTCTCAAACGCTCATTATGGTCGAGGGCGCAAAGGACTGTAACTACGGCGAGATTATAGCAGAACTTTGTCCGGAACTTGAAAATACAGTGCCGGGTAATCCTCTTCATAGTAAGCGTTTGCCCTTCCTTCGCAACGTTATTACAGTTGGTTTTAATATGAAGGGATGTCTAAACTGGGAGCAGTCGCTTGAGCGCGCAAATCAGGTGCCGGTAGAAGCGGTTTATCGTATGGCGGCAAAAGTTCACAAAGACGATGTTTGCAATATGCAGTATACGTCGGGTACAACGGGATTCCCGAAAGGCGTAATGCTTACCCATTATAACGTAGTTAATAACGGTAAATACATTGGTGACCATATGGAATTATCCACCGCAGACCGTATGATGATTCAGGTGCCAATGTTCCACTGCTTTGGTATGGTGCTTTCTATGACGGCATCTATGACACACGGTACCACTATGTACCCGCTGCCGTATTTCTCACCCAAACCCGCACTTTCCTGCGTTCATAATGAGCATATAACGGCGTTTAACGGCGTTCCAACTATGTTTATTGCTATGATGCAGCACCCCGATTTCCAGAAAACCGATTTCTCATATATGCGCGTTGGCATCATGGCGGGCGCTAACTGTCCTGCCGACCTTATGAAAAAAGCAACCGAAGTTATGAATATGAAGGAAATCGTATCGGTTTATGGTCAAACCGAAGCAAGTCCCGGATGCACTATGAGTAGTTACTATGATTCACTTACAGCTCGTACCGAAACGGTAGGTAGCGCGTTTGCTAACGTTGAGTGTAAAATCGTCGACCCCGAAACAGGACTGGACTGTCCGGACGGAGTAAACGGTGAGTTTGTTGCGCGCGGATATAATATTATGAAGGGATATTATAAAATGCCTAAGGCCACCGCCGAAGCCATTGATAAGGATGGCTGGCTCCACACGGGCGACTTGGCGTGTCGCGATAGCGATGGAAACTACCGCATTACAGGACGCTTAAAAGATATGATTATCCGCGGCGGTGAAAATATCTATCCGAAAGAAATCGAAGAATTTATTTATACCTGTGATAAGGTGCGGGATGTTCAGGTTATCGGCGTACCCGATGAGCAGTACGGTGAGGAGATTATGGCTTGCATAATTCTTAAAGAGCAGGGCAGTATGACGGCGGATGAAATGAAGGCGTATATAGCGGCTCATATGGCAAGACACAAGGTACCCCGTTATATCGAATTCGTAAAAGAATTCCCGATGAACGCCGCAGGTAAAATTCTTAAATACAAAATGCGCGAACAAGCCGCAGAAAAGTTAGGACTAAATAGAAAATAAAATGGTAGATAAGTATTATGTAATAGATGCTCACTGTCATATCTATCCCGATAAAATAGCCGAGCGAGCAGTTGCGGGAACCAGCACGTTTTACAATCAACCCTTTGCTGAAAAAGGCACAGTTCGTGACCTTATGGAAGTAGGTGTCGCAGCGGGTATTGATAAGTTTATCGTGCAGTCGGTTGCCACAACTCCGCATCAGGTTATGAGTATCAATAATTTTATTGCTGAAAGCGTTAAAGCTTCGGGTGGTAAGTTTGTCGGTTTTGGCACTTTACATCCCGATACAACCGATTTATCGGGCGATATTGAGCATTTAAAAGAATTGGGACTAAGGGGTGTTAAACTGCATCCCGATATTCAGGCATTTAAAATTGATGATTATAGGTGCCTAAAAATTTACGAGCAGTGTGATAAGGAAAATATTCCCATACTTATGCATACGGGTGACAATAGGTACGATTATTCAAACCCCAACAGATTGTTGCCTGTGCTTCAAATTTATACGGGGCTTACGGTTATCGGCGCACATTTCGGCGGATGGTCTATATGGGATGAGGCGGCAGAAAAACTTGGACAAATAGAAAATTTTTATGTTGACTGTTCGTCGAGTATGCCGTATATTAGTAGTGATAAGACTCGTGAGTTAATTTCCCGATACGGTGCAGACCATGTGCTTTTCGGTACCGATTATCCTATGTGGTCGCCGAGTGTGGAGATTGAAAGTTTATTAAAACTAAATCTAAGCGATGAGGATTATCAAAAAATATTTAGTTTAAATGCTAAAAAATTATTTAATATAGGTGATTGAAAAATGAGTAAAATAGGAACAAAATGTGTTCAGGGCGGATATACCCCCGGTAACGGTGAACCACGTCAGGTGCCGATAATTCAGAGTACAACGTTTAAGTATGCTACAAGTGAAGATATGGGTAAATTGTTCGATTTGGAAGCGAGTGGATATTTCTATTCGCGACTTCAAAACCCCACTTGCGATACAGTAGCCGCAAAAATTTGCGAACTTGAAGGCGGCACCGCCGCTATGCTGACATCGTCCGGTCAGGCGGCATCCTTCTTCTCGGTTTTTAATATCGCATCGTGTGGCGACCATATTGTATGTTCCTCTGCAATTTACGGCGGCACGTATAATCTTTTTGCTGTTACGATGAAACGTATGGGTATTGAATTTACCTTTGTATCTCCTGACTGCACCGATGAAGAATTAAATGCGGCTTTCCGCGATAACACAAAAGCGGTATTTGGTGAAACTATCGCAAATCCTGCACTTGCAGTCCTTGATATTGAAAGATTTGCAAATGCGGCTCACTCTCACGGTGTTCCGCTTATTATCGATAATACATTTGCAACACCCGTTAATTGCCGCCCGTTTGAGTGGGGTGCGGATATCGTAACACACTCAACAACCAAATATATGGATGGCCACGGCAGTGGAGTAGGCGGCTGTATCGTTGATTCAGGTAAATTTGATTGGACTCGCTATCCTGATAAATTCCCGGGACTTTGCACACCGGATGAAAGTTATCACGGCGTTACCTATACCGAGCGTTTCGGCCTTGCGGGTGCATATATTACAAAAGCCACCGCACAGCTTATGCGTGATTTTGGCAGTATTCAGTCACCACAAAATGCTTATTATGTAAATTTGGGACTTGAAAGTTTGCATCTTCGCATGAAAAAACATTGTGAAAACGGTCTTGCTGTTGCCAAATTTTTGAAAAGCGATGATAGAATCGCTTGGGTTACGTACCCGGGGCTTGAAGGCGATAAGTATTACGAATTGGCTAAAAAATATATGCCTGATGGTACCTGCGGTGTTGTAAGTTTCGGTGTTAAGGGCGGACGTAAAGCGGCTGAAAGTTTTATGAAAAATTTAAAGGTTGCCGCTATTGAAACACATGTTGCGGATGCCAGAACCTGTTGTTTACATCCCGCAAATGCAACTCATAGGCAAATGAATGATGATGAGTTGGCGGCGGCGGGTATCTCTCCCGACCTTATCCGTTTCTCTTGCGGAATTGAAGATGCCGAAGATTTAATTAATGACATCAAGCAAGCACTTGACAATATTTAAGTCAAAAGTATATAATAGAGTGGTAAGTAATATTACTTGCCACTCTTGATTTTTAAAGGAAAAGGAACAAAATATGCCAATTAAAATACCAAACGATTTACCGGCAGTAAAAACGCTAACCGATGAAAATATATTTGTAATGACCGAAACCAGAGCCATAACGCAGGATATCCGTCCGCTTAAAATTTTGGTTCTTAATTTGATGCCCAAAAAGATTGAAACCGAAACCCAGTTATCGCGGCTGCTTGGCAACTCACCGCTACAGGTAGAACTTGTGCTTATGCATACCAAAAGCCACGTATCAAAAAACGTTTCGCGTGAACATCTATTTGCTTTTTATAAAACCTTTGATGATATAAAAGAGCAGACATTTGACGGTATGATAATCACGGGTGCTCCTGTTGAAAAAATGGAGTTCGAAGAGGTTGAATATTGGGAAGAATTGTGTGAAATTATGGAGTGGAGTAAAACTCACGTTCATAGCACCTTCCATATTTGTTGGGGCGCACAGGCAGGGCTTTATTACCATTACGGAATTAAGAAATATCCGCTTAAAGAAAAGCTTTTCGGTGTGTTCGAGCATACCGTTGCTCACAAAGGTTCGATACTTTTTCGTGGCTCTGATGATGTTTTTATGGTACCGCATTCGCGCCATACAACAATTAAAAAGGAAGATGTTTTGGCAGTTCCCCAGTTAAAACTTTTAGCGGTATCCGATAAGGCGGGTGTTTATGCTGTAGCAACCGATCAGGGAAGACAAATCTTCATAACGGGCCACTCTGAATACGATGCCGATACTTTAAATAAAGAATATCTTCGTGATTTAGGGGAAGGTAAGGAAATAAAAATTCCCGAAAACTATTTCCCCGATGATAATCCCGAAAATGCGCCGCTGGTATCTTGGCGTTCCCACGCTAATTTGTTGTATTCCAACTGGCTTAACTATTTTGTATACCAGACAACACCCTATGATATAAAGGAAATCAAATAATTAAATGCCGTGAAGTTTAACTTCACGGCATTTAAGTTTTATATAAACAAGTGATAAATCAGGTTTGTAATCATACAAAGTATTATTCCGAAAATGGTTGGCAATACCGCCGCAAGCAGCATCCATTTAACGCTGTCGGTTTCTTTTTTTATGGTCATAAGCGTGGTTGCACAGGGCCAATGGAAAAGAGAAAACAATATAACATTAGTGGCGGTTAATATACTCCAACCGTTGTTAATCAGTAGTTCGCTTATAACCGATAAATTTCCTACGTCATTTAAACTAAGACCATTTGAATATGCCATAATAATTATAGGCAACACAATTTCGTTTGCGGGTAAACCCAATATAAAGGCGATAAGTATAATTCCATCAAGTCCGAGCAGTGTTGCAAGCGGGTCAAGTATGTTTGCTGTGTATTGCAGTAACGATATATCGCCAACGTTTATATTGGCGGCAAACCAGATAATAAAACCTGCGGGGACCGCGGCAATTACAGCGCGACCTAACACAAACAAGGTTCTGTCAAGCACCGAGCGGATGATAACCTTTAAAATTTGCGGTCGGCGGTAGGGTGGAAGTTCGAGTGTGAAGGATGACGGTATACCGCGAAGCAAAGTCGACGATAGAATTTTTGATGCAAGTAAGGTGAGCAGAACGCTGAGAGTGATAAAAAAGCAGAGTATCAGTGCCGCACCTATGCTTGAAAATACCGAACCTATTCCAACAAAAAATATGGTGATGAGCGTAATAATGGTGGGAAAACGACCGTTGCAAGGCACGAAACTGTTGGTGAGTATGGCAATAAGTTTTTCTCGGGGAGAATCTATAATTCGGCATCCAACCACCCCCGCCGCATTACAACCAAACCCCATGCACATAGTAAGCGCCTGTTTGCCGCAGGTATGGCATTTTTGAAAGCATTTATCAAGGTTAAAGGCAAGGCGAGGGAGATATCCTAAATCTTCAAGAAGTGTAAAAAGAGGGAAGAATATCGCCATAGGCGGTAGCATTACCGATACTATCCAAGCAACAACTCTATACACTCCAAATGCTAACATTTCACATATAATTTTTGGCAATCCTATAGAAAAAAGCATATTGTAAAAAGGAAACTCTAATGATGTAAAAAAGGTATTAAGTAAATCCGACGGATAGTTAGCCCCTGTGATAGTTATCCAAAAAACAAGTCCGAAAAGCAGTATCATAAGTGGTATACCAAACAATCTACTTGTAATTATGCGGTCGACTTTAAGGTCTCTTGTTCCATGTTTGGAAGGAGGGGTACTGATACATCCTTCACATACTCTTTCGGCAGTTTTTATTATGCCACCAACTAGTTTTTCGGCATCCAAGTTTTCTTTGCTTTCTGCGAAAACCGATAAATCCACGCCGTGTTTTTGCTTGTAGTTATTAAAAAACACGGTATCATTGCATAGCACTTTTATAGCAGCAAAGCGGCTGTTGACCGCAAGATTTTTGGGAAGCTTTTCTTGCATTTCGGTGATCTTTTGCTCGGTAAAATAATCGTATTCGGGTACAGTTGCTGTGGCTGTTTTACCGTCGGAAACGTTTATTATAGCATCGCAAACTTGGGCGAGTCCCGTGCCGTTTCGTGCCGCCGATGCTATTACGGGGATGCCCAGTCGTACAGATATTTTCTCGGTATCAATTTGTATACCTTTTTTTGCAGCTTCATCTATAAGGTTAACGCATAATACAGTTTTAGGTGTTATTTCGGTTATTTGTAAAAGCAGATTTAAGTTGCGCTCAAGTGCTACGGCGTCACACACAACAAGGTTAACGTCGGCACCACCGAATAAAATAAAGTTTTCGGCAACGCGCTCTTCGTCCGAGTGGGAAAGGAGGGAATAACTACCGGGTAGGTCAACTAAGATTATGCGACGACCGTTATGTATAAATACACCTTTTGCCGTTTCAACGGTTTTACCTGTCCAGTTACCTGTATGTTGCTTAAGCCCTGTCAGTGCGTTAAAAAGTGTGCTCTTGCCGACGTTTGGGTTGCCCGAAAGCGCTACGACAATATCTGATAAACGCTCTTTATTGGGCACTTTTGAAATGACTGCGTTAAAGGGCAGTCCCATGTTTTTCACCGCCAAATCTAACAAAAATTTTATCGCTATCGGTTTTCCTCAGTGCAATTACGGTGTTTTTGATTTCATAGGCGGTAGGGTCCCCAAAAGGACTGCTGAAAAGCCGCGTGATTTTTGCACCTTTTATTATGCCCATATCTAAAATGCGCCGAAGGTCGTTGTCTTTATGTCCGACTTCGGTCACGATGTACTGTTTGTCTTGTAATGTGTCGCTTAACATCATATACTTCACTCCGTTATTCAGTATATGTGCTTTTTTGTTGGTTGTTAAATTTAAAGGGCTTAGCCGCTAACGGCTAAGCCCTGATTTGATGAGATTTCGTTTTAGCGGTTTTGCCGCAAAAAAGGATATAAAAACACATAAAATATCCTTCAAAATAAACGGCATACTTGATAGCAAAAAGGACGATAAAATATCGGTTTTAAAAACAAATGCAAAATACAAAACGCCTATTATATGTAAGAAAAAAACACCGAGCAAACAAATTGTAATTTTTATCCATTTAATATTTATTTTGCTCGAAATTCCGCAACATAGACAAAGAAAAACAAGACCGAATAAATAACCGCCGTTTTTACCAAAAAGAACGCCGGGTCCTGCCCCGAAATGTGCGAAAACGGGGACACCGAAAAGACCTAACAATAGATAAACTGCCGCCGAAATACAAGAAAATTTTGTCCCTAATATAAAGGCGCTCAGTGACACTGCCAAGGTTTGTAATGTAAGCGGTGTGCCGAAAGGCAACGGAACGCAAATCTGCGCCGAGACAGCAGTAACTGCGGCAAAAAGCGCACTTAAAATATATCTTGAATAGTTGCCTTTCATATTTTTATCCTTATTTCGCCTGAGTTTAGTGCTAAGCGTTCGCCGTCTTTGGTAGTCACAATTAAACGTGCATCATCGTCAATATCATTTACGGTTACGGGAATTTCACGTCCCATATAGGAGCATAAGACTTCTTTGCCGATTATTATAGAGCGTTCTCGGTATTCCGCCAAGAATTTACGCGAAGATATATCTTTATATAATTCAAAAAATTCATTTAAAATCTCTGCTATAAGGCGGTTTTGAGTATCAGCATTACATGGGATATCGTAGATACTTGCGGCTATATTTTTAAGCTCATCGGGGAAATCGTTCTTCGGGCGGTTTATATTAAGCCCGATGCCAAGCACCGCATAATCGATACGGTTGTTCTTTGGCGACACCGCCCCCTGTGTTAAAATCCCGCATATTTTTTTGTTCTTTAAAAATATATCGTTTACCCATTTAATGCCCGTTTCAACCGAGCAGATTTTGTCTACAGCGCGGCTTACTGCAACTGCCGCAGCAGCGGTGATAAGGGTTGTTAGGTCGGGGGATAAATCGGGACGTAAAACAACACTCATATAAAGTCCGCCACGTTCAGAAAAGAACCGCCTTCCAAGGCGCCCTTTACCACCCGTTTGTTCACGCGCAATAATTACTGTACCCTGTGCGCATTGCTCTACGGCCAGTTGTTTTGCAGTAATATTTGTGGATTCAAGTACTTCAAAGATATTTATATCGCAGTTGCAGTTTAAATGTTTTTTAATTCCCGCCACCGAAAAACTTGTATTTTTGGGAGAGTTTGCTTCGTTCATATTATCACCGTTAAGAGTATATAACATAAAAAAATAATTGTCAACCGATTGCAGTGCTACGAGAGATAAAAAGTGCTATTGAAAAATAGCAAGAAAAATGTTATAAATAATATATAATCAAAACACTTGGTTAAGTTAAAATATTAGTGTGAGGTTAAAATGAACAAATCACAGATTTTGCTTGAATTCTTGCAAAAAAACTGCAACCTTAACTCGCCAATACCGCAGTCTGACGGTGAGCGTTTCGAGTATTATAGGACTGCAATAAATAAATTACCCAATGCGTGTGTAAGTGAGAGCTTTTTAAAAATTGAGGATGGGTATTTAAAAGAAGAGTTAAACAAAAATGTAATAATTGACGTCGAGAAAAGTATTGACAACATTTCAGCAAATGAGAATTCGGCAGCGTTTTTAGCAGCCGATGCAGTGTTGGCGTTTTTATCGGCTACAACCGATAAGAGCGTATATTTATATGGCGGCACCCGTCTAAAACAGGCGGTGCTTACGGCAATATCGGGAAAAGAAATAGCGGTTACAAAAGCAAATAACGTCAATTATAAAGGGGTTATATCGGCGGTATTACCAAGAATTGATTCGAAACTCACATCGGTTATTTTGGAGAGTATAACCGAAAAATACCGCTTTGCGCTTGATTTGGCAATGGACAATAAGTTGAGTTCGGTGGTGCTTTGCGTACCAAATTCTGATAATGCTTTGATAAATGCCAGAATCGCCGCTAATGTTGTTAAAGAGATTAAAGCGCATCCGTATCATAATTCATTAAAAATCGCCCTGTCGACACCTGATGCGGCAACATATAGTATATACAAAAAAGAAATAGGAGAAATGATATGATAAAAGTAATGTTTGTATGCCTTGGAAACATATGCCGTTCTCCTATGGCGGAATTTGTATTTAAAGATTTGGTGAATAAAAACGGATTAGCCGATAAGTTTGAAATAGCATCGTCGGCTACAAGCAATCAAGAATCAGGCAACGATATCCACTATGGCGCAAAGCGAAAAATGCGAGAGCAAGGTATATCTTTTACCTATCACGCGGCAACAAAATTTACCGCGGCAGATTATGATTATTACGATTATATTATTGTAATGGAGTTATCAAATGTTCGCGGGCTTCTAAGGATAATAGGGGAAGACAATAAAAATAAAATTACTCGACTAAAAGACTATTCGGGCGGCGGTGATATTGCAGACCCGTGGTATACGGGTAATTTTGACGATACGTACCGTGATATTACGGCGGGTTGCTCTGCGTTTCTTGAATACTTAAAGGATAGGGCGGTTATATGAAAGTATTTAAACATTTTAACACCATAACAAAGCATAGACATAAGGTTATTTCCCATTGTTTCAAAGCAGGTATTGGATGGCAAGGACTTTTTCACGATTTGTCAAAATACACACCTGTCGAGTTTTTTGCCGGCGCTAAATACTATCAAGGCAACCGCAGTCCCAACGAAGTGGAGAGGGAACTTTACGGTTATTCACCTGCGTGGTTACATCACAAAGGAAGAAACCGCCATCACTTTGAATATTGGACCGATTATAATCCCAAAGAAAGACGGGTGGTACCCGTTAAAATGCCCACAAGGTATGTTATAGAAATGTTTTGCGACCGAGTGGCAGCGAGCAAAATTTATCGGGGTGATAAATACAATGATAATCATCCGCTTGAGTATTTTTTGCGCGGCAAACCAACTCGTGTGATTCATCCCGAAACATCGGATTTGCTGGAAAAGTTACTTACAATGCTCTCAGAGAAAGGTGAAAAAGAGACCTTTAGATTCATTAAAAAAATGCAAAAAAATAAGTATGAATAACCCCAAAAAAGCATTGATTTTTTTGGGTGAAAAAAGTATACTGATATTAGACAAAACCGAAAGGGGAAAAGAGCATGTTGGCAAAAGAGTATCAGTACATAAAAGAAGAAATATTAAAATATGTAAAATCCGATTTTTCAGGCGAAATTGAGACCGCCGAATTTGACGGAATCAACGTAAAGTTTGATGGCACTAATGCTGTAATCGGATGCGGCAGCAAGGTGCAGTTTGCGCGCGGTGTGTTCCTTTTGGCGCAAAACTATAAAAACGGTGCATTTGAAATTACCCAAAAGCCAAACTTTAAAATGTTAATCAACCAGTTAGACGTGGCTCGTAACGGCGTATTTACAATGGATGCAATTAAAAGATGGATTACGGGCTCTGCGGCGCTCGGTTTCACACATTTTAATTTGTTTATGGTAGATTCCTATGAACTTGAGGGTTATCCGAGATTTGGATATATGCGCGGCAGATATTCGAAGGAAGAACTCAAAGAGATAGGCAGAATATGTGAGAGTTTCGGAATTGAGGTTATACCCTTAGTACAATGCTTAAACGATTTTTCCAACTATCTTATGTGGCGTGAAGGAGCTCATCTTAAAAACACCGATTGCACTCTGCTAATCGATTACCCCGAAACCTATAAATTGATAGAAGCTATGATTTCACACATGCGTGAGTGTTTCCCGAATTCGAAGAACATCAACATATTGTGCGATGAAGCGCGGGATATGAATAAGGCAAGGCATGAAGAACTTTACGGACCTGAGCCGATAATTGACGTTTATTTGCGCCACGTAAACCGAGTTATTGATATTGCTAAAAAATATAACTTTGAAGTTACCATGAGTGGTGACGTTCTTTACGCAAGTAAGAACGCGAGATTCGACCGCTATGATACTGAAACTGTAATAAAACCGGGGGACGGCGATGTATTACCCGATGACGTAACGCTTATTTATTACCGTTATGCAACTGACGATATCGATTACTATTTGAATGTAATCAAAAGGTATCAGAACTTTGGAAAGAAATTGGAACTCGGCGGCGCAATATGGACTTGGGAAGGATATACAGAAGATATTAATCATTCGTTTAAGCATTCATTGGCATTCCCCAAAGCCGCAATTATGACAGGAAATGACCGCTTTGGCGCATATACGTTTGGCGACCATGGATGTGAAACTAACTTTATGCATTCCATAGGTTCAATGGCGGGCTTTGCCGAAGTTTGCTATCGCGGACTTGAATGTACCGAAGAAGATGTAGCCGCTTCAAGCGAGTTTTTAACCAAGATACCGCTTCAGGCACGATTAGATATGGGTAGGGTATACTCAGATTACCACGATGGTTACCGTCTGCCCAAAGCACATATGTGCGGAGATATTTTCTATAATCTGGTTAATAAGAACTTCGATTATGATAAAGTACGCGCAGATATGTTGTTTGCCGAAGCGGCAGGCAAAAAGCAGATGGATTTGCACGATGATAACTATGAGTATTATAAACTTCATTATTATTGTATAAAATTATCCCGCATAAAACTTGAAGTTATGCACGATATCCGCCCAGCATACAAAAACGGCGATAAGGAATATTTGCGCCTTGTGGCAGAAAAATTAATGCCCGAATTTGTAAGCGATATGCAAATTTATATGGAATGCTTTAAAAAGGACTGGCTGAGAGATAAAAAGGCGTTCGGTATTGAAAGTGCATATTTGCGTCTTGCTGCGGCAAAAGAACAAGCAATGTTCAGAATAGAGCAATTAAACGGCTATCTAAACGGTGAGACAGACCGCCTTGAAGAGCTTGAACAAGAAATTATTATTGACCCAGGTATGAGTTATGCGGCTCCCCGTTGCTTTACTGCAAGTCGTTATTCGATAGGATTCTAATATTATAAACAAGTCATCTTTTAATCAATGTCATTAAGTTAAGAGATTGCGAATAGTCAAACGCAAAGAAATAAAACACACTTAGAACTTAGAAACAGTTTTAAGTGTGTTTTGATGTAAAAAGGCATAAGAAAAAATCCGATAAAAATCCGCACATACCGTTTCATTTATCAAGTGTTTTTGAAGGACTTAAAAAATGTCAAAAAAATCGAACCTCACATTTTGTGAAGTTCGATTTTTAACTTAATGACATTGGGGTAGAACCTTACTTATTCTTATGTAATTATTAGTCGTTTTTAGCGGCTTGATGTGGTATTTGCGCTTTAAGAGAAGCACGTGTCTTGCGAACCTCGTTAAGGTTAGCGGTAAGACCTTCATCTGCTCGGCGCATAATATCATCAACAAAATCCTGAGCGGCTTTACGCATTTCACGTGTTTTACTTTGGGCGTCAGCAATGATTTCAGCCGCCTTTTCACGTGCTAATTTAGTGATTTCTTCTTGAGAAACCAATGCGTTTGCGCGTTCTTCAGCGTTACGGATAATACCGTCGGCTTCGCGTTTCGCGTTGTTGATGATGTCAGCGCGATCAGCAACAATGCCGCGTGCCTGCTTGATTTCACTCGGGATGTTAAGACGGATATCGTCAATAACGGCTCTGAGTTTCTCAGCGTTTACAACGGTGCGTTTACCGGGCATTTTGATACCGGTTTCAAGCGCCTCATCAAACTGTTCAAGTAATTCTTCAATGCTCATGTTAGTTATCCTCCTATTTTTAACCTTTCGATAATATCTTTATGGATCGCTTTTGGAACAAAATCCGAAATATCTCCTCCCATACTGGCTATTTGCTTTACCATACTCGAGCTTAAATACATAAAGTCAGCATTGGTTGTAAGGAAAAGGGTTTCGATGGATTTGTTCATCTTTTTATTGGCAAGTGCCATCTGGAACTCATATTCGAAATCCGACATAGCACGAAGGCCCTTAATAATGGCGTATGCATCTTTTTCTTTTGCATATTCCGATAAAAGTCCATCAAAGAAGTCCACTTCAACGTTATCGAGATGCGATATGCATTTTTTTATCATTTCTACGCGTTCTTCCACAGAAAAACTGTATTTCTTTTTGTAGTTTATCATAACAACAACGATAACCTTATCAAAAAGAGAAGCGGCACGTTCGATTATATCAATATGACCGAGAGTTATTGGGTCATAACTACCGGGACAAATAACGCATTTATTCATATTAAACACTTTCTTTCCGATAAATAGAAACTAAAATTTTACCGAATTTTAATTGCTTTGTTTCTTTAAAATTACCAACTGTTTCGGGCAAAGCAATATCTAACGGTCTTTCGCAAATAATAATTCCATAGTCGCTCATAACGTTTGTAACTGCCATAAGCGTTTTTTCGAGTAGACCTTCTCGATAGGGTGGGTCAAGAAAAACTATATCAAACGTATTCTGCGTTGAGGCGATAAAAGAAAAACAGTCGCTTCTTAGCACTTTTGCCTGTGCATCAAACCCCGTTGATTTAAGATTTGCTTTAATAACATTTATGGCTTCGGGATTAAGGTCTACAAATACTGCACCCTCTGCCCCGCGACTTAACGCCTCAATGCCGAGTTGCCCAGAACCCGCAAACAAATCAAGAATACGTCTGCCTTCTATATCAAATTGAATCGAACTGAATACGGCTTCCTTAACCTTATCGGTGGTCGGTCTCACATCGTTGCCTTCAAGTGTTTGTAAACGGCGACCACGAGCCAAACCGGTAATAACTCTCATCTAAATCACCTATTATAAGCAAACGTTTACTTCTATATTATCACACGAAACTACCGCTTTTGTCAATATTTATTTTATTTAATAAAATTTTATCTTATTTTATATAATAACAGTTGAATAAATATTTGTCGTGTAGTATAATGAATATGATATTTCTAAAGGACTTGTTATAATGCGCAAAACCAAAATTGTATGTACTATAGGCCCCGCTTCAAGCGACGAGCAGACCATAACTCAAATGTGCCTTGCAGGGATGAACGTTGCTCGCCTTAACTTTTCTCACAGCACTCATAAAGAGCAGCTTGAGCGTATAAATATGCTCAAAAAAGTTAGGGAAGAACTCGGCGTTCCGTTAGCTCTAATGCTTGATACCAAAGGGCCCGAATATCGCATAAAAACCTTTCGCGACGGTAAAATTTTTTTAAACGAAAACGATACCTTCCGTTTTACAATAAATGATATCGAAGGCGACCAAAACGTAGTTTCAGTAAGCTATTTAGGGCTTACGAATGATTTGGAAAAGGGCGACAGAATACTGCTTAATAACGGGCTTTTGGAATTTTCGGTTACCGAAGTTACCGACACCGAAGTCATCTGTAAAGTAATTACGGGCGGCGAACTCTCCAACCGCAAGAGCATGAGTTTTCCTAATAAAGTTTTAAAGCAGGTCTTTTTAAGCGAAGAGGATAAGCAGGATATTTTGTTCGGCGTTCGAAACGGCATTGATTTAATTGCCTGCTCGTTTGTATCGTGTGCCGAGGATTTGATTGCCGTAAAGCAGTTTTTGAGTGATAACGGTATTGAAGACGTTGACCTTATCGCAAAAATAGAAAATCAGACGGGTATCGATAATATCGAAGAAATTTGCCGCGAGTGTACAGGCATTATGATAGGCAGGGGCGATATGGGTGTAGAAATCCCGTTTGATGAACTCCCAGCCGTTCAGAAACGTCTTATCACAAAGTGCCGTATGCTTGGTAAACGCGTAATCACCGCAACCGAGATGCTCGAATCTATGATATATAATAAACGCCCCACACGTGCCGAAATATCCGACGTTGCAAATGCCGTTTACGATGGCACGAGTGCTATAATGCTGTCAGGTGAAACTGCGGCTGGTAAATATCCTGTGTTAGCGGTAGAAACAATGTCTAAGATTGCAGAAAGCACAGAGCGGCATATTCATTACGAAAAACGATTTGCAACCAACGAGTTTTCTATTCGAAACACAGTGGATGCTATATCCCACGCAACCTGCGGTATGGCAATAGATATAGGTGCCAAAGCGATCGCCGTTTGTTCAAGAACGGGGATGACGGCGCGTATGGTATCGCGTTTCCGTCCGCCTGTGGATATTCTCGGTATCACAACCAATGAGAAAACTTGGCATAGACTGTCATTATCTTGGGGTGTTATACCGCTTCTCTGTGAAGAAATGCCGTCAACCGACGTGCTTTTCTATACAGCACTCAAACTTGCTAAAGCAACGCTGCCGCTTGAATCCGATGATAAAATCGTTATCACGGGCGGCGTTACAAATGGCAAATCAGGAAATACAAATCTTATTAAAGTAGAAACAATTTAGGGGGATGTAAAAATGTTCTTTAACGAACTTGAAAAATTTGACAGTGAAGTGTTTTCGGCTTGTAACGACGAACTTACAAGACAACGCCATAATATTGAGCTTATCGCATCGGAAAATATAGTTTCCAAGGCGGTACTTTTGGCGGCGGGCAGTGTGCTCACCAATAAATACGCCGAAGGTTATCCGGCTCACCGTTATTACGGCGGCTGCGAGTATGTTGACGTTGTTGAAGATATTGCAAGAGAAAGGGCTAAAAAACTTTTCGGCGCAGAACACGCCAATGTTCAGCCACATAGTGGCGCTAACGCAAACCTTGCAGTTTTCTTTGCGCTCTTGCAACCGGGGGATACCGTTATGGGTATGAATTTAGCCCACGGCGGACATTTATCGCACGGTTCACCCGTTAATATTTCGGGTAAATATTTTAATATTGTGCCTTACGGCGTTACCGATGATACCCACGTTATCGATTATGATGAGATGGAAAGAATAGCACTCGATTGTATGCCCAAACTCATCGTTGCGGGTGCGAGCGCGTATGCGAGAGTAATCGATTTTAAGCGTATGCGTGAGATTGCCGATAAAGTAGGCGCATATTTAATGGTGGATATAGCTCATATAGCAGGTCTTGTAGCGGCAGGTCTTCATCCAAGTCCCGTTCCGTATGCCGACGTTGTAACTACCACAACTCATAAGACACTTCGCGGTCCGCGCGGCGGATTGATTCTTTGCCGAGAAGAACTTGCCAAACAGATAGATAAAGCAATTTTCCCCGGTGTTCAGGGTGGTCCCTTAATGCATATTATCGCCGCAAAAGCGGTGGCTTTCGGCGAAGCGCTTAAGCCCGAATTTAAAGAGTATCAGCAGCAAATTGTAAAAAATGCCGCCGCTTTGGCAAATGCCCTTAAAGCCGAAGGATTTGACCTTGTGTCTAACGGCACCGATAACCACTTGATGCTTCTTGACTTGCGTAAGTTTGGTATTACGGGTAAGGAACTTGAAAAACGTCTTGATGAAGTGCATATAACGGTAAACAAAAACGCTATTCCGAACGACCCGCAAAGTCCGTTTATTACAAGCGGTGTGAGAATCGGTACACCTGCCGTTACCTCTCGCGGCTTCAAAGAGAGCGAAATGAAGCTTATAGCAGGTTGGATAAAACGTGTTGTTACAGATTTTGAAAATTCAAAAGAAACAGTAGCAAAAGAGGTTATGGCTCTTTGCGAAAAATTCCCGATTTATGAGTAACAAAAAATCAACCGACGACTGTCGGTTGATTTTTTTATATTTTATATTCATTTATAGTGTTGCTGTCAAGGTCGCGCCAGTAAAATGCGCCATCTTCAAAAATTACATACCCATGGTGGCTGTTTTCTTTTGGAATAGATACAGACCCCGGATTTATATAAGTAAAATTATCATATTGCTCGCAAACAGGGATATGTGTGTGCCCGTGAAGAAGTATATCACCTTTTTGCAACGGCGGTAGATTATCACAGTTAAATTTATGACCGTGGGTTGCAAAAATCATAGTTTTATTATGCGTCAAAATACAGTAATCGGCAAGGATGGGGAAGTCAAGCACCATTTGGTCAACCTCAGTGTCACAGTTGCCACGCACACATAAAATTTCATTTTTTAAGGCGTTTAATATTTCTATTACGGCTTTCGGGTTGTAGTCGCGCGGTAAATCATTTCTTGGCCCGTGGTAAAGTATATCACCGAGTAGCAGTATCTTATCGGCGTTTTCCGCTTTATACCTCTCTATTAATTTTTCGCAAAAATAGCGGGAACCGTGTATGTCAGAAGCAATAAACCATTTCATAAAATCCCTCCACAAATATAATAGTTTATAAGAAAACTTTTGTCAATAAGAATCCTTTTTATTGACTTTTAGGATGGGCTTGGATATAATTATTGGGAATAAATTTTCCTAACGTTTTAAGGAGTTGTGTTGCTTGTTAGAAACCTTTTTTGCTACCCTGTCGCCAATGTTTGTTATGTTTTTGTGTATAGTCATAGGATATGTTTTAAGGGCTAAGAATATCCTTCCTGAAAATAGCGGAACTGTAATGTCAAAACTTGAAACTTATGCATTTGTGCCGGCTTTGGTGATCAGCAATTTTATGACCAACTGCTCGGTAGCATCAATAAGTAAAAACTATATAATAACTTTGTATTCTGTTTTGGCTTTGGTGGTGGCAATATCAATAGCCGTACCATTATCAAAGGTTTTTCAAAAGAAAGATTATTATAAGCGCCACATATATGAATATGCTTTAACTTTTGGAAATTTCGGTTTTATGGGAAATGCTATCGTGCCTGCCGTTTTAGGTCAGTATGATGCCGAGATTCTTTACAAGTATCTGCTTTTTACTTTACCGCTAAATGTTGCGGTTTACACATGGGGAATGGTGCTTATGATACCGAAAGGTGAAGAAAAGCAGAACCCACTCAAAAATCTTATTAATCCGCCCTGTATTGCAATAGTTGTCGGTGTTGTTTTAGGTGTTACGGGCGCCACAAAATTCATGCCCGAGTTTGTTGTCACGACAATTAATACTTTAAAAGCGTGTATGGCGCCAGTTGCTATGCTTCTAACAGGTTTTATTATAGGCGGTTACAGTTTAAAGCCGCTGTTGCGGCATTACAAAATCTATATAGTAACAGCTTTGCGGCTTGTTGTTATCCCGATTGCGATATTGGCCGTTTTAATGTTGTGTAAAGCGCCCGATTTGGTTATAGTATTAGCACTTTTTGCCTATGCTACACCGCTTGGACTGAATACCGTTGTTTTCCCTGCGGCATATGGGGGTGACGCGAAAACAGGAGCATCAATGGCGCTAATTTCCCACACGCTTTGTGTTGTGACAATTCCTATAATGTTTACACTTTTAATTCAAATCATAAAATAGCAATAAATAAGACCTCGGAATTTACCGAGGTCTTATGATTTTTATCGGTATATTATTTAACCGAGGCCGAAGTGTCCTTTCGGATAACGTCGTGTGCGCCGCCCTCAACAATACTTGTAGCGCTAACGAGGGTTAATTTTGCGTTCTTTTGAAGCTCGGGAATTGTAAGCGCGCCGCAGTTGCACATTGTAGAGCGAACCTTTGCGAGTGTAATATTTACATTATCTTTAAGAGAACCCGCGTAGGGAACGTACGAGTCAACGCCTTCTTCAAAGGATAACTTTTTGTCGCCGCCCAAGTCATAGCGCATCCAATTACGAGCGCGGTTAGAACCTTCGCCCCAGTATTCTTTGACGTAGTTGCCGTTTATCATAAGCTTGTTTGTCGGGCTTTCATCAAAACGGGCAAAATAGCGACCAAGCATAAGGAAGTCTGCACCCATAGCAAGCGCTAAGGTCATATGATGGTCGAATACGATACCGCCGTCCGAACATACAGGCACGTAAACGCCTGTTTCTTCAAAATATTCGTCACGCGCTTTGCAAACGTCGATAAGGGCAGTTGCTTGTCCGCGGCCGATACCCTTGGTTTCGCGAGTGATACAAATTGAACCGCCGCCGATACCAACCTTAATAAAGTCAGCACCGCAGTCGGCTAAGAAACGGAAACCTTCTGCATCAACAACGTTACCGGCGCCTACCTTTACAGTATCGCCGTAATGCTCACGTATCCACTTGATAGTGAGTTTCTGCCACTCGGAAAATCCTTCGGAAGAGTCGATACAAAGCACGTCGGCACCCGCTTCCACCAAAGCCGGAACGCGCTCGGCATAGTCGCGTGTATTGATACCTGCGCCTACAATGTAACGCTTGTTTTTATCAAGCAGTTCAAGCGGATTTGCTTTGTGTAAATCATAGTCCTTGCGGAAAACGATGGATTTTAGGTTCTGGTCCTTATCAATAATAGGTAGGGCATTGAGCTTGTTATCCCAAATAATATTGTTGGCTTCTTTGAGAGATGTATCATCATAAGCGTATATAAGCTTTGAAAAAGGAGTCATAAACTCGCTAACGGGGGTTTTAGGGTCCATACGGCTTACACGATAATCGCGGCTTGTAACAATACCTAAAAGCTTACCGTTAGGTGTGCCGTCATCAGTTACGGCAACGGTTGAAAAACCGTTCTCGGCTTTAAGTGCTAAAATATCAGCGAGTGTTTGGTCGGGACGGATGTTAGAAGCACTTACCACAAAACCTGCCTTAAAGTTTTTAGCGCGCGCCACCATTGCGGCTTCATCCTCAACACTTTGTGAGCCGTATATAAAAGAAACACCGCCTTCACGAGCCAAAGCTACCGCCAACTTTTCACCCGATACCGACTGCATTATAGCAGAAACCATAGGTATGTTGAGTGAAATTTCGGGCTCTTCTCCTTTTTTGAATTTAACAAGCGGAGTTCTTAAACTAACATTGGCGGGGATACATTCACTTGAAGAGTAACCCGGTACCAACAAATACTCATTAAAGGTGTGTGAAACGTCATTAAAATAGTAAGCCATATTTTTTCTCCTTTTATAAAAATATATTAAGAAGATTATATCTCTAAACCTTCTTAAAGTCAAGAAAAAAGCAATAAAAGATTATAATAAAAAATAGTGAAAAAGTACTTGCAATTCTAATATGTTTGTGATATAATTTATCGGCTGGGCTTATGCCTTGCAAAATATTACACACATTCCGTTTGTTGAACGGGCAGGTGACGTCGGCACTACACGGCGTTCCCGAAACCTAAACGGGATGGAGGAAGAACCTCAGGAGGAAAAACAAATGGCAGTAGTATCAATGAAACAGTTGCTTGAAGCAGGTGTTCACTTCGGACATCAGACAAGACGCTGGAACCCCAAAATGGCTCCGTATATCTTTACAGAGCGCAACGGCATCTACATTATCGACCTTCAGAAGACCGTTAAGAAACTTAACGATGCTTACACCTTTGCACGTGATATCGTAGCAAACGGCGGCGATATTCTTTTTGTAGGTACCAAAAAACAGGCACAGGATTCGGTTAAGGAAGAAGCTATCCGCTGCGAAATGCCCTTCGTAAATGCACGTTGGCTCGGCGGTATGCTCACAAACTTCACCACAATCCGTGGCAGAATCAGACGTTTAAAACAACTTCGCGAGATGGAAGAAAACGGTACGTTCGATCTTCTTCCCAAGAAGGAAGTTGCAGCACTTAAGCTCGAAATCGAAAAACTTGAGAAATTCCTTGGCGGTATCGAGAATATGACCAAGATTCCAGGTGCATTATTCATCGTTGACCCCAGAAAAGAGAGAATCGCAGTTGCTGAAGCTAAGAAGCTCGGTATTCCGATTATTGCTATCTGTGATACCAACTGTGACCCTGATGAAGTTGACGCAGTTATCCCCGGTAACGATGACGCTATCCGCGCTGTAAAACTTATCGCTGAAACTATCGCTTCGGCAGTTATTGAGGCAAAACAAGGTGAGCAGGGTGTAGACGCTGCGGTTACCGAAGAAGTAGTAGAAGAAGCTACTGAGGAAGTTAACGAATAATTTTAGGAGGAAGATATTATGGCTTTTACAGCAAAAGACGTACAAGCTTTGCGTGAAAAGACCGGCTGCGGTATGATGGACTGTAAAAAGGCACTTACCGAGTGTGACGGCAATATGGATGCAGCAATAGATTTTCTCAGAGAGAAAGGTCTTGCTTCTCAAGCAAAGAAAGCGAGCAGAATTGCTGCTGAAGGTACAGTTTGTGCTATCGTTAAGGGAAATGTTGGTGCAGTTCTCGAAATGAACGCTGAGACCGACTTCGTTTCCAACGGCGAACCCTTTAAGGCGTTAGCAAACAAAATTACTGAAATTGTTATTGAGCAGAATCCTGCCGATTTAGATGCACTTCTTAAATGCACAAAGGACGGACAGACCGTTGAAGAAATGGTGCAAGAACTTTTCCTTGCACTTCGCGAGAATATTAAGGTTCGCCGCTTCCAGCGTTTTGAAGGCAAAATGGTATCCTACATCCACAGCGGCGGTAAGATCGGCGTTATGGTTAAATTTGATACCGATTTAGAGGCGGATAATGCTGACTTTATCACAATGGGTAAAAACGTGGCAATGCAAATCGCTGCTATGAACCCCGGCTATCTTGATCCTGCTTCTGTTCCTGCAGAAGTACTTGCGAAGGAAAAAGAAATTCTCATCGCTCAGATGAAGGAAGATCCTAAGATGGCTAATAAGCCCGATGCAGTTCTCGGTAAAATTGTTGAAGGCAAAATCGGTAAATACTACAAGGAGAATTGCCTTGTTGAGCAGCAGTATGTTATTGACGGCGATTTAACCGTTGGTAAGTACGTTGAGTCGGTTGCAAAAGCACTTGGCACAAACATCAAAATTAATTCTTTCGTTCGTTTTGAAAAGGGCGAAGGTATTGAAAAACGTGTTGATGATTTCGCTTCCGAAGTTGCTAACATGGTAAAATAATTAAACCAACTTAAAACACCGCAGTTTTCACTGCGGTGTTTTTTAACGCCTAAACCCTCTCGGGTTCGAATCCCTTAATACATCAATGCAAAAATGAAAGCACCATCTTACGATGATGCTTTTGTTTTTGGTGGCTCAACGCACAGCACCCCAACTCATGTCCCGTGGTTCAAACTTTAGATTCGCACAAACTTGGACGGATTGGGTGTGGTAGCTTGCCACTGGTGGAGGCGAGGGGAGTCGAACCCCTGTCCAAAAATCAATTCCCAAAACTTTCTCCGAGTGCAGATGTTTCTTTTATTTCCCAAATCGGTCCGTCAAACATCAGACTGGCTAATTTGGTAGCCCTTTAAGCCGTGACACCTTACAGGACTCTTAGGTGTTCACGTTCTCCGCTAATCGACACCCTTACAGGACCGCGGAACTTCCTGTTCGGATGGCTGCCTAATTAGGCAGCAAGTGCAACTTTATTGTTGTCAGTTAATTTTAAATTTGCGGCTTTTAAAGCGGTTCCGCACCGCTACTCGCTTATCTTGGTTCAAAATCCCTGTCGAAACCTTTACGCCCCCGTATTTAAAGTAATAAGTAATAGTGAAGAAGTAATAGGTAGGGGATGGCGTTTACGACATCCCGTATCTATAACATTTAATGATTTTGTTCTTTTATCGCCCTTGCTATATCGCGGTCGGCATCGCGTTTTGCAGCAACCGCGCGTTTATCATAAAGCTTTTTGCCTTTGCATAGTCCCACCTGCACCTTAACGCGTGAACCCTTAAAATAAAGCGATAGGGGAATTAGCGCTAAACCCTGCTGCTGTACAAGACCACCAAGGCGAACTATTTCACGTTTGTGCATAAGCAGTTTGCGCGGACGCATTGGGTCCTTATTAAATATATTCCCTTGTTCGTATGGGCTTATGTGCATTTGCTTTAAAATAAGCTCACCATCATCCACGCTGCACCAAGCATCTTTCAGATTAACGGCTCCACCGCGTATTGACTTTATCTCGGTGCCGAAAAGAGAAATTCCGGCTTCAAAACTTTCAATAACAAAATATTCGTGGAAGGCTTTTTTATTTGTTGTAATTGTCTTTGTGTTGTCCACCATTTTTCTCCTTCCTTATATATTATGTGGGATTTTGAGAATAACACAATTATGTAAAAAAGTCAAGGGGATTCGCTTGACAAAAGTGTGCATAATTTATTGCATTATGCATATATTGTGAATAAAAATGCGTTTTTTAGACAGCAATATGAATATTTTTCACAAAAAATAAAAAAATATGTAAAAAGACTTGAATTTTTATTAATTTAGTGATATAGTATGTATACCAATTTTATTTTAAGGAGAAATATTATGAAAAAGATTTTAGCACTTACATTAGCACTTCTTATGATTATCACTTGTTTTGCTGCTTGCGGCGGAAAGAAGGATGATAACAAATTAGTTATGGCTACAAACGCGGCATTTCCGCCCTATGAGTTTAAGGATGATGGCGGTAATTTTGCAGGTATTGATGTTGAAATTGCGGACCTCATTGCTAAGGAACTCGGTCTTGAACTGGAAATCGTAGATATTGATTTCGGTGCAATCATCGCAGGTGTTGAAACAGGCAAATACGATATCGGTATGGCTGGTCTTACTGTTACTGATGAGAGAAAAGAAAGTGTCAACTTCACCGATTCTTATGCTAAGGGTATCCAGTCGGTTATTGTAAAATCGGATAGTCCTTATGCTTCATTTGAGGATTTCTATACAGGTTTTGATGATGCTGGTGATCCGGCAGGGGTTAAGGATGGCATTAAGATTGGTGTTCAACAAGATACAACAGGCGATATCTATTCATCAGATACACCTAAAAAGTGGGGCTTTGGTGAGGATAAGGTTGAGCGTTACAAGACTGGCGCTGATGCCGTAGAAGCTCTTAAAACCGGTAAAGTTACCGCTGTTATTATCGATAATGAGCCTGCAAAATCTTTCGTAAATGCTAACGAAGGTCTTAAAATTCTGGATGGCTCTTATGCAGAAGAAGATTATGCAATTGCTATCAATAAGGCCGATACAGAATTATTAGAGAAGGTTAATGCAGCACTTAAGAAACTTACCGAGGATGGCTCAATAGCCAAAATTGTTAACAAGTATATTCCTGCAAATGCAGATGAGCAATAATTTAGTTTTAATTAACCGAAAGGGCGGTTTATACCGCCCTTTTAAACTGTTTTAAAGGAGCCTTGATAATGGCAGAATGGTTTGCAAATTTTTATGCTACTGCGCCTAATTGGGTACAGGATTTTTGTGATGATTTTAAGCTTAATTTTATCACAGGAGATAAATGGAAGTGGCTTTTGGATGGTCTTAAAATGACATTAATTATCACTTTCTTTTCGGTGCTTCTTGGCATATTAATCGGTGTTGTAATTGCGATAATTCGAACAACTCATGATAAGAATATCGAAACAATGAAACTGCGTAAGGGCATTGGATATTTTATTATGAAATTTCTCAACGGAATTGCAAATATTTATCTAACGGTTATACGCGGCACACCGGTAGTAGTACAACTGCTTATAATGTATTTTATAATTTTCGCCTCATCGAGAAATTCAACGCTAATTGCGATTATTGCATTTGGAATTAATTCGGGTGCTTATGTTGCCGAAATATTCCGTGGCGGAATAATGTCGGTTGATAATGGTCAGTTTGAAGCGGGGAGAAGTCTTGGATTTAACTACATACAAACAATGATATATATAGTGGTGCCACAGATGTTTAAAATCGTGCTTCCAACCCTTTGCAATGAGTTTATAGTATTACTTAAGGAGACATCGGTTGCAGGTTACGTTGGAATTGCGGATTTAACAAAGGCGGGCGACCTAATCCGCGGTCGTACATTTTCGGCATTTATGCCTCTTATTGCTGTTGCGATTATCTATCTGATTATAGTTATGTTATTTACTTGGCTTGTTGGTTTGCTTGAGAGGAGGTTGCGTAAGAGTGATCGCTAATGAAACAATTATTAAGGTTGAAAATCTTCATAAATCTTTCGGTAAAATTAATGTGCTTAAGGGTATTAATACCGAGATTAAAAAAGGTGAGGTTGTTGTTGTAATTGGTGCATCAGGTTCGGGCAAATCAACCTTTTTAAGATGTCTCAATCGTCTTGAGGAACCCACAAATGGCACAATATGTTTTAACGGTCAAGATATTACCGATAAAAAAGCAAATATCAATCTTCACCGTCAAAAAATGGGTATGGTGTTTCAGCAGTTTAATTTATTCCCTCATATGACTATTTTGAAGAATATGACAAAAGCGCCAACAACATTGTTGGGTGTATCAAAAAACGATGCCGAGAAAAAAGCAATCGAATTGCTCAAAAGAGTTGGCCTTGAAGATAGGGCTGATGCCTATCCGTCGCAACTTTCGGGCGGACAAAAACAGCGTGTTGCAATAGTCAGAGCGCTTGCTATGAATCCTGATGTAATGTTGTTTGATGAACCAACCAGTGCGCTTGATCCCGAAATGGTAGGCGAAGTTTTAGAGGTTATGAAGGATTTAGCACGTGATGGTATGACAATGGTTGTTGTAACTCACGAGATGGGCTTTGCAAGGGAGGTTGCCGATAGGGTGCTGTTTATTGATGACGGCATTATTATGGAAGAGGCACCGCCTAAAGAGTTTTTCGAAAATCCAAAATGCGACCGCCTTAAAGATTTCTTGTCAAAAGTATTATAACGTAAAAACAACCGTCGTAATGACGGTTGTTTTTTTGTGTTCCAATTATCGATTGTAGTTATCGTTCTTTTTGTTTTGGTCGTTCTGCTTGTTTTTGTTCTGGTTCTGCTGATTGTTTTTATTTTGGTCGTTTTTGTTCTGATTGTTTTTGTTTTGATTGTTATCCATTGAAAATCACCTCCGATTTCGCTATTATTGTTAGCAAAATAGGAGGCGATTATTCGGTCTATCAAATGCCAAAAAGTGTTTTAACATTTTTTGTTGTAACCGTTAAAACTTCATCGGTTGTTGTATTTTTGATTTCGGCGATTTTTTCGGCAACAAACTTTATATATGCCGAGTTATTTGCTTTGCCACGGTGCGGTTCGGGGGCTAAATAAGGCGCATCGGTTTCGAGTAAAATGCGAGTGAGTGGTATTTCCTTTACAATTTCTGTAAGTTTTTTTGA
The DNA here is from genome assembly GCA_964607025.1 of uncultured Eubacteriales bacterium. Classification (GTDB taxonomy): domain Bacteria; phylum Bacillota; class Clostridia; order Oscillospirales; family Acutalibacteraceae; genus SIG565. The sequence goes on from CAZSIL010000004.1 coordinate 45,354, forward strand.
ATTTTTAAAGGTAATAACTCCGCCCACGCCGATATATAACCCGAGTTTTATTACTTCACGCGCCATTTCAATACTACCAGAAAAACAGTGCAGAACACCTTTTGGTTTATGCTTTTTCAATATTTCAAGCGTATCGCCGTGTGCTTCTCGGTCGTGAATAATTACGGGTAAATCAAGTTCTTTTGCTAAAACAAGTTGTTTTTCAAAAAACTCTATTTGTTTGTTTTTATGGGTGGTATCCCAATAATAATCAAGACCAATTTCTCCAATGGCAACCGTTTTATCATTTTTTGCAAGTTCGGTCAACTTATCTTTTTCAAAAATTGCAGTATCGTTAATGCTTTCGGGGTGATAACCGATAGCCGCGTAAACAAAGGGGTATTTTTGCGACAATTCGAGCGAAAAACAAGATGTTGAAATATTCGTTCCGCAGTTTATAATGCCGCAGACGTTATTTTCGGGCATTTTGGACAGTATTTCATCGCGGGTATCGTCAAATCGGTTATCGTCATAATGAGCGTGTGAATCAAAAATATATGCGCTTTTCATTATCTTATTTTGCTTCCTGCCGGTATATCGTCAACGAATATAACCTTTGCCGCATCAGCTGTGTCAGCCGCTAAAATCATACCGTTTGATTCAACGCCGCAAAGCTTTGCGGGTTTTAAATTTGCAACGATAATAACTGTGCGACCGATTAATTCCTCGGGTTTGTACCAAAGCGCGATACCTGATGCTACGGTTCGGGGTGTGTCACTACCGTCATCAAGCGTTAATTTTAGCAGTTTCTTTGCCTTTGGTATTGGCTCACAAGCTGTGATTTTGGCGGTAAGCAGTTCAACCTTTGCAAAATCATCAATGGAAATTTGTTTCATTGTAACTACGTTTGCATTTTCTTCCTTTGCTTTGTTTTCGGCTGCAATTTCATCAAGAGTTTTTTGCAAATCAATTCTTGCAAAAAGGGCGGTGGCTTCATTAACCGAATATTCTTTAACGGCAAACATTTCGGCAGTGCGGTTATCACTGTTTAACTGATTTAAAATTTTCTCGCAACTATCGGGTATAAATGGTGTTAGCATAATTGCTAAAATTCTTATTGATTCAAGCAAATTGTAAAGCACTTTATTAAGTCGCGGTTTATTCGCTTCATCTTTAGCCAGTGCCCAGGGGGTAGTTTCATCGATATATTTGTTGCAACGCTTTGCAAAATTCATTATGAGTTCTGCAGCATCGGCATTATGATATGAGTCCATAAGAGAGTAGTATTTACTCAGCGTTTCATTAGCAGTTTTAATTAAATCATTATCAAACTCATCGTTTTCCGTATCACTTTTTGCAACCTTGCCGCCAAAGTACTTATTAGTCATTGCAATACTACGGTTTACAAGATTACCGAGAGTGTTTGCAAGGTCGGAATTAAAGCGATTTATAAAGGTTTCGTAGGTTATGGTGCCATCGTTGGCATAAGGGATTTCGGACAATAAATAGTATCTCACTGCATCCACACCGAAACGTTTTACTAAATCATCGGCATAAAGTACATTGCCCTTAGATTTACTCATTTTATCATCGCCCGATAATACCCACGGGTGCCCGAGAACTTGTTTCGGAAGCGGAAGACCCAAAGCCATAAGGATAATCGGCCAGTAAATTGTATGGAAACGAACAATATCTTTACCGATAACGTGCAAATCGGCGGGCCAGTTTTTATTAAAGAATTCACTGCTTCCGTCGGGGTTATAACCGATGCCTGTGATATAGTTTGAGAGAGCATCTATCCATACGTAGATTATGTGCTTATCATCAAAATCTATCGGTATGCCCCATTTGAAAGAAGAACGTGAAACACAAAGGTCAGAAAGACCGGGCTTTAAGAAATTGTTTATCATCTCGTTCTTTCGTGATTCGGGCTTTATGAAATCTGGGTTTTGCTCATAGTATTCTAAGAGCTTATCCTGATATTTGCCGAGCTTTAAAAAATAAGCTTCTTCCTTTGAATCGGTAACGTCTCGACCGCAGTCAGGACACTTGCCGTCAATAAGTTGCGAAGGGGTAAAGAAAGATTCACAAGGCACACAGTATTTGCCTTCATAATGACCTTTGTAAATGTCCCCCTGCTCATATAATTTCTTAAAAATCTTTTTAACCGCATCGACGTGATCATCATCTGTGGTGCGGATAAATTTATCGTAGGTTGTGTTAAGGCAGTCCCAAACTTCACGTATTTCGGCAGATATGCCGTCAACGTATTCTTTAGGGGATATCCCCGCCGCCGTGGCGCAGTCCTCAATCTTCTGCCCATGTTCGTCCGAACCCGTCATAAAATATACATCATAACCCATCATTCTCTTATATCGCGCAATCATATCGGCAAGAACGATGTCGTAAGAGTTACCAATGTGCGGCTTACGAGAGGTATAAGCAATAGCGGTTGTGATGTAGAATTTTTTATTTTCAGCCATTTTAATTCTCCTTTTGAATTAAATTACTTTTTTGTTTTTTAAAGCTAACGTTAAAAATGTCTTTAATCTTTTGCTCATCTGCACCGATACCGCCCATAATAATGCAGTATAACAGAGCAGTTTGGACCCAAAGCATAGTCATATCGATAATTGAGTGTATCAAAATCGCAGCGGTTAGCGAGAAAATAAGTGTTGTTATGTGGCTTTTTCTGAGCAAGTTTTTGCAAAGCACCACGCGGTAAAATAAAATAAATATCATTACAAAAAGTATTAGGGACCCGATAATACCGAAACTAAGTAACGGCTCTAAAAATATATTGTGAGCGTGGGTTGTCTGAAAAGCCGATGGGTCCGCTAAACTTAACTGGTAATAGGTAAAAAATCCCCTGCCGAAAAGCGGCGTTTTCTTTATGGCTTTTATCGTAAAATCCCATATAAGCATACGGTTAGAAAAAGTGTCGGAGGCATACATTATTCTTGGCAGGAATTTTTCGAAAATATCAGGTGCCGTATATAAAAGAACCGCCGCAAATGCCACCATAATCAAGAGAATACTGAGTAGCTGATGGCGTCGTGCCAGTAATAGCAAAATTGAGAGACCAACAAGCACCTCAATCCATGCGAACATACTTTCAGTAAGAAAGACTGTTACTGCCGCCAATATTGCAATAGCATAGTAATATTTTTTATCATTACGCTTTACAACAACCTTGTAAGCGCAAACAAGAATTACTGCTGCCATAATTGAACCAAGATAGTTAGGATGGAAATAAAATGAAGAATAGTAGTTGTTAAAGAAATCTCCGCAACAACGGTGATAATTGGCGTTTATATATATTATTTTTTCCAAAATAACTACTGCACTTGCAAAAACAGAGCATACACACGTAAGGTCAAGGGCTTTTTCAAAAAGCTCGGTTGTCATTATAGTACGCAGGTAAAAACTAAATATAAATATAAAAAAGAAAAGTAATGAGCAGAAAAAACCCAAAATGTTTTTGTAGCAAACAGCGGTTATAAGTGTAACTGCTGAAAAAACAGGTACAAGCCATGAGCCGAGATGCGAAAAAACGGTCTTTTTAATATCTGTTTTAAACAAGACGTAAGCGCTTAAATATACAACGGTTATAATTGTTAAATAGTAGGGTAAAAATATGCTAACAACCGAAAGAAAAACCACGTTTTCGTCAATAGATAAATCGGCACGTCTTAAAATTTTGTTACTCATACATACACTCCGATTTTCAAAATTACGGTTTGTTAAATAAATGAATTACAAGGGACACCAAAAATGCGATTGCGATATACAAATATGCGCTTCCTGAATCTATGGGAGAAAGTCCGCTAAGATATGAACTGTAAATATATATAGCCGAAGTTATAACCCATGCGATACTATGGAAAACGCGAAGAAAAGATATATCGCGTTTGATTTTGGCGGCGCAGTTGAATATAAATAAAAACGCCTCGCATCTGCCTTTATGGGCGGCGTAGGATGATATATCGTCCTTTTCCTTTGCTTTGTTTTGATATAATTGTGCTCCGGAACTACCCATCACATAGACTGATTCTTCATAAAGTCCGAAATAGTCACAAACCATTTCGCTTGTTATATTAGGGTCGCAGGTGTCAACAAGTAAAGTAACACCTGAACCGCAAAGTTTGTGAAGCTCACTTGCAATATCGGCGCTAACATTGTATTTAACCATAAGTAAAGCACAGGGCTTTTCATCGCTCGCAACATATACGGGGAAAAATCCATTTCGCAGTATTTTTTTATCAACTTCGAACGACGGGGTTTTAATGCCGTGAGCTTCGAGCAAGGTGCGATTACCTATAAATACGTGGCGGTTGCCAATCCAACCGCTAATACCTAAGCGTTCTTCATATTTTACTGAGTCGGCTTCGGGGATTTTATTGCCGTCGGTCGTCGCAATATTTTCGAAAATAGATTTATAGGGACTACCAATTTGTTTTGTGAGTGCCGCGGCAAAACGAAGGGTTTCATCTATACGGTTGGAATCAAGCGCCTGAATGTTATAAAGAGTTACTGTGCCGTCAGGAAATAAATCCTTTGACCTTACGGTAACGGCATTAGCAAGTTCTATTTTTTTTGCAGCGGTACTGCCCGTTATCATAGCGCCGTTTTTATTGAGCTTTTTTGAAGCGGCGCGCAGCGGCAAAATATCGGTAAAAAGCAATGTCGGAGCATAGGCAAAACCTAAGAATACAGTAAATGCCATAGCGAAGCCGTGCAAGGTTCCTGTGTATACGCCGTAGAAAATGCCGAGAACTGCAGAGCAAACGGCGGCAATTAAGGCGAAAGTCGAAAAGTTTTGGTGGGAAACCTTATCTATCTCGGTGTTCTTAACAAAATCGAGAACGTTTATGCAAGGTGCATCAATACCTACAAGCACGTCCCCCTCTACAGAGTTTTTTGCCATAGCAAAGGTTATTTGTTTATCATCAACAAATTTAAGCGCGAATTTTTTATTTCGTGATGCTATAATTCGGAAGTTACCAAGAATTGTGGATTCGCGCATACAAACCGCAATACATTTAAACATAAAGTTTAGTGTGATGAATAATAAAACAGAATAAGGATTCTTTTGTGCAATAAGCGCTATTACTGCATAAACTATTGCTGATACGCCTAAAACACCTGTAGTACTTTCGGCAACATACTGTCGTTTGAATAGCGAGGGTATACTCAAAAAAGCATCGTAGTTTACAAGCATTATAACCGCAAAAACCGCAGTGCTTATTATGCCGAAGAACGACTGATTCACGTATAACTTATCGTGTATAGTGGGAATAAGGGGGGCTAAAAAAACCAGCATTAATAAAAAGGTTATAACTGCCTTTATTCTAGCACCCTTTAGCTTTGCTATCAGATTACCGCCGATGCGTTTTGCATCATTAAAGCAGGTGTAATCGTCCGCAACCTCAAAGTTTTCATCTTCAAACGAAAAGGGATTAACAAGTAAAGTGGAATTTTTCGGTTCCTGCGTTTCAAACATCTCTGCGGATAAATCGATAATTTTGGTGCCACTTGTTATATCTTCGAATTTTTCGGCTGAAGTCACCGAGTCAAAGGTAATGGTCTTATCAATATCGGAAATGGTGCGAATGTTATCTTCATCACTATTTTCCATAGTTATTTCTTCCGTTACGGTTGGTGTTACCTTTTTTGGAGCGAGGGGGTTATCGGTTTTTGCATTAACTTCGGGCTTGTTTTCTTCTCTTTTAAGTGAATCATAGGTAACCGAGCCGATATTGCTTAACTGTTCGAGTAATTTGGCAGCTTTGAGCTCTGATGTGTTTATGATACTTTCAATGCTCTCAAGGGTATATGCGGGTTTATCTTCGGTCACAACACCGCCGCCTTCATTGATAAACGGCATACATTTATCGAGCAATGTTTTACCATCGTTTTCACGCTTTACGCTAACAACACCGCTAGGCAAAGCTGTTTCGGGCTTCGCAGATTTCTCTTCCTGTGAAGCTTGTGGTTTGGCGTTCGCTTTAACGCGATTTTTAAGTGCTTCTAAAGGTGTTGCACCGCCCGTCATAGGTATATTTTGAGTCTTTCGTTTGGGCGCACCATTCCCAAGTACTTCATCTGCGGTAAGAGCATAAGGCGCCGTATGAATAAAGGAAGGGTTATCAAGCCCCGATATATCTTCGGGTATGTAATCAGAATTGTCGGCATGTTTACCGTTCTTCTTTTTTCCAAACAATCCCATCGTTATCCTTCATATCCTTTCAAAATTATTTATCCCCGTTTTCTTATAACCTCGTACATAAGTATGCCTGCCGCAACCGAGGCGTTAAGTGAGTTAATTTTGCCTTTCATTGGTAAACTTATAATTTCATCACATTTTGAAGAAACCAGTTTACCGATACCTTTGCCTTCGTTGCCTATAACCAAGGCCAAAGGCACATCGTAATCAAAATCGGTGTAGGGTTTGCCGTCCATATCGGCACCGAAAACCCATATACCTTGTTTTTTGAGTTTTTCAATTTCATTTGCAACGTTGGTGACTCTGGCTACCTTCATATATTCCAGTGCACCGCTTGCACTTTTGGCAACCGTGGCATTGAGAGATGCCGAGCGCCGTTTTGGAATGATAATTCCATGTACACCGGACGCTTCTGCGGTACGTATTATAGCGCCGAGATTATGCGGGTCTTCAATTTCATCGCAAATTATAATAAACGGTTTCTCATTTCTATCTTCAGCCGTTTTGAGTATGTCTTCAACACTGCTGTATTCTTCGGCAGAAAACATAACCGCAACGCCCTGGTGATTTGCGCCGCCGCAAAGAAAATCAAGTTTCTGGGGAGACACTTCCTTAATTAGAACCCCTTTAGCACTGCATTTTGCGATAATAGCGGTTACCGAACCGCCTGTAACACCGTGGGCTATAAGAAGACGGTCTATCTCGCGGCCCGAGCGGATGGCTTCAAGCACCGAGTTCCTTCCGCAAATTATATTATTGTTTAATGAATTTTCTTTTACTTCCATCAAACCGAATCCCCTTAGAGTGATAAGAATATATAATTAATTAATATTATAACATATAATCTTAAAAAAAAGAAGAGTAAATTAATAGAAAAGTTGGGATTCGGTAATATTTTTATTCCTTTTGTAAACACTTTAAATAAATTTATAAATTCAAAAGGAGTAATGCCAAATGGATAGGTCTATAAAAAACGTCCGAGCATATGAAATGTTAGATTCGCGCGGTAATCCAACTGTTGGCGCTAAAGTGTGCTTAAATGATGGAAGCTTCGGATTTGCATTGTCGCCTTCGGGCGCCTCTACGGGTGCTTATGAAGCGTATGAGTTGCGCGACAGTGATGAAAACAGGTATGGCGGCAAGGGTGTAAGGAAAGCGGTGGAGAACGTAAATTCTGTGATTTGCGGTGCTCTTATGGGATTACATGCTGATAAACAAACCGAAATAGATTATAAAATGATTGAACTGGACGGCAGCGAAAACAAGAAAAACATAGGTGCAAATGCAACACTTGCCGTATCCTTGGCGGTTGCAAAAGCGGCGGCAATGTCGTACAATTTGCCGCTTTATAAGTATCTTGGCGGTATAAACGGCACAAAGCTGCCGCGTCCTATGATGAATATTTTAAACGGCGGCGCCCACGCAAAAAATAACATTGATATTCAGGAATTTATGATAACGCCTATAAAGAGTGATTCTTTTGCCGATTCGCTTCGCAGCTGCAGTGAAATTTATCATACTTTGGGTGGGTTGCTAAAAAAATATAATATGACGGGTGTCGGTGACGAAGGCGGATTCGCGCCCGACCTTCAGAGTGACGAACAGGCAATAGAATTAATTTGTACAGCTATTGAAAAAGCGGGATATTCTACAGATGATATAAAAATAGCCCTTGATATTGCATCAAGTGAATGGTATCAGGGCGATGGTGTGTATTTTTTGCCTAAAAGAAAGGTTAATATGAGCGGTGAAACGCTTATAAATATGTATGAAGATTTGTGCAGTAAATATCCGATAATTTCTATCGAAGACGGTCTTGGCGAGGATGATTGGGAAAACTGGAAGGTTATGACCGATAGATTAGGGGACACAGTGCAGCTCGTTGGCGATGATTTGTTTGTAACTAACCCCGTAAAATTGTGTTACGGAATTGATAACAAGGTTGCTAACGCTATCCTTGTAAAACCAAATCAAATAGGTACGCTCAGCGAAACGATGCGGGTTGTCCGTATGGCAGAGGAGCACGGATATAAATCCATAATTTCGCACCGTTCGGGCGAGACTGAAGACACAACGATTGCCGATATTGCCGTGGCTACAAATGCAGGGCAAATAAAAACCGGCGCACCAGCCAGAAGCGACCGCGTAGCAAAATATAACCGATTGTTAATTATTGAAAGTGAATTATAAAAAAATGAGCGTGAACATTTTGTTCACGCTCATTTTTGTGTTAGTCTTCAAGTACCGATGTACAGTGGGGACAACGGGTGGCATCAATAGCAATTTCGCTTTTGCAGAAAGGGCAGGTCTTGATGGTAGGCGCGGCGGGTTCTTCCGCAGCTTCTTCTTTTTTGCCTAAATGAACTAACTTGTTGCCGAGTTCTTCTGCCTTTTTAATGGCTTTAACGATAAGAAAAATGATAAATGCCATAATTAAAAAGTTAATAACCGCAGAGATAAACTCGCCGTATTCAAGATATACTGCACTCTCCCCTGTGCCTTTAAGTAATATCTTTGCACCAAACTCGGTTTTTACAATAAGGTCAAGTATTGGTTGGATGATGTTTTCGGTAAGACTTGTAACGATATCCTTGAAAGCGGCACCAATGATGACACCTATAGCCATATCAAGCACATTGCCTTTGGTAATAAAATCTTTAAATTCGCCTAAAAACTTTTTCATAATATTTCCCCCTTTTTATTTATTCTCTACGGCAATCCTCGGCACACGCTTTGAAATACCGCAAATAATTTCATAATTTATCATACCGCAAATATCGGCAACATCGGTAGCAGTAGGTTCTTTACCGAAAAGTATAACTTCGTCACCACGTTTTACATTTTCTATATCACTTACGTCTACCATAAACTGATCCATACAAACACGGCCGAGGATTTTTGCTGGTTTGCCGTTTATCACAACGTATCCCTTTCCTGACAATGCTCTCGGATAACCGTCGCCGTAACCCGCAGTAACCGTTGCAACCTTTGTAGGTTCACTTATAGTAAAAGTTCTACCATAGCTTACAGTATCGCCCGTATTAAGAGTTTTTACCATACTTACAACCGACTTAAATGTCATAACAGGGATAAGTTCATCTTCGGCCGCCGCAGCTCCTGTGGCAGTCAGTCCATAAAGCACAATACCCGGGCGGCAGAAGTTGGTGCCGTCGTCATTGGCGGTAAACAATGCGGCGGAGTTGTTTGTGTGGCGCATAATTGGATTTATGCCGTTATCTTTTAAAAACTTCACCGCCGATAAAAATAGTTTTTGCTGTTTTTTAGTAAATTCAAGCGCTTCTTCATCAATACCGTCGGACACCGCGAAATGTGTAAATACACCTTCGGCATTAAGATAGGGCAGACGGGCGGCTTCAAGGGCATCAACGATTTCTGCAAGACCTTCATTTCGGCAGTCAAACCCTATTCTTCCCATGCCTGTATCAAGCTTTAAGTGTATATTAATTGTTTTACCGGATTTTTGTGCGGCAAACGATAATTCTTTTGCATATTCGAGCGCATAAACCGCTTGTGAAATGTTATGTTCTATTAACAGGTCGGCATTGGCAGTTGGCGTATATCCCAAAATCAAAATATGTCCTCCAACACCCATTTCTCGAAGCTCCACAGCTTCATCAATATTGGAAACAGCAAAATTGCAAACGCCGTTTTCCCACAAAACTTTAGCAACTATTTCTGTGGAGTGACAATAAGCATCGGCTTTTATAACAGCCATAATTTCCTTGCCGCCGGCATTTTCTTTTATAACATTTAAATTATGTAACAGCGCGGCGATATCGATTTCCGCCCATGTTCTTTTTAAAAATTTCATATAAACCCCTTTTAGAAACGGATTTTGCTTTTTCGCTTTGCACTAACAAAGAGTGTGACAGAGAAACTGTCACACTGCTTGGAGGTTAAATTGAGATTTCGTTTGCTATATTGTATGCTTCAATATCAAAGGGCTTAACCATTTGCAGCGCCTCATAGATATCATAGTTGACAATTTTTTCTTGGCGGTAGGCAATAACGCGGTTGCCGATACCCTGATTCAAAAGACTAACTGCTTCATGTCCCATAAGACTTGCAAAAAGACGGTCACGAAGAGTGGGAGAACCACCACGCTGTACGTGTCCCAAAATGGTAGCGCGGGTTTCAATACCGGTAATTTCTTCGATTTGCTTTGTAAGTTCGCCCGTTTTGCCAACACCCTCGGCAACAACGATAATAAAGTGTTTTTTACCCGTTGCCTTTGTCCGCTCGATTTTATCAATAATATCGCGCTGCAAATCGTATTTGATTTCCGGCACTAAAATAGCGGTAGAGCCAACGGCAATACCCGTTTGAAGCGCTATCCATCCTGCGTGTCTTCCCATAACTTCAATAACACTGCAACGCTCGTGCGACTGTGTAGTGTCACGTAGTTTATCAATCATTTGCATTGCAGTATTCATTGCGGTATCAAATCCGATGGAATATTCGGTAGAAGAAATATCGTTATCTATTGTGCCGGGAACACCAACACAGGGAATGCCGCGTAAAGACAAATCTCTGGCACCCCTGAAAGAACCGTCACCGCCTATAACAACGATACCTTCAATTCCTTCTTTATGGCAGGTTTCAACCGCCTTTTTAATACCTGCTTCGGTCTTAAATTCGGGACTTCTTGCAGTGTATAAAATAGTGCCGCCGCGGTGGATAATTTCCGATACCGAGCGAATATTCATATCAATAATATCACCGTCAATAAGACCATTATATCCGCGGTGTATACCCTTAACGTTCATACCGAGCGAGATGGCGCTTCTTACAACCGAACGCACAACCGCATTCATACCGGGCGCGTCACCGCCACTGGTCAGTACTCCTATAGTTTTCATAATATCAACCTCATTTTTTGCAAACTATAATGAATTATATAACAAAACTAAAAATTATTCAACTGTTTTTATATTACTATTTCCCACAATTTCGCGAATTTTTCCGATAATTTCACTTTTATCGTCAATTTTCATATTGTCGGGTACTGCAAACTGTTTACCGTTATCCGCACAGAACAAAATAACGGGAGTGTCGCCCTTATACCGAGGTAATAACGCTTTAATTTTTTCAACCTCTGCACAGTTTATAGACGGCACCTTGATATAGACCTTTTTTGCACGTCTTGAAAATGATGTCAACTTGCCTTCATCAATAACTGAAATACCGTCACAAATAATTTCGGTCGGCTTGTCGTCACGCTCCGAAACCTTACCGCTAATGAGCAGTATATTGTTTTCGGTAAGCAGCGGCTTGTAAAGAGTGTAAGCAGAATTGAATATTGTTAAATCTATACTGCCGTAAAGGTCTTCGGCTGATGCCGAACAAAGCATTTGTCCGTTTTTCAGCATTTTGGGTTTAATTTTTTCTATCAAAGCCACAAGTGTTACGCGTTGTCCGTCAGTATAAACTCCCGACAAAATATCTTCGGTTTTTGCAGCCCCCATGCGACGCGCAAAGGTTTCGTAATTTTCTACGGGGTGACCAGATAAATAAATACCCGTCGCTTCCTTTTCAAGACGTAATAATTCGGATTTAGGCATCTCGTTAATTTCGGGCAAAGTAAATGTGGTTTGAGTGTCCACACCTGCATTATCAAATAAATTTATTTGCCCTGCCGCGCGGTAGCGCTTTTCGTTATCAACTGCCGCAAGTACTGTATCAATAGAATAAAGCATTTGTTTGCGTGAGCTTTCCAAAGAGTCCATAGCTCCGCTTTTAATAAGTGTTTCAAGTGCGCGGCGGTTAAAATCGCGAGAAGCATTACGAAGGCAAAAATCATACATTGACGTGTATTCGCCGCCGTTTTCACGCTCACGTATTATCTTCTCAATCAGTCCCATGCCGATGTTTTTAAGCGCGCAAAGTCCAAACCTTATTTCATCCTTTTCACCGTGGAATAAGGAAAAACTACGGTTTACGTCGGGCGGTAAAATTTTAAGACCTAAACGTTTACACTCGGCATTATACTGCGAAATTTTACCCGTGCTGTCAAGCATACTCGAAAACAGTGCCGCCATATATTCGGCAGGGTAGTGGCATTTAAGGTAGGCGGTTCGGTATGCGATAACGCCGTATGCAGCGGCGTGACCTTTATTGAAAGCGTAGGACGCAAATGCCGACATGTCATCAAATATTTCTTTTGCTATGTGTTCGGGTACACCGCGTTTTATAGCACCTTCGCATAGAACATTTCCATTTTCGTCGGTCTCACCGTAGATAAATGCGTTGCGTTCTTTCTCCATAACGTCGTGCTTTTTCTTGCTCATAGCACGACGCACAATATCGGCGCGTCCAAACGAATAACCGGCAAGCGAGCGGCATATTTGCATAACCTGTTCTTGATAAACAATACATCCGTAGGTGACTTCGAGTATGGGTTTGAGTAGTGGATGTAAATAAGTTACGTTTTGTGGATTATGTCGGTTGCTTATATATTTGGGTATAGAATCCATAGGACCGGGGCGATAGAGCGAGAGTATCGCAATTAAATCTTCAATATTCTCGGGAACAAATTGTCTGAGTACGTTTTTCATACCGACCGATTCAAACTGGAAAACGCCATCTGTATATCCGTTTGCCATCATTTTAAGGGTTTCGGTATCATCAAGTGATATTTTTTCTATATCGAACTCTGGCGCGTACTTTTTTATTGCCTTTTCGGTAACGTCGATAATCGTTATGTTGCGAAGTCCCAAAAAATCCATTTTGAGAAGTCCCAATTCATCCAGCGCCGTCATTGTATACTGGGTTACAATCGCATCGTCGTTTTTTGCCAGTGGTACGTAGGTATCGACTGCTTGGTCAGAAATTACAACGCCAGCCGCGTGGGTGGACGCATTTCTCGGCGAACCCTCAAGTTTTATTGCCATATCAATAACCTTTTTAACGGTAGCGTCATTTTGATAAAGCGCAGCGAGTTCTGCCGACTTTTTAAGTGCTACGGGTATAGTAATTTTAAGCTCCTGTGGGATTAACTTTGCCACCTTATCACAAAGGGCATACGGCACGTCCATAACTCTGCCGACGTCGCGTACCGCCGCACGTGCTGCCATTGTGCCGAAGGTTACTATTTGTGCTACACGCTCACTTGAGTATTTATCTATTACGTAATCTATAACCTTTTGTCTGTTGACAAAACAAAAGTCAATATCAAAGTCGGGCATTGAAACACGTTCGGGGTTTAAAAATCTCTCAAAAAGCAGGTTGTATTTTATTGGGTCAATACCCGTAATACCAACACAGTATGCTGCAATACTTGCCGCACCGCTGCCGCGCCCGGGACCCACGGGAATATCGTGAGTTTTAGCGTAGTTTACAAAATCTGCAACGATTAAATAATAATCAACGTAGCCCATTTTGTTTATCGTTTCAAGCTCATATTCGAGCCGTTCGATTACTTTTTTATCGGGCGTGGATCCATAATTTTTATAAAGTCCGTCATAGCATTTCTTTCGGAAATACTCATAGTGGTCTTGGTCGCCTATATCGAAATATGGTAACTTGATTTTACCAAACTCAAAATCAAAACTACAAAGTTCGGCTATTTTTGCCGTATTATGTACGGCATCGGGCACGGAAGAAAAAATACTCAGCATTTCTTCTTCGCTCTTTAAATAAAACTCTTCGGTTTTAAATTCAAGAGTGTCTTCATCATTTAATTTCTTCCCTGTTTGTATGCAAAGCAACACCTTGTGCGCCTCGGCATCTTCTTTTGCAATATAATGCACGTCGTTTGTTGCAACAAGCGGTATGCCCGTTTCTCGTGATAATTGTATTAATTTTGCATTAACCTGTTTCTGTTCGAAAATATTGTGGTCTTGAATTTCTAAATAATAGTTGTTATCACCAAATACACGCTTAAACCAAAGTGCCGATTCTTTTGCTTTTTGATATTCATCTTTCATAATAAGACGAGGCAGTTCACCCGCCAGACACGCCGATAAGGCAATAAGCCCGTCGCTATGTTGTTCGAGCAATTCTTTGTCAATTCTCGGCTTACTGTAAAAACCTTCGATAAAGCCCGCGGATACCAGTTTTATAAGATTTTTATAGCCCGTTTCGTTTTTGCAAAGCAAAACAAGGTGATTATATTCACTGTCGTAAAATTTCTCCTTATCAAAGCGGCGGCGCGGTGCCACGTAAACCTCGCAACCGATAATCGGCTTTATGCCTTCCTGCTTTGCACATTTATAGAATTCAACCGCACCGTACATAACACCGTGGTCGGTTATTGCCACAGCGGTTTGTCCTTGCTTTTTTGCAGCACAAATAAGGTCTTTTATGCGGCAGTTTCCGTCTAAAAGACTGTACTCGGTATGCACGTGCAAATGTACAAAGCTCATTTTACTCACTTCCTGTTTTTAAAGTTCTTAGCAGTTTCAACTATTTTCCCCAGTCGGTGATTAAGTCCCGATTTACTGATGGATACACTGCAAAGTCGGCTAAGCTCATTAAGAGAAGCTTCGGGGTTTGCCATACGAAGTAACGCAATTTCCTTTAAATCATCCGATAAAACATCGAACTTACCACTGTCAATCAAGTATTTAATGGCACCACGTTGTAGGATAGATGCTTCAACCGTTTTGGATAGGTTTAAATCATCAACGTTGTTTTTGCGGTTTATGTTATTTCTTACTTCCTTTAAAATCTTAAGGTCAATAATTTGTAGCGTTACATTGCCCGCACCCATAACGGTTATAAGGTCTTCAATTTGTTCGCTTCTTTTATAGTAAAGTATATCTGAACCGGAGCGATTTATCCTTTTGGGTGGGAGACCGCGTGCGGTTAATATTTCACATAAAAAGTCGGCAAAATCATGGTTTTTAACACGAAATTCAAGACGGTATTCGGTTTGTGGCTCGGAAATATACCCACACGATAAGAACGCTCCGCGGATAAATGCATCGCGGCAACAGTCCTTTTTTAGTATCATTTCGTTGATGAAATTATCCCCCGTAATGCCGAGCTTTAGCAAGATAAATCTGATAATTTCTTTGTCCGAAATCTCGACCTTGAACATAGGACGTTTTCCGTTTGAAGCCGATAGGGTGGGGCTTACAGCGAAGCACTTTTTTAATAAATATTCAAAGTTTTTTTGAACACACTCGTTGCTGCTGTGCACTGAAATTTTATCATATTTTAAAAAATGCCCGAAAAGCATCATACCGTAGCACTCGGCACGGCGGCAACACTCGGGCATTTTAATATCACAAAGTTGTTTCTTAAAATCGTACGAAAAAGACATTTAGTTTTCCCCACGTCCTAAATAAATTACTTCTCGCTCTAATTTCACACCATTATTTTCATAAACAGTATCTTGTATGTGTTTTATAAGGGCTTTAATATCACGGCTTGTAGCACCCGACTTGTTAATTACAAAACCCGCATGTTTCCTGCTTACTTCGGCTCCGCCAACCGAGAAACCCTTAAGCCCGTTTTGCTCAATCAGTGCCCCCGCAAAATATCCTTCAGGGCGCTTAAAGGTACTGCCTGCACTAGGGTATTCAAGCGGTTGTTTGTCGCGACGTTTATTCATAAAACAAGTCATACGTTCTTTAATATTTTCTTTATCATCGTATTCTAGTTTGAATTTAGCCGATAGAATTATACATCCATTTGTTTTAAAAATTGAAGTTCGGTATCCGAGTGCCATATCGCTTGCTAAAATTTCTTTAATTTCCCCGTCGCACAAAACGGTTGCGGATACAATAATGTTTTTAATTTCACCGCCGTAGGCACCTGCGTTCATAAAAACGGCACCTCCAACAGTACCAGGTATTCCGTAAGCAAATTCGAGTCCTGACAGCCCGTTATCAAGCGCGGCAACACAAAGAGCGGAAAGTGACAAACCCGCATTGCAAGAAATAGTGCCATCAGGAAAAACGCTTATATTTGGTTGTTCGGAGAGTTTTAAAACAATGCCTTCGATACCATTGTCGGAAACTAATACGTTAGAGCCACGGCCGAGCACGGTTAAGGGGATATTATTTGCTTTACAAAACTTATATACTGTAACAACATGGGCGTCGGTTTCAGCTGTTGCGAGAAACGCAGCATTGCCGCCCACCTTAAAAGAGGTATGGCGGCTCATGGGCTCATCTTTTAAAAATCTAATATTGTTTTTGCACAAAAAATCACAAATAATTTGGGCTTTCATAAATACCTCGGTTATTTATTTTTTATAGAGATTGCAAAGCAGGGCAGCACCGATTATACCGGCATCGTTGCCAAGCTCGGCAATTTTAATTTCGGTACCTTCGCCATGTGCAAAGCAATTATCGGTAACAAATTTTCTAATGGGGGTAAGCAGTGTATCTCCTTCTTTTGAAATACCGCCACCGATACAAACCACTTCCGGTTGGAAAATATTAACCATATTGTATATACCGATGCTTAAATATTCGATATATTGGTTGACTACATCGGTGCCTGTTTTATCGCCCTTGCGCATAGCGTCAAAAGCGGTCAGTCCGTTAACGTTTTCAAGTGTTCCTGCAATTTCCCACATAGCGCTATCCTTATTAAGCAACATAGCCGCTTTTGTTTGGCGTATAAGCGCAGAAGCTGAAGCGTATGCCTCAAAGCAACCCGCGTTTCCACAAGGGCATGGCTCACCGCCGTGTATCATAATTGTGTGGCCGAGCTCACCGCCTGCGTGTGTAGCGCCCGAGTAGATTTTGCCGTCTATAATAATACCGCCGCCAACGCCTGTACCGAGCGTTATCGCTATCATATGCTTTTTACCCTTGCCGACACCTGCAAGGAGTTCTCCGTACGCTGCGGCATTGGCATCGTTTTCGATATAAAAATCATATCCCGTGCGGTCTTTTAACATAGGACATAACGGAACGTTTTCAAAATTAAGATTTTCAGCGCGGGTAACGACACCGGTGTCGGGGTCAAAAGAACCAGGAACGCCGACGCCCATAGACAAAATTTCTTTTGCATCAATACCGGCGTCTTTTATCGCCATTTGAGTTGCCTTGACAATATCTTCCACAATCTCCTCGACACTTCTGTCGGCGTTTGTTTTCATTTTGCCACGGCCTATAATATTATAATTTTCATCAACAACACCCGTTGCAATATTAGTTCCGCCTAAATCAATTCCTAACCAATACATACGTTCTCCTTTAAAATGCCTTAACTTCTACGTCTTCTTTGCCGTCACCCATACCGAGCTTGTTAAGTAAATCTTCTGCAGCATTGTAACCGAGCTTTTTCTGTCGGTTGTTCATTGCGGCAACTTCTATAATAACTGCAAGGTTACGTCCGGGTTTTACGGGTATTGTTAATGACGCAATATCAAGACCTAAAATTTCGGTGGTTTCACTTTCAAGTCCCATGCGGTCATAAACCTTGTTAACATCCCACGGTTCAAGTTTAATAACTAAATCAATTTTCTCTGTAAGTTTAACCGCACCCACACCGAATATACGACTTGCATTTATAATTCCGATGCCGCGCAGTTCTATAAAGTGGCGGATATTATCGGGGGCAGAACCCACAAGCGATTTGCTTGATACCTTGCGGATTTCAACAGCATCATCGGCGATAAGACGGTGTCCGCGTTTTACAAGCTCAATAGCGGTTTCACTTTTACCAACACCGCTTTCTCCAAGCAGTAGTATACCTTCACCGTAAACTTCAACCAAAACACCGTGGCGAGTAATACGGGGAGCTAATTGCAGCTTCAAGAAAGCGATAAGAGATGCCATAAATTCCGACGTGCCCATACTTGTTCTGAGCAGCGCTATTCCGTATTTTTCGGCAAAGGGCTTTAGTTTATCGGCAATATCAAGTCCACGAGAAATAACGACTGCAGGTGGATTGTAGCCGAACAGTTTATTGACAACTTTTGTAAATTGCTCTTCATCCAATGTTTCGAGAAACGACGCCTCGGCTTTACCGAGAATCTGAATTCTATGGTTATCAAAAAACTCATAATAACCAATCATTTCAAGTCCCGGGCGGTTAACGTCCGAAGAATTAATCACTATTTCATCCGCGCTTTTCGGCAAAAAAACCGATTCAAGATTATGTTCTTTTATTATACGGCTGAGCGTTACAGTAAAGTCCTGATGCATTGATTTCATCCTTTCGTCAACTTTATTATCTTCATTATACAGTAATAACCAAATAAAATAAAGTTTTTTTTGATTTTTCTTGATTAAATGCTAATAAAATTATATAATTATGCTTAGATGTTAATGATTCGGAGTGAAAAGTTATGAAACTAGGTATCGTAGGTTTGCCAAACGTTGGCAAATCGACACTGTTTAATGCTATAACAAATGCGGGGGCAGCTTCGGCGAATTATCCATTTTGTACTATTGACCCCAACATCGGTGTGGTAGCCGTTCCCGATAGCCGCCTTGAGCGGTTAGCGCAAATGTATACGGTGGGTGATAAGGTGCCTCCTATAGTTCCCGCGGTTATTGAGTTTGTCGATATAGCAGGTCTTGTAAAAGGTGCATCAAAGGGTGAAGGACTTGGCAATAAATTTCTCGGCAATATAAGGGAAGTCGATGCCATAGTCCACGTTGTACGTTGTTTTGAAAATGATGATATAATTCACGTGGAAGGTTCGATTGACCCCGCGCGTGATATTGAAACTATTGATTTAGAGCTTATCTTTTCGGATATGGAAATGGTAGAGCGCCGAATTGCCAAAACCACAAAGGATTTAAAGGGCAACAAATCCCTTCAAAGTGAACTTGATTTTCTCAAAGAATTGTATACAGTGCTTGAGAGCGGTAAATCGGCAAGAAGTATGAAACTCACCGATGAACAGGCAGAAATTATGTCAACACTTAATCTTTTAACCTCCAAGCCCATAATTTATGCCGCAAATATGAGCGAAGACGATTTTTCAGGGGGAACGCTTGACAATAATCCGCATTTTGCTAAGGTTACCGAAATCGCTGCAAGGGATAATGCTCAGGTATTACCCATTTGTGCGGGGCTTGAAGCCGATATGGTGGATATGAGTCAAGAAGAAAAATTAATGTTTTTGGAAGAACTCGGGCTTGAGAGTTCAGGTCTTGACCGCCTTATTCAAAAAAGTTACGCGTTATTAGGTCTTATTTCCTTCTTAACTGCAGGCGAAAAGGAAGTAAGAGCGTGGACTATAAGGGACGGACTTAAAGCACCGCAGGCGGCTGGTAAAATTCACAGTGATTTTGAGCGCGGATTTATACGAGCGCAGGTTATTGCATATAAAGATTTAGATGAGTGCGGAAGTCTTGCAAACGCGAGAACAAAGGGACTCGTTCGTACCGAGGGCAAAGAATATGTTATGCTTGACGGCGACGTTGTTGAATTTCTTTTCAATGTATAAACACCACGTAAGCGCAAAAAATATAAAGAAAGGGATGATTTTATGCCGATATATTACGGAATTGACTATTATTATTTAGTATTGGTTGTACCTGCGATATTAATCTCTTTAATAGCGCAAATTATGGTGAAATCTTCGTTCAGTAAATATTCGAAGGTATACTGTTCATTAACGGGAGCCGAAGCGGCAAGACGTGTACTTGAAAAAAGCGGTGCCAGAAATGTGAAGATTGAACGCGTATCAGGTTCTCTTACCGACCATTACGACCCGAAAAGCAATACCATCCGCCTCTCCGAAAGCGTTTATGACAGTATGACGGTGGCGGCAGTGGGGGTTGCCTGTCACGAAGCAGGACACGCCGTTCAGTATGCAAAAAAATATCTTCCGATAAAAATTCGCTCGGCGGTTATCCCTGTAACGCAAATTGGCTCGAAATTATCCTGGCCGCTGCTACTTGTTGGCTTAATATTTAATGCACCTGTTCTTATAGATGTTGGTATCTTGCTGTTTGGTTTGGTTGTAATTTTCCAACTTATAACTCTTCCTGTTGAGTTTAATGCATCAACCCGCGCAGTTTCGGCTATAAGGGACAATTATTTGCTGACAAGGGAAGAGCAAATAATTGGTGTAAAGCGTGTGCTCACAGCCGCGGCGATGACCTATGTTGCGGCATTAATGGTATCGCTCGCGCAGATGCTAAGACTTATTTTACTGTTCAGAAAACGCAGATAGGAGAAAAAATATGGCTTCCTATAGTATCGCAGACCTAAAAGTTAATATGGATTTAAAATATGCGTATCTTGCCGATAAAGCAAAGCCCTATATGATAAGTGAGCAAAACGAGGCGGATGCGGATATCACCATTTGTGTTAGCGACGAGCAGCTATCTGAGTGTGCTGAAAAACAGCGCGGTACCGATTATATGCCGGAATATGAGTATGTTCTGGCGGGTGGTGATTTTTATTTTAAATTATTAGATTTTGACGGTATGTTAATACACTCTTCCGCCGTAGTCACCGACGGTTATGCATATTTGTTTTCAGCCGACAGCGGCGTGGGTAAATCAACGCATACTTCACTTTGGCTTAAGTTGTTAGGGGATAGTGCGTACATATTAAATGACGATAAACCGGCAGTGCGCTCGGTTGGTGATAAGGTTTTCGCCTATGGAACACCATTTAGCGGCAAAAATGATATAAACGTAAACGCTTGTGTGCCACTGGGTGCCATTTGCTTTATCGAAAGGGCAAAGGAAAATTCTATCAGAAAATTAACCCCTATGGAAGCAATCCCGTTGATTTTAGCCCAGACTCAGCGCAAACCCGATAGAAATATTATGGAAAAATTACTCGCAGCACTTGATAAAGTTTTATCGCGAGTGAGTGTTTATAAGCTTTGCTGCAATATGGACATTTCGGCGGCAGAACTGTCTTATAAAACAATGAAAATTACGGAGTAGAAAATGAAGGTAACACTTGAAGAACTTTTACCGGTTATGGAAGAAATTTTAGCGCGTGATGGTGAAATAACATTTACCCCGAAGGGAAACAGTATGCGCCCCTTGCTTTATAGCGGACGTGATACAGTAACCCTTAAAAAGATTGATAAACCGCTTAAAAAATATGATTTACCATTGTACCGCAATTCACAAGGGCACTTTATTTTGCATCGCGTAATAGGTAAAAACAGTGATGGATATATTATGCGCGGCGATAACCTTTTACATAAAGAATACGGCATTACCGATGCCGACATTATCGGCAAGGTTGTGCGATTTAACCGCGACGGTAAAGATTATTCGGTAAATGATGTTTCGTATAAAGTTTATTGTCGATTTCGCAACAACTCGTTTACAGTCTTGCTACGTCGAATAAAGCAGTTTGCAACAAAAAATAAATAATATAAAAACCGACAGTTAAAACTGTCGGTTTTTAATGTTTTAAACTATTTTGCGTTATTTATTTTTGGGCTTTTTTAAGGCGGCACCGATAAGCATAACTATAGCAAATACTATACAGTAGAACAAAACGGGGAAAGAGAAGGCGCCGTTTTCTTTTGCTTGAATAAAGGGAGTTATACCATGAGCATATATCGCCGCAAAAACCATAAACAGACAAGAAAGTATGGCAAGTGACGGAACGATAAATCTCTTTACCACACCAACTTCTTTTTCCTTTTTCATCCAAAGGATAAAGATAGGAATATAAAGAGCATATATGGTAACGATGGGAAGCTCGGAAGAATCGAAATTGAAATATCCGAACCAACCGCCGTCGGTAAGGTTGGCGCCATAGAAATAAATCAGCCATATTGCGCAAACAAACAAACCCCAAACAGAAGAATTTGTTACCATATTAGTGTTTTTGTCAATTTGCTTAAACATATCTTGTTTTGGACCTTCATCACGACAGGCAATAGCGTACATTCCGCGTGTAGCTCCCACCATCAAGCCGTTTAGAGTACCAAGACATGAAACAACAATACAAACATTAAGTAAGGTTCCGCCAATTCCACCAAAAATATTGGTAAATGCCGTAGTGGCGCCTTCTTTTATCAAAACTTCATTAGTGGCGCCGCCTGCAATACCAATGTAATAAAAAACATAAGCGGCAACAACAATAATAGAGCCGATAATCAAAGCTAAAGGCAGGTTTTTCTTGGCATCCTTAAGCTCAGCATTTATGGAGGTGGCAACAATCCAACCCTCATAAGCAAAAACCGTGGCAACAATTGCCGCAAAAAGACCGCCACTAGTGCCGCCGATTGCCTCACTAACAATGGTTGTGAAATTATTTGTTAGGGTGCCGTTTATAAGTCCCACTAATGTTCCGACTATAGCCATCAAGAAAATCGGGATAAGTTTAATTACTGTTGCGCTAATTTGAAATTTACCTGCTAATTTTGGAGAAAGCGCGTTCATGGTATACGAAGCAATCAAGAAGAAGCCCGCAAGACACAAAACTTCGGGGCCTACCATACTCCAGCCAAACAAAACACCAAAGTATCTTGCAGAAACCCAGGCAAGCACTGAAGTCATACCGGGGTAGTAAATATTTACCATAAACCAAGCGAGATAGTATGCGTAACCTTTTCCGCAGGTGGCTTCGGCATAGTCTACAACGCCGCTTACTTTTTCATATTTTGTAGCCATAATTGCAAACTGTAATGAGCAAATAATCATAAGGAAGCCGGTTATCACCCAAGCCCAGATGCCGAGCGGCATATTTCCGCCTGTTGCGGCAAGTACGTTTTGCGCTTTAAAGAACACACCCGAGCCGATAACGGTTCCTACTACCATACATATGGCGGTGGGCAAACCGTATTTTTTTTCTAGTTTTTCCATAACTCATAACTCCAATCATAATATATTAAGAAGAAAGGATGGTTACGCGCCAGTATTTTAATGCTTATCATACCATCCTTTATGCTTTTAATTATTTTTTGCTTTGTATTCGTCTACGATCTTTTTGATTCGGTCGGCAGGGTCAAGCAATTTGCTGATAGAATTATCATAGTTTAGCGTATCAACGAGTAGTGCTATATACTTCGACATATTAACGTTTGTATACCACGGTTTTTCAAGTAACTCGGGCTCGTTGTAAATGAGGTTTGTGGTGAAAATCTTATCTATATAGCCGTTTTCATAGTATTCATCAAATTTCTCATAACCTTCCACAAACAAACCAAAGGTAGAGAAGATAAATATACGATTTGCACCGCGTTCTTTAAGGCGAGCTGCTATATCGAGCATTGATTCACCTGACGATATCATATCGTCAACAAGAATTAAGTCTTTACCCTTAACGTCAGCACCTAAAAATTCGTGTGCTTCAATCGGGTTTTTGCCGTTTACAATAATAGAGTAGTTACGACGTTTATAGAACATACCGAGTTCTAACCCTAAAATAGATGAGTAGTAGATACATCTGCTCATACCGCCTTCGTCGGGGGAAACGATCATTGTGTGATCACGGTCGAGCTTAATATCGGGAACTGCACGAAGCAGCGCCTTAATCATCTGGTAAGAGGCGGTTACGTTATCAAAACCGTCATTTGGTATAGCGTTTTGCACGCGAGGGTCGTGAGCATCAAAGGTTACAATATTCTTAACACCCATTGCGATTAGCTCTTGTAAAGCCATTGCACAGTCCATAGACTCTCTCTTTGTACGTCTATGCTGTCTGCCTTCATAAAGCATCGGCATAATAACCGTGATTCTACGTGCCTTGCCGCCAAATGCCGCAATTACACGCTTTAAGTCTTGGTAATGGTCATCGGGACTCATAGGCACAGTTTGTCCATACATTTTGTATGTAACACCGTGATTAAAACAGTCACAAATGATAAATGCATCAAGTCCGCGTGCTGTATGGTTAAGAACACCTTTTGCTTCGCCTGTACCAAAGCGTGGGCAGTTTGCCGGAATAACGAAGGTCTGATCCTCGTCAGCGCCGCGCCATTGCTTAAGATAATAATCCACCTTAGAAGAAATATCCTCGCAACCACGCATGCTGATAATCGCAAGGTCACCAAAAGGCGTGTGTTTAAAGTTGATTTCTGACATATTTTTACCCCCTGAATATTTTACATAATTGATAATAACACAAAACGTCTCACAAAAAAAGTCTTTTTTTGCAAAAAAAGTAAAAATAAACTGTTTTTGTAAAAAAATCAAGACTTTTAAATTTTTTATACGAGTTAAAAATTTTGTTGATATAATATAAAATGTTTGTTATAATAAATTGATTTATTATGTTTTAAGGAGTTGTAAAAAATGGCGAAAGTTACATTACTGGCATATACCCCGGATCCCGAAAGGACTATTGCCTGTGCGGCAAAACTGTGTTACAGCCCGTCATCCATTGAAACTGTACATAGCGGACTTACCGATGAAAAGGTCGCATCTTTTGTTGAAATGTTATCCGAAATCGGTCACGAAAGCCCTATTGAACATGCATCTTTCACATTTGGTATAGAAGGTGTGTCCCGCGCGTTGTTAGCGCAAATTACAAGGCATAGAATTGCATCTTTTTCGGTACAGAGCCAACGCTACGTTGCTGAGAAATGTTTTGAGTATGTAACTCCGCCTGAAATTGCCGAAGTGCCAGAAGCACTTGAAATATTTAAAGAAGCGATGGCTGAGGACCAGAAAAAATATGACAGAATTACCGAAATTCTGAAGGCAAAACACAAAGCCGATTTTTTAGCGGCTGGTAAGGACGAAAAAACGGCTGACCGTATGGCAGAGAAAAAAGCAATAGAAGATGCGCGTTTTGTATTGCCAAATGCTTGTGAAACCAAAATGATTGTAACGATGAATTGTCGCAGTTTAATTAATTTTTTCCATCACCGTTGTTGCAACCGTGCACAGTGGGAAATTCAGGACGTTGCCAATCAAATGTTAGCGCTCGTAAAAGGCGCGGCACCTGAGATATTTAAAAAAGCGGGGCCTCCTTGTGTTTCGGGTAGTTGTCCCGAAGGTAAAATGTCCTGTGGGAAGGCAAAAGAAATAAGAGAATATTATGCCAATTTTGGAAAGTAGGGTAACAATGGGTAAACTGATTGTTATAGAAGGACTTGACGGAAGCGGCAAGTCTACTCAACTTGAGCTTTTACCGAGCGGCTTAAAGAAAATAGGTATAGATAGCAAAACCGTTTCTTTTCCAGCTTACGAGAGCGATTCAAGTGCACTTGTTAAAATGTATTTATCGGGACAATTTGGCAAAAAGCCCGATGACGTAAATGCCTACGCCGCATCCTGTTTTTATGCGGTTGACCGTTATGCCTCCTACAAAACCGCTTGGGGTGAATATTATAACACAGGCGGCACAGTAGTTGCGGGTAGATATACAACGTCTAATGCGGTTCATCAGGCATCAAAATTACTAGAGGATAAATGGGAAGATTTTCTTTCTTGGCTTTATGATTTTGAATATAACAAAATTGGTATTCCAAAACCCGATTTGGTTATATTCCTTGATATGCCGACCGATGTGTCTCAAAAACTTATGAGTAAGAGATATGAGAATAACGGCGGCAAAAAGGATATACACGAAAGAGATGTTGATTATCTTAATCATTGCAGAAAGGCGGCACTTTATACCGCTAAATTTTCGGGTTGGAGAATAGTTTCCTGTGCTGAGAACGGGGAGCCGAGAAGCATAGAAGATATAGCCGCAGATATTTTATCGGCGGCAAAAGAGCTTTTTTAACAGGGGTAAAAGATGGTTTATGTATTTTTAGCCGACGGCTTTGAAGAGATAGAAGCGTTAAGCGTTGTGGATATTTTGCGCCGCGCCGAAATTGCTACAAAAACGGTAGGCGTTTCGGGAGAATATGTTACGGGAGCACATGATATTGTGGTAAAAGCCGATATAACGGATAAAGAAATAAAAAAAGACGATATAACCGCAGTTGTATTGCCTGGTGGTATGCCGGGCGCTGTCAACCTTAAAAATTCGGCGGTTGTGGAAGATATTTTGCTATACCTTGCGGCAAACGATAAGATAATCGCAGCAATTTGTGCGGCACCGTTGGTGTTGGGAAATTTAGGACTGCTTAAAAACAAAACGGCAACCTGTTATCCGGGATTTGAAAACGAATTGATCGGTGCCGAATATAAAGAGGTACCTGTTTGTACTGATGGTAATATAATTACCGCTTTCGGTCCCGGAGCAGCGGTTGATTTTGGTTTAGAGCTGGTAAGGAAATTAAAAGATAATGATATGGCAGATAAAATATATAAGGGTATGAAATGCTATGGAAAATAAAGGTTTTGAAAATGTAAATGATAAGGATTTTTCATTTGATGATGAAAACATCATAGTCCCGAAGTCAGAGCCGATACAGGACGAGGATATTGTAAAGGTTATAAAAAAAGATAAAAAGAAAAAAAGCAAACACCGAAAGGCAAAAAGGAAAAATATTGTAAAATCGGTGATTTGGATAGTTGCCATTGTTGTAATATCGGTTATGTTGGCTGCGACTGTTATTATAGGTACGGGGGAATATCTCGGTATCGGGCCGGGCAGGGGCAAAGAAGTTGTTGTAGAAATAGAACAGGGTATGTCAACAAGGCAAATCGCCACCCGTCTTAAAGAATCGGGTGCTATTAATAATTCTTTGGCTTTCCTTATATACACTAAACTTACGGGCAATGGTGGTAAATATTCATACGGCGTGTATGTGTTTAATAACGAAATCGGTTATACGGATTTGGCAGAACTGCTTATGACAAATGGCGCTAAGGCCGAAACCGTAACGGTTACTATTCCCGAAGGGGTGGGTATCAACGATTATACCAAAAACGTAAACGGTGAAGACGTTCAAGTCAAAGGTATTACCACACTCCTTGAAGAAGCAGGAGTATGCACCCGTTCTGATTTTTTGTCGGCGCTCAGTGAAGTAGGCACCGAATCGAAACTTTTTGAAGGCGCCGCAGTCGAGAAAACTTATTATGCGCTTGAAGGTTATCTTTTTCCTGATACCTATAATTTTTATTCGTATGATTCGAAAGAGTGCGCACGTCTGGCGGTTAATAAAATGTTCGGTGAAATGGAAGACCGCATAACCGACGAGATGATAAAAAAGGCGCACACAAAGGGCTATACGGTAAATGAAATACTTACGATGGCATCTATCGTGCAACTTGAATCGGGCGGAAATACTGATGAGATGAAAAACGTTGCGGCGGTTTTCTATAATCGCTTAAATAGTACCGCTTTTCCCACGCTTGGCTCGTCGCCAACCTGTTATTATGGAAGGTCTTTTAAGTATGATGACGGTAGATACGATACCTATAAAATTAAAGGATTGCCTCCTGGCCCTCTTTGCGCTCCGAGTATGGCAGCCATAGAAGCGGCGCTTGAACCTACCGAAAATTCGCCTTATTATTATTTTGTAACTGATGCTAAGGGTAAATTTTATTTTCATAAGACAGGTGCCGAACAGGAAAACACAATAAACAAACTGAAACGGGAAAATAATTGGATATATGAGTATTTGGACTAATAATAAACTACCCGAACTTTTGTGCCCCGCAGGTGATATCGTGCGCCTCAAAGCCGCAGTCGATTTCGGCGCGGATGCGGTATATTTAGCAGGTGAAGAATTCGGTATGCGAACTGCTGCCACAAATTTCGGGGAAGAAGATTTAAAAAAAGGTATAGAATATGCCCATTCGCACGGCGTTAAGGTTCATATTGCGTGTAATACTTTACCGCATAACGAAGAAATACCGCGTTTACCTGCGTTTTTAGAACTTATAAACGAGCTCGGCGCAGATGCGGTTATTGCTGCCGATATAGGCACAATGGGGCTTGTGAAAAAATATGCGCCGAAATGTGAACTTCACGCGTCGGTCCAGTCGGGCATAGTAAACTATGTTACGGCTAACGCGTTTTACGATATGGGCGCAAAAAGGGTTGTACTAGCGCGAGAATTATCGCTGAAAGAAATCGCCGAAATTCGTGAGAAGACACCGAGCGACTTAGAAATAGAAGCATTTGCCCACGGTGCTATGTGCGTATCCTTTTCGGCGAGATGTCTTTTGTCAAGTTATATGACGGGACGCGACGCCAACCGCGGAGACTGCGCTCAACCTTGCCGTTGGAGTTATTCGCTTATGGAAGAAAAACGTCCGGGACAATATTTTGATATTACCGAAACCGACAAAGGTACGTATATATTAAATGCAAACGATTTGTGTATGGCAGAGCATTTAAAGGAAATGCGGGATGTGGGAATCGATAGTATCAAAATAGAAGGCAGGGCAAAATCGCATTATTACGTTGCGGTTGTAACCAATGCCTACCGCGGTGCACTTGATAGCTTGAAGGCGAATCCTGATAATTGGACGCTGCCCCAGTGGGTAACGGAGGAATTAAACAAAGTAAGCCATAGAGTTTATTCAACCGGCTTTTATTTTGGCACACCTGAAAACTCGCAAACCTATGAAAATGCAGGTTACGTGAGAGATTACAGCGTTGGCGCTGTAGTTGAAGATTATGTTGATGGATGCGTTGTAGCAACCGTTAAAAACAAGTTCTTCAAAGGTCAGGTGTTTGATTGCCTTGAACCCGGCAGTACGCCGTTTACCGTTAATTCCGATAATCTTTTTGATGAAGATGACTCACCTATAATCGTTGCGCCGCATCCTATGATGAAGGTTAAAATACCGTTTAATCGGGAGATAAAAAAGGGCTCGTTGTTAAGAATCAAGGAAATTTAAAATATGCCGTTAGTTTTCAGAAAACTAACGGCATACTTTTGTGAAAAAATGATTTTTAAAAAATTTCAAAAAATGATTCATATCGCCTGATAGATACCCACCCTGATTCCATACAAGACTAACTTGTGTATGCATAGGTGGTTCAAGCGGGATTCCAACAAGTTCAGGCATTGATTTTAAAAGAAATTCAAACACAAAACCGATAGCAAGTCCACTTGCCGCCATGTTTTGTATAGTTGATACTTGTGCGGCATCAAACAGTATATTGGGCTTACAATTATTTTGCTTGAAGCGTTCAAGTATGCGCTCGGTCTGCAAAAAACTGTTTTTGAATAATACTAAAGGTTCGTTCTCTAAATCCAGAATATTTATAGATCTTTTTTGAGCAAATTTGTGGTTTTTGCTTAGACAGCAGACATTGTTAAGCTCAACCAGAAGTTCGGAGTGTAGTCTATCATTAAATGGTCTGTCATGTGGGAGAAAAGCCATATTGATTTTATTCTCATCAAGCATACGAACAAGACTGATTCTGTCATCTTCAATAATGTTAATTTTAACATCGGGATGTTCTTTGAAAAAATCTTTGTATAAAATAGGAAGAATTAAAGAACTGAGCATTGGCGGAACACCAAGATTTAACACCTTGTTATCACTCAATTGTTTCATCGTTTTAGCGGTTTTATCCGCCCTCAGTAATAAATCGTTGGCAAGGTCTAAAAGTATCTTGCCTTCTTTTGTAAGTATCAATCTTTTACATTGGCGTGTAAAAAGCATTGTATCAAATTCTTGTTCCAATTTGTTTATAGCGCTCGAAACTGACGGCTGCGATATATTTAAATACTCGGAAGCCCGACTAACGCTGTCGAAATTGCAAACTGCTTGAAAATAGCGAAGTTGGTCAAGTGTCATAATAAACTCCTTATATAGAAAAAAACTATAAAACACAAACATAAATATATTTTACAAATACATTATATTCTAGTATAATTTCAATATCAAGTGCTAATTTTAGGAGTTGTTAATATGAAAAAATATAAAATTGCAGTTATTGCCGGTGACGGCATAGGCCCAGAGGTAATCGCCGAGGGAGTAAAGGTGCTGAAAACGGTTGCCGAGTGTGATGGTAGATTCGAATTCGAGTTCACCGAGTTCCCGTGGGGTTGCGAATATTACCTTGAACACGGAGAAATGATGGCGTCCGACGGTATAGAAACTCTATCAAAGTTTGATGCGATATTTTTGGGCGCTGTTGGAGCACCAGGTGTGCCGGACCATATTTCCCTTTGGGACCTTTTGCTCAGTATTCGTAAAAACTTCGACCAGTACGTTAATCTTCGCCCCGTAAAACTTTTAAAGGGCGCACCTTGTCCGCTTAAAAATGTAAGAGAAGAAGACATTGATATGGTGTTTGTTCGTGAGAATAGCGAAGGTGAGTATGCAGGAAGCGGCAGTTGGTTGTTTAAGAATAAGCCGAACGAAGTTGTAATTCAGGACGGCGTTTTCTCAAGGGCGGGCTGCGAGAGAATTATCCGTTATGCCTATGAACTTGCCAAAAAAGAAAATAAAACCCTAACAAGTATTAGCAAAGGCAATGCTCTTAATTATTCTATGGTGTTCTGGGATCAGATTTTTGCAGAAGTTGGTAAAGAATATCCTGAAGTAAAAACATATTCATATTTGGTGGATGCGGCAAGTATGTTTATGATAAAAGACCCAAAACGCTTTGAGATTGTTGTTACTTCTAACCTTTTTGGCGATATTTTAACCGACCTTGGTGCTGCAATCGCAGGCGGTATGGGACTTGCGGCAGGCGCCAACATAAATCCGGAAAGAAAATTCCCGTCAATGTTCGAGCCGATTCATGGCTCTGCTCCCGATATTGCAGGTCAGGGGAAGGCCAATCCTTTGGCTACCGTTTGGTCAGCAAGTCAGTTGCTTGACTTTTTAGGTTTTACGGATTGGGGAAAAGTGCTTATCGACTGTATTGAAGAAACACTTGTCGAAGGTAAGGTGTTGACAGCTGATCTTGGCGGTGATAAAACTACCGGCGAAGTTGGTGATGAGATCGTAAGAAAAATTAAAACGAAAAGGTGTTAATATGTTCACAAGAAGAAAAATTTCAAATCCTTGGGAAGGAAGAATAAATCCATTTAAAATAATCGGTAACGTGTTTTTTATAGGTACTTTTCAAGCATCGTGTCATTTGATAGACACAGGTGACGGTCTTATTCTGATTGACCCTGGATATTCAAACACGCTGTATCTTGTAGTTCGTTCTATATATGAACTGGGCTTTAATCCTAAGGATATAAAATATATTGTAAATACCCATTGGCATTGGGACCACACCGAAGCCACCGCGGCGTTAGCAGAACTGTCGGGTGCCAAGACATTGCTTGGACGTGACGATGAAGAAAAGGCAAAACAGTTTTTTGTGCCGGATATTCTGATTAAAGACGGTGACTGCTTGACACTCGGAAACACAACTATATCATTTATGGAAACACCGGGACACACAAAGGGCACAATTTCGTTCTTCTTTGATGCTGTGGATAACGGAAAAACATACCGCGTAGGTATGTTTGGCGGCGCAGGTGCCAATACAATGGTGAGAGAAAAGTTTGATTATAACGGTTGCAGAGAAGATTACCGCAAATCAGTTCACCGCTTACAAAAGGAAAATGTGGATGTCTTTATAGGAAACCACGTCTGGAATAACGATACCTTTGAAAAAGCAAGAATTCTTGTGGAAACGGGAGAAAACAAGTTTATTGACAGCGAAATTTGGCGTCATTTCCTCGAATTTTGCGAGAAACGATTGGATGAAGTTATTTCAAATGATAAGTGAAATCTGATTTTGCAAAACAAAAAAATTTTATAAAAATAAGATAAATTACGGCATCCGATTTTGGATACCGTAATTTTATTTTTATTGTTGACATTTTCTTGTCTTGATGTCATAATACAATAAATACGAAAATTGTATCTATATAAGACTTTGTTTAGGAGGAACTATTATGGAAAATTCGATATCACAAAACCCAATAAGAATAAATCACGTCGGCTTTTTGTCGAATAGCAATAAGAGATTTGTTCTCACCGACAATATGACAGGGGAGGACACCTTCAGTGTATATCATTTTTATGAGTGCGATAAAGCACCACGAGAGGTATACACAGGGAAAATGGTTTTGGAAGATGAAGAAAAGGGACTTTGGTCGGGCGACTTTTCCGAAGTAACTGTTGAAGGCGACTACTACGTCGTTGCAGGTGGACATACAAGCCGTTATTTTCTGATTTATGATAAGGCATACGAGCATGTAAACCGCATTTTACTCTCGTATTTTACATATCAGCGTTGCGGAAGCGAACTCGGTTGGGCAGGCAAGTGCCATACTGATGACGGTATCATCAAAGAAACCGGAGAACACGTGGACCTTTGCGGCGGATATCACCAGTCGGGTGACCTTAGAAAATCACCTGGCGGTGTATCAATAGGTGTTCTTGGTATGCTCCGTTATGCAATCAAGGATAAGTCCGAGTGGGGAAAAACTCTTGTTGCGGATGAAGTGCAATGGGCATGTGATTATTACACTAAAAATATACAGAAAAACGGCGCAATGTATAATACACTGAGCGCACCGTTTGGCTGGGTGCCGAGGCATTTTTATAAATCTGCAGCACCCGCATCAGCACAGTGGTGCACTACGTCGGTACTCACGCTTGGTTCTATTTTCTTTAAAAAAAGAAATCCCGAACTATCCGAAAAGTATCTTGAAGCGGCATTGCGTTCGTGGCAATATATGATTGGCGAAGAACGTAGCGGTGAAGTTTATAAGCACCCCGATGTTACCCCAAGAGGTATGGAGGGGGATAAGACTTATTTTATGTGCCAAAAAGGTAATACCGTAGATATGGCATATATGGCAGTTGTCGCAGCAGACCTGTTTTCCGCAACTAACGATGTTAAGTATCTCGATTTTGTTAGAAAAGGCGCCGATTATGTTATCAGTCATATGGGAAATGACGATAACGCAATGTTCGTTTTACTTAATGATGATAATGATGATGAACATCTTGCGTTTATGATGTCACCGTATGCACATGCAAACGGCGGCTTTATGTCACTTTGCTGTGCGGCAGAGCTTTTAGGTGAGGAAAAGTATTTTAATGCAATAGATGCTGCCGCAAAAGGAATTTGTAATATTGCTAAGAAAAATCCGTGGCATGTTATACGCATTGTATATAGTGATAAGGATCTCGATACCGTGTTTGGTCATCCCGCACCCGGTAGATATCTTCCGACAATCCGCGAAACGCTTGTAAATATTCAGCAGGTTGGCTCAGTTACGAAAAACGGAAAAGAAATCAAATGTTATTTTGGTGCGGGTCTTCCAAACAGACATTTTGCTCCGTTGACGCAAACAAATATCGGTATATTTTTGATGCGCGCATCAAAACTTTTAGGAAATAAAGAATTTTCATCGGTTGCTCAATCACAGTTAGACGTAACGTTTGGTGCGAATTTGCACGATGCAAGTTATGCAAACGCAGTGGGACATAATCAGATAGGTCATAAGCCGTATGGTCAGTTTTTCCCACCCGTTCCCTATATTCCGGGTGCAATAAACGTGGGCTTCAGCAGCTTATCGCATACCGAATGCTCCGAATATGATATGCCGGCTGTGGGAATGGTTATGTACCTTCTCGCAGAGTGTTTGAAATAATGTGTTCCGTTATAAATGAAAGGAAATATAAATATGAAAATTATTGAAAACGGCAAGGCGATGTGCGGCATCGTTATGCCCGAAAATCCAACATCAAGAGAAGAATTCGCCGCAAGTGAACTTATACGATACATAGAAAAGATAAGCGGTGTCAAACTCGAGATAACCGAACAATTCGAAAATAAGATAATTATAGGTGAGCCGAATAAGAATTCGTATGCATCAAAACTTTTGAGTCAAGATGAGTTCGAAAAACTAGTTCCAGGTCCCGAGGGTTACTTGATTTATGCAACTGAAACAGCTCTACTTTTGGCAGGAAGCAGTAATACCCCAAATGAAATGGAACGCGGTACGGTATATGCTGTTTATGATTTTCTTGAAAGATGCTTGGGCTGCAGCTTGGCGGCATTCAGTAAATCGGGCGTTGAAGCAGGAGAATTTGTACCTCAGAACAGCACAATAGAGATTGCGCCTGTCAAGTACGTAAAAGCGAGTGCGGACGTATCTTACAGAACTGCAATAGTGCAGTACGATTGCTGGGCAGGTAATCCGAATCATAAATTGAATATTCCTTTTTTGGATTGGCTTTGCAAAAACCGATATAACAGAATTTTAACTTGGTCGAGTATTTATGAAGAATACAAGAACAACGGAATGCTTAAGGAAGCCATTAAAAGAGGTTTGCTTTTCAGCGTTGGTCATCACGAAGCAAATAACCTGTTTTTGCCCCAATTTGCAAATGAATATTTCAGCGAAAAATATTACGAGACACATCCCGAATTCTATAAATTGTTAGAAGACGGTACCCGCTATCGTATGAAACAGGGCGATTTTTGCGGACAGTTTATTTTGTGTTCACGAAACAGAGAATGTATCGAAACTTATGCCAAAAATATTATAGCTTGGCTAGATAAAAATCCTCAGGTAGATATCGTCACCGTTTGGCCGAACGATGCTAAGGAAGATGGTTGCTTGTGCGAGGAGTGCAGCAAATTTACAAAAACCGAAAACTATACATATTTTGTAGATGAAATTGCAAAGATAGTAAGCGCAGTAAAGCCCGATGTTAAAATCGACCAGATTGCATATAATGACGTAGTTAATTGCGAAAGCGAAAAGATTTCATCTACCGTTTTAATTGATGAATCTACTTGGCATACCGAGGCAGGCCTCAGAACAGTCGGCAAATCCGACGGAAGCTGTCTTGCAAATACCGTTTATGAAGATTGTCTTATGTCTTGGAAAAAGGCGGGCGCACAGGTAGTTTACTATGACTATTTTATGGGGAATTACGGCGCCATGCAGAAATTGATGCCTATAGCCGATGAAATGCAAGCCATGTGTAAGCGCTTTGTCGAAAAAGGTATTTTGGGTTTGGGTACCCAAATAGAAGTATTTAATGTATGGAACAATATCTTCAATTTCTATACCTATGGTAGAACTGCGTATGATACCGAACTTACTATGGAAGATAATCTGGATGCCTTCTGCAAAATATTCGGTGAAGCCGCGCCAATATTGGCAGAAATTATACGTATGTACGAAGGTGTGTTGGACGGTCAGGTAAATATTGAGCATGCAGGAGAATACCTGATACAAAACATAGATAAAGAGAAGGTATATGCGCTTTATGAAGATGCTTTAAGGACTGCTAAAACAAAATTTGCAAGAAACAATATACGGCTTATGAGAATGATTTTCCGTTATTCAGATTTAGAAGTAATCGAAAATAAGTTGGATGTTGAATTGCCGCATTATATCACAAAAGCCGCCGATGAAACAGGTGAACTTTGGTATATGCACGATAATTTCAGCAGTTATCAGTCGGATAAAGAAGGATATGGCGTTGCTATTGCTGTTCGAAAACTTTCAGACACTGTCTATAATCCTGATGTCTGGTATGATTTTGAATAATTTAATATAAAAAAATTGGCTGTCTCGATAATGTTTTGAGACGGCTGATTTTTTTTATTTTTGGTCTTTACATTTCCAAGATTTAATGTTATAATAGACTGGATTTAAAATAGGCGTTTAATATATACAAGAATTTGGAGGTAGTATCAATGAAAGTAAACTTAAAGCAGCTTTCAAAGAAGACAATATC
>CAZSIL010000005.1:0-78734 GCA_964607025.1 uncultured Eubacteriales bacterium
TGAGACTCTTGATGAGTATGAATTCCCGGGTGATGATACTCCTATCATTAAGGGCTCTGCTCTTAAAGCTCTCGAAGCTCCCAATGATCCCGCAGATGCTGCTTATGCTCCGATTGCTGAGCTTATGGCTGCAGTTGACTCTTACATTCCTACACCTGAGCGTAAGGCAGACCTTCCGTTCCTTATGCCTGTTGAAGACGTATTCACCATCACAGGTCGTGGTACCGTTGCTACAGGTCGTGTAGAACGTGGTCAGCTCAAAACTTCTGAAGAAGTAGAAATCGTTGGTATCGCTGCTGAAACAAAGAAGACAGTTGTTACCGGTATCGAAATGTTCCGTAAGATTCTTGACTATGCTGAGGCAGGCGATAACATCGGTGCATTGCTCCGTGGTATTCAGCGTACCGAGATTGAGCGTGGTCAGGTTCTCTGCAAACCCGGTTCAATCAATCCTCACACTAAATTCAGCGGTCAGGTTTACGTTCTTAATAAGGATGAAGGCGGCCGTCATACTCCGTTCTTCAACAACTATCGTCCTCAGTTCTATTTCAGAACTACCGACGTTACCGGTGTTATCACACTTCCCGAAGGTACCGAGATGTGTATGCCTGGCGATAACGTAATTATGGATGTTGAGCTCATCACTCCTATCGCTATCGAAGAGGGCTTACGTTTCGCTATCCGTGAAGGTGGCCGTACAGTTGGTTCCGGTGTTGTTACCGCTATCAAAGCTTAATTGAACTTAAAAAAACAGCAAGCATGCTTGCTGTTTTTTTATTTTTAAGGGGTTATGCTAAACGTATAGCCCCTCAATTTTACATATGTTTAATTATATATTCGGCAACCTGCTCAACTTTGATGTTCATGGAGAATGCAAGTTCCTGATGAATTAATTTTTCGGCTTCACGCAGTATTCTTTCATCAGCAATATGTAAACGTTTGCCGGTTTTTTCGCGTTCTTCGAGTTTTAGGTGCAGTTCCTTAATCAATAGAAGGATATCCTTTCTGTCACCGGACTTGAGTATTTGCGAAAATTTATCTTTACGCGCCATATCATTTTCTATCCAAATTGATTTTGAAAAATCTATTTCAGATAACATTTTTTCGATTTCTTCTTCGGATAAAAGTTTTTTTAGAGTTATTTTTGGGCTATCAACGGGCACATATACCGTTGTTTGCGTGTTTTCGTAAATTGGTGTCATTATGTAAAATTGTTTGCTGCCGAGCTTTGCGAAATTTTCACTTTTAATATCGGTAATCTTGCACACTCCCATACCAGGATGAACAACGGTATCACTAATCTTAAACAAGTAATCACTCCTAAAAATTTATATACTAATTATATCATTTTTAAAAAAATTATGTAATACTTAATTTCAAAAAATATCTATATTTGTTCATAAATTTGTGTTATTATAATAGAAAAGGAGCGATTGTATGTATAGATTTTTTGATAGATTGAGAATGTTTTTCTACGGCAGAAACGGAGTTGATCCGCTCGGAAAGTTCTCTATGGTAATATATTTAATGGTAGCGATAGTTAACGTGTTTGTGCGGAATTTATCGTCAAGATATTTGCTGATGACGGTGCAGTGGATAATATTGGCGTTTATACTTTTCAGGATACTCTCACGGAATATTTATGCAAGACAACGTGAAAACCAAGTGTTTGAAAGAGTTTTTCAAAAATTCAAATCACCTCTCAAACTGTTAGGGGATAGAATTAAAAATATCAAAACAAAACGATATCGCACCTGTCCAAATTGCAAAGCAGTTTCGCGTTTACCTATAAAACGCGGTAAGCATTTCGTCAAGTGCCCAAAATGCAATATACCTTTTAAAGTGTTTATATTAATCTAAAGCAGTTAAGCGTCAAAACTTGACTGCTTTATTTTTTTTTATAAATTTTAAAAAACTATTGATTTTTATTTATAAGTGTTGTATAATGACAGTAAAAGTGGTGCAAAGTGGTGATTTTGCACATAAAAGTGGCTTAAAGTGGAAGAAATGAGGTGAAAATTCGATGCTTTACGGCGGCTATGATCATAATATAGACAAAAAGGGTCGGGTTTTCATACCATCCCGCCTAAAAGAAGATTTAGGAGAATCATTTATCATTTGTAAAGGTATCAGCGGTAAGCGCTGTTTATGTATTTATCCGTTTTGTGAATGGGAAAAACTTGTTGCAAAAATCTCCGAGCTTCCGTCGTCACAAGCGAGTTCTATCAAGCGTTTCATTTTTGACGGTGCATTTAACGTTGAGTTTGACACTCAGGGAAGAATTGTTATACCGCCAACACTCAGGGAATTTGCAGAGCTTGATGCATCGGCACATCTAATAGGTATGGATACTTATATTGAACTCTGGAGTGCGGAACTCTGGGCTAAGGAAGATGTTTACACTCCTGAAGATATTTTTGCCGATGCTGATAAATTCCAACTTTAAGGGTGGCTAAGATGGAATTTAGTCATAAACCGGTATTGTTTGATGAAGTTATTGAGTCACTTAATATAAAACCAGATGGCATTTATGTTGACGGAACGGCAGGCGGCGCGGGGCATTCCACAGGAATTGCAAAAAAATTAAATGGCGGACATCTTTTTTCACTTGATCGTGATCCTGACGCTGTAACAGTTGCCACCGAGCGATTAAAAGATTATCCCGCAACTGTAGTACACGCTAATTTTAGTGAAATGGCGGTAGTGCTAAACGGACTCGGTATCGAAAAGGTTGACGGGATATTACTTGACCTTGGCGTATCATCCTTCCAACTTGATAATGCCGAACGCGGTTTTTCCTATCATAAAGATGCGCCTCTTGATATGCGTATGAGCAAAGAGGGCCTCAGTGCAAAGGACATAGTTAATAACTGGTCAGTGGGGGAACTTACCGACATTTTCACAAAATACGGTGAAGAAAAATTTGCTTACCGAATCGCTAAAAAAATCGAACAGGCAAGAACTCAAAAA
The DNA here is from genome assembly GCA_964607025.1 of uncultured Eubacteriales bacterium. Taxonomy (GTDB): domain Bacteria; phylum Bacillota; class Clostridia; order Oscillospirales; family Acutalibacteraceae; genus SIG565. The sequence goes on from CAZSIL010000005.1 coordinate 2,971, forward strand.
CCAATACTTACAACTTTACAACTGGCAGATATAATTTCTTCCGCGTATCCTGCGGCGGCGCGTCGAGACGGCCATCCCGCCCGAAAATGCTTTCAGGCGATAAGAATAGCGGTAAACGGCGAACTTGAGAGTTTATCAAGTGTTTTGAATACGGCATTCTCTCTATTAAAACCGGGTGGCGTTTTATCTATAATAACGTTCCACTCGCTTGAAGACCGCATGGTTAAGCAAAAATTCAAGGAATTTAGCACAGGGTGTACCTGTCCGCCCGATTTTCCGGTTTGTGTGTGCGGCAAAAAACCACAGGGCACACTGTACACTCGAAAACCGATAACTGCGAAAAGAGAAGAATTAGAGGATAACGCAAGGAGCCGAAGTGCTGCCTTGCGGGTAATAATAAAGAACTAAAAATGGGGGATAATGGTGAACAACTTCAAGTATTATAACGATAGCTTAGCATATGATTTCGAATTGTTTATGCCTAAAACTAAAACGGTTAATACTGATAATGTTATCAAAATGCCGCAAAAAAAGGCCGTTCAAAAGAAGCGCAAAGCAAAAGCTCAAAAAGCGGTTTCGGTTAGCGTAGCATTTGTTTTGTTGTGCACATTTTTCCTTGCCGCGCTTTGCGGAAATATCTTTTTGAGAATTAGAATTAACGAAGTTGATTCTCAGATAAACGATATAAACACTGAGATTAACGAGATGAACGCTGAGTATACGAAACTGTTTGTTGAGATGGAAAAAATCGTTTCTTACAACAATTTAGAGCAGAGCGCTGAAACTCTTGGCATGAAGAAAATGGATAAAGACCAGGTTGTTTATATCCATGTAAATGACAGAAACACCGCAATCACATCTAACGGCGAATTGGTGGTTTCCGATGAATAAGTTTATAGTGTAATAAATATATTTATTTAGATACGAGAGTTAAAAATTTAACTCTCGTTTTCGAGCATTTAAAAGTCGGCAAAAAATGTCGCAAAAAAATTACGGAGGTATCTAAAATGACTGACAAACCGAGCAAATCGATGATTATGCGCGTTTTTATAAGTATGTTGGTAATAGTTATTGCAGCATCCTCGATTTCTATAATTCGTCTTATCGATATTGCCGTAATTAATGGTGATAAGTATCGTAACGAAGCATTGGAGCAACAGTTGTACGATACGCTTTTGGCGGCACCCCGCGGCAATATCTATGATAAAAACATTAATACCTTGGCTACCAGTTCGACTGCATGGACGGTTTATATCACACCTAACGGATTAACACGCGTTAAAGATGCCGACACCAAGCAAAAAATCAAGAATACTATAGCCGATGGCCTTTCTTCAATATTGGGAATTGAGCGTGACACTGTTTATGCTCAAACTGAGAAAAACACGTATTACGTTATTGTTAAAAAGAAAATTGATAAAGAAACAGCCGATAAAGTGAGAAAATTTATATCGGATAACTCCGATTTAAACCTTGCAAGTTACGTAGGACTTGATGAAACCACAAAACGTTATTATCCTAATGATAATTTAGCATCGGTTGTACTCGGCTTTGTGGGTAGCGATAATCAGGGACTTTCAGGTATTGAAAGTTACTACGATACGGTACTTACAGGCGTTGCAGGTCGTGTTGTTGCGGCAAAAAGTGCGCAAGGCGTTGATATGCCGCTGACATACGAGCGAGTGGAAGAAGCAATACAGGGTAATTCCTTGGTGTTGACTATTGATAACTACATACAGTATATTGCTGAAAAATATCTTGAAGAAGGCGTTTTGGCAAATCAGGCGAACGGTAGGGGAGCTTGTATTGTTATGAACGTAAATTCAGGCGAGATATTGGCAATGGCTATAAAGGGTGATTTTGACCCAAATGAGCCGTTTACACTATCTACCGACGACCAAGCAAAAGTCGATGCGGAAACCGATACCGAAAAAAAGTCGGAATTAAAAACACAGTTACAAAATTTGCAGTGGCGAAACAAAGCTGTTTCGGATACGTATGAGCCGGGTTCGGTATTTAAAGTTATAACCGCATCTATGGCTTTGGAGGAAAATCTTGTTAATACAAATTCAACCTTTACTTGCACGTACCATATTAACATTGCAGGGCAGGGATATGATTGCCATAAAAAAGGTGGTCATGGCACCCAAAATTTAATTGAGACAATGGTTAATTCTTGTAATCCCGCCTATATTATGATAGGTCAGTTGGTTGGCAGCAGTACCTTTGCGAAATACTTTGATGCCTTTGGTTTGACCAAGAAAACAGGTATTGATTTACCGGGTGAATCCAATTCGGTTTATCACGCCGAATCTAAAATGGGACCTGTTGAGTTAGCATCATCATCATTTGGTCAGACCTTTAAAATTACTCCTATACAAATGATTACTGCCGTATCGGCTGCAGTTAACGGCGGATATCTTGTTAAACCACATTTGGTCAGTAAGATATTGGATAGTGAAGGAAACGTCGTTGAAACAATTGATAAAACAGTAAAGCGACAGGTTATTTCATCTACCACCTCCCAAACCATCCGAACAATGATGGGTGCTGTTGTATCAAAAAGCACTAGTAAAAATATGTATGTTGCGGGTTATCAGACGGGTGGTAAAACGGGTACATCCCAAAAAGTTGCCGAAAAGTTGGAATCGGGTAGTGAAAAAGAGCTATATATTGCTTCGTATCTCGCCGTAGCTCCAATAGAAGAACCCGAAATAGCAGTACTTGTAATGATTGATGAGCCCAGCGCTGGTCAGTATTACGGTTCGGCAGTTGCAGCACCTATTGGTGCCGAAATTTTAAGCGGAATATTGCCGTATTTGGGTTATGAGCCACAGTATACTGAATCGGAACTTGCCGCGCTCTCAATCAGTGTTCCAAACGTAATTGGCGAAGACGTTTCGGTTGCGAAGAGAAAGGTTACAAGCGCAAAACTTAATTATAAAATTGTGGGTAGCGGCGAAAAGGTTGTAAATCAGATGCCGTCGTCCACTGATTCTTTACATTCAGGCGGTGTGGTAATTCTTTATACTGAAGAAGTAGAAGACGGTGAACATAAAGTCGCAGTTCCCGACTTTACGGGAATGTCGCTTTCATCCGTTAATTCAACGGCAACTAATTCTGGGATTAACGTACAGTTTGCGGGTAATACGTCATCTTCGGGCGTTGTTGCTTACAAACAAAGTGTTGAACCTACAACAAGCGTTGACAGGGGTAGTGTTGTTACGGTCTATTTTCGCGATACAAGCGCAGATAATATAGCAGATTAAGGAGTTAAAAATGAAGTTATATGAGCTCATCAAAACCGAAAATGAAAAACTTAAAAATATTGAAATAAGCAGTGTTACCTGTAATTCCAAAGCAGTAGGTATGGGCTCACTCTTTGTATGTATAAGAGGTACACGCGTTGACGGGCACACCTTCGCTGCGGATGCCATAAAAAATGGTGCTGCAGCGGTTGTTTGTGAGCGTGATTTAGGTATTGATAAACAAATAATCGTGGAAGACACACACAAAGCGTATTTTGAAATCAGTGCGAACTGGTTCGGTAATCCCGCAAGGAAACTTAAACTAATCGGTGTTACGGGTACAAACGGAAAAACTTCGGTTACTTATATGTTAAAGAATATTTTAGAAAAAGCGGGATATAAGGTGGGTCTTATAGGTACAATTCAAAATATGATTATTGATAAGGTTTTGCCTTCAAAAAACACTACTCCCGATGCATACGAAATGAACTCTCTTTTTAATGATATGGAGAAATCAGGTTGCGAATATGTAGTGATGGAGGTTTCTTCACATGCACTTGACCAGAAAAGGATTTGTTCGGTTGAATTTGAAAGTGCTGTATTTACAAATTTAACTCAGGACCATCTCGATTATCATATTACGATGGATAATTATTTTGCTGCGAAACTAGAACTTTTTAAAATGAGCAAGTGCGCCATAATAAATTTAGATGATGATTACGCCGAGCGTATACTTAATGCGGTTAACTGTAAGAAAATAACCTATTCCGTAAAAAACGATGCCGCAACTTACACCGCGAAAGATGCCGAATATAAACCGAATGGCGTAAAATATCAGATGGTAGGATACAATTTTATCAACAAAATTACTGCTTCCATAGGCGGAAAGTTTACGGTTTACAACTCAATGTGTGCCGCCGCGACAGCACTGGAACTCGGTGTTTCTATAGATATTATCAAATCCGCCCTTGCTGAAATGAACGGTGTTGCAGGTAGGGCAGAGATTGTGAAAACCGACCGTGATTTTACAGTTGTTATTGACTATGCTCATACGCCTGACGGACTTGAAAATATTCTTATGAGTTTCCGTGATTATAGAGATAGTCGTCTGGTAGTGCTCTTTGGTTGCGGTGGTGACCGTGATAAAACCAAGCGACCACTTATGGGAGAAACGGCAGCAAAAATCGCCGATTATGTTATAGTTACAAGCGATAATCCCAGAAGTGAAAATCCGTCTTCCATAATCGAAGACATAATGGCTGGTGTAAAAAAATATAAAACACCTTATAAGGTAATCGAAAATAGGGTAGAGGCAATAAAATTTGCCATTGCTAATGCCAATAAAGATGATATAATAATTTTGGCGGGTAAAGGACACGAAACGTACCAGATTTTGAATACCGGCACAATTCACCTTGATGAACGTGAAGTTGTGAGTGAAGCTTTGAGTGAGATATAAAAGGAGCAATAAAATATGATTGAATTTTCTCCCGTAATTTCGGCAATTATTGCCATGATGGTTTGTTGGGGACTTGGATACTTTGTTATCCCGTATCTTCATAAATTAAAATTCGGGCAAACAATTTTAGATATAGGTCCAAAATGGCATGTAAACAAACAAGGAACACCCACAATGGGCGGTGTTATGATTTTCGGTGGTGTGGTATTCGGTGTTCTTTTTGCGATTTGCTATTCTGTCTTTGCAGATAGCCGTTTGGTTGCCGAATTTGCCGTTCGTGGTAATTTGTTACGCTTTATTGCCGGTATTTCATTGGCGCTCGGTATGGGGCTTATTGGATTTCTTGATGACTACATAAAGGTTGTTAAAAAAAGGAATTTAGGTCTTACCGCCAAACAAAAAACCTTTGGACAGTTCCTAGTCGCAGCGATTTATCTTGGGGCGCTTTATTTTTCGGGTATGGAAACCACTTGGCTACCCTTTGTCGGCGATGTTTCAGTAGTGTCGGGATTTGGTCTTGTTTTTTGGCCGATTTCACTTTTCTTCATTTATGGCTTTACAAATGCCGTAAATTTAACCGACGGTATTGACGGTCTTGCATCAAGTGTGACAATGATAGTTTCATGTTGCTTTATGTTTATTGCTGGTTTTATGGGTAATATTGGCTATAATACATTAGCAGCGGCTTTTGCAGGTGCCTGTGCGGGTTTTTTGCTTTGGAACGCCCATCCCGCTAAAGTGTTTATGGGTGATACCGGCTCGATGTTTTTAGGCGGCGCAGTTGTAGCATTTTCTTTTGGTGTCGGTAAACCGATTTTGCTTATTTTCGCCGGTATACTTTATATCATAGAAGCGTTTTCGGTAATCCTGCAGGTGATATCGGTCACAAAGTTTGGAAGACGTTTATTTAAAATGTCGCCTATTCATCATCACTTTGAATTATCCGGCTGGAATGAAGGAAAAATAGTATTTGTATTTTCATTAATTACTTTCGGCGGTTGCATAATCGCAATATTGCCAATCATATTAAATTTGTAGGAGAGTTATATGGCTTCGGAGAAGAAAATCAGAAAGAGCTCATCTAAGTTTTGGACTAACGAAGGCAAAGTTGACGTTGCCTTTTTAAGTCTTGTTTTGGTGCTTTTGACAATAGGGCTTATTATGCTCTTTTCGGCCAGTTATGTGTTCTCCTATACCTATTATGAAGATAGTTTCCGCTTTATTTTCCAACAAGCCAAATATGCTGCTGTGGGCTTAGTGTTTATGTACGTAACTTCTCATATTGACTACCACTTTTACAGAAAATTTACTTGGGTAATTTTTATAATCGCCATCGGTTTGTTAGGATTTCTTCTTGCCGTACCACCAATGGTAAGCGGTATGGATGTTAAAAGGTGGTTTGCTGTTGGTTCTTTCAGTTTCCAACCGTCAGAAGTTGCTAAATTTGCGATTATACTCGTTTTTTCACACTTAATAGCAAGTAACTATAAAATGATGGGAAAATTCAAATTTATTGCATTGCTCGGCGGAATTTTAGGTATCGTTTGTATACTTGTGTTTCTTGAGCCGCATGTTTCGGCAACCTTGCTGATAGGTGCTATTGGGGTTGTAATTATGATTGTCGGCGGACTTAACTGGAAATACATCGTCGGAGGTCTTACTGTTGGCGGAGTTGGTATCGCGGCATTACTCTTGAGTGGCGTCGTTGGGTATAGTAGTTCGCGTATCCAGTATTGGTTAGACCCGTGGGCAGACGCTACGGGCAAAGGTTATCAGACCATACAGTCGCTTCTCGCTATCGGCTCAGGCGGAATTATGGGTAGGGGGCTCGGCCAATCAAGGCAAAAATTTTTGTGGGTACCCGAACCCCATAATGATTTCATTTTTTCAATTGTTTGTGAAGAATTGGGGCTTATAGGGGCTATAATTATAATTTTGCTTTTTTGTGCGCTCGTTTGGCGCGGCTTTACGATAGCCCTTAAGGCAAAAGATAAATTCGGTTGTTTGATGGCTGTAGGGCTTACTTTTCAAGTAGGGCTACAAGCGATATTAAATATATTTGTTGTTACAAATACAATACCAAATACGGGAATTAGTCTTCCGTTTTTTAGTTACGGCGGTACATCCTTGATCCTTTTATTAACACAAATGGGTATGATACTGTCGATTTCACGGCAATCAAATTTAAAGAAGCTTTAGTGAGGTAAAATTATGCATATTCTTTTTGCGGGTGGCGGTACTGCGGGACACATAAATCCTGCACTTGCTGTTGCAGGATTTATTAAGCAAAGGCATCCCGATGCAAAAATCAGTTATATAGGTACTGCAAAAAAACTTGAGGCAAAGTTAGTCCCTGCCGCGGGGTATGATTTCTATACTATCGACGTTGCTGGCTTTCAGCGGAAACTAACACCGAAAAATATTGCAAAGAATATTTCGGTCGCCATTAAGGCGGTAACTGCATCCGTAAAGGCAAGGCAGTTGCTTAAAAAATTAAATCCCGATGTTGTTGTAGGTACGGGCGGTTATGTCAGCGGTCCCGTTTTAAAACAAGCGCAAAAACTAGGCATTAAAACTGCTATTCACGAACAAAATGCCTTTCCCGGTATTACAACCAAAATGTTAGCAACAGGTGCTGACTGCGTTATGTTGGCTTTTTCCGAAGCGGAAAAGTATTTAAAATTAAATAAAAATGCCGTAATCACAGGCAACCCCGTTCGCGATGAACTCTTAAAGGTTGATAGAGAATATGCACGTAAAAAACTTGGCGTTGGTGATAAACCGCTTATATTGTCTTTTGGCGGCAGTCTAGGGGCCCGTCCGATAAACGAGGCAGTAACCGAACTTATTAAATGGCATAATAAGACAGGTGAATTTTATCATATACACGCTACGGGTAAGTCGGGGTATGATATGATGTGTGAAAACTTAAGTGATATAACACTTAACGATAAAATAACCGTTAAGGAATATATTTACGATATGGATTTATGTATGGCGGCGGCAGACCTTGTTATCGGTAGAGCGGGAGCTATAACGCTCAGCGAGATCAGCGTTTGCGGAAAACCCGCAATTTTGATTCCTTCACCTTATGTATCTGAAAACCATCAGTACCACAATGCAATGACACTAAAGCGTGTCGGTGCGGCTGAGGTTATTGAAGAAAAATATCTTACGGGTGATAAACTGATTGACACTGTTAAATCGCTTTGTGAAGATAAATCAACCCTTAAAGCAATGGCAGAAAATGCCCGTAAAAATGCTATTACCGATTCCAATGAACGTATTTACAAACAGGTAATGGAACTTTATAAAAACAGTAAATAATAACACTTTTTTTCACACCACATAAAATGAAATGTAATATCATTTTATTTTGGGGTGTGGATATGGCCAAAATATATATAAACGGTGGAAATCGACTAAACGGAGAAATTAAAATTCACGGCGCCAAAAATAGCGCATTACCGCTACTTGCGGCAACGCTTTTGTGTAATGGCGAGAGTGTTATACATAATTGTCCGCGCTTGTCTGATGTGAACGTTTCGCTCAGGATACTTGAAAATTTGGGCTGCAAATGTAAAAGGGAAGGCGATACAGTATGTGTTGACGCGCGAAATGTTGAAGGCAACGAGATACCAGACGATCTTATGAGAGAAATGCGCTCATCCATCGTATTTTTAGGGGCAATTATTGGGCGCACAAAAAGTGCGGTTGTCAGCAGTCCTGGTGGTTGTGAGTTGGGACCAAGACCGATAGATTTACATATTTCCGCTTTAAGACAACTTGGTATTGAAATTTACGAAGACCATGGGTACTTGAACTGTTCGGTGCGTGAAAAAATAGAGGGAAATGAAATAAATTTATCCTTTCCAAGTGTTGGTGCTACCGAAAATATTATTTTAGCGGCAGCTTTATCGGTGGGCACAACCGTAATACATAATGCCGCGCGTGAGCCCGAAATCAGTGATTTGGCGGATTTTTTGAATTCTGCAGGTGCTAAAATCTATGGCGCGGGTTCGGATACGATTGTAATCGAGGGTGTTGAAAAACTTAACGGCACAGAGCATACCGTTATTCCCGATAGAATTGCGGCGGCAACCTATATTTGTTCTGCTGTGGCAACACGGGGCGATATTTTTCTTAAAAACATTATGCCCTCGCATCAGGTGGCGATTCTTAATATATTCCGACAATGCGGTTGCGAGTTGATACCTCATACTAATTCTTTACGGATAAAAAGTGTTGCGCGGCCAAAAAGGATACCTACAATTCGCACCCTTGTGTATCCTGGTTTTCCGACAGATGCGGGACCACCCGTTATTGCAATGCTTAGTATCGCAAATGGAACCACTGTGTTTGTAGAAAGTATTTTTCAAAATCGATTTAAGTATATTGATGAGTTGAAACGACTCGGCGCAAACATCAAAACGCAGGGCAATGTAGCGGTTATTGAAGGTGTTAAAAAACTTTCGGGGGCAGCTACGGAGTGCACCGACTTGCGCGGCGGTGCGGCACTGGTGGTTGCGGGACTCGCTGCGGAAGGCACAACGGTGATAGATAAGATTTTCCATATAGACCGCGGTTATGAAGATTTAGAATCCAATTTAAAAAAGTTAGGCGCAGATATAAAAAGGGAATGATCAAATGCAAATAAGTGAAAAGAAGAGCGTTTTATCAAAAGAAGAACTGCAAAGGAAAAAACGCCGCCGCGCAAAAGCGCGCGCGGCAGTTTTAACATTGTTTGTTATATTAACACTTGCGATAGTTTTTTCAGTTTTGCTTCGTACGGTGCTTTTTCCCATAGAAACTGTAAAGGTTTCAGGTAATATTACCGTTACTTCCGCGCAAATTCTTGATGCAGTGGGAGTATCTGTAGGGGACAAGCTTTTTTCGGTTTCAGAATCAGCGCTTAATAAAAAACTTACCATAAAATACCCGTATATTAAAAAAGTTGACCTTAAATATCCGTCGCTAAAAGAACTTCGTATCAATATAACAGAGACCGAAGATATTTTTTGCTATTGTTATGAGAATTCTTTTTTTACAGCGGATATTGACAACAAAATTCTTTCAAAACATACTGAGCAACCTGAAAATACAGCTCTGATAGTGCCTAAAACAAAAATTAGTCCCGAATGCGGTTATGTCTTATCGCTTAAAAATGATGAGCTAGATACGATTAAAGATATTTATAATTATTTAGACAGTGAAGAAATTAAAATCAACAGTATTGATATCAGCAATTCTAATTTAATAACTCTTAAAATTAAAGACCGCTTTATTGTGTCGCTTGGTAGTTTAACTGATTTGGAGGGAAAGTTAGAGCATCTTCGCGGTATGTTGCCGCAAATTGATGCCAAAAACGGTAGTGATATTACAGGAGAAATTGATTTAAGTGCGTGGTCATCAACAAAAAGAGAGGGCTTTTTTAAACCCAAGACACTCGACTAATCACGAATTTTGTAAAAAAATAAGAAAAAATTACAAATTTGTAAATTTTTCTATTGAAATTTGAAAAAATATGTGATATTATCAATATGTTAATAGTTATAATTATAATTTCGCATATAATATCTTAAAGTTGGAGGAATTAAAAGATGGCATTCGAAGTTTCAAACGAATTGGACGATGTTGTTCAAATTAAGGTCGTAGGTGTAGGCGGCGGCGGTGGTAACGCGGTTAACCGTATGGTTGATGCAGGTGTTCGCGGCGTAGAATTTATCGCTATTAATACAGATAAAGCCGCTTTATATCTTTCTAAAGCTTCTCAAAAAATACAAATTGGTTCTAAAGCCACAAACGGTATGGGTGCTGGTGCCAACCCCGATAAGGGCAAGATGGCTGCCGAAGAATCTAAAGAAGAGATTGCTTCTGCAATCCGCAGCGCTGATATGATTTTTATTACTGCCGGTATGGGTGGCGGTACGGGTACTGGTGCTGCTCCTATTGTTGCTCAAATCGCCAAAGAACTCGGTATTTTGACAGTTGGTATTGTTACAAAGCCGTTTGCATTTGAAGGCAAAAAGAGAATGACTCAGGCGGAAGCAGGCATTGCCGCTCTCAGAGAGCATGTTGATAGTTTGGTGGTTATTCCTAACGAACGCTTAAAGTATGTTTCTGAGCAAAAAATTACATTTAAAAATGCATTTGATATTGCTGATGACGTTCTTCGTCAGGGCGTTCAGAGTATTTCTGAACTTATCAATGTTACTGCTCTTGTTAACCTTGACTTTGCAGATGTTAGCGCAATTATGTCTGATGCCGGATATGCTCACATGGGCGTTGGTATTGCTACAGGTCGCGATAAGGCAGAGCAGGCAGCCAGAGCAGCTATCACAAGTCCGCTTATTGAAACATCTATGGATAACGCTCGCGGCGTAATTATCAGCATCACAGGTTCGAGTGATATCGGTCTTGAAGAGGTTGAACTTGCTTCTTCAATTATCTCCGAGATGGCACATCCGGATGCGACTATCATTTGGGGTGCTCAGCTTGATGATACTCTCGAAGATACCATCCGTGTAACCGTTGTTGCAACTGGCCTTGGCGATGAGAAGAAAGAATCAAAAGGTGATTTAGTAACAGAGCTTATGTCAAAGTCGGAAGATGATGATACATACACCAATACTATTACCCTTCTTGATATCTTCGATAAATAATAAACAAGCAAAAGTCAAAAAGTAATTGGTTGTACTTCAAAGAACAGTAAAAAGCTGTGTAGAAATTTTCTACACAGCTTTTATTTATTGCTCCAAAAACCTTCACAAAACTCAAAAAAATCATTTGAATTTTGAGCGACTTTTAAATTGGGATTCAAAAGAGTGTGATTTCGGCTGATTTTAATATAAATGTTCTCCAAAATTTAGTATTTGTGTTTGACATTTTGCTTTACCATGTTTATAATTAAATTGTATATTATAAATAAGCAAACGCGAACAATTTTAACTCGATTTTAAAAGAAGATTTTTGCGGAAATACCGAAAATCTTTGGCGGGAAATAAATTGTCGAGCAAAATGGAGGGGCAAAATGAGTGTTGATATGACTAAATGGCAAGAAATAGCCAAGAAAAATATTTCTAAAAGACCTGCGGGTGTCGGTCGACTTGCAGGGAAAATCACCATCGTAACCGGCGCAGCACAGGGCTTTGGCAAGGGTATTGCCGAGGAACTGTATAAGGAGGGCGCCACCATTATCATTGCAGATATGAATATTGCTTTGGCGGAGCAGGTAGCAAGTGAACTGGGCGAACGCGCCTGTGCAATCGCGGTTAATGTCTCCGATGAAGAGAGCGTTGCCGCACTAGTACAGCAGACGGTCGAAAAGTTTGGCGGATTAGATCTTTTTATTGCCAACGCCGGTGTTGTTCGCTCTGGTCCTTTGGCGGAATTTGAACAAAAGGATTTTGATTTTGTTACTGCTATCAACTATACAGGGCTGTTTCTCTGCGCCAAATATGCCGCATGTATTATGCAAGCGCAGCATGAAGCCGATCCCGATGCAATGTTTGATTTTATAGCAATGTCTTCCAAGTCAGGTTTGGAAGGATCTAATAAAAACTTTGCTTATGCCGGTTCTAAATTCGGTGCTATCGGTTTGGTGCAAAGTTTCGCTTTAGAGCTGGTTGCATATAATATTAAGGTTAACGCCATCTGCCCCGGCAATTATCTTGACGGTCCATTATGGAGCGATCCCGAAAAGGGCCTTTTTGTCCAGTATTTAAAAGCAGGCAAGGTTCCTGGCGCTAAGACGGTGGCAGATGTTCGCAAATTCTATGAATCCAAAACCCCCATCGCACGTGGATGCTTGCCTCTTGACGTTGCCCGTGCCGTGATGTATTGTGTGGAGCAACAATTTGAAACGGGTCAAGCAATCCCTGTCACAGGTGGGCAAGTGATGCTGAACTAAGAGGGCGAAAATATAATGATAGATATTAATATTTTAAACTTGTTGAACGCACCTACCAAGCAGGAGCGTCTTGCTAACTTAAAAAAAGTCTTGAAGGAAACTACATTTCCTGAAATGGTTCCCCAATACATTAATAATCATATACATACCACCTATTCCTTCTCCCCATATTCTCCAACTGCATCGGTTTATGCTGCACGGATGGAAGGGCTTTGCACTGCAGGAATCATTGATCATGATTCCATTAGTGGCGCGAAGGAGTTTTTGGAGGCGGCCGAAATTATCGGTATGCCGGTCACCATCGGTATGGAAGCGAGGGTTTCAATGGAGGGGACACGTCTTGAAGGGCGTCGCACCAATAACCCCGATCAAGTGGGTGTCTCCTATATGACTATTCAATCGGTCCCCCACGACAAAATCGATACTTTGACGGAATTTTTTATGCCATATCGCGCAGCGCGACACGAGCGAAATCGCAAAATGGTCGCCAAGATTAATGAATTGGTCGGGATTTCGCTGGATTATGAAAGGGATGTTCTTCCTTTATCTGAGGCGGCAGATAACGGAGGTGTTACCGAACGACATTTGATGTTTGCTTTGGCAATTGCGCTGGTTAAAGATGTTGGTAAGGGCCGACCGATGATAGACAAATTGACTGCTTTGGGAATGGAATTGTCCGAGAAGCAAACTCAGCAGCTCTTGGATACTACATATCCTTTCTATGAATACGATGTTTTGGGTATGCTCAAGGGCACCTTTGTTCCGAAGATATTCATCGATGCTACAGATGAGTGCCCCAAGCTTTCTGATATGGTTAAACTTTGCACAGAAATTGATGCCTATCTTTGCTATGCCTATTTAGGTGACGTGGGTGATTCGGTCACCGGTGATAAAAAGGCGCAGAAATTTGAAGATGATTATCTCGAAGATGTTTTTGAATGTCTTAAAGAGGAAGGTGTTAAGGCAGTTACCTATATGCCAACCCGTAACACTCCTGCTCAACTTGAGCGGTTGCGCGGTCTTTGTGATACATACGGAATGTTTCAGATCTCGGGCGAGGATATCAATTCTCCCCGCCAAAGTTTCATCATTAAGGCAATGGAAAACCCCATGTTCCAAAACCTTATCGATGCCACCTGGAAACTGATTGAACATGAGAAAAATATATAAATAACGAAAAGGAGAATTTAAATTATGAATACAAAAGCTGTTCGTATTCACGGCAAAAACGATTTGCGTTTGGATGAAGTTAATCTTCCAGAAATCGGCCCGGACGGAGTTCGCGTACGCGTCATCTCCGACAGTATTTGCATGTCCACCTATAAAGCGGCAATCGAGGGCGGCGACCATAAGCGTGTTCCTGACCGCTGCGACTTAACTCCTACAATTGTTGGTCACGAATTCTGTGGTGACATTATTGAGGTTGGTGAGAATTGGAAGGATAAATATAAGGTTGGTGATAAGTTTGTTATCCAACCCGCACATTTTTATAAGGGCTCACAGGAAGCACCGGGTTATTCCTATCAGTATTGCGGCGGCAATGCACAGTATGGTAATGTTCCAATTGAAACTTTGCTGATGAATTGTCTTTTGCCGTATCAGTCCGATACCTATTATTTTGGTTCTTTGGCAGAGCCGCTTAGTTGTGTTATCGGTACTTTCCACGCAATGTATCATACCAAAGCCGGATCTTATGTTCATGAAATGGGCATTAAGGAAGGCGGCAAAATGGCGATGCTCGCCTCAGTAGGTCCGATGGGACTTGCTGCTATCGACTACGCGATCCATTGCGATAGAAAACCTTCGTTGTTGGTGGTAACCGATATTGATGAAGCCCGTTTGGAGCGCGCCGCTTCCATTTATACAATAGAGGAAGCCAAAGCCAACGGCATAGAGCTACACTATGTTAACACCAAGATGGAAAATGCCACCGAGTATCTCCGAGAACTGACCGGAGGCACCGGCTACGATGATGTTATATGCTTTGCTCCGGTTAAGCCCGTCATTGAACAGGCAGACGATATCCTTGGTTTTGATGGATGTCTTAATTTCTTTGCCGGTCCTACTGATTCAAAATTCAAAGCCCCGTTCAACTGGTATAACGTACATTATCTATATACTCACGTGGTAGGTACCTCGGGCGGCAATACCCAAGATATGCAGGAAGCCATTGAGATGATGAACGCAGGTAAGTTAAATCCGTCCGGTCTTGTTACCCATATTGGCGGTCTGAACGCTGTTGTGGAGACTACCTTGAATTTGCCATCCATTCCCGGCGGTAAGAAGTTAATCTACAACCATATCGATTTGCCTCTAACTGCTATTGCAGATTTTGAAGAATTGGGTAAAACCGACCCACTCTTTGCCGAACTGGATCGCCTTTGCAAGCAGAATAATAATCTTTGGAACCCCGAAGCTGAAAAATACCTGCTTGCCCACGCTCAAAAGATTTCCTACTAATAGGTCATATTTTTAAAGATAGTACAAAGCTGTGTAGAAATTTTCTCCACAGCTTTTAATCTTACAAAGGAAAGGGGACTAACAGCAGCCGTTATTGTTGCAGCCGTCATTACAGCCGTTATTACCTCCGCAACAGAAGAGTATGAGGATTAAAATAATAATCCAGGTGCAGTTGTTGCCACCGAAAGAATTACAACACATTTTACAGACCTCCTTTCAACTTTATTACATTGTATGCCGGTTCTAAAATTGTGTTACGAGATGAAAAAATAAAATTTTTTAAAAAATAGTTTGACTTTAACTGACTTTCGTGTATAATATAATTAAGGTCAGATAAAGTCAAAGAGGTGAAAGTTATGAGAATGAGCGATTTAATAACCGAGAGAATCATACAAATGTTAGAAGAGTCCTGTGATAATGTTGCCGAAATTCAGCGTAATGAGTTTGCGGCACTTATGGGGTGTGTTCCGAGCCAGATTAACTATGTTTTGTCGTCACGCTTTACACCCGAACACGGATATATAATTGACAGTCGTAGGGGCGGTGGCGGATATATTAAAATATCCCGAGTAAACTTAAGCCGTTCTTCTGCGCTTATGCATATAGTAAATTCTATTGGAGGCGGTATTGATTCAATGTCGGCGAGGATTGTGGTGGAAAACTGTTTACAATCGGGACTTATATCAAGTGACACTGCAAAACTTTTACAGTCGGCAATATCGGATAGTGTTATGCGTTCTATCCCGTCCGAGTATCGCGATTATATGCGTGCTTCTCTGTTAAAACAAATGTTATTAACTCAAATTTAGTGAAAGGATAATGGCTTATGTTATGTGAAAATTGTGGAAAAAATCCCGCTACAACCTATTTAAAGAAGGTTATAAACGGTATCAGTACCGAAAAACATCTTTGTGCCGATTGCGCTAAGAATTATGGACTTTCGCCCTTTAAAAACAATACTTTTGCGGGTATTTTATCATCAATGCTAGGTGAATATAATGGCTTACAAAGTGCCAAAAAGTGTGATTGTTGCGGCTCTACGTTTGACGATATTGCAAAAATAGGCAAGGTGGGTTGTGGTGCTTGCTATGAAAAATTTGCCGATGAGCTTATGCCGTATTTGAAACGTCTTCACGGCAACGTAAAGCACATAGGTAAAGTGCCTAACGTATCACCGCTTGCGGTATCAACCGTGGCTGATAGAATCAATGCGCTTCGCTCGGAACTTAATTCTCTTATAAAAAACGAAGAGTTTGAGAAGGCGGCAAAGGTTCGTGATCAAATCAGAGAACTTGAAAGTCAGGTGAATTCTAATGACGGAAAATAATATAATAGTCAGCTCCCGCATACGCTTGGCTCGTAATTTAAAGGGTCTTGCTTTTCCTTTACGTATGACAGAACAAGATTTTGCGGAACTTAATTCAAAGGTAAAATCAGCAATACTTGACAGTAATACGCCTTTTTCAAGAACACTTAAATTTATCGAGATGGATGACGTTCCTGAAATTGAGATTTTTGCTATGGTTGAGCGCCATATTATAAGTCCCGAATTTGCGCGAAAAAGTAAAGGGAAAGCCATAGTTCTATCGGAAGACGAATCGGTTTGTATAATGATAGGTGAAGAAGATCATATTCGTATTCAGGTTATAAAGCCGGGTCTCGCGCTCGAAGAGTGTTACGATATTGCCGAACGCCTTGATACCTTGCTTTCCGATAAACTGCATTTCGCCTTTAATTCGCAATTCGGATATTTAACCGAGTGCCCGACAAATTTGGGCACCGGGCTTCGCGCATCGGTGATGTTGCATCTACCACTCCTTGAAGCCACCAAGGAAATATCAATTATTAGCGAATCGGTAAATAAAATTGGTTTCACAGTACGCGGAATATACGGTGAGGGAACCGCGGGAGAAGCGTCACTTTATCAACTGTCAAATCAAATTACACTGGGTATTTCTGAAAAAGACGCGCTAAGTAATTTAACGGCCATTACAAAGCAAATAATTGATAAGGAAAATGCCGCGCGAGAATCGGCTGACAAAATATCGGTAGAAGACAGTGTATTTCGCTCCTACGGTATACTTACAAATGCGAGAAAATTAACAAGTGAAGAATTAATGAAGTACTTGTCATTGATTAAACTTGGTGCATCAATGGGTATACTCTCGGTAGATAAAAAGTTACCCGACAAACTACTCATATTGGGTGGACCCAATATGATAATGCGAAAATTCGGTATTATGGAACCCGCCGAACGCGATATTAAACGTGCCGAATTAGTACGCGATATGTTAACGAAAGGAGATAGTAATGAAATATAATTTTAAGGGTTTTACCCAGAAAGCCATAGAGGCAATTAATCACGCTATTAATTCGGCTGAAATTTTAGGTCACACCTACGTGGGTAGTGAGCATCTACTTTTAGGACTTTGTCGTGTGGGTAGTGGAGTTGCCGCTGCAGTTTTAAACAAAAACGGTGTGACTGCCGAAAAAATCGAGAAATTGATTATCGAAACTATCGGCTCAGGTACACCTTCAAATCTATCGCCCGATTATTTAACACCAAGGGCGCGTAAGGTTTTGGAGGTCGCTCTAACGGGCGCTAAAAATCTTGGAAAGGAACTTGTCGGAACGGAGCATCTGTTAATCGCATTGCTTAGTGAAGGTGATAATTATGCAATACGTTTTCTTAAAAAACTGGATGTTGATGTAGCTTTTTTGACATCAGCCGCATTTAAGGCAACGGGTGCTGATATTGATAACGGCTCGGTCGACACAAAGGGCCAAAAAAAGAAAACACAGACCAATGCACCAAATCTCGAAAAGTTCGGTAGAGATTTAACGCTTGAAGCCAAGAACGGCAAAATTGACCCAGTAATCGGAAGAAGCGCGGAAATAGATAGAATTGTACAAATTCTTTGTCGTCGCAGTAAAAATAATCCCTGCTTAATAGGTGAGCCGGGTGTAGGTAAAACGGCTATCGCCGAAGGATTGGCGCTTAAACTCAGTAGTGGTGAAGTACCTGAAATTTTACGCGATAAGCGTATAATTTCTCTTGACCTTACGGGTATGGTTGCCGGCACTAAGTATCGCGGAGATTTTGAGGAACGTATAAAAGCGCTTATTGATGAAGTGGCGGCTAATGATGACGTTATACTCTTTATTGATGAAGTGCATAATCTTATCGGCGCGGGTGCGGCTGAAGGAGCCACCGATGCTGCAAATATATTAAAACCTGCATTGGCACGCGGTGAGTTTCAGGTAATCGGAGCGACAACACTCGCTGAATACCGCAAAAACATTGAAAAAGATGCGGCGCTTGAACGCCGTTTCCAGCCCGTCAACGTAGCAGAACCGAGCACTGATGATGCCGTTCTTATTCTAAAAGGATTAAAAGACCGCTACGAAGCGCACCACAAGGTAAAAATCACTGACGAAGCAATTCTTGCGGCTGTTACATTATCTGCTCGTTATATTACCGACCGTTTTTTGCCCGATAAAGCAATTGACCTTATCGATGAAGCTGGCTCAAAGGTACGGCTTCGCAACTCAGCAGAGCCCGATGATATAAAGGAACTTGAGGAAAAAATTTCCGAGATAGAAAAACAAAAAAATGCAGCTATCGAAAATCAGGACTATGAAATCGCTGCAAAACTGCGCGATGAAGAACGAGAACTCAAGGAAAAACTAAATGACTTGCGGGAAGATTGGGCGGAAAACAATAGTTATGTCGGCACTGTTACCGCCGAAGAAATTGCTGATATTGTATCGGATTGGACGGGAGTTCCCGTTACTCAATTAACTGAAGAGGAAAGCGAACGTCTGCTCCGCCTTGAAGAAGTTTTGCATACAAGAATAGTCGGGCAGAACGAAGCTGTGGTATCGCTATCAAAAGCCATAAGGCGTTCCCGTGTGGGACTTAAAGACCCGAAGCGTCCCATTGGCTCGTTCTTATTTATGGGACCAACAGGTGTTGGCAAAACCGAACTTTGCAAAGCATTAGCAGAAGCAATGTTCGGTAGTGAAAATGCAATGGTGCGGCTCGATATGTCGGAATATATGGAAAAGCATACCGTATCGCGTCTTGTCGGCTCACCGCCCGGTTACGTTGGCTTCGAAGAAGGTGGGCAGTTGACTGAAAAGGTACGCCGAAATCCGTATTCGGTGGTGCTTTTTGATGAAATCGAAAAAGCGCATCCCGATGTATTTAACGTGCTTTTGCAAATTCTTGATGACGGTATCCTTACCGATTCGCAAGGTCGAAAAGTTGACTTTAAAAACACGGTGATTATCATGACGTCAAATATAGGGGCTAGATTAATTACCGAAAAGAAAACAAGTTTCGGATTTGTATCGGGCGAAAATGCCGCCGAAAACGATTATGCGGCAATTAAAGAAATGGTTATGGGCGAACTCAAAAAAGCGTTTAGACCTGAATTTTTAAATCGTGTTGATGATATAATAGTTTTCCATAAGCTAACGGCAGATGATATTAAACAAATTGCTGAAAAAATGTTAAACAATTTAAAAACTCGTCTTAAAAATCTAGAAATAGATATAACTTTTGATGAGAGTTCTATTGCCGCAGTTTCCGAAGTTGGATTTGATGCAGTTTATGGCGCTCGACCGCTTAGACGCGCAATTCAAAGCAATATTGAAGATTTAATCAGCGAAAAAATTCTGGAAGGTGCGATTAAAAAAGGAGATACGCTTAAATGCAGTTTCTCGGACGGCGAATATAAATTTTCATAATGCAAAAAAGAGATATGCAAATGCATATCTCTTTTTCCTATACCACTTGAATTATTGTGGCAAAAATGGTATAATAAATGTATATTTGTGCACAATTCTTCGATAATAAATCTATCGGAGGAATTATTATGCAAAATAATGATAATAACAGCGCAAAAGAAACAAGACAAGATTATATAAAAGAAAGTGGCTCGGTTACTGTTAAAAACGGTAAGCACACCATTTTTTGTCTTACTATTATAGGCGAAATTGAAGGACATACCGCTTTGCCCGAACAAAATAAAACCACAAAATATGAGCATGTTATACCGCAATTAGTGGCGATAGAGCAAGACCCTGAAATAGAAGCGTTGCTGATTATATTAAACACTGTCGGTGGGGACGTCGAAGCAGGTTTGGCACTTGCAGAACTGATTTCGGGTATGAAGAAGCCAACGGCATCATTGGTGCTTGGCGGCGGTCACTCAATCGGAGTGCCATTGGCGGTGGCTTCAAAACGTTCTTTTATTGTGCCGTCGGCTACAATGACTATACATCCCGTCAGGATGACAGGCCTAGTGCTTGGTGTTCCGCAGATGATGAATCACTTTGAACGTATGCAGGATAGAATCACTGGATTTGTCACCGAGAATTCGGGTATTTCTCGCGAGAGATTTTATTCCCTTATGATGAATACGGGACAGTTGGTTACCGATGTCGGCACAGTTCTCGGTGGTGATGATGCTGTTAAAGAGGGACTTATTGATAGTTTGGGGAACTTGTCTGACGCTATAGAATATTTATACAATGAAATAGAGAATAAGGACTAAGTCCTTATTTTACATATTTGGGATTTAAGGAGTAGAAAAATGGCAGGAAAGAGAAGAAAAAGTAATAGAACATCGGCGGGTTCTGCCGCAAATACAAAAGCGGTGAATAACGCTAAAAGGCAGGTTATGTCTATAGTACTATTTGCAGCAGCAGTATTTTTAATGTGCATAATTCTAATACCTGGAGAAAATGTATGGAACGCATTACATATATTTTTCTTCGGTGTCTTTGGAGTTACGTCGTATATTTATCCAGTAATTCTCGGCGTTACTGCTGTTTTCTTTGCGATGGATAAGTGCTATGGTTCGGTAACGGCTAAAATTATTGAATCGAGTATTTTATCGGTGTTTATCAGCGCTGCCGTTGATATTTTTGCCGGTAGTGGCGGCGTTCCGTTTGCCGAATACATACAAACGGCTTATAACAATGGCATTGCTCTTAAAAGCGGCGGATTTATCGGCGCTTTAATCGGCCGTCCTCTTGTTAATATGTTTGGAAAGACGGGCGCTGCTATAACAATAATTCTTTTGATGTTCGTGCTTTTTATGTTGATTTCGGGTACAACCTTAATTGCATTTTTCAAAACCCTTGCGAAGCCGGTGCAAAAAATTGAAAGGCATGCCGAAGATGCTTTTGTTAAACGTGCCGAGCGTATCGATTCCGAAGAAAGTGATACGCCCAAGCGCCGCCGCAAAAGTGATATTGATATTTCGGTTGATGATATCCCCGAAAGACGTGACGTTGATACTTACGGTCTTAACGAACGCCAAAAACGCGTCGTTGAAACCTATAACGGAATACAGGTAGATAATGAAACCGGAGAAATCATGGAGGAAAAGCCGGAAGAAGTTGCAGTTAAGCGCAAAAGGAAGGCAGATTTCACAGAAAATAATGTTGAAATTGATGCCGAGATCGAAAAATCACAAAAAACTTCAGGTATGATAATTACCGAGGATGATGGATATAAATTCCCGCCGATTTCACTTCTCAAAGCGCCTTCCTTCGAAGATATGGCGGCGGCAGGGACCGATCTTGATACAACTGCGGCACATCTTGTTGATACACTTAGAAGCTTCGGCGTTGAAACAAGAATTGTTGATATTAGTCGCGGACCGACAGTTACTCGTTATGAACTGCAACCCTGTGCGGGTGTTAAAATCAGCAAAATTACAAATCTTGCCGATGATATTGCGCTTAATCTTGCAACTGCAGGTGTGCGTATCGAAGCACCTATCCCTAATAAAGCGGCAGTTGGTATTGAGGTACCTAACAAGTTTACCAATGTTGTTGGTGTTAGGGAGATTATAGATTCTCCTGCATTTACAGGTTCTAAAAGCAAACTTTCTATTGCACTCGGCCGTGATATCGGCGGTAATGCCGTTGTCGGTGACATTGCAAAAATGCCGCATGGACTTATAGCCGGTGCTACGGGCTCTGGTAAATCGGTTTGTATTAACTCTATTATTATGAGTATTTTATATAAAGCAACGCCTGATGAAGTTAAATTCCTTATGATCGACCCAAAGGTTGTTGAACTTGGTGTTTATAATGGCATACCGCATTTGTTGGTACCTGTTGTTACAGATCCGCGAAAAGCCGCGGGTGCGCTCGGTTGGGCAGTTACAGAAATGGAACGCCGCTATAAGTTATTTGCCGATAACGGTGTTAGAGATTTGTCCTCCTTTAATCGTTTGGCAGATACAAATGAAGATATTGAGAAAATGCCGCAAATAGTTATCATCGTTGATGAGCTTGCCGACCTTATGAAAACTGCATCTAACGAGGTAGAAGTGTCTATCGACCGTATCGCCGCCAAAGCACGTGCGGCAGGTATGCATCTGCTTATTGCAACACAACGCCCTTCGGTTGACGTTGTTACGGGCGTTATCAAGTCTAACATTCCGTCGCGTATAGCATTTGCCGTTGCAAGCCAGATTGATAGTCGTACAATTCTTGATACCGCCGGTGCTGAGAAATTGCTTGGTCGCGGAGATATGCTTTATAGTCCCGTTGGCTCTAATAAGCCGAGTCGTTTGCAAGGATGCTATGTTAGTGATGAAGAAATCGAAGCTGTTGTTGAATACATAAAGGGCGATCACTCGGCTGATTACAGTGATGAGATTATGGAAGAGATTGAACGTCAGGCAGTTACCGATAAAAAGCAAAAAATCGCCACAATGGATAACGATGCAAATGATGATGATCCGTTACTTAATGAAGCCATTGATATAGTAACCGAAAGGGGAGAAGCATCAACGTCGTATATCCAACGTAAATTAAGGGTTGGATATGCCCGTGCGGCTCGTATTATTGATATTTTGGAGGAGCGCGGTATTGTAGGACCGCAGGATAGTTCCAAAGCCCGTCGCGTTCTTATGACAAAAGAGCAATGGCTTGAAAAGAAAGCGAGAGAAGAATAATTTTGAGTGATAAAACCTTTAAAAGACTTAAAGGGATACTGGTCTCACTTGTATGTATACTTATTCTATTTGCGGCTGTACTGTGGGTTTATGACGATGCAGTACAGCCGTCAAATAATAATGATTTCATCAAGTTCTTAGATGTCGGACAGGGTGATAGTGCGCTTATTAAAAGTGGTGAATATGCCGCGCTTATCGATACAGGTACTGCATCAAATGGGTTAAGTATTGCGAAGAAATTGCGGCGAGAAGGTGTAAATAAACTTGATGTTTTGATACTCACGCATCCTCATGATGACCATATCGGCAGTGCGGAGTTTCTTTTGTCAGAAATACCAACTGACTACATAATTTTGTCTGATGTATTGCCGCGCGAAGACGAAAATGCACGGTACTATAAAGATATTAAGAATTACGCTTTACATAACTCGATAGAGTGTTATAACGCCACAGAAGGTATGGTTGTTAATATAGGAAATTTTGAATTAACTGTGCTCATGAGTGATGAAACGGCAGAGGATGAAAATGACACATCAATCATAATTATGGCAGAAAATGCGGGAATTAAGTTTTTGTTTATGGGTGATGCGGAAATTCCGGCCGAATCTAAACTTATCTCTGATAATATAAATTTCGATTGCGATGTTTTAAAAGTCGGGCATCACGGAAGTAATACAGCATCATCAGCCAACTTTTTAAACGTAGCATCTCCTGCTTTTTCGGTTATTTCTTGCGGACGAAATAATAGTTATTCCCATCCTAATGATGCGGTTTTAGAGCGGTTGATTAATGTTAATTCTACGGTTTTGCGTACCGATTTGCTAGGCGATATTAAATTTATCGTTAATAGCGGAAAATTAGTTTATACGGTAGAGTAAGGATTATGAAAATATCAAAAAGTGTTATATCAAATTTATTTTTGCTTTGTGCTGCTGCCATATGGGGCTTTGCATTTGTGGCTCAATGTGATGCTGCTGATAAAATTAATACATATCTTTTGATTTTTGTAAGATACGTATTGGGTTCTGCTGCGTTGTTGCCCGTGATTTTCTTGTTTGAGAGTCGCGGTGAAAGACGGGCTAACAATAAACCGCCCCTAAAATTTACTTGGCGATATGGCGCTGTATCGGGAACGATACTTTTTATCGCCTCGGCATTGCAGCAGTGGGGAATTTATCTTGACCCCAACGCCGGCAAGGCGGGTTTTATAACGGGCATGTATACTGTTCTCGTGCCGATTGTATACTTCTTGTTTTTTAAGAAGAAAACGGGTTTAAATGTATTAATAGGAGCGTTGTTTGCGCTTACAGGACTTTATTTATTAACTGTACAAAACGGTTTCGCAAATATATCTGTTTCGGATATAGTTTTATTTATAGGCGCTATATTTTGGACTTTTCACATTATATCCATTGATAGATTTGTGGGAAAAGTCAGCCCAATTAAATTTTCGTCAGTTCAGTTTTTGATTTGCGGTTTGTGGGGATTAATTTTTACCTTATTGTTCGGAAATATAAATTTTTCGCTTGCCGTTTCGCAAATTATCGGTTCATTAGGACCAATACTCTATATGGGTATTTGTTCATCAGGCATTGCCTACACCTGTCAGGTCTTGGGACAACGCGATGCAGATCCTACGTATTCGGCAATTATTTTGTCACTTGAGTCGGTGTTCGCGGCAGTCGGTGGCGCACTTTTTGGCATTGATGATGCAATGACTGTACGAGCATATATCGGTTGTGGTATAATATTTATTGGTGTTTTGGTATCGCAAATTGAATTTAAAAAGTTTAAATTTAAAAAAGAGAACTCATAGCCAACGGCTATGAGTTCTCTTTTAAAATAGATTGGTAGATAAATATCGGTCACCAGTATCAGGAAGCAGCACAACTATATTCTTGCCTTTATTTTCTAATCGTTTCGCTAATTGTACGGCGGCAAAAAGTGCAGCACCTGATGAAATTCCTGCAAGGAAACCTTCTTTTTTGCCAAGTAGTCTGGCAACACTATAAGCATCATTTTCGGTAACAGGAATAATTTCATCATAAATTTCAGTGTCGAGTGTTTTTGGAATAAATCCCGCTCCTATACCTTGTAACCCGTGTGGACCCGGCTCTTTGCCTGACAATACTGCGGAATTAGTTGGCTCTACACCGATAATTCTAATTTTACTGTTTTTTTCCTTCAGATATTTGCCCACACCAGAGACAGTGCCGCCTGTACCGATGCCCGCCACGAAAATATCCACCGCGCCGTCGCTATCCCGATATATTTCGGGTCCCGTAGTATCATAATGTGCGGTGGGATTTGCGGGATTTTCAAACTGAGAGGGAATAAAAGCGTTTCCATATTGATTTGCCAGTTCTTTGGCTTTTTCTATAGCGCCTGCCATACCTTTTTTGCCGTCTGTCAGCACAAGTTCGGCGCCATAGGCAGCCATCAATTTCCTACGCTCAACCGACATAGTATCTGGCATAACGATAACCGTTTTGTATCCTCTTGCTGCCGCAACACTTGCAAGGCCGATGCCCGTATTTCCACTTGTGGGTTCAATTATTACAGTATCGTGGGTTAATTTGCCATTTTTTTCTGCATCATCAAGCATAGCTTTGGCGATTCTATCCTTTGCAGAACCTGCCGGATTCAAATATTCAAGCTTTGCTAAGATATGTGCTGTAAGTTCAAATTCTTTTTCTATATTATTAAGTCGCAAAAGCGGGGTATTGCCAATGAGTTCATCAATGGAATTGTATATGTTGGACATATTTATCACCTTTTTTAAAAAAGCATTGTAAATGTATTATAGCATTAATATACGAAAATAACAATAATATGCTAATAAAAAATAATGTAAAAAAAATCTTGACAAATCACTGCTAAGTTATTAAAATGGATACTATAAATAAAGGCGATGATCGGGAAAGAGTAAGTAACTATCCAGCGTTTCAGAGAACTGTCGTTTGGTGCAAGACAGCAACTGCTGAGTTACCGAATACATCCTGCTAGCTGCACACTGAAAGTTTAACCGTAGGATGTGTCGGGTGCGCCCGTAAACGCGCTAAGGTATGTCAGTACCTGATAAGGCCGTTCGCTGTGAGGCGGCGGTAAATTGAGGTGGTAACACGGATTTTTATTCGTCCTCTGTATTAATTACAGGGGACGTTTTTTTGTTCCCTAAAGGAGAGAAACAAATGGGAAATTTAACACAAATTCAGTCAACAACACTTGTAGCGCTTGGTATCTTTGCCGCGGTAATGTTTGCAATAGGTATATATAGCTATCATAAAACAAAGACCATTGATGGCTTTTTGCTAGGCGGCAGAAACGTCGGCGCTTGGATATCGGCTTTTGCTTACGGTACATCATATTTTTCAGCCGTTATTTTTGTGGGATATGCCGGTAAACACGGTTGGGATATCGGTATTGGCAGTATGTGGATTGGTATCGGCAATGCGGTGCTCGGCTGTCTTTTATCTTGGCTCTTATTTGCTGAGCGCACCCGTAAAATGACACATGCTCTCGGTGCTAAAACAATGCCTGAGTTTTTTGAGCGTCGTTATAATTCTAAGGGACTTAAAATCTTTTCGGCAATTATAATTTTCGTGTTTTTAGTGCCTTATTCGGCGGCAGTATATCAGGGACTCGGCACTATGTTTAACGTGATTTTTCCGTCAATTTCAGTTAATTACTGTATGCTAATTATTGCGGTTTTAACGGCGGCTTACCTGGTGCTTGGCGGCTACTTGGCTACCGCTTATACCGATTTTATACAAGGTATAATTATGGTGGTTGGCCTTGTTTGTATGTTTGTAGCCGTAATAAATAATGACGCCGTAGGTGGATTTAGTGAAGTGTTTAAGAACTTAGCGTCGGTGCCCGATAACGGAGACGGCATTACGGGTGCTCAATTAACTTCGATTTTCGGCGGTAGCAAGTTTAGTTTCCTTTGCATTAATATTTTGCTTACAAGTTTCGGCACTTGGGGACTGCCGCAGATGGTAACAAAATTTTACGCTGTAAAGGATAAGGCGGCGATTAAACGAGCAACGGTTATTTCAACTGTTTTCTGCCTTATTATCGGTGTCGGCGCTTATCTTACGGGTTCGCTGTCACGTCTGGTGCTTGGCAACAATTTACCCGCAGGCGGTAAGGACTCGGTTATCCCCGAAATGTTGCTTGCCGCCCTTGGAAACGGCGGCGCATCGGTTATCATTTTATCCGTAATTTTGCTGCTTTTGTTATCGGCTTCTATGTCTACGTTGGCATCGGTTGTTTTAACGTCGTCATCGGCTATAGCAGTTGACTTAGTACCCGAAGTTAAACGCAACTACACTAAAAAATCACAAATGATATTAACACGTGTCCTTTGCCTTGTGTTCGTGGCATTATCCTTCCTTTTTGCAACCTGCAAGATTTCAATTATCGTTAATGTTATGTCTTTCTCATGGGGCACAGTTTCGGGTTGCTTTATCGGTGTATTCGCTTGGGGGCTTTTCTCTAAAAAGGTTACTAAAACAGGCGCTATTGCGGGTATGGTATCGGGGCTTTGCACAGTTGCCGTACCAACACTAATTATTACGATTATGTCGGGCTTTTCGGCAGCTGTCGGTTACGCGCCGCAAATGGGTGTTGCCGCTATGGCTGTATCGCTGATTGTCGTACCAGTTGTAAGTAAATTTACAAAAAAATATCCGGCAGAACATATCGACTATGTTTTTGAAATCGAAGTGTGACAACAAAACCGCAGTTTAAACTGCGGTTTTGCCATTTGCTCTTTAATTCATAGAATTATTGATTTGTAAAGATTTTTTTGATATAATATTCTAAAGGGTAAGAATATTTAGGAGTAATTTTATGAAGATTAAGACTAAAATAGTGCCGTATTCAAAGGTTTTAGAAATACAAATTCCAAGGCACAAGTATCCCAAAAAACCCAATATTTTATTTAGAACAATTATCAGAATTGCGGCGATTCCTGATTTGTTGGCAACACGTTTTAGTTATACCAAAACACGTATGGATAAAGCAGGGGATGGCCCGTATCTTATCTTGATGAATCACTCAAGTTTTATTGATTTGGAGATAGCATCACGAATTTTCTATCCTATGCCATATTGTATTGTGTGTACATCCGACGGTTTTGTTGGCAAAGAGTGGCTTATGCGAAATATTGGCTGTATACCCACGCAAAAGTTTGTTACCGACGTTACGCTTATTAAAGATTTAATCAATGTCCTACAAAAGAAAAAAGTAAGTGTACTAATGTACCCCGAAGCGAGTTATACCTTCGACGGCACCGCAACACCATTGCCGCGCCGACTTGGTGTTCTTATTAAAAAACTCGGAGTCCCCGTACTCACCGTTATAACCGACGGCGCTTTTTTGCGCGACCCACTTTATAACGGACTGCAAAAAAGAAAGGTTAAAGTAAGTGCGCATTTGCATTGCCTTTTTACAAAAGATGATATTGAAAAAATGTCGGTTGAAGAGATGGATGAACAATTAGACCAGGCGTTCTCGTTTGATAATTTTGCTACACAGTTTGATAAAAAAATCAAGGTTGACGAGCCGTTTCGTGCCGATGGTCTTAACCGCATTTTGTACGCTTGTGCCGCATGTAATACCGAGGGCGAGATGGAAGGCAAAGGCACACATTTGACTTGTAAACACTGCGGTAAAACCTATTATCTCGATGAATACGGCAGATTAAATGCCGAAAAGGGTATTACAGAGTTTACCCATATACCCGATTGGTATAATTGGCAACGGGAGTGTGTTAAAAAAGAGATACTTGACGGCACCTATAAACTCGATATAGATGTAGATATAGCTGTTTTGCGCGATTTTAAAGCAATTTATAAAGTTGGTAGTGGTCGACTTGTTCATACTGCCGATGGCTTCAAGTTAAATGGCTGTGATGGAGAGCTTGATTACCATCATTCACCGCTTGCATCCTATGGACTTTATTCAGACTATTTTTGGTATGAAATAGGCGATGTGATTTGTATAGGCAATAAAGACATGCTTTACTATTGTTTTCCTAAATGCTCGGGTGATATTGTTGCCAAAACCCGCATTGCTGCCGAAGAAATTTATAAATTAAAAAAGGAAAAATAAAAAACTCGGAATTGAGGCACACTCCGTAAGGAAGTGTGCCTCAATTATATTCGCCTTACGGCGAGTGATATTGCTTCGCAGCGATATTATGCTACGCATAGTGATATTCTCCTTCGGACAGTTAAATGGCGAATATAATATCACTGAAACCGCATTGTTTCAATATCACTTTTGACTTTAGGCAAAAATATCACTGCAAAATTTTAGTTTGCAATATCACTTTACCTGCCGAGAAAGATGTTTTTTATTTTCGGTAAGTATTTACTTTTCTCAAAGTATGTAACCCACTATGACACTTTCAACTTTTGAAAGTGTCTCCATTGCTGTATCTTCTTTTATTTTTTAGAAGCTTTATAGTTTTTATAGCAAAAATCAAAAATTTCTTTTTTAATTGAGCCAAAAGTTTTATCTTTATGGTGTATCAGGTAAGAGTTTCGGGTGAATTCATAATCCGAAACTGTAATTTTACGTAGTCCGCCTTTTTCGAGTTGTCGGGTGAGAAGAGCTTCCGGCATAATGGTAACACCTAGATTTTGCGCTGTTGCAGAAATAAGCGCTTGGTTGCTTATAGATTCCATAACAGGAGTAACCACTAAATTTTCAAGGGCAAAAATATGGTCCAAAAATTCACGCGATACACTCTCATCTTCACGAAGCAAAAGGTCATAGCTGCATAATTCCTTAAGGGTTACGGTATCGGGCATATTGTACTTTTTACCGCAAACCGCAATTAAAGTGTTGCAGTCAACAAGGCGGGATTTAATATTCGGGTCGGAAGGCTTGCCCTGAATAAAGGCAAAATCAAGCACGCCGTTTAAAATTTTATTTTCTATTACTGAAGTCTGGTTGATAGAAACCTGAAAATCTATTTCAGAAAAATTTTCTTTAAGCTTCCTTAAAAGCCAAGGAATCTTTTGCTTACCTATAGTAAGCGAAGAGCCAATTTTCAAAAGCGGCTTTTTGGATGAGTTTAGTGCCTGCTCTTCAAATTCATCAAATGCAGATATAACTTCCTGTGCTTTTATAAGCAAGCTTTTTCCTTCGTCCGTCAAAAATAATCGGCGGTTTATACGTTCAAAAAGTTTTACATTATAATTCTTTTCAATTTCGGCAATAGTATTACTGACAGCAGGCTGTGCAATAAATAACTCTTCAGCTGCTTTTGTCATACTGCCGTGCTTGCAAACACAAATAAATACCTTTAAATGTCGTATAGTCATAACAATCACCATAACCAAAACTGTATAAACTTTATAATATTATACTATTTTACTTATCGAAAGTCAATTGGTATAATCATCCTTGTAAAAAAATGAAAAGGAGAAAGAAATTATGTTATCTTCACAAGAAGTAATGCAGTTAATAGGAAGTCTTATTTGGCTGCTGGCAGGCGTTGGTGTATTTATCGTTGGTATGAACTTTATGGGTGACGCCTTGGAAAAGAGTGCAGGCGCAGGAATGAAGCGCTTGCTTGAAAAAATTAGTAACAATCGTTTTTCAGGTGTAGGAATCGGTGCTGGTGTGACAGCAATAATTCAAAGCTCATCAGCAACATCAGTAATGGTAATAGGTCTAGTAAATGCAGGAGTTATGACTCTGATGCAAGCAACACCTATAATTATGGGTGCTAACATTGGTACAACAATCACCGGTGTTTTAGTAGCCCTTAAGAATGATTATTTTAATATGGCAATGTATCTACTTGCTTTTGCCGGAGTAATGATGGGCTTTTTCAAAAAGGAAAAGGTTAAACTCGCAGGTAGTCTTTGCAGCGGTTTGGGTCTTATTTTCGTTGGACTTGAAGTAATGAGCAGTGAACAGGCTTTTGGAAATCAGTTAGTTGAAAATATGTTTACCGATATTTTTAGAAGAATAGACTTTCCGTTGCTTTTAATATTGGTTGGTGTTATTTTTACCGCCCTTATCCAAAGCTCTTCTGCAGCGACAGGTGTTGTTATTACGATGGTTGGTGCGGATATACTTCCACTTGATATGGCATTGTTTATCGTTCTTGGCGCCAATATTGGTACTTGCGTTACAGCGTTGCTTGCATCTGTTGGTGCAAATGCTAACTCAAAGCGTGTAGCACTTATTCACTTTACATTCAACACAATCGGAACAATACTTTTTGCCGCAATAATCTGGATTTTCAAAGAGCCAATGGTAAATCTTTTAGTTTCGTTATTCCCAGGCGGTGATCAAATGTCACTTCAGATGAGGGTTTCGGCTTTCCATGTAATCTTTAACGTAACTACAACATGCTTATTGTTACCCTTTGTAAAACAAATGGTCAAGTATTCCTGTGCTATTATTAAAGATAAAAAAGAAATAAAAGAAGCCTTCACACTCAAAAATGTTGATGATAGATTATTAACAACACCACCTATTGCACTTATGCAGGTTAAGAAAGAAATTAACTATATGCTTAGCCTGGTAGAAGAAAACACCCGCCTTTCGTTTGCTTCAATAGACAACGGTTCAATGGAACATGATGAAAAAATAAGAGCAAACGAAGAAATTGTTGACTTTACAAACCGTGCTTTAACGCAATTCTTAATCAAGCTAACTGCAAACGTAGAAGAAAGCGATGAAAAAGTTATTGGTGCATATTTTCACGTTTTAAACGATCTTGAGCGTATAGGTGATAATGCGGAAAACTTCCACGAGATCGGTGTAGAAATGCTTGATAAAAGTATCAAATTTTCCGATACGGCACGTGGCGGTATTACAGAAATGCGTGAACATATTATGCAAATGTTTGCTATTTCTAAGGACGCATTCGAAAAGCTTAATAAGAACGAATTATCCGAGCTTACTGCTTTGGAAGAAGATGTTGACGCTATGAAGAAAACGCTTATTGCAAGCCACTTTGCCCGCCTTGCCGAAGGAAACTGCAGTGCTGATGTAAGTCCGTATTATTCATCTATTATATCGGGCTTGGAACGTGTTGCAGACCACCTTGTAAATGTAGGCTTTAGTATAATAGACCCTACCGGCTCACAAAAGGTCAATGCATAACCGAATGCTACTAAGATACACTTGAGGCACCCTCCGTTAGGAAGGTGCCTCAGCTATATTGGTTGCGATATGCAGTAAAACATGTGATCTATCTCACAATATCACATAGTCATTTGATTTTTAGGTATGTTTACATAAACCGACAAAATAGTAGCGGCAAAAATATTGCAGGTACAAAATTCATAACCTTAATTTTTGCAATGCCGAGCATATTTAATGAAAGCGCTACAATAAGCAAAGAGCCAACGGTTGACATTTGTGTAATAATATCGGTCGTTAAATACGGAGCTATGTAAACTGCAAGTAATGTGATGCTTCCTTGTATCACAAGGACTGAGACGCTGGATAGCATAACTCCGAAGCCCAGTGTAGACGCTAATGTTATCGCCGCGATACAGTCAATAACCGATTTTGAATAAATGGTCATATTGTCGCCGATTATTCCGCTTTCAAGTGAGCCGACAATGGTCATTGCACCAACACAAAACAGCAGTGTAGCGCTGACAAAACCTTCTGCGATTTTAGCATTTCCGCCTTTTTTATTAACTTGCTGCTCTAATTTTTTACCAAGCCGATTTACCCATTTATCAAGGTCTATCAATTCACCAATAAGTGCGCCTAATGCCACCGAAATGATGATGACGAGTATCTTATTGCCGTCATTTAAAATTCCGTCTATGCCGATAAGCAGCACACAAAAAGCCATGCCTGTCATAAGTGCGTTTTTTAGTCTTTCGGGTATTCCTTTTTGGAATATCATACCAATGCCGGCGCCAAGTATAACTGTAAAAAAATTAACTACGGCACCGCTAGTAAGTATTGTTTTTAGTGTTTCCATATTCCACCTCAGGTTTTAGCAAAATACATCATAATACTGTGCGGTACTATTTTAGCAAGAAATCGGTAAAATTTATAAAATGCGCGGTCGGTATACACACCGCGGCCGCGTTTTGCGGCGACAAGGGATTTACGTGCCACGTGCTCGGGGTTTACTCGAGGCAACATATCAAAGGTTTTGCTGGTGCCCGATTTAATGTTTGCAATGGGCAAAAATTCGGTATCCATAGGTCCCGGACACACCGCAGTTACGTTTATGCGGCGTTTTTTTAGTTCAAAACGGAGGGCCTTTGAAAAGGATGTAACATACGCCTTGGTCGAACAATAAACCGTCATACGTGCATTTGGCACAAACGATGCAATAGAACTTACATTTATAATTTGAGCGTTTTCTGTCATAAATTCGAGAGTTATCCTCGTAATAACAGTTAATGCTTCACAGTTAAGGCGGATCATACCCGCATTATCATTTGTGGAAATATTAGTGAAATCTTCCAGACGACCAAACCCTGCGTTGTTAACAAGAATTTTAACGTTAGCGTTTTTGTCAATGAGCAACTGTTGGTATTGGGCAACGTTTTGCTCGTTCGTTATATCACACACAACCGTGCGACAGCGAACGGGTTTGATAGCTTTTGCGATTTGTTCTAATTTTTCTTTACGACGCGCAACGATCCATACTTCATCAAGCGTGGGGTACATTTCGGCAATTTGCCGAGCGTATTCTGTGCCAAGCCCCGATGAAGCACCTGTAACTACTGCAATATCCATAAAATCACCAACCTTTATTAATAATTATAACCGTTTTTTTGATAAAAGCAATACACATTATATACAATTTGTTGTATGTTCGGCTTGACACATAATAAATATAGTGGTAAAATACTAAAGATAAAACTATCGTTTCTATTTCGCACTCGGTTTGGCGACGGTGGGAAAGGGAAATTTATTTATCCGGGTTAATACGGCCCCGCTTTAAGCCGTAATATTATATAAGGAGGTGCATTGTATATGATGCCCTATATCATTGGTGGAAGTATCGCCGTAGTTTTAGGCGTTATTGGTTTTTTTGTTGGCTCTGTATATAGGCAGAGGGCGGACCGTACCGAACTCGGTACTGCTAAGGATGAGGCACGTCGTATTTTAGGCGATGCAATTAAGAATGCTGAAACCAAGAAAAAAGAACTTCTTATTGAAGCTAAGGATGAAGTATATCAGTTAAGGCAGGATGCGGAGCGCGATATTAAGGAACGCCGCAGTGATGTACAACGCAGCGAGCATCGTTTACAGCAAAAGGAAGAAGCTCTTGATAAAAAGATTGAAAATTTAGAAGCAAAAGAAGAAAAATTAGCACTCAAAGTCAAAGAAATCGAAGAAAAACAAGAAGAATGCGAGAGAATTAAGAAAAGTCAGATCGAAATGCTTGAAAAAATTTCAGGATTTACAAAGCAGGAGGCAAAGGACTTTTTACTCAGTATGCTTGACGGTGAGTTAAATCACGAAAAAGCAGTTAGAATTCTTGAATTTGAAAAGCACACAAAAGAAGAATCCGAAAAAGTGGCAAGGGAAATTATCGGTCACGCAATCCAGCGATGTGCGGCTGACCATACTTCCGAAATCACCGTTTCGGTTGTGGCGTTGCCAAATGACGAAATGAAGGGACGCATTATTGGTAGAGAAGGCCGCAATATTCGTGCGCTTGAAACTGCCACGGGTGCCGACCTTATTATTGATGATACCCCCGAAGCTATCACTGTTTCTTGTTTTGACCCTGTGCGCCGAGAAATTGCGCGTTTAACACTTGAAAAGCTAATTGTTGACGGTCGTATTCATCCCGCAAGAATTGAAGAGATGATTAACAAGGCAACTGCCGAAGTTAATGCGACTATAAAGCAAGAGGGTGAGCGCGTGATGCTCGAAGCAGGTATTCATAACCTGCATCCAGAACTTGTTAAGCTGCTCGGTAAATTAAAATATCGTACAAGTTATGGTCAAAGTGTTCTTAATCACTCGCTGGAGGTTTGCCATTTATCAGGTCTTATCGCGGCTGAAATCGGTGCAAATGTAACCTTAGCAAAAAGGGCAGGATTACTTCATGATATCGGTAAAGCGCTTGACCATGAGCAAGAGGGCTCTCATATCCAACTCGGTGTTGAAGCGGCAAGAAAGTACAAGGAAAACGAGGATGTTATCCACGCTATTCATGCTCACCACGGTGAAATCGAAGCAAAAACGGTTATTGCTTGTATAGTTCAGGCAGCTGATGCCATTTCGGCATCACGTCCGGGAGCACGCAGAGAAAATATTGAGAACTATATCAAACGTCTTGAAAAACTTGAGGAAATCGCCAATTCCTTTAACGGCGTTGAGCGCTCTTATGCCATTCAAGCAGGTAGAGAAGTGCGTATTATTGTTAAACCCGAGGTTATCAGTGATGACCAAATGGTACTTATCGCACATGATATTGCTCAGCGTATTGAAAATGAGCTTGAATATCCCGGTCAGATTAAAGTAAATCTTATCCGTGAGAACAGAGCAGTTGATTACGCAAAATAATCATTAAAACCGACGTCTAAACGTCGGTTTTTCTTTACTTTTAGTTAACTTTGTATTAAAATAAATTAGATATGATTAAAGGTGGTGATCGGGTTGAAAAAAGTTTTGATAATCGGTGGCGGTGCCGCAGGACTTATGGCGGCTATAAAAGCCGCAGGGAATGGACATAGCGTTACCGTTATTGAGAAAAACAAAAAACCGGCCCGTAAGCTGCTCATAACCGGAAAAGGCAGATGTAATCTTACCAACAATTGTGATGTTGATACGTTAATTGCCAAT
Organism: uncultured Eubacteriales bacterium; assembly: GCA_964607025.1. Lineage (GTDB taxonomy): Bacteria > Bacillota > Clostridia > Oscillospirales > Acutalibacteraceae > SIG565. The sequence goes on from CAZSIL010000005.1 coordinate 38,836, forward strand.
ACTACCAAAAACGGCAGATTTTTATATTCGGCTTTTTCCGCCTTTTCATCCGCCGATACTATGGCTTTTTTTGAAAACCAAGGTGTAAAACTTAAAACAGAGCGCGGAGATAGGGTTTTCCCCGTGTCCGATAGGGCGGTTGATATTGTAGATGCTTTATGGAATGCTGCAAAAAAAAGCGGTGTAAGAATAGTGTGCGGTAGAGTAGTGGATGTACTTATCACCGACAACGCGGTAAATGGTGTGATTTTGGAAGACGGCAGACAGTTTCCTGCCGACGCCGTAATAATCGCGACGGGTGGTAAATCGTATTCTGCTACGGGCTCAAACGGGGATGGATACGTTTTAGCAAAAAAACTCGGCCATACCGTCACCGAAATATTGCCGTCATTGGTGCCGATTAAAATTCACGAAGGATTTTGTTCGTATCTTGCGGGACTTAGTTTAAAAAATGTTACTCTGTCGGTTTTCGAAGACGGTAAAAGCAAACCCGTCTTTTTTGAACTTGGCGAAATGCTTTTTACTCATTTCGGCATATCCGGTCCATTGGTGCTAAGCGGCTCGGCGCATATGCGAAAAATCGGCAAAATACCATATATTTTAAAAATTGATTTAAAACCGGGGTTAACTTACGAACAACTTGATAAACGATTACAACGCGATTTTGCGGAAAATACCAATAAAAATTTCGGTAATGCGCTTAATAAACTATTGCCGCAAAAATTAATTTCTGTTATAGTTAATTTAAGTGGTATTATGAGCGATACAAAGGTAAATCAGATAACCAAAGAACAGCGTACAAAACTCTGCAAGATTTTAAAGGAATTCACCCTGCATCCTATTGCGTTTTGTGATATTGAAGAAGCTATAATCACAAGCGGGGGTGTTAGTACAAGAGAAATTAATCCGTCGGATATGCAGTCAAAATTAATAAAAGGGCTGTATTTTGCAGGTGAAGTAATAGATGTCGATGCCTATACGGGAGGATTTAATCTTCAAATAGCGTTTTCAACAGGAAATTTAGCAGGAGGTAGTATAAAATGATTTCAGTAGCAATTGATGGACCGGCAGGTGCCGGCAAAAGCACAATTTCCAAGCAGTTGGCTAAAAAACTTGGCTTTATTTATGTGGATACAGGGGCGCTTTATCGCGCAATCGGTCTTAAATTTTTACGTCAAGGATTCGATACCAAGCTCGAGTGTGATATTCCGGCAATTCTTGAAAAAGTTCAGATTGATATCAAATTTGTTAATGGTGAACAAAGAGTGTTTTTAAACGGTGAAGATGTATCGTCGCTTATTCGTACACCCGAAGCTTCTATGATGGCATCTGCCGTATCGGCAAAACCTCAGGTGAGAGAGTTTTTACTTGAAATGCAGCGTAAATTGGCGAGAGAAAACAATGTAATTATGGATGGTAGAGATATAGGAACTGTTGTATTACCCGAGGCCTCTGTTAAAATTTTCCTTACTGCCACGGTGGAAACCAGAGCTAATCGCCGTTATGCTGAACTCAAAGAACGTGGAAGTGTTGCAACCTACGAAGAGGTGCTGGAAGATATGAAGGTGCGCGATTATAACGATTCCCACCGTCCGATAGCACCCCTTAAGCCCGCCGTAGATTCGGTTATTGTTGATACTTCCGGTTTTGAATTTGAGCGGTCTGTTGATACTTTGTACAATATTATAAAGGAAAAAATGTAATGAACCGTTTATATAAAACTATTGTTGCTGTTTTAAAACCTATTGTTCGTATGCTTTTTAAATATGAAGTATTAGGGCTTGAAAATATACCGCAAATGCCGGGCAATTTTATGCTTTGCTGTAACCATCAGTCGTTTCTCGATGTCGTTCTTTTAGCCGTTATGTGCCCCTATCAAATTAATTTTATGGCAAAAAAAGAACTGTTTAGGTTTCGCCCTCTTGGGTGGCTTTTCAAAAAGTTTGGCGCCTTTCCCGTAAACCGCGGGGCAGGGGATGTATCAGCGGTGAAACACGCCGAGCAAATACTTGAAAATGGCGGTGTTTTAGGAATTTTCCCAGAAGGTACTCGAAATCCTATGGGCAAACCCGGCAGAGCAAAAGCAGGGGCTGCGATGTTAGCTATTGATACGGGGGCTAATATTCTGCCCGTGGCTATTAGATACTCTAAAAAACCGATTTTGTTTAAAAAGGTATCGGTAAGAATAGGTGAGCTTATCAGTGGTAATGAATTTGTAAAAACTGATTCTATTTCCAAAACCGAGATAAAACGGGTTACGGGAATTATAATGGAAAATATCACTAAGCTTTGGGAGATATAACTTTGAAGATAACATTGGCAAAAACAGCAGGATTCTGCTTTGGTGTAAACCGTGCAGTAAATACTGTGTATGAACTTCTGGATAATAATAAAAAGGTTTGCACCTTAGGCCCCATAATACATAATCCTCAATTAGTTGGTGAACTAGAAGGTCGCGGAGTAAAAACGGTTGAATCGCCGCAGGAAGTAGAGCCCGATGAAACGTTGGTCATCCGCTCACACGGTGTTCCGCGTTCACTGATGGACGATGCAAAAAATAATAGTGTCAATGTTGTTGACGCTACCTGTCCGTTTGTTTCCAAAATTCACAAAATAGTAAGTGAAGCATCCGCATTGGGACATCTAATTTTAATTGCGGGGGACAAAAAACATAGTGAAGTTATAGGTATTGTAGGAAACGCGACTACACCGGTTTTCACCTTTTCGGATGAGCAAGAATTGGCGGATTTATTGGTAAAATACCCTTTTTTGACAGAAAAAGACGTCACAGTTGTTTCTCAAACCACTTTTAATGAGAAAATCTTCAAAAAATGTTGTGTTTTTTTAAAAAAAGTGTGTACAAATGCGTTTATTTTTGATACAATATGTAATGCGACTGCTTTGCGACAGCAAGAAGCGGATGAGCTTTCCCGAACAAACGACCTTATGGTTGTTATCGGTGGCAGGCACAGTTCAAACACTTCAAAATTATTTGGGGTTTGTGCCGCTAATTGCGAAAAAACATTTTTAATCGAGACCGCTGATGAACTTAAAGCGGAATGGTTTAAAGGTGCCAAAAGCGTGGGCGTTGTAGCAGGTGCATCTACACCTGCTCGCATAATAAAGGAGGCTATAAAAACCATGTCGGAAATTTTAAAACCGGAAGATGAACAGATGGAGGTATTTGAAACTGTTCAAAAAAGTTTTGACGAAATGACGGATGAAGAAGCATTCGAAGCGTCTCTCAACAATTTAACAAGCGATCAGAAGGTTATCGGTACAGTTCTAGCCGTATCACCCGCTGAAATTCAGGTGGACTTCGGTAGAGGTCTTACAGGTTACATAACTGCGGATGAGTATTCTTTTGATTCGGGCGTTAATCTTGTAGAGGAAGTTAAGGTAGGAGATGAGCTTAATTTAATTATTATGCGCATCAATGACCAGGAAGGAACAGCAATGCTCTCAAAGCGCCGTTATGATGCAATTGCCGGCTGGGATAAAATAGTTGCTGCTAAGGATTCGGGTGAAATTATCACCGGAACAGTTAAAGATATAATTAAAGGCGGTGTAGTTGCCACCGCTTTCGGTGTCAGAGTATTTATTCCTGCATCGCAAGCAACTGCAACCCGTGGTGAATCTCTTGAAGAGCTAAAGGGTAAAGAAGTATCATTCAAAATTATTGAAATCGGTCGTGGTCGTAGGGCTATTGGTTCTATCCGCGTAGTCCTTCGTGAAGAAAGAAAAGCCGCCCAGTCTAAAATCTGGGAAACTATTGCAGTAGGCGATAGGTTTACAGGTATTGTTAAATCGCTTACAAGCTACGGTGCTTTCGTAGATATCGGCGGTGTTGACGGTATGATTCATATCTCCGAACTTTCTTGGCAGAGAATTAAGAATCCTTCTGAGGTTGTTCTCGTTGGTGATACCGTTGAAGTATATGTAAAAGATCTTGATACCGAGAAGAAAAAGATTTCGCTCGGTTATAAAAAGGAAGAAGAAAATCCTTGGACTATCTTTAATAACACTTATGCCGTTGATTCGGTTGTAAAGGTTACTATCGTTAGTTTAACTGCTTACGGCGCATTTGCAAGAATTATCCCTGGTGTTGATGGACTTATCCATATCTCTCAGATTGCCAATAAACACGTTGCAAAACCACAGGATGAACTTAAGGTTGGTCAAGAAGTTGAGGCAAAGATTATTGCTATTGATAACGATAAAAAACGCGTTAGTCTTTCAATCCGCGCTTTGCTTCCCGAAGAAGCAAAAGAAGGAAATGAAGAAGAAACCGTAGAAGCAATTTCTGAAGAAGTTACTCAAGAGGTTATTCAAGAATCTACTGAAGAATAATTCATAATAAAAAATCGCTCAACATATGTTGGGCGATTTTTTATTGATTCCACCGATATAGCGGAAAAATTAATCTTTTGCAATGACTTCATTTCTCTCTCTAAACAGAAGAGATATGCACCAAATACCAGCAAGGGCAATCACAGTATAGATAATTCTTGCAAGCAATGCATCACTTCCGCCGAAAATCCAGGCAACAAGGTCTAATTGGAAAATACCGATGCTACCCCAGTTAAGTGCGCCGATTATTGTAAGAATTAGGCAAATTCGGTCTAACATAATTTCAACTCCTTTGTGGTATTAGTTTTAACTAAAAGGATTCGATTATGCAAAACCTGAGTTGGTAATTTTTATTTTGTTAACGTATCGAAAATTATATTTGTGGCGTTATCAATATGTAGTTTTGATAAATTATTGATAAGTTTGTCGCGTAGTTCTTCGCTTTTTAATAAGCGAATACAATGCTCGGCAATTTCAGAATGCTTTTTGCTGCTTAATGCGGCAGAGTTTACTTTAAAAAATTGCACATTATAATTTTCGCATCCACCAACCGATGGTAATAAAACCATCGGTAGTTTTTTTACTGTACCTTCTGAAATACTGATCCCGCCGGGTTTAGTCATATATACGTCAGCACTATCCATATACAGCGGTATATTTTTTATAAAACCGCATATGTGTATATTTTTGTTGTTACAGTGTGCTATCATTAGCCGACGTTTTAATGACTTATTACTGCCGCAAATAATTGTTATTTCAGTGTTTGAGTCTATTTTTTTCGCTAATTTAAGCGTAATAAGTGTTATAGGTCCGCAACCCATACTGCCACACATAATAAGTAAGTGTTGGTGTTTTGGGTTAATGCCCAGTTGTTTCTTTGCTGTGTCTTTGTCGCAAAAATCATAGAAAGCTTTTCTAACCGGTATGCCGCAAGCTACCATTTTATCACTGTCCAAACCTTGTGAGGAGAAATCGTTAATTAACTGTTCATGCGGAATAAACAGTAAATCAGTATTGCCGTTCTCAGCTGTGGGACTGCAGGTAAAATCGGTAGCCACAAAAGCAGTTTTGATTTTTACGGTAATATGTTCTGTTGCACATCCTAGCAAGTAAGCCGCAAAAGCGTGTGTGCAAACAACGGTATCAAATTTACATTTATTAATATATTCGGCTAATTTTTCACCGCCGGTCCAAAACAACTTTGTAATAAAACCACCACCCGAATAGATGCCCGAGTGTTTCTCGAAAAAATTATAGCCCAAGTTGAATAGAACCGGAGTATAACGGTAGGCAATAGTGTGGCCGGTTGATACGATTTTTGAAAGTGTAGGGGATATAAAAGATAGGCAGTCACGAACTTCGGTTATATGTGTTTCATTGAAACGCTCAACCAAAGCGTTAGCGCAAGAGTTGTGTCCACCGCCAGTATTACCGCTTAAAATTAGTATCTTCAAAGTTCTCCCCTCCAATGCAAACATTATACCAATAATGAGGCGTTTAGTCAATAAAAAGCGAGGCGATATATACCGCCCCGCTTTTTAAAAGTGCTTAATTTATTTCATGCTGTTCTCGTAAGATTCGATCATCTTTTTAACCATCTGACCACCGATAGAACCGGCCTGCTTAGCGGTTAAGTCGCCGTTGTAACCTTGCTTGAGGTTTACACCAACCTCGTTAGCAGCTTCCATCTTGAAGCGGTTGAGAGCATCTTTAGCTTCAGGAACTACGTGCTTTGCCATTTTTATTTCACTCCTCTTATCAAAAAATATTTTGCGTTTGTAGTTATATTTTGTGAAGCGATAAATGAAATATTATAGGAAAATAAAACAAGTTTTGTAAATTTTCGGCGACTATTTGAAACTGATTTTATAAATACCAAATGATTCGGGGGGGATTTTGATCCATCCGTCACAGTTTGGTGCTTCGCCAAAAATAATTTCGGGGTTTACCTTAAATTCGTTTGGCATTTCCGCCCATACTTCTTGTTTGTTTACATTAACTGCGGTAACAATAGCATCCTTTTCATCGCGGCGCATAAACACAATATATCCGTTGTTAGAGTGAACGGGGATAAATTCCGCGTTCTTAAGGCAGGAAGTAGTCTGTCTTAACTTTCCGAGTTTTCGGTAAACGGCGAGCAAATTTTCATTTATATTATCCCACGGGAAGTATGCGCGGCAAAACGGGTCGCCGTAGCCCTGCATCCCAATCTCATCACCGTAAAAAATTGAAGGAATTCCAGGAAGGGTAAACTGTATTGCTGCAGCAGCAGCTACGCGGTTGGCGGCGGTTTTAAGATCTATACCACAAAGCTGTTGTTTAGATTGCCACTCTCTACTTTGACCATCCACAAAACTATCGGATAATTTTGTGATTATACGGACTGTATCGTGTGTGCTTAAATGATTCATAAGTGTTTTTATAGCGGGGGCGGGGTAGTTTTCGGTAATCTCAACCACTGTGTCCACTAAACCAACTGCATCGCCGGTTTTAAAGAAATTTACGATAGCATTTGCGAACGGGTAGTTCATTACCGAATCGAGCTCAGCGCCCAGTAAAAATTCACGTCGCTTATCATAGCTTACTTTGTGGGAAGCGTCTTCCCATACTTCCCCCAACAAATAGGCATCGTGCTTTTCTTCTTTTAGTGATGTACGGATTTTTTTTAGGAACTCATCGGGCAGTTCATCTGCAACATCAAGCCGCCACCCCGAAATACCGTATTTCATCCAATGCTTAATAACACCGTTCTCACCCGTTATAAACTCGCAAAAGTCTTTATCGTTTTCACAAGTTTCAGGCAGAGATTTGATGCCCCACCAAGAAACATAATCATCGGGCCAGTTTTTAAAATTAAACCAGTTGAAATACTTTGATTTTTGTGAATTATAGGCACCGAGTGTTTTATATCTGCCATACTTATTGAAATAAACACTATCTTCTCCTGTGTGGGAAAAAACGCCGTCAAGGATTATGCGGATATTAAGTTTTCTTGCGGCTTCGCATAATTTTTTAAGGTCATTAGCGGTGCCAAGTAAGGAATCAATTTTTTTATAATCAGCGGTGTTGTATCGATGATTAGAATGCGCTTCAAAAATAGGGTTAAGATAAATGCAATTCACGCCGAGTTTTGCAATGTATGGGAGTTTATCGGTTATGCCTTGTAGGTCTCCGCCGTAATAGTCATTACCAAGCGAACAAGTGCCGTTCTTTTGGCGGTATTCGGGGGTTTTGCTCATATCACTCACGATACAGCGGTCATCAGGCACGTTTCTTTTTGTTTTTCCTGAATTATAAAAGCGGTCAGGAAAGATTTGATAAATTACACCGCCTTCCAACCACTCGGGAGTTTTGAAATTACTGTCGTAAACAGTTTGCTGCCACTCGCCGCCGTCACTTGAAACATAACCAATGGAATGCGAACATTTGGTGACCTTGAATTCACCGTAGGCACTGGTATATTTAAATGAATACCAATATAGCCCCGTATTAAGAGATATCTCGCAGTCCCAAAATCTATAATCTTCAAAATAATCGGCAGGGAAGAGCGGGATTTCACTTACTTGTCCGTTTTTGTCGTTTCTTATAATTAAAAATGCATTAGTACATAAAGCATCATCATGCAGTAAAAGCCGTAGCTTCAGGCGGTCGCCCGAAGCCACAGCTCCAATGTGTGAACGGTATAGTGGATTGCGAGAGTCAAAGGGATAATAATTCATATTAATTCCTTCTATTTTATGGGTTTAATGTTCCATATATCGTTAGCGTAATCATTTATAGAACGATCAGCAGAGAAAATTCCCGATTTAGCAATATTCATAAGCGACATATCGTTCCAATTAAACTTATCTCTATAAAGCATATCAGCGGTATCGTGCGCACGGCAATAATCGGCAAAATCGGCCATAGCCATATAAGAGTCAACCGTTGTTATTGCCTTATAAATGGCATCAAAGCTCTGTCCGCCAATACCTTTGCTGATAAAATCGACAACGCTTTTAAGCGTTGGATTATTTTCATAATAGCGGTTTGGAGAATAACCCGCTTTTTTAAGACGCATAACTTCAGGAGTATCCATTCCGAAGATGATAATGTTATCGTCACCAACAGCTTCGTGAATCTCAACGTTAGCACCGTCTTCAGTGCCGAGAGTGATAGCGCCGTTCATCATGAGTTTCATATTACCGGTGCCGCTGGCTTCGGTGGAAGCCAAAGAAATTTGTTCACTAATGTTTGCGGCGGGAATCATAATTTCTGCTAAAGATACGCGATAGTCTTCAAGGAAAACAACCTTTAATTTGTCATTAATTGTGCGGTCGGATTTGATTAACTTGGCAAACTGGTTTATAAGGAAAATTATTTGCTTGGCAAGGTAGTAACCAGGAGCCGCTTTAGCACCGAAAATATAGGTTTTAGGAACAAAATCAGCATTTGGGTTTTCTTTAAGATACAGATATTCTGATATAATATGCATCAGATTAAGGTGCTGACGCTTGTACTCGTGCAAACGTTTAACCTGCATATCAAACATAGAATCCGGGTCAACCAGTATACCGAAATTATTCTTAATGTGATTTGATAACCGCTCTTTATTACCGCGTTTGATTTCGTCAAGGCGTGTCAAAACGGCTTTATCACCCTTGAATTTTTCGAGTTCAGCAAGTTGAGCTGCATCACTTATAAATCCGTCACCGATAAGTTCGGTAAGATATGCAGTAAGTTTGGGATTTGCTTGACAAAGCCAACGACGATGAGCTATACCGTTAGTAACATTTTTGAATTTTTCAGGTGTCATCTTATAGTAATCGTTAAAGAGTGAATCTTTAAGGATATTACTGTGTAAGCGTGAAACACCATTGACACTGTGAGAAGCCGCTACGCAAAGATTAGCCATATGAATCATACCGTTTTGTATAATTGCATTGCGTTCGGTTATAGCAAAGTCGCCAGTCAGCGTCATTAATTCATTGCGGAAACGGCGGTCAATTTCTTTGACAATTTGATAAATACGCGGCAGACGACGCTGGAACAAATCTTCCGACCAACACTCAAGCGCTTCAGCCATAACGGTATGGTTGGTGTATGCCACGGTTTTTGTGACAATTCCCCAAGCTTTTTCCCAGGAATATCCGCACTCATCAAGTAAAAATCTCATAAGCTCGGGTATGCATAGAGTGGGATGGGTATCGTTAATGTGGATGGCAACCTTATCAGATAAATTCTCGAGCGTATTATAAACGCGGATATGGCGGTTGAGAATATCCTGAACCGAAGCGGACACAAGAAAATATTGCTGACGAAGACGAAGAGATTTACCCTCTAAATGATTATCTTCAGGGTATAATACTTTGCTGATAACTTCGGTGTTTGCCTTTTCTTCAAGTGCTTTTACATAATCACCCTGATTAAATGCCGACATATTTATATCTTGATATTCAGCGCTCCAAAGGCGTAACACATTTACGGTCTCACCGTTTTTGCCGGGTGCCATCAGGTCATAGGGCATCGCTCTAACTGTGGTATATCCTTCATGCTGTATATTGTGGTGATTACCGTCCCACCACTCATTAACGTGACCGTCAAACTTAACGTCAACCGCTGAAGCAGGGCGCGGCTCAAGCCATACACTGCCGCCCGGCAACCAGAAATCAGGCATTTCGGTTTGCCAACCGTCAACGATTCTTTGACGGAAAATACCAAACTCATATTTAATGCAGTAGCCCATTGCGGGGTAGTTGCCACTGGATAAGGCATCCAAAAAACATGCAGCAAGACGTCCCAAACCACCGTTGCCAAGTCCGGCATCTGGCTCTAATTCGTAAAGATTTTCGAGTTTAACATTAAACTTTTTAAGTGCTTTTGAAACTGTACTTTCAAGATTTAAGTTGAAGAGATTATTTTTAAGAGAACGGCCCATAAGGAATTCCATACTCAAATAGTATACAGTTTTCGCCTGCTGTTTAGCGGTGGCTTTTTTGAAAGCAGTCCTACGCTCTGCCAATATATCAAGAAGCACTAAAGCCGTTGCTTTATAGAAAAATTCATCTGATGCCTGCGCGGGATCAATACCAAAGTTGTGGGATAATTTTCGTTCAATCAAATCCGCCATTTTTTTTGCGGTATATTCGGTAGCCATTAAAACCTCTCCTTGCAAAAGTTTATTTAATTGTGTTAAATCATATTTATTATAAATTATTATACCTAATTAATAATACAATATTCCACGCAGCTTTTCAAGTAGGTACAACAACTAAAATTTATCGATTTTTTATTACATTTGCATAAAAATTAGCATTTATTATTGAAAAAATAAAATAAATGTAGGCAAAACAAACAAAAAACACCGATTTTTTGAATATAATAAAAGCGCCCAAACAGTCAGGCGCTTTTAAAAGATTAATCGGCGATTTCATCTGGAGTGCAGTCACACTCAATATAACCATCAATACAGTCGTCATTTTTCTTTAAATAGCGGTCAATAAGAACTGCAACGCCTGCAGCCATAGTAACAATGCCGATAATCACGGCTATGGCAGTTAAAATATGTTTAGCTTTCATACAAAATACCACCTTTCTTTCATTTATTATACAATATTATTATCAAAAAGTCAATTACATAAAAGGTGCAAATAAATGTAACACGTTTTGCTTCAATTTTTGCCACAAAGGCCTTTTTTTCCATTCGTTAGGGTCAATCTTTTTGGAAACTGCCAATATCTCTTCAAAATTCTCTTTAATATCCTTAATGGTTTTACTGCCGCACATCCATACGCCGCACTCAAAGTGCAAATACAAGCTGCGGTAATCGGTGTTGATGGTGCCAACAGTAGCAACGCTGTCGTCCGATATAAAAATTTTTGAGTGAATAAAACCGGGAGAGTATTCGTAAATATTCACACCCGCTGCTAACAGTTCACTGTAATAGTATTGCGTTACGGGGTGGACATACCACTTATCAGGCACCGACGGGGTAACAATCTTAACCTCAACCCCTGATTTTGCTGCAAGGCATAAGCTGCCCGATAAATGTGAATCAAGTATTAGATACGGAGTTGCGATATATACGTATTTTTGTGCGTTATTTAAAATTTGTAAATAAACACCTGCGGCGGGATTTTTGTCACCTAGCGGGTCATCGGGATAGGGGATGTAAAACCCGTCATTTCTTTGCCTTTTGTCTGATTTGTGTGTTATAAAATCAATCTCTTTACCCGTTGTAAACTCCCACATTGTTGCGAACATGTATATAAAGCTTTCAACAGCCGCACCCTTGATCATAATTGCCGAATCCATCCAATAACCAAAACGTTCTCTACGATTAATATACTCATCTGCAATGTTTATACCGCCCGTAAATGCAGTTTCCCCGTCAATTATTATTATTTTTCGGTGGTCGCGGTTGTTCATAAAGATATTGATTGATGGTACTATGGGATTGAAACTTGATACTTCAATGCCATATGAACGCAAATTTTTTACGAAGTTTTTACTATGGTTTTTTATAGAACCGAAATCATCAAAAATTATCTTAATTTCTATACCGCATTTTGCTTTATCTTTTAGGATTTCAAAAATTTCATCCCACATTGTGCCTTCAGCAAGGATAAAAAATTCGATGTAAATATATTTTTTTGCTCGTTTCAGTTCTTCGAGTAATTTGGGCATCAACTTTTCTCCTGGTGCGAAGAACTCACTTTCAGTTCCATCGTAAACGGGGACTTCGGCTTCACGTCGTATAAACTCTGCCTGGCGTGAGTGTATCATATCATTGTAATTAAGACGTGACAATGTTTTTGTATCTTCAAGTAAATGCGCACGATATTTGTTTGCTGCTCTGTTTAGTTTGCGCCTAATATGCGGAAAAACTCTTCCGCCGCCCCAAAGCATATAGGTTATAACGCCAAATAGCGGTACTAAAAGTATAAAAATTATCCACATAATTTTATAACTGGAATTACTGCGATTGTTTACAATTGAAAAGACCGTTAAAATGCTTATAATCTCCGCTGCGGAATATATCCATACGCGTTGTTCAGACAGGCGAGTGACGGTCAGGACAAGTAGACAAATTTCGAAAATAAGAATTATGGCGGTAATTATTATCCTAATGGGCAGTCGGTGTTGTTTATGTTTCATGTTTTTCTCCACAATAATTATATAATATTATATTAAGCCAAACTTATTAACAATATTTTAACTGGATATAAAAAGTTTACAAAATATAGTAGAGAATAATTATAAAGTGTGGTATAATACAAAAAATTAAAGTTATTTTTGGAGGCAATTAATGAAACCTGTTTTTTTAGCTCATGGGGTTGATGGCTTGTTTATTGAAAACGACCGTTTTAATACAACTCTTGTGTCCTTTAATTTTTATTTACCGTTATCCGCGGAGGATGTATCAAAAAACGCGCTATTACCATACGTGTTAACTTCTTGTTCCGATAAATATAAAACGTTTACCGAGCTTAATATGGCGCTTAATATGCTTTACGGCGCGGGGCTGAGTGTGTCGGTAAGCAAAATCGGTAATGCGCAGTTAATTAAAATTGCCATCTCGGTTATTAATGATGAATTTTCGCTTGACGGTGCGCCCGTTATCGAAAAAGCAACCGAGCTTTTGATGGATTTGATATTTGAGCCAAGAGTTCAAAATGGTGAATTTTTTGCTGATGACGTTGAGCGTGAAAAGAGAAAAGCACGTGAGCATATTTTAGGCGAAATTAACGATAAACGTTTGTATGCTCGAAAAAAACTTATTGCTGAAATGTTTGAAGGTACCGCATACGCAACATCGGTTTATGGCACAACCGAGCTTTTAGATAAGGTTGACGGTAAGTGCTTGTATGATGCTTGGAAACATATGTTAAGTGCAGCTTTTGTTCGTGTTCAACTGGTGGGCAAAACTTTACCTGATGGTTTTTTTGAGCGTGTATCGGAAAAATTCTCAAAATATTCGAGAGAGGTAAATACCGATTATAAATCCTTAACCGCACTTAAAAAACGTGAACAGGTAAAACGGGTTACCGAACGACTTGATGTTGCTCAGGGAAAACTTGTTATGGGATTTTCCAGTGAAATTTGGGGAAACGATGCATATGCTCTAACCGTTGCAACTGACATTTTCGGCGGTGGCACTTATTCTGGGCTTTTTGCGAACGTTCGCGAAAAACTCAGTTTGTGTTACTACTGCTCGGCCTCTGCCAATAAAAACAAAGGTTACATTATGGTTGATTCGGGCGTTGAGTTTGCCAATGCCGAGATAGCTAAAGACGAGATTTTAAATCAGTTAAAATTGGTTCAAAACGGTGAATTTAACGCTTCGGTTCTTGCCGCATCTAAGAAAAATATATTAAATTCGCTTAATTCTTCGTATGATAGTTTGGCGGCGCTTGATAGTTGGTATTGTAGCAATATTTTCACTGACAGCATTAAAACGCCCGAAGAGGTTGGAAAAATTATTAACGATTTAAACTTAGATGAAGTTATTGCGGCTGCAAAAGGTATTAAACTCAATACCGTATTTATGCTTTTAGGACGGGAGGGCGAATAGATGAATACACAAATTTATAAAAACGATATCATAAAAGAGAACTATTCGCTGACGGTTTTAGATAACGGGCTTAAAATTTATATTATGGAAAAACCCGAATTTAATACAGTTTACACCGTTTTTGGCACAAAATATGGTTCTATCGATACTGCTTTTTCCTTAAATGGTGGCAATACCGTTACCGTACCAGAAGGTATAGCACACTTTTTAGAGCATAAATTGTTTGAAAGTGAAGATGGCGATGCATTTTCAAAGTACGCCAAAACGGGCGCCTATGCAAACGCATTTACCTCATTTGATAGAACATGCTATCTTTTCTCTTGTAGCAGTATGTTTTATGAAAATTTAGATATATTGTTAGGATTTGTGCAAAGTCCGTATTTTACCGCTGCCACAGTAGAAAAAGAACAGGGAATTATAGGGCAGGAAATCAGGATGTATGATGATAGTCCGTCGTGGTGTGTTTTGTTTAACACTTTACGTGCTATGTATCATAACAACCCTGTAAAAATTGATATTGCGGGTACTGTTGAATCAATAGCACAAATTGATGATAAACTGCTTTACGAGTGCTACAACACCTTCTATAGCCCCTCAAATATGTTTATATGTATTGCGGGTAACTTAGATACAAAAAAAGCTTTGCAGAAAATAAACACAGCGATAAAGAGCAATACACCCGTAAAAATTGAGCGTATTTTACCTGATGAGCCCCAGACGGTAGTGAAAAGTTATATAGAAAAAAAGTTGGATGTTGCTATGCCGCTTTTTTGCTTTGGCTATAAATTATCGCTCGGTCGCGAGCCGTCACTTTATGATACGGTTTGTTTTGACGTGCTGTTAAAATTGATTTCAAGCGATATAACCCCGCTTTATAAAAAGCTTACTGAAGAAAAACTTATAAATGATGAGTTTGATGGTGAGTTCTTTACAGGTCGCGGATATGCCGCATTGCTTTTTGACGGTGAGTCTGCAGACCCGAGACGTGTATCCGAATATATAAAAGAAGAAATCGCTCGGCTTAAAAAGCACGGAATAGATAGAACATGCTTTGAAGCCGTAAAGCGTGATATATATGGCGGAGTGGTCAAACGGTATAATAGTGTTGAAGATATTGTTATGTCATTTATTGATTCGGCAGTGTGCGATTACAATTCATTTGATGAGATTGAAATTATTAAGAATTTAACCGAGAAGGACGTTGAGAAATATCTTGATGCTTTGGTAGATGGAAATACTGTGTTATCAGTTATTTTACCGAGATAAAGGGAGTGTTAAATTATGTATAGCGGCATTATTTTCGGTATTCCTTTTGATATTAATCCCGTTGCCTTTACTTTACCTATAGGAGATGGCTGGGATATTTATTGGTACGGCATAATTATAGCGTTGGCTTTTTTAACGGTTGTTATCTATGCTATGGTGAAGGCAAAACAATATGAACTTAATACCGATAAAATGTTGGACGTAGCGCTTGTTACAACCCCGATTGCAATACTTTGCGCACGACTTTATTATGTAATTTTTGATGGTGAGAAACTCGGAAGTATATCAGAGTTCTTTGGTTTTGACGGCGGCGGTTTTTCGGGACTTGCCATTTACGGAGGAGTAATTGGTGCCTTTGCTTGTGGTTTCGTAATGTGTAAAATATGTAAAGTTAACGTGCTTGATATGTTTGATATCGCCGCGGTTTGCTTTTTACTTGCACAGGGAATTGGACGTTGGGGTAACTTCTTTAATCAAGAGGTGTATGGTGTTTTTACCGGTAGTAACTGGTGGGGAATGATGAGTAATCGTACTGTAAGCGAAATGGGCACAGGGCTTGTGCACCCGTTGTTCCTATATGAATTCGTATGGTGCGTTGCAGGTTTTTTCCTTATAACACATTTTGCAAAACAACGTAAATTTAAAGGTCAAAACGCCTTGCTTTACGGCATTTGGTATGGCTTTGGCAGGGGATTTTTAGAACTGTTGCGCCCTTCTATTTATACACTTACCATTGGTAAAATTCCGGTATCGTCACTTTTGTCGTTCTTGCTTTGTATAGCATCTGCAATAACCTTAATTTGCATTTTGAAAAAAGTCAATACGAAGCCACCAAAGTACGTACCTATGTTTGCCGAAAACCAGGAAAAAATTATTATAAAGGATGTAGTTGAAGATGGCAAAGATAATTGACGGAAAAGAAATTTCGTCTTTTGTAAAAAACCGAATTGCAAAAGAGGTTGAAGAATTTAAAAAAGAAGGTAAAGACGTTTGCCTTGCTGTAATTATAGTGGGGGAAGACCCCGCATCGAAGGTTTACGTTGCAAATAAAGAAAAAGCGTGCGAAGCGCTTGGCATTAAATCTTTAAAATTTGCATTACCCGAAAGTACAACAAACCAAGAATTGCTGGAATTGATACATAGACTGAATAATGATAAAACAGTTAACGGTATACTTTGTCAATTACCGTTGCCCAAACACTTGGATGAAAAACTTATTATCGAAAACATTGTCGCAGAGAAGGATGTTGATGCATTTCACCCTGTTAATGTCGGCAAAATTATGATAGGTGATTATGATTTCTTGCCCTGCACACCGGCAGGTGTTATGGAAATGCTTAAATATGAGAATATTGACGTAACCGGGAAAGAGTGTGTAGTTCTCGGCAGGTCAAATATTGTTGGTAAGCCGATGGCTATGCTCTTGTTACATAGTCATGCAACGGTTACGGTTTGCCATTCAAAAACTAAAAATTTAGCTGAAATCTGCCGCAGAGCTGATGTTTTAGTAGTTGCCATAGGTAAGGCGAAATTTGTAACAGCCGATATGATTAAACCGGGTGCCGTTGTAATCGACGTTGGTATGGATAGAGATGAAAACGGTAAACTTTGCGGTGATGTTGATTTTGCGACTGTGTCAGAAGTTGCCTCTGCTATAACACCCGTTCCAGGCGGTGTTGGACCGATGACCATCGCAATGCTTATGCAAAACACACTAAATGCGGCTAAAAAACAGTCGTAAAACGAATTGGGGAAAAGATTTGAAAAGAAGATTATTCACGCTTTTATCCGTTCTTTGTATACTCGTTGGCATTTTTTCGCTACCTGCAGCAGCGTACTCTGATAGTGAAAATTGTTTTTCTATAAATGTGCCCGAGCAATATACGATAATAAATGCGGACAATGTAAAAGCTAACCAGGATTTTTTACAAAAGATCAACTATACCGCAGCCGGTTTTAAAGATTATTTAAAAAACAATAATATCGTCTTTTATGCAATTAATAAAACTGACGGCAGTGAAATTGTTTTAAAATGCGTATCCAGTGAGTTTTCAAAAAATATAAACGATTTGAATTTCCTTGATAACAGTTCTCTTAAAACTGTTGCCGATAGGATTTTACAGGAAAAAAGTTATACCGTTTATGAAAGAAACGGCGGTAGATTTTTTGTTGTGAATATCGATTCTGAGGACAGGGGCGGAAGCTTTTACGGAACGCAGTTTTTAACTGTCAAAAACTCAGTTATGTATTCTTTAAGTTTTACATTTAAGGATTCAGCAATTGCTTCCGAAAGTTCCGAAATTGTGAACAAAGTTTTTGAAGAATTTAACATTTCAGATAACACAGGTTTTAGTTGGAAAAATTTTGGAGATACTATTATTGCGGTTATAATTTCGCTTTGCATTATTCTTTTTATAATTGTTGCGGGATATGTGATATATACATTTATTAATGATATACGTTCGAAAAACTCGACTAACGATGTAGCACCATATGTGAAAATCAAACGTAGAAAGTTTTAAAAATTAATTATTTTTATTAATTTTAAGTTCATATTTTACCTATATAATCTTAGCAATTAAGCATGAAAGGGAATATTATGGATTATAACAATTTCGATTTTAACAATCAAACCTTCGGAAACGATGAGTATCCTGAATTTAAACCTAAGCGTATTAAAAAAGAAAAAAATAACAAATATAGCTTATTAACGGTTATTATCTGTGCAGTCTTAGCGGCGGTTATCGGCGCTACATCGGCGGCGGGAGTAATTATTAATTACAAGAATTCACAAAGTGGCACTTCATATACCGAGCAGACCGATAACGGCGCTACGCAAAACATAACAAATATAAATGTTAATGAAACTGCCGAAAGTGTAATTCAGGCGGTTGCCCAAAAGGTGACGCCGAGCGTTGTCGGTATCGCAACATCTGCAGCAATAAATAGCTTTTTTGGCGGTAGCACCGAATCAACAGGCACAGGTTCAGGCGTTATTTATTCGACCGACGGATATATTATTACTAATTATCACGTTATAGAAAGCACTCTTTCGTCGTCATCTTCGAAAATAGAAGTGTATCTAACTGAAAATACAGATAAAGCTTACGAAGCGACGGTTGTTGGTTACAATATAACCCACGATTTAGCGGTAATTAAAATCAATGCAACCAATTTGCCAAAGGTTGATATCGGTGATATAGATGAAGTTAAGGTGGGGCAGTATGTTGCCGCAATAGGCAGTCCTGGTGGACTCGAATTTATGGGTTCTGTTACCTACGGAATCATAAGCGGACTCAATCGTGTGGTATCCGATAGTTCCTCCGAGGATAATGTAAATTTGATTCAGACCGATGCCGCCATTAATCCGGGTAATTCGGGCGGCGCACTTGTTAACACTAAAGGCCAACTGATAGGCATTAACAGTTCTAAAATCGCTGCAACCGAATATGAAGGTATGGGCTTTGCAATACCGATAGATACTGTGACGGATGTTTGCGATAAAATCATTTCACGCCAGTATGACCCCAATCCCTATATCGGTGTTACGATTAATGAAAAATATACCGCCGATATTCTTGAGCGGTTGGGCTATCCCGTGGGGGCAGTTGTTAAAAGTGTTATGAACGGCGGACCAGCATACGAAAGCGGTATACGTAGCGGTGATATTATAACCCAGTATGGCGATATTGTTATCAGCGAATATTCAAAGCTTAACGATGCGGTTGCTAATTCAAAACCGGGCGAAAAGGTCAGGGTGAAGATTTATCGCGCGGGCAAATATTATTACGCCAATATAACTGTAGGATCAAATAACTCACAATAAAAAAACAGCACCGATGGTTTACATCGGTGCTATTCTTTTATTCAAACAAGAATCCCCAAATATGTTTAAAGTTTTCTTCAATCGAAATGTTGTTAAGAAAAGGGTCAATAATTAAAGAATAAACTATAAAAGCGACTAGCAAGAACAAAATTACCGCCAAAATCGCTGTAAATATGTCAATGGCTCCTTTTTTCTTAGGTGAGGGTGTTTTGTCGGTCGGTTCAATATCGTTCTCAAAGTCAAAAATGATGGACTCTTCGGTTATATCGTCGTCGACAATGGAGTTATCTTCCATCGATTCGTCAATGGTTTTGGAGGGTATTTCTTCAATTTCTTCATCAAAAGATTCTATGATTATGTTGTCGGCTGCTTCAACTATACTATCGTCGTTATTTGTATCAACCGTAACATCTTCAGTTACGGTTTCCGTAACCTCATCAGTTGTACTTTCCCGCGTATAGTCATTATTTGTATTATTAGCAACGATAGGTTTTGAATTAACGTCGGTAACGGCGATATTATTCAAATACCCGTGTACTAGTTCATTCATTAATTTTTTGCGAATTGCGCGTTCGTTAGTGATAATAATGAGTGACTGGGGACCGCTCTCCAAAATCATACCTGCATAAACACCATCGCTTGTAACCAACGGTACGCCACCCGTTATTAATTTATCGGTGTCCATTTTGGAAATTCCGTATTCATCGGGGTCAATGGTTTCGGTTGTAAAACCGATGGCACCTGCAAGTTTTATAATGAGTTCTTCATCAAATTTTGAAGTTATAATTATCGCGCGGCTTCGTGAAACAGCTAAAGATAGTGCTCCTAAAAGCGCTTTTCCATTAGCGGGGCATTCGGTAAAGAGACGTATCTGCAGAGCCGTATTGAGATTAAACTCAAATTCAAAATCGTTATTACATTTAAAATAGATAATCTCGGTTTTTAAGTTAATCATCTAAAAATCCTCCGTCATAAAGTATCATTAGCAGT
Organism: uncultured Eubacteriales bacterium; assembly: GCA_964607025.1. Classification (GTDB taxonomy): domain Bacteria; phylum Bacillota; class Clostridia; order Oscillospirales; family Acutalibacteraceae; genus SIG565. The sequence goes on from CAZSIL010000005.1 coordinate 58,821, forward strand.
ATCGCTTGTGGTATCAAAAGCAGTATCACTTGATGTGTCGCCTAATGTGTCATTGCTATTGTCCGGGTAAATAATAAACGATGGGTCATCTGGTGTGGCTGATGGCAGGGATGCAGTTGGCTTAGAATTTTCATACGGGTTAACCGATGAGTGAGCGGAATACCAAGCATCAGGATAATAAGGAGACGGGTTAACTTCAAGGGTAGACGGATATGATTCGTCAAACTTGTTTACCGAGTAGCCAATTACAACAAGTTTTGCGCCGTCAAATTCATCGGTATCAGTGATAAGCGTAATGGTTTGGAAATTATCGGGTAGCGGTTTGGTCAACTTGTATAGACTGCGGATATATGCTTCGTCGATCCATTCATTAAAGTCATCCGAGTAGGTGAAATCGGTAGTAGTACAGTTGAAATCGTTGGTGTTGTTGCTATCAATTATCATAACTGCAAATACTTGATATAAACAATGTGAATATTTAGTAACAAGTTCAATATTGGCATTATTCTTCAAGAATTCTAACGAACGATAGTTTTTAAGCGGTGCAAACATAGAACTGTCGGCGGGAGAATTTCCGTAAATAACGGTGTTTTTAAACTTAGTATTGTCGGTTTGATTTATATTACCCTTGAAATATAGAGCACCGTATGAACTTAAACGTTTTTTATAATTGTGTTTTTTATAATAATCGCCGCGAAGCGTTTGACAAACGGGAAGATTAACCTGATTATTACCCACAGTTATCCAACCGTTAATATCACTGTTTATCTTTGAGAAATTATTGAAATCGGTATAGTGACCATTAAGGTCAACATTGCTTGTAAAATTCCATTTTGCTCGTAAAGTATCAATGATTGCCCGATTTTTATTAGACGCATTAAAATACGAATAAACGGAGAAGGAACCAATTATAATGGATGCGATAATAGCGTAGGAAACCAAATTAACAGTAAGTTTTTTCTTCTTATCGGCATCTTTTAATATCTCTTTGTATTTTTTGTAGGTGGTAATTAAAAAGTTTTTTGTTCTATCAATAACAGATTTGGTATCTAAATTGAACTCAAATGTCTTTTTGTATTCGGTAGTAGTTACCTCTTCATCAAAAGGAAATTCTTCATTAACAGTAAAACCAATTTCTTCAATAGGCAGTACGTCGCCGTCTTCCGAAATTTTAGATACATATTCTAGTTGCGGTTCAAAATGGGGTTGTTCGTACAATAGGAATAAGGGTGAATTAACATCGGCACCATCGGGCAAAACATCAGGTAAACATAACAAATATCTGCGCAACAAATCAAGACAAGCGAAGGTGGTTTTGCGGCGTATTTCATCGCGGGAAAGGGAATTATCTAAATTTAGGTCAATAACCCAATTTTTTCGTCCATCGGTAAGGGATATATAAACAGTACCGACCGGTTTATGCTCACTACCATTCGGTCCCGCAACACCTGTAGCAGAAATGCCGATATCCGCATCACTGAGTAGCTTTATCCCACGCGCCATCTCGGCGGCTGTTTGCATACTGACGGCACCGTATTTTTTAAGAGTGGAATCGGATACGCCGAGTGCCGCTTTTTTAATGCGGTCGGCATAGGAAGAAATTCCTATTTCAAATACCGCTGAAGCGCCGGACACAGAAGTGATTGCACTTGATAGCATACCTGCAGTGCACGATTCTGCGGTGGCGACCTTTAAGTTATGTTCATGTAGTAGTCTAACAACAGTTTCAGTAAGTTCCTCAAAGTCGTTTGAAAAGGCATTGTCGCCAAAAATTGCTTTAAGTTGTTGTGCAGCATCATTACATAATGTTTCGGCAGATGACTGCTGTTCACTTTGGGCGACAATTAAAACTCTAACAATGTTTTCAAACTCAAAAACGTAAAGATGCGGGTTAGAAAATAAGCATTCTGCGGCAATAATGGCAAGAGTTTCCTGTAAGGATTTTTCATATATATCAACGTAATTAAATGCATAGGAACCTTTGGCGTTTGAGCATAAACATAAAAGATGAGCGATAGTATCAAAAAACTTATTCTCAACTGTCGGTAATACAGTAGTCAGACATTTTTTGAAGTAACCAATGGTCTTTCCTTTTAATAGGTTGGCAATCAAAACACAGTTTTCATTTACAAACGATTCGGTGAATAGCAATACATCGTTGTTTTTGGCGGCTCTGTTTATTACCTTTTTTACGTTCTCTTTACCATCGAAACAAATAAGCGACAAACCGCCACCATTGGTCAAAAGCGCCGAAACGGTGCGAATTTTTAGTACGAAAATTTTTTCGGTGATATCTTCGTGCTGCGAATAAATTATTGCGGTATTCAAGTTAGCACCTCTAATCAATATAGGAATATTGTGTGCCGCTAACGGCTTTTTCAATCAAGGTTTCAATATCGAGCGCCTGTTCGGCATCAATGCACTGTTGGATTGTAGGACGGGTTTTGGGGTGCTTTGGAGTAAATACCGTGCAACAGTCCTCGTAGGGCTGAATTGAAATATCAAAAGTATCAATTTTTCTGGAAATAATAACAATTTCTTCTTTGTCCATACCAATAAGCGGACGAAGTACAGGCATATTAACGACAGTATCGGTAACAGCGAGAGCTGGTAATGTCTGACTTGCAACCTGACCTAAACTTTCTCCGGTTATAAGAGCTAAGCAATTACGTTCTGCCGCTAATCGTTCAGATATACGCATCATCATACGGCGCATTATAAGTGTGAAAAATTCTTCGGGGCACTTATCGGCAATTTCTTGCTGAATTTCGGTAAAGGGAACAACACCTAAGCGTATAGTACCGCTGTATGCCGCAACCTTTTCGAGCAACTGTCTTACTTTGAGTTCGGCGCGTGGACTCGTATACGGGGGACTAGCAAAGTGGATAGCGTTAAGTTCAAGACCGCGCTTTGCCATACACCACGCCGCAACAGGACTGTCAATTCCGCCCGATATAAGTATTGCGGCACGTCCTGCAGTGCCAACGGGTAAACCGCCGGCTCCGTGCAATTGATTTGCGCGAATATAAGCGCTATAATCTCTGATCTCCACAGTCACAACAACGTCGGGATTGTGCACATCAACACTAAGGTTTGGGAAATGCGCTAACAATTGACCGCCAACCTCATAGCAAATCTCCGGAGATTTAAGCGGGAAGGTTTTATCCGAGCGTTTTGCTTCAATTTTAAAGGTCTTTACATTAGATAAAACGTTTTCAAGATACACCTTTGCATTGTCAATAATGTTATTTATGTCCTTTTCGCACACACAAGCGCGGGAATAACCGGCAATACCAAATATTTTACCAACTGCCGCCAATGCCTTTTCAAACTCAAAACCATCATCACACGGCTCGATAAATATTGTTGACTGTGCACGTTTAAGAGTGAATTTACCATATTTTGAAATACTCTTTTTAATATTCTTTACCAATACGTCTTCAAAAGTGTTGCGATTGAGTCCTTTAAGTACCAACTCGCCGTTCTTAATAAGTATAATCTCTTTCATCTTTATGCCTTTCTGAGTGTATTACAAGCGTTTTTGAGCGCAGAGCAAAAACTGTCGATTTCGGCAGTTGTATTCTGGCGGTTAAAACTTAACCGCAGTGCGCTGTCGATACGTTTATCGCTAAATCCCATAGCCGTCATAACGTGACTTTTTTGCCCTTTAGCACAGGCGCTACCGCTTGAAATGAAAATATTTTTTGCGCCAAGATAGTGCAAAATTGTTTCGGAACGGTGTGTATTCAGGGAAAAATTTAGAATATAGGGAAGTCCGCTATCGCTAGAGTTAATTTCGGCATTGGGAAAGGTATTGCAAATTTTTTGTTTTGCGTAAGTAAAAAGGCGTGTCATATCGGTTAAATTTTCACCAATATTGCCAATTTCTTCAATAGCGCCACGCATAGCACAAATTAGTGGTACGTTTTCGGTACCCGGGCGCAGTCCCTTTTCCTGACCGCCGCCAAACATTAGCGGATGTATGTTTTTAAGTTTTCGGCGATAAATGAAACCGACACCTTTCGGCCCATGAATTTTATGAGCGCTCGCGCTAAGTAAATCGACACCTAATTTATTCACATCAATCGGCATTTTGCCAAAGGCCTGTACAGCATCACAATGCAAAAGGGCAGGGGCGCCTGATTTTATTATCGAATCTGCCGCAGCTTTTACAGGTTGTATACTACCCGTTTCGTTGTTTACAAGCATTATGCTAACAAGAATTGTTTCCTTGTTGATGGCATTTTCCATTTCTTCAGCATTGACTAAACCATTTTTATCGGGCTTTAAGTAAATTACTTCAAAGCCCTCGTTTTCAAGCTTTTTAATTGGCTCTAATACGGAAGGGTGTTCTATGCTGGAAGTTACAATTCGGTTTCCGCGTTTTTTCAGCGCAGATACTGTACCGAAAATCGCGATATTGTTAGCTTCAGTACCGCCGCTCGTGAAATATATTTCATCCGAGGCGGCAGAGATAACATCGGCAACACATTTACGCGTAAGAAAAATTTCTTGTTCGGCATTAATACCCATACTGTGAAGAGATGAGGGGTTCCCCCAATTTAATGTCAAAGCGTTATTCAAATATTTGATTGCCGTTTCGCACGGCTTGGTTGTTGAACTGTTATCAAAGTAAATAATCTTGTCCAATTTTGCACCCCGAATAAAACTTAATCAATTTATTATACTATACAATAGATAAATTAACAATAAGAATTTTCGTATTTGGAGGAAAAATTGTGAAAAAAAGGACCTTTATTAGAATAGTCTCGTATCTTGTTGCGGCAACAATAACTTTGTTTGGTGTGATTTTTAATTGTTATAAAGAAATGAAATTCTATAAAAATCAGGTCAGGTTCACTTATTCTTCAGCGCTTGAAGAACTTAATTCAAGCGTTGCAAATATAAATCTTAATCTTGAAAAAGCGGCATATATAACCACCGCAAAACAAATGAATAGCATCGCAGTAACACTATATACCGAAGCAAAAATTGCAAAAAACGCATTTGCGCAACTTTCGGCGTCGGGACTCAATAAAGACGGATTCAATAAGTTTTTGTCCCAGGTTGGCAACTATGCGGTTTATGTGGCACAAAAGGTAATAAACGGGGAGCAAATAGGTGATAATGAACGCGATAATTTAATAAAGTTAAGCGAAATTTCGGATAGTATTTCAAACGATATTGCAGGAATTGAAAACCAGTATAATAATAGCGGCACCTGGAGTGAAGAACTTAATAGCAGTTTAAACAATACGTTGGAGAACAGTGAACTTAGCGTTGTTTTTTCAGAACTTGATGAAAGTTTCACCGACTATCCAACCTTGATTTATGACGGACCGTATTCTGATTATACAGTGTCGGGAGAACCCGAAATGCTATTAAATGCCAAAGAGGTAACTATAGATGACGCAAAATCTATTGCCTCAAAACTTTTAGATGCCAATGACGGTGAATTGCAATTTGACGGCAGTGAATCGGGCAAAATCACTGCGTATCGCTTTGTTTACGGTGATGGAGTGGCAAGTATCTCCATAAAAGGCGGACATCCGATTTATTTTAGAAAATATACAGTAGATGCAACGCCGTTTTACACTTATGAACAAGCAGTTTCAATCGCACAAAAATATCTTTCTAAAAATACGTCGGAAAAGTTTACACCAACGTATTATTACGTTGATAACGGTGTATGCACTATAAGTTTCGCCTATGTAAACGGCACAGTGATTTGTTACACAGATTTAATTAAAATAGGTGTGGATTTATCCACAGGAGCTGTGGTTTTGTATGAAGGGCGTGGGTATATTACCAATCATAAGGTGCGAACTTTGCCCACACCCACTCATACAACCGATGAAGCACGGGCGATAGTAAGTCCTGCTCTTGATATTAAAAGCTGTTCATTGTGTGTGATACCTACCGATGGCGGCTATGAAAAACAGTGTTATGAATTTTTGTGTACAGGTGAAAACGGAAAGGAAATAATAGTGTATATTAATACTCAAAATCTTGCTGAAGAGGATATATTAATGCTTTTAAAAACAGATGGGGGAACTCTTGTAAAATAATGCTTGATTTTTTAAAATAAATGTGGTATTATATTTTAGCATTTGATTTCATCCGGTCCTTACGGATGGGTTTGATGCCGAAATATCGACATTAAAGCGGATGGTCCTCTACTGTTTTACAGCACGAACGTCTGAAGTGTTTAAGGAGGAAAAAAGATGGACGCAATTAAAAATCTTACCGCCGATATGATTAAGGAGGATGCTCCTGTAATCGAAATCGGTAGCACAGTTCGTGTACACGTAAAAATTCGTGAAGGTGAACGTGAAAGAATACAGGTGTTTGAAGGTACTGTTATCGCTCGTAACAACAGCGGTATTGCCGAAACCTTTACTGTAAGACGAGTTTCTTATGGTGTTGGTGTTGAAAGAGTATTCCCTGTACATTCGCCCAACGTTGCTAAGGTAGAAAAGGTTAGATCCGGTAAAGTACGCCGTGCAAAACTTTATTATCTTCGCGATAGAGTTGGTAAAGCCGCAAAGGTTAAAGAACTTATCGGTTAAGATTCTTAGAAAAAGGGGACGTGTTTATGTCCCCTTTTTTGCTTTATGAAGGGCAAGTGATTTTTATGACAGACGCATTTGAATATGATTTTGAAGTAGAGTCTAAACCCGAAGAAATTAAAGAAAAAAAGCCCTTTTCCTTTAAAAAAGAGCTTTTTGAGTGGTTGGAAATACTTATTGTGGCTATCATTTTATTGGTGGTTTTATTTTCGTTTGTTTTTAAGGTTGTAACTATCAGTGGACGTTCAATGCAGGATACTCTGTTTGACGGCGAAAAAATAATAATTTCCGATATTGGATACACCCCGCAACAAGGGGATATTGTTGTTATTTCGCGTAATGCAAACAATATTTCAAATAACAAAAGTTCTAATACGCCGATTATCAAAAGAGTAATTGCAACCGAAGGTCAGGTTGTAGATATAAATTTTGAGTCAGGACATGTGTATGTAGATGGCGTTAAAATGGAAGAAGAATATGTAAGAACTCCCACTAATCTGCGCGGTGATATTGAGTTCCCTGTTGTAGTAAACGAAGGATGCATTTTTGTTTTAGGTGACAACCGTAACGATTCTACTGATAGCCGAAATTCAAGTATTGGAAATAACGGCATGATTGATACGCGTCACGTTTTAGGCAAAGCACTTTTTAGAATTTTTCCCTTTAACGGTTTTGGGGGACTATACTAATGGATAACACTCAAAATATACAGTGGTTTCCAGGACATATGACCAAAACCAAGCGCAAAATCGCTGAAATTTTGCCGCTGATAGATGGTGTTGCCGAGGTTATTGATGCGCGTATTCCATTAAGCAGTCGTAATCCTGATATTTTAGAAATTGTAGGGGACAAGCCGAGAATTATTTTGCTTAATAAGTGTGATATTGCGGATGCAAAGGTTACGTCAGACTGGGTAACGTATTTTAAAAATCAAGGTATTACTGCAATAGAACTTGACTGTAAGACAGGCAAGGGGTTAAACGGTTTTAAATTTGCTGTTAAAGAACGGTTGAAGGATAAATTAGAGTCCTATAAAGCCAAAGGTATGTCGGGCAAACCGCTTAGAATTATGGTTGTGGGGATTCCTAACGTTGGCAAATCCTCTTTTATTAATAGAATTTCGGGTGGCAACAAAGCAAAGGTTGAAAACCGTCCCGGAGTTACACGCGGTAATCAGTGGTTTACCATTGATAAAGAGTTGGAATTGCTTGATACACCTGGTGTTTTGTGGCCAAAATTTGATGATACAACGGTTGGCGAACATTTGGCATTTACGGGTGCCGTTAAGGACGGAGTTGTAGATATAGAACTGTTAGCCGTTCGTTTGCTCGAAATACTGGCAAAGGATTATAGAGATTTACTTGTTTGCCGTTATGGTGCGCTTAATTTTGCGTGTGAGCCGTACGAACTGTTGGAACAAATTGGGAAACGTCGCGGTATGGTAATACGAGGCGGTGAAACCGATACATTAAGAGCATCAACTATGTTGCTTGAAGAGTTTCGTAATTGCAAAATCGGTAAAATTTCTTTGGAGAGAGTGGAAAATGCCTGATTTTACTTATGAGTTGGAAGCGCATAAAAAGGGCTATAAATTAATTTGCGGTGTTGACGAAGCAGGTCGCGGACCGTTGGCTGGCCCCGTCTGTGCCGCAGCAGTAATTTTAGCACCTGATACCGTAATTGACGGACTAAACGATTCAAAAAAATTAACCGAAAAAAAGCGTGAACAGCTTTTTGATATAATTATCGAAAAAGCTGTTGCTTATGCAGTAGCTTTTGCCTCGGTTGAGGAAATTGAAGAGTATAACATTTTAAATGCCACTTTTATTGCAATGAATCGCGCAATTAACTCTTTACAAATATGCCCCGATTTTGCTATAATTGATGGCAACAAAATACCGACCGATATTCCCGTTGACGCTATGTGTCTTATAAAGGGTGATATGAAATCTATGTCGGTGGCGGCGGCGTCGATTCTTGCTAAAGTGACGAGAGACCGTTTAATGCTCGAATATGATTTAAAATATCCTGAGTATTTGTTTAAACAACACAAAGGGTATGGCACAAAAGCCCATTATGAAGCAATCGCTATAAATGGCATTTGTGAGATACATAGAAAGTCATTTCTAAAAGGTGTTATATGAGATATACATCGGTAATTGGTAAAAATGCCGAGCTTATGACGGCGGCACTACTGCGCAAAAACGGTGCCATAATTTCAAAAATGAACTACCGTTCGCGTTTTGGTGAAATTGATATCGTTGCGGAAACGAGAAAATATGTTATATTTGTTGAAGTGAAACTTCGTAAAAAAGGTTCTCTTGTGTCTGCGGCCGAAGCAGTTGACCAATATAAGCAACGAAGAATTTTATTAACCGCGCGCGATTATCTCGCAAAAGCGCATCTTGATGATGAGTTAACTGCGCGTTTCGACGTGGCGGATGTCACCTATGATACTGACAGTAACGGCAAGGTAACTTATAGTCTGAACTATATTAAAAACGCATTTTAATTTATCCCGGAGGGAATTTTATGAAATACATTAGCACAAGAAATAAGAATATACGAGTAAACTCTGCTCAGGCGATATCACAGGGCATATCCAAGGACGGCGGTTTGTTTGTTCCCGAAGAAATACCAATGCTGAGCATCGATGATTTTAAATATCTAAGCGGTGTTGATTATATAGAAAGAGCAGCTTTCGTTCTCAAGAAATATCTCACCGATTTTACTGAGGACGAAATTTATGCCTGTGTTCGCGGTGCTTATACTGGCAGTTTCGATAATGAAATTCCAGCCCCCATCGTAAAGACCAAAAACGGCGTTAACATTCTTGAACTCTGGCACGGTCCCACGTGTGCTTTCAAGGATTTAGCGTTGCAGTTGTTGCCGTATTTGCTTACAACGTCGGCTAAAAAAGTAAGCGGTGGTAAAGAAATCGTTATTTTGGTTGCAACGAGCGGCGATACGGGTAAAGCCGCGCTCGAAGGCTTTTGTGATGTTGAAAACACCAAAATCATCGTTTTCTATCCGAGTGACGGCGTAAGTGCTATGCAGAAACTACAAATGGATACTCAAAAGGGCGAAAACGTTTGCGTTTGCGCGATAAAAGGTAATTTTGACGATGCTCAAACGGGTGTTAAAAACATTTTTACAAATAACGATACAGCGGCACTTCTTGAAAAAAATAATATGCAGTTTTCTTCTGCTAACTCAATTAACTGGGGCCGTCTTGTGCCGCAAATTGTTTACTACGTTTCGGCTTATTGCGATTTACTGAAAAACGGTGAAGATTTATCCGGTGGCTTCAATATCGTTGTTCCAACGGGTAATTTTGGTAATATTTTAGCGGCTTACTATGCTAAAATGATGGGCGTCCCCGTAAATAAACTTATTTGCGCATCTAATGCCAATAATGTTTTGACTGATTTTATTAATACGGGGGTTTATGACAGAAACCGCACGTTCCACACAACCATTTCTCCATCAATGGATATACTGATTTCAAGCAATCTTGAGAGAATGTTGTTTGAACTTTGTAATAGAGACGATAAACTCGTAGCAAAATTGCAAGAGGATTTGTCTAAAAATGGTAAATACAAAGTAAGGGAAGATGTTCACAAAAAATTTGCCGAACTTTTCTTTGGCGGCTGTTGTGATGATACTGAAACGAAAGAGACTATCGGTAAGTATTTTGCAGAACAAGGGTATCTCAGTGATACACACACCGCGGTTGCTTTAAACGTTTATGAGCAGTATTTGATAAAAACGGGTGATAAGCGCACTACTGTTGTTGCTTCTACCGCATCGCCTTATAAATTTGCCGTAAGCGTGTTGGAAGCATTAGGTAAGGATTTACCCGATACTGAATTTGAGACGGTAAAAAAATTGTCAGCAATTTCAGATACAGCAATTCCTGCACCACTCGCTTTGCTTGAAAATGCGGTTCCAAGATTTAAAAATCTAGTAGATAAACAGGATATGACATCATTTGTTTTGAAAACGCTCGGAATTTAAGAGTTTGTATGAAAAAAACACCCTGCGTTTTGCAGGGTGTTTTCTCGATTAGTCTTTTTTAGTATAGGTTCTGCAATAGTGTACGTTGTCACATTTGCAATTATTGTTATCGTAGCAGGAAACTTTAATTGTTCCGGCAAAACAGGTGTCATCTTTAGCGTGGTATTTGCAGTTTTCAACGTTGCAAACTATACCGTTAATTTTGTTTTCAGACATAATCTTTCTCCTTAAAATTTTTTGACCTTGCGGTCAAATTTAGTATTCCCCAAATAATTAAAATATTCTAAAAAAAGGCGGTGATTTTCATGGCTTTATATACTATTTCGGATTTACATCTTTCTTTTCAGTGTGATAAACCGATGGATGTTTTTAAGGGTTGGGAAAATCACACCGAAAGGATCAAAGCAAATTGGAACCATTTGATTAGAGCGGATGATACGGTTGTGTTGCCGGGGGATTTTTCCTGGGCGCTGAAACTCGATGATACACTCAAAGATTTTCAGTTTTTAAATGCGCTTAACGGCAAAAAAATTATTTTAAAGGGAAATCACGATTTATGGTGGCAAACAAGGAAAAAGACCGAAGAATTTTTGAAAAAAAATAATATAGATACTGTAAAAATTTTGTTCAACGAAGCTTATTTTACAGACGGTTTTGCTGTATGTGGCACACGCGGTTGGTTTTATGATTGTAAGGAAAGTGACAAAAAGGTACTGCTTAGAGAAGTGGGACGGCTTGAAACGTCAATCAATGCGGCGTTGAAATTTGGTGCGCCGCTCGCAGTATTTTTGCATTATCCGCCAGTATATTCAGGGTTCATATGCAATGAAATTATCGATGTTTTGAAAAAATATAACATCAAAAAAGTTTATCATGGACATATACACGGTGCGGGCTTTAATAATGCTGTGAAGAATTTTGATGGCATAGAATTTAAGCTTGTTTCGTGCGATTGCAACAATTTTACACCGGTTATTGTGACAAAATAAGTTATATTTTAATTATTTTTTTATTTTTTTAAAATAAATGTGGAAATATTTTCACAAGTATGTTATATTATTATGAGATAAATTGTACGGAGGTATAATATTATGAGTTTAAAATCGTCAAAAAAGGTTGATACCAATAGGTATGAGCTGGAAATTACTATTGATAAGGAACAATTTGCAGATGCCGTTATGAAGGCATATCGCAAAAATGTTAAAAGCATAAATGTTCCCGGTTTCAGAAAGGGTAAGGCGCCTAAAAACATCATTGAAAAAATGTACGGCGAAAGCGTATTCTATGAAGATGCTTTGGACATTCTTTATCCCGAAGCAGTTGAAGGTGCTATTAAAGAAGCAGGGCTTAGATTTGTTGATGATAAAATAGATTTTGATTTGGTTTCCATCGGCAAAGAAGGCGTTGAATTTAAAGTAAAGATTACTGTTTATCCCGAAGTTTCGGTTGCTGAATACAAGGGTATTGCAGTAGAGAAAAATGCAGTTTCTGTTACCGCTAAAGAAGTTGAGGAAGAACTCAACCGCTTAGCAGAAAGAAATGCAAGAATGGTTAATGTCCCTGATCGCGCTGCCGAAATGGGAGATACCGCAGTTATCGACTTTGAGGGGTTTGTTGACGGCGTAGCATTCGACGGTGGCAAGGGCGAAGCGTTCTCCTTGGGGCTCGGTTCGGGTCAGTTTATCCCCGGCTTTGAAGAGCAGGTTGCAGGTCACAGCATTGGCGAAGAGTTTGACGTGAACGTTACCTTCCCCGAAGAGTATCAAGCAGAAGAACTTGCCGGAAAACCCGCAGTATTTAAGGTTAAACTTCACGAAATTAAAAAGCGTGAGTTACCTGTTATAGATGATGAATTTGCTAAGGATGTAAGCGAATTTGATACAGTTGACGAGTTGAAAAAGGACCTTAAAGCCAAGGCATTAGAGCGCAAGAAAAAGGCGGCTGACGAGCAGGTCGAAAACGCTATTGTTGATAAAATCGTTGAGGATATGACTGCCGAAATTCCAGAAGCGATGATTACTAATCGCGTAAAGCAGATGGTTCAGGATTTTGCATACCGTTTGCAGATGCAGGGTATGAATCTTGAAACCTACATTAAGTATACCGGTTCCGATATGGCTGAGTTTGAAAAGACCTTTCGCCCGCAGGCTGAAAAGCAAGTTAAGATGCGTTTAGCACTTGAAAAAATCGTTGAACTTGAAAATATAGTACCTACCGAAGAAGAAATCAATGCTCAGATTGAAAAAATGGCAAATGATTACGGCGTAACCGTAGAGCAGGTTAAAAATGCTATTCCCGCCGAAGAAATTGCAAAAGATTTGGCTGTTAATAAGGCAATTGATTTAGTAAAGGCAGCTGCAGTTATTACTGAAGTAAAGAAGACAACTGCTAAAAAAAGCGCCGCTAAAAAAGCTGATGGTGAAGAAAAAACCGCCGCTAAAAAGTCGACCGCTAAAAAATCAACTGCCAAAAAAGTAGAAGACAAAGCGGAATAATTGATTATACTTTCAAAGTTTTGTTAATAATAATTTTTACGGAGGTGTTCATTATGGATATGAGTTTTATTCCTTATGTTGTTGAACAAACAAGCAGGGGAGAGCGTTCTTACGATATTTTTTCCCGTTTGCTTAATGACCGAATTGTAATGCTTTGCGATCAGGTTAATGATACAACCGCAAGTTTGGTTATCGCGCAAATGCTCTATCTTGAAGCGCAGGACCCCGATAAAGATATTAACTTTTATATAAACAGCCCTGGTGGATCTGTTTCTGCCGGTCTCGCTATTTACGATACTATGCAGTATATTAAATGTGATGTTAGCACTATTTGTATGGGTATGGCAGCGAGTATGGGTGCATTTCTTTTGGCATCGGGCACAAAGGGTAAGAGATTTGCTTTGCCCAATAGTGAAATTATGATTCACCAGCCCTTAGGCGGTGCTCAAGGGCAGGCAACAGATGTTCTTATCCATGCCAACCATATTAAAAAAACCCGAGATAAACTCAATAGAATTTTATCCGAGGTTACAGGCCGTACACTCCAAGAAATAGAAAGAGATACCGAGCGCGATAACTTTATGTCGGCTGTGGAAGCCGCCGAATACGGATTAGTTGATAAGGTTATCGAGAAAAGATAGGAGTATTTATGCCTAACAAGGATAATAAAAACACAGTATGCTGCTCGTTCTGCGGTAAAACGCAGGACGAAGCAGTTCGTCTTATAGAGGGTCCTGGAGTTTATATATGTGATAGTTGCATATCGTTTTGCAACTCATTGCTCATAGGTGATGAAGTATATTCAGGAAACAAACGAAACTCCAAACGTAAGAAGGAAAAAGAGTTTGTATTACCAACCCCGTCTGAAATCAAGAAGAAACTTGACGAATATGTAATCGGTCAGGATGACGCAAAAAAAACTCTTTCGGTAGCGGTTTATAACCACTATAAGCGTATATTCAAAAACGTAGATAGCGATGTTGAACTTAATAAAAGCAATGTTGTTTTGTTAGGACCTACCGGTGTTGGTAAAACACTTTTGGCGCAGACTCTGGCTAAAATTATTGACGTTCCGATTGCCATTACCGATGCTACAACGCTAACCGAAGCGGGATACGTTGGAGAAGACGTTGAAAATATTTTATTACGTCTTATTCAGGCGGCTGATTTTGATATCGAAAAAGCAGAGCGCGGTATAATCTACGTTGATGAGATTGATAAAATTGCGCGTAAGTCTGAGAACACTTCAATAACACGTGACGTTAGCGGTGAAGGAGTTCAACAGGCATTGCTCAAAATTCTTGAAGGTACCGTTGCTAACGTTCCACCACAAGGTGGCAGAAAGCATCCGCAGCAAGAATTTATTACAATAGATACAACAAATATTTTGTTCATTTGCGCGGGCGCTTTTGATGGACTTAATAAGGTTATAGAAAAGAGAGTCGGCGGCAGTAGCTTGGGGTTCGGCGCACAGGTAAAATCTAAAAATGATATAATTCGTGATACGGAGAATTCCGAGGTGACACCGCAAGATTTGGTAAAATTCGGTTTAATACCGGAACTGGTAGGTCGTTTGCCTGTTATAACCGCACTTAAGGGGCTTGACCGCGATACACTTATCAGTATAATGACCGAGCCGAAAAATTCTATTATAAAGCAATATCAAACACTTTTCAAAATGGATGGCATTACTCTTGAGTTTGAAGATGCGGCATTGAGTCGGGTTGCTGATATGGCGATAGAGAGAAAAACAGGTGCTAGGGGACTTCGTTCTATTATTGAGAAGACCCTTAAGGATGTTATGTTTGATGCGCCGTCTGACAATACTATTACTAAAATTGTTATTACCAAAGAAGCCGTTGAAGGCGGTAAACCTATCGTTGAACGCCAAAAGAAAAAGGCAGTATAAATTTAACGGCAACCATTGGTTGCCGTTTTTATTTAAAGGGTGAAATTATTTGTTTTTTGAAAAAATAACTAGAGAGAATATTATAAAAATACGGAACTATTTAAAAAGCAATACTTTTTCATGTGAATTTACCCCTGCAAATCTGCTTTTATGGTCTAAGATGTATGAAACCAAGTTTGCAATAATTGATAATACGTTATGTCTTTGCTATGAGGAGTCGAATGGGCCTATTTTTGCTTTACTCGGTGGTGATTTGAAGAGTGTTATTGTAAAAGTCACCGAATACTGTTTAGAACAGAATATTGTTCCGAAAATATCTTTAAACGAAGAACAGTTGGAAGAAATTGTAAAAATTGATGAGAGTTATGATATTTTTGAATCGGAAAAATCGGCGGAATACATATATTCGGCCGAAGCGTTGGCAACTCTTAGCGGTAAAAAATATCATTCAAAGCGCAACCATATCGCCGCATTCAGTAAGCAGTATGATTGGACGTTTGAAAAATTAACACCCGCAAATTCACACGAAATTCTAAGTATATCAGATAATTGGATAGCTGATAACAATAAAACCAACGAAACCTCAATTAATACCGACCGCGAAGGTATTGAAATGCTGCTAAATAATTTTAGTGCTTTTCGTGCCCGTGGTGGCATTGTAAGGGTTGATGGCAAAGCCGTTGCCTTTTGCATTGGTACACCTGTAAGCGATACTGTTTTTGATGTGAATTTTGAAAAAGCATTGCCCGAATATAAAGGTGCGTATGCCGTAGTAAATCGTGAATTTGCCGCTTGCCTTTCCGATTTTGAGTTTATAAACAGGGAAGACGATTTAGGTGTAGCGGGGCTTCGCAAGGCGAAGCTTTCTTATAGACCCATTAAAATTCTTAAAAAATATATAATAATGCCGAAATTTATAAGAGAGCAGGCAATTGATTTATATTTAACTACCTTTGCCGAGGAAAGTATGGAAAGTGCTGAATCGCTTTTCAAAAAATTCTTTTTGCATAATACTTTGTTAAAGCTACAAAATAAAAAAATCGTTTCAATGCTTTTTGCTATCGATTCCGCCATTGGCAAAACCGAGGCGGCATATATTTACGGTGCCGCCACCGATAAATCGCACCGCAATAAAGGTTATATGAAGGAACTTATTGATTTTGCTGCAAAAAATTATGATGCGCTTTATTTAAAACCTGCAAGCAGTGAATTGTTTGAGTTTTACAGCAAGTTAGGATTTGTAACTAACTTCTATAAAAAAGAGATAAATGGCAGCGCAAAATCAAACAATGTAAATATACAAAAAATTGACAATGTCGTAGATTTCGTAAAGGTGAGAAACGCGCTTTCACCTGAAGTGTCGGTTAGTTTATGCGATACGGCACTTGAGTATATTTTAGAAAACTATATAGCGGTAACCGATAGCATTGAAAACCCTCAAAATTTCGCTCTGTTTACCAGAGAAAATGATACCGCAATAATTAACGAAGCGCTGTCAATAAGCTGTTCAGAGCCATTTTTGGAAGAGATATGCTGTAAGTATAACTGCAAATCGTTTGCGGGGTATACTGTAGGCACCGATATACCTTGCGGTATGTTAAGAACTAATGTTGAGTTACCTAAAAAAATGTATATGGGTTTGGATATTGATTAAAAAACACCACACTACCAAAGTAGTGTGGTGTTAAATTTTATTTTACATGCTCTCAGGTGCGTCAATTTTAAGCATTGAAAGAATATTTTTGATAACTACTGCAGTGTCACGGCAGAGCATAACACGCGCCCGCATAAGATTTTCTTCAATACCGCGTACACGGCATGCATTATAGAATTTATGGAACTTGGTAGCAAGCTCTGTTACGTAGTGTGTCATACGAGCAGGGTCGTAGGTTCTTGCGGCAGTTTTAATTTCCTCAGTTAATGCCGCTAAATGAACTATAAGCTCGCGCTCTTCCAAGGTGTTCAGTAATTTAAGGTCATCCGCGGTACATTCGCCGAGTACAATGCCGTCGGTTTCGAGATTTCTTAAAATACTGCAAATTCTCGCATACGCATACTGAACATAATATACGGGATTCTGGCTTGATTCTTCAACCGCTAAATCAAGGTCAAAATCAAAGTGAGAATTGGCTTCTCTGAGATTAAAGAAAAATCTTGCCGCATCAATCGGCACTTCATCAAGCAGAGTTACAAGTGTAATGGCTTTACCTGAGCGTTTTGATGCTTTGATAACCTCACCGTCACGTACAAGACGTACCATCTGCATAAGCACAACGTCAAGGCGGTCAGCATCGACACCGAGAGCTGTGAGTGCCGCTTTAAGACGCGGTACGTAACCGTGATGGTCGGCACCTAAAATATCAATTGCCTTGTCAAATCCACGTGTAACTAATTTATTGTAGTGATATGCAATATCGGGCACAACGTAGGTCGGAACACCGTTTGAGCGAACAAGCACAAAATCTTCAGCACCAAAATCGCTACCTTTGAACCATAAAGCATTTTCGTTTTCATAGGTGTGACCGCTGTTTTTAAGCAGTTCTATAATACGGGTTGTTTCACCACTTGCGTGCAAAGTACTTTCCTTAAACCAAGTATTATATTCAATACGGTATTTAAGCAGATCATCGTGAAGACCTTGAATATTTTTTGGCAATGCGAACTCGACCAAAGCACGTCTGCGTTCTTCTTCGGGGACAGTCAAATATTTATCGCCGTGAATGTCGGCAAAATCGGTAGCGTGAGCAATAATATCTGCACCGTGATAAGAGTCTTCGGGCATTTCAATACTGCAATCAAATATTTGCTTATATCTAAGGTCAAGTGATAAGCCAAACTTATTAATTTGGTTACCCGCGTCATTTATGTAAAACTCACGTTCAACCTTAAAACCAGCGGCATCTAAAACAGCCGCTAAGCAGTCACCCAAAGCGCCTCCACGCGCATTACCAATATGCATAGGGCCTGTGGGGTTAGCGGAAACAAACTCAACAAGAACTCGCTTGTTTTCACCGTAATTGCTTTTGCCATATTCCGCACCTAATTTATCAATATCTGTAACGATGTCAGAATAATATTTATCACCTAAAAAGAAATTTATGAAACCAGGTCCTGCTATTTCGTAGCGATCAATATAGGTGTTTTCAAAATCGGCGTTAGCCATTAGTGTTTCGGCAATTTTGCGGGGTGCAGAACGGAAATTTCTTGCCCAAGACATAGCCGCGTTTACCGCATAATCACCGTGTTCGCGGTTTGCGGGAACTTCTATTATAAAATCAGCAAGCTCAGAGTCGGGCAATTCGCCTTTTCTAATCGCCGATGCCGCCGCATTTATAATACATTGTTTGATTTGCTCTTTTGCAGTATTAACTATTTGTGACACTGTTTTCAACCTCTTTTATTGATATTTCTACTGTGTTGCGGCTAATAAGTCCGTTATCAATGTCAATCGTGTAGCACATTGATATATCACCGCCGTTTTTATTTAAATTATTAATTATACTTTCTCCAAAAATGCCGAGCACGAGTTCACCCTGCGGAATTGAGTAAAAACACCTGTTTCTGCGACCTTTTTCAATAACAAGCTTACTGTCAATCGCGCCGCTTCTGTTCATAACAATGCGGTTATCTTCGGTTTTTAGTGTTGTTTTTACCAAAGAACCCTCAAGCGTCTGATTTTCTTCATACACAACCATATATTTACCGTCGCGCTCCCCAAATTTTCCGAGGGTGGTAAATTCTATAACTTCGCTGTCAGCATCACTTGTTTGTGTGCCTTTAATGTTTATAATAACGTCCTTCATATCTTGTCAATATCCACCTGTTCAATGCTGTTACTGTCAATTCTTTTACCAAGTAACAATTCTGCCGTTTTTTCAAATGAATCAGTCATGTCGCTCACAAAGAATTTGTTAGTGGCATTATTGTTGGCATCTGCTAACAAATTATTCTTAATCAGGAAGTTTTTAACGGCAGAAGAGGTTGCAGTTCCCATATTGATAAGAGTAACATTTTCACCCATAATCTTTTGAATTACATTACTCAAAAGGGGATAGTGTGTACAACCCAAAATAACGGTATCAACGTGCGCGTTCTTTAGTGGTTCAAGATAGCGACTGGCGGTATCATAAACCGCTAGGTTATCAGTGTCCACCCATCCTTCTTCAACTAATGGTACAAATAACGGGCAACTAACCGCCGTAATTTCAGCATCAGGCATTATGGACATAATGTGGCGCTTGTGCGCTTCGCTTTTTATAGTAGCCGGAGTGCCCAAAACACCGATTTTGCCGTTTTTTGTGGAGTTAACTGCCGCCTTTGCAGCATAAGAAATAACTTCAAAGAAAGGAACGGGGAGAGAGTCCCCCGTATCAGCAGCAACGGAAGATACAGTACCGCATGCGGCGATGATAATTTTAACACCCTTTAACAGCAAGAATTTCTCATCCTGAACAGCGTATTTTTTGATAGTTTCACGGCTTCGAGTGCCATAAGGCACACGAGAAGTATCACCAAAATATATTATGTTTTCGTTGGGAAGTTTTTTTGCAATTTCCTTCATAACAGTAAGTCCGCCAAGTCCTGAATCGAAAATACCGATGGGGCGTGAATCAGCCATTACGATGCAACTCCTTTCAAAACACACAAATTCAATTTATAATACCATATTTCGCCGCTTACTGCAACAAAATTATTGTTAAAAAAGAAAAATATTGTATTGACATCCTAAAAAAATATGGTATAATAATTCTTGCTGACACGGACCAGTAGCTCAGTTGGTTAGAGCAACCGGCTCATAACCGGTTGGTCCGGGGTTCGAGTCCCTGCTGGTCCACCAGTGTTAGCATATAAATAGGGTACAGTAGTCGAAGTGAATCTCCGTTGTAGTTAATGTTACGCATCAAACTTCGCGTAATGCTCGTTT
>CAZSIL010000006.1:0-69036 GCA_964607025.1 uncultured Eubacteriales bacterium
CGACGAGCGCCTTTGAGACCGTATTTCTTTCTTTCCTTCATTCTCGGGTCACGAGTTAAGAAGCCGGCCTTTTTAAGCTCTGCACGAAGTTCAGCATCGTACTGTAAAAGTGCGCGGGCAACACCGTGGCGGATAGCACCTGCCTGACCGGTAACACCGCCGCCATTTACACGGCATACAATATCAAACTTATCAGCAGTGCCTGTAAGGTTGAGCGGCTGACGAACGATAAGCTTGAGTGTTTCAAGACCGAAATAATCATCAATATCGCGGTCGTTAACGGTTACTTTACCTGTACCATTGTAGATACGTACACGGGCAACAGAACTTTTTCTTCTGCCGGTACCGTAAAAATAAGGTTTTCCTTCAAACATTATTCTGTCTCCCTTCCTTAATCTTCGATTTTCTCAGGTTTCTGAGCTACCTGAACATAATTTTCATCGGCATAAACGTGAAGACGTGTGAGCGCCTTGCGGCCGATTGTGGTATCCGGAACCATACCTTTAACAGCGAGTTCTACTGCTAGTTCGGGACGGGTAGCCATAAGAGTTGAATATTTAACTTCCTTAAGGCCGCCGATATAACCTGTATGACGACGGTAGAATTTCTGATCGAGTTTTTTACCTGTTAATACTGCTTTTGCAGCGTTGATAACTACAACGTGGTCGCCGCAGTCAACGTGGGGTGTAAATTCGGGCTTTCCCTTACCGCGAAGAAGGTCCG
This sequence comes from uncultured Eubacteriales bacterium, assembly GCA_964607025.1. Taxonomy (GTDB): domain Bacteria; phylum Bacillota; class Clostridia; order Oscillospirales; family Acutalibacteraceae; genus SIG565. The sequence goes on from CAZSIL010000006.1 coordinate 724, forward strand.
CAATCTTAACGGCTGTACGGCCGAGCGGCTTACCTGCAGCATCTACAATATACCACTTACGCTGGATTTCAGCAGTTTTTGCCATAAATGTAGACATAACATTACCTCCAATATTTTTTTCGTGCTTTAGTATAATACCACAAGCCATAAAGGATGTCAATAACTTTTTTTGCAAAAATTAATTTAAAAACTAAAATCTCATTTTTTCTCTTATTTGCTCGTTTTTTCTCTTATTTGCTCATTTGCAATTTTACGAAATTCACACATAAAAAACAGGCAAACCGCAGGGTTTGCCTGTTTTTTGTAAGGAGAAAATGAGTTGTGCTACTTTTTAGCACAATTAATATATAACAAATATTTGTTTAAAAACTAAAAACCATTTGTAAACAAATATTAAACTGTGTATTTTTTAGAATAGCTATCAAACTCGCCGAGATACTGTGCATTTTCGCCCGATTTGATTTTTCGCAAATATTTATGAGCATCCTGCTTGTCCCCACGCACCTGAATTGTGGAAACCGCAATATTTGAACAGTGGTCGGAAATACGCTCATAGTTTGTGATCAAATCGTTAAATACAAAGCCGAGTTCGATTGTGCATTTGCCTTCTTGCAAACGCAATACATGGCGCTCACGAAGTGTATTTTTAAGATTATCGATAACCTCTTCAAGCGGTTCCACTTCGGCAGCCAATGCTACATCGTTACTATTAAACGAATCAACCGTTATGCTGAGAATTTCGGTAACAGCGGCAGAAATAACACTAAGTTCAGTTTTTGCTTTATTAGAAAATACGATTTTCTTGGAGTGAATTTCTTCGGCGGCGTCAACGAGGTTTACCGCATGGTCGGAAATACGTTCAAAGTCACCGATTGAATGGAGAAGCCGTCCGACTTCGTGAGAGTCGCTATCCGATAAATCACAACCGCTGAGTTTCACAAGGTAGGTACCAAGCTTATCTTCATAGCGGTCGATAACGCTTTCGGTTTCACGTATAGCCGTCGCTTTTTCTTCGGAATAGTTATCGAGAAGCGCCACTGCATCACGGTAGGAAGAAAGTGTGAGTTTAGCCATTTCTTCTACTCTGCGCTTGCACTCGCTAATCGCAATAGCGGGTGTAGCAATAAGGCGCTGATCAAGAAATACAGTATGCTTATCCTCGGAGTTCCCCTTATCCGGAACAACAACTTGGCAGAATTTAATAAGAAGTTTTTTAAACGGAAGGAGAATAATTGTATTAATAGCATTAAATAACGTATGAACGATAGCAACCCCAACCATAGCAATTTCAGCGCCCAAAACAGAAACACCAAAAGCTTTCATAATATACATTATTATCATACAAACAACCGAGCCGAAAACATTTACCGAGCAATGCATTACTACAACTCGCTTAGCGGCTTTGTTGGTGCCGATACTACCGATTAATGCGGTAACACAGGTACCGATATTAGCGCCGAGAACCAATGGGATTGCCATTTCCCAAGTGATACCTCCTGCAAGAGCCAACGCCTGAACGATACCGATGGTAGCGGCAGATGACTGGATAACACCTGTGAAAGCGGTTGAAATCAAAAGAGCTACAATGGGGCTTTTAAGGGTTGCTAAAAAACTATCAAATCCCGGGATGGTGCGAACGCTAACCATAGAATCGCTCATAAGGTCCATACCGCAAATAAGTATAGCAAAGCCAATGAAGATGTTACCAAGTTGTTTTTTGTTTTCGTTTTTTGAAATCATCTGCATTGCAATACCAATGAAAGCAAGCACAGGCGCAAAAAAACTCGGATTCAAAAGCTCAATATACCATTTACCCTCAATACCTGCAAGACTCAAAATCCAAGCGGTCAGGGTGGTGCCAACATTTGAGCCCATAATAAGACCAAATGTGTTATTGAAATTAAGAAGACCTGAGTTTACAAGACCGACAAGCATTACGGTAAAAGCAGAAGAAGACTGAATTGCAACCGTAACTCCGGCGCCTAAAAAGAAACCTAAAAAGTCGTTTGCGGTGACCTTTTTCATGGTTCTCTCAAGTCCGCCGCCAGCCATTGTTTCAAGGCCACCCGACATAACGTTCATACCGAAGAGGAAAAACGTAAGCCCTAAAATAAGCGGGATTATCATGTTATTAACAATTTCCATATTTAACCTCCGTAATTTATATTTTACGGCTGGGTTTGGTTAAGGTTTCCCCAAATCCCCAACATTAAAATTCTATTACTTTTTCAATATAAGCTTCGAGTTCAGTTATCGGGATACGTTTTTGCTCCATTGTATCGCGGTCGCGAACGGTTACGCAACCGTCCGTTTCGGAATCAAAGTCGTAGGTAATACAAATCGGAGTACCAATTTCATCTTCTCTGCGGTAGCGTTTACCGATAGAGCCCGTTTCATCAAAGTCAATCATAAATTTCTTGGAAAGTTTTCTGTAAATTTCCAAAGCAGGTTCGCTGAGCTTTTTAGAAAGCGGAAGAACTGCCGCCTTGAAGGGTGCGAGAGCAGGGTGGAAATGCATAACCGTACGAACATCACCCTTTTCATCGACTTCTTCATCATAAGCATCACAAAGGAAGGCGAGTGTTACACGGTCAGCGCCCAAGGACGGCTCAACAACGTAAGGAGTATATTTTTCGTTTGTTTCCTGGTCAAAATAGGTCATATCTTCGCCCGAGTGCTTTGTGTGTTGTGATAAATCGTAATCGGTGCGGTCAGCAACACCCCAAAGTTCACCCCAACCGAACGGGAATAAAAATTCAAAGTCGGTAGTGGCTTTCGAATAGAAGCAAAGTTCTTCTTTGTCGTGATCACGAAGACGTAAATTTTCTTCGCGGATACCAAGCCCTAGCAACCAATCTCTGCAGAAGGAACGCCAGTAATTGAACCACTCAAGGTCAGTTCCCGGTTTGCAGAAAAACTCGAGCTCCATTTGTTCAAATTCACGGATACGGAAAATAAAGTTACCGGGGGTAATTTCATTACGGAAGGATTTACCTATTTGGCAAACACCAAAAGGCAATTTTCTACGGGTGGTTCTTTGAATATTTTTAAAGTTTACAAAGATACCCTGTGCGGTTTCGGGACGCATATAAAGAACGGAAGATGAGTCTTCGGTAACGCCCTGGAAGGTTTTAAACATAAGGTTAAATTTGCGGATATCGGTAAAGTCACGCGAGCCGCAAGAAGGACAGGTGATACCTTTTTCCTTTATGTATGAAAGCATCTGCTCATCAGACCAACCCGCAGGGTTGTCGTTAAGTCCGTTTTCGGCTACAAAATCTTCGATAAGTTTATCGGCGCGGTGTCTGGTTTTACATACCTTACAGTCCATAAGCGGATCTGAGAAACCGCCCAGGTGACCTGATGCCACCCAAGTTTCAGGATTCATAAGAATTGCGCTGTCAAGACCTACGTTGTACTCGTTTTCTTGAACGAACTTTTTCCACCAGGCACGCTTAACGTTATTTTTAAGCTCAACGCCTAGGGGACCGTAATCCCACGAGTTTGCTAGTCCGCCGTATATTTCACTGCCCGGATACACAAAGCCGCGTCCCTTAGCAAGATTTACGATTTTTTCCATTGTTTTGTCGTTATTATTCATTATATGAAACCTCCGTAAACGCCACAATCTTCTATTATAGATTTTACAAAATTTAGCACCAAAAGTCAATTAAAAATACCGGCTTAGTAATTTTTTTGAAAATCTTGACATATTTAATGCCGTATTATATACTAAATAAGTACATAATAACTATTGAGGAGGAAAAATTATGGCTTATAAATTACAGCTTCACGATATAGATTTTAAGGATTTTATCCAAGCAGTAGACGCTTGTCGTGGCGATGTTTTTCTTGAAACCGAAGAAGGCGACGTGCTTAATCTTAAATCAAAGCTTTGTCAAATAATGGGCTTATCAAATGTGTTAAAGGGTGCGAGTGTTGCAGAAGCCACGGTTCGTTGCGCCAACCCTGAGGATGAAACCATTTTATTCCGTTTCAACCTTTACGGCGAAAAGCCCGAAAAGCAAAACTAATTAGTTTAAGGAGAAAAAAGATGGCTGAATTTTTGACCTATAAGGGAAAACCTTTAGTACGACACGGCAACGAAATTTACTACGGCGATATGTCGGAAAAATACGTGATCAAGCTGGAGATTTTATCCACAAAAAAAGAAAACGATATTGAAAGCGCCGATAAAGTTAAGGTATTGTTATTACACAGTGATACCGAACTTGATATGAAAAAACGCGTAATCAAGACAAGCGAAAAAACAGGGCTTTACGAAGCGATGGATATCGGCGCAATCTGGCTTGAAAGAGAGCTTAAAAAAGATAATTAAACAAAAAAAGAACCGTTCTTCCGAACGGTTCTTTTTATTATTCTATACCAATGCGAAATACAGCAAAACAGCGATACCAAGCGCTATACGGTAATAACCGAAAGCGGCAAAACTGTTTTTCTTCACAAAACCGAGTAAAAATTTAATTGCTAAAAGGGATACAACAAACGAGGTTATCATACCTGCCGCCAAAATTACAATTTCGATACCTGTATATTGGAAGCCGAAATCAAGCACCTTTAAAAGTGATGCTCCAAACATGGTAGGAACAGCTAAATAAAAACTGAATTCCGCTGCCACAGTACGCGAAATGCCTATAAGCATTGCACCGAGTATAGTCGAACCTGAACGCGAGGTGCCCGGTATTACGGCAAGTGCCTGAAAGCAACCTATTAAAAATGCAGTCTTATAGGAAAGCGTCTGCATAGTGGCGATTCTGGGGGCTTTGTTTTTATTGATGGCTTCAATTACTATAAACGCAATACCATAAACGATAAGTGCTATCGATACGGTTTTGTAGTTAAAGAACAATTCATCAATTTTATCTTCAAAAGGCAGTGCCACCAAAACGGTCGGGATACAAGCCACTATAACTTTAAGCCAAATACTTACCGACTGTTTCTTGATGCCGCAAATATTATGTACGTTTATGATACCTGCACTATCTTTCCTTGTGGTAAAGGGCCAAAGTTTGTTCCAGAACAATAAAATTACTGCAAAAATTGCGCCAAGCTGAATTACAACATTGAACATTTCAAGGAACGCATCAGACACACCGAGTTTTATAAACTCATCGGCTAAAATCAGGTGACCCGTGCTCGATATAGGCAACCACTCGGTAATACCTTCGATAATACCAAGCAGTATCGCTTTAAAAACATCTATCATAAGAAACCATCTCCTTTAAAGAGTGTTTTATGATTTTAACACAAAACACGCTAAAAGTAAATCATTTTATTAACATACTTTTATAAAGCTTTATATATTCCCCTGCTGATTTAGCCCAGCTGTTATCACATTCCATAGCGCGTTTTTTAAGGGTATTCCAACCGTCGCGGTTAGAATAATAACCCTCGAGGGCGCGCCAAACGGCATTTTCCATATCGTGAGCATTATAAATTTTAAAGGTAAAACCGTTACCTTCCCCGTCACCCGAGTCGCGAATTGTATCGTTAAGTCCTCCCGTTTGCCGTACAATCGGAATTGTGCCGTAACGAAGCGCCACCATTTGCGCGAGTCCGCACGGCTCACTCTTGCTTGGCATTAAGAAAATATCGGCACCCGCGTATATCTTGTGGGCAAGTTCGGGGATAAAGCCCGTGCGAAGAGCCACTTTGTGTGGATATTTTGCCGCCATTTCAGAGAAAAACTGCTCGTATTTCCATTCACCCGAACCAAGAATTACAACCTGAACGTTACTATTTGCAATTTCCTCAAAAACGTGTTGCACCAAATCAAAGCCCTTGTGGTCAACAAGACGGGAAACTATGCCGATAACGGCGGTATCACGGTTTTCGGGCAGTCCCATTTCTCGTTGCAAACCGAGTTTGTTGGCTTCTTTGCCCGACATATCATCAGCAGAAAACGGCGCAAATATCATCGGGTCTTTTTCGGGGTTATAAACATCATAATCGATACCATTTACAATACCGGTTAGTTTATGCGACAGATGGCGCAAAATACCGTCAAGCCCGTGAGCATAATATGAGTCCATTATTTCGTGGGCATAGGTCGGCGATACGGTTGAAATTTTATCCGACGCACAAAATGCGCCTTTCATAAAGTTTACGCAACCGTCAAAATCAAGTACCTTCTCATCATCTATAGGCATACCGAGAACGTCCCCCAATATCTCATAGCCATATTTACCCTGATATTGTATATTATGAACTGTATAAAGGGTTTTAATATCACGATAGAAGTCATTATCGCGGTAAAAAGAGTTAAGATAAATCGGAACCATTGCGGTCTGCCAGTCGTTACAATGAATAACGTCGGGCTTAAAGTCAATATGCGGTAAAATCTCAAGCACGGCACGAGAAAAAAATGCAAATCTCTCGGCATCATCATAATGGCCGTAAAGACCGTCGCGCTTAAAATAATACTGGTTATCGATAAAGTAGTAAATAACACCGTCACGCTTTGCTTCAAAAATGCCGCAATACTGTCTGCGCCAGGAAACAGGCACAGTAATAGACGTTATAAACTTCATCTCGTTTTTTAATTCTTCTTTAATACTGCTGTAAAGCGGTAGCACCACGCGACAACCTATAAGGCGGCGGCGAAGCGCTTTGGGAAGAGCTCCTGCAACGTCGGCAAGTCCACCCGACATAGCAAAAGGATACGCTTCACTTGCGGCATATAAAACTTTCATAAACTATATTTCCTTTCCTTTGCCAATGAATACATATTTTTTGTCGGTACCCATAAGCGTAACGCCATCGGATATCCGCACACCCTTATCAGCAGTTACGTTTTTAAGTACAGAATTTTTACCTACTTTTGTACCTTGCATAAGTATACAGTTTTCAATAGCAGCTCCTTTTTCTACCGTAACACCGCGGAAAAGAATACTGTTTTTAACAGTACCTTCAATAACACAACCGTTACCTATAAGCGAGTTTTCTACTGCGGCAGAAATGCCGTAACGTGTCGGCATATCGTCACGCGTTTTTGTGTAAACAGGACGGTCAGTGTTAAATAACTCACGGCGGACATCCGTTTCAAGCAACCGTTTACTGATGGTAACGTAACTGTCGGCGCTATCAATAACCTCGGCGAAGGTATCAACACTATAGGCGAGCATTTTCATCCTGCCAACCTTGGGTATAAATACGTCGCGCGTAAGACTCACCGAACTTTTGCGAGAAGCCGAAATTATCCAGTCAATTAACAGTTCTCGCTTAATAACGAATATATCGAGCGAAAAATTAACGTCTTCCTGCCTCTTTTCTGCAGTTTCAATATTGGTAACCCAATTATCATTATCGGTTTCGAGAATCATAATATCCTTTTCATTAAAAGGTAATCTACCCGTTTTACAGGCAACAGTAACGTCGGCACCGCTTAATTTATGGCGGTTAATCATATCTTCAACATCGATATTGCTTACCACGTCGGCGTCGCACATAACAACGTATTCTTCAGTGCTGCGTTCCAAAAAGGTCATAATTCCCGCTAAAGCATCAACGTGTCCGCGGAAAATATTCATTTTATAACTGCTATATGGCGGCAAAATAAATATACCGCCGTTTTTACGGTCAAGGTCCCAAGACTTGCCCGAGCCCAAATGGTCCATCAATGACTGATAGTTTTCTCTCGTTATTATACCCACCTTTGAAATACCGGCGTTTACAAGGTTAGAGAGCGAAAAATCAACAAGGCGGTATCTTCCGCCAAAGGGAATAGATGCCATTGAACGTTTTTCGGTAAGCTCACTAATTAAATTGTCGTGCACGTTTGCAAAAATAATTCCTAAAGCACTGTTTGTAATCATATCTGCTCACCGTCCTTTACGTCTTCCTTTATCATTTTGGCGGCGCCTATTTTAGCGCCTTTTCCAATTTTAAGATTATCACCGATAACGGTAATGCCCCAACTTTCAGCGTCCCTCAGCGCTTCGGGACTCTCACCTATTTCAGCATCTTCGCCGATTACGGCATTTTCGGCAATTATGGCATAGCGCACTTTAGCGCCTTTCTTGATAACTGCGCCGGGTAAAACGAGTGAATACTCAACCGATGCGCCCTCCTCAACAGTTACGTTTTCAAAAAGCACCGAAAAATCAAGTTTACCCTCAACAAAACATCCGTCTGTAACAAGGGAATTTTCAACCTTTGCCGTATTAGATATATACTGCGGCGGTAAGCATTGTGTGCGGGAATATATTTTCCACTTTCTATCGGCTAAATTTAGGTCGATTTTGGGATTGAGCAGGTCAAGATTTGCATCCCATAGCGACTCTACCGTACCAACATCCTTCCAATAATCGTCAAAGCGATAAACCATAAGTTTTTCGCCGCCATTTAACATAGCAGGGATTACGTCTTTACCAAAGTCGTTCGAAGAATTAGGATTATTTTCATCCGCAGTTAAGTATTCGCGCAGTTTTTCCCACTTGAATACGTAAATACCCATCGAAGCGAGTGTACTTTTGGGATTCTTCGGCTTTTCTTCAAATTCATAAATTTTACCATCATCAGTCGCGTTCATAATACCGAAACGACTTGCTTCTTCTTTTGTTACGTTAAGTACGGCGATGGTAGCATCGGAATCGGTAGCTCTGTGTTGCTCTATCATTTTGGAGTAATCCATTTTATAGATATGGTCACCTGATAATATCAGCACATATTCGGGATTGTAGCGCTCGATGAAATTCATATTCTGATAAATTGCATTAGCCGTACCCTTATACCAGTCACCACCGCGGCTTTTCTGATACGGCGGCAAAACGTGTACACCGCGGCCCAGTCGGTCAAGGTCCCATGGTTTTCCCGAGCCAATATAATCGTTGAGTTCAAGCGGTTGATACTGCGTTAGAACTCCAACGGTATCAATGCCCGAATTTATGCAGTTGGATAGCGGAAAATCAATAATTCGGTATTTCCCGCCGTATGGAACTGCGGGTTTTGCAATCTTTTGGGTTAGTACGCCAAGGCGGCTGCCCTGACCACCCGCCAAGAGCATTGCTACACATTCTACTTTTTTCAAGGCTTCCATCTCCTTAATTTAACACAAACTCTATTTTTTGTGTTTTGTTTTTTTATAATAGGTTACGCTTGTGGGGGGTATATCTAAACAAACGGAATTTTCATATCCATTTATTGCGGTTTTAGTTGACCTGACCGACGGCATTTTCTCGGGTGTTTTGCCTGCGAAAATTTCCCAATCGGTCGAAAAAACGGGTTTGTATCTGCCCGATAGATTTACACCGATGCGATAGTTTTTGCGTTCTACGGGGGTGAAATTGCAAACCGCAATAATTTCTTCACCCTTTTTATTTTTTCGGCTAAAAGCGATTACCGAGTTTTTATCATCTTCGTGGGTAATCCACTTAAAACCCTCCCAAGAAAAATCTATTTCCCAAAACTCAGAGTGGGATAAATAAAAGTGATTAATGGCTTTCACAAACTCTTTAAAAGTTTTATGATACGGATAATCAAGCAAATTCCACTGTAATGATTCCTTCTCGTTCCACTCATCAAACTGCGCAAATTCCTGCCCCATAAACATAAGTTTTTTGCCGGGGTGAGCCATCATAAATCCGAAAAACGTTTTAAGTTCAGCGAATTTTTGCTCATATTCTCCCCACATTTTGCCTATCATAGAGCGTTTTAAGTGCACCACCTCGTCGTGAGATATGGGAAGTATAAAGTTTTCTGAAAAAGCATACATAAACGAAAAGGTTATGCAGTTATGATTATATCTTCTGAAATACGGGTCCATCTCCATATATCGCAGCATATCGTTCATCCAGCCCATATTCCATTTAAAGTTAAATCCAAGCCCACCGTCTATTCTGGGTTTTGTCACGTTCGGCCAGGCAGTAGATTCTTCGGCTATCATAAAAACAGAACCATCGGTATCGTTTACCGCTTCGTTTACGCGGCGCAGCAGTTCTATGGCTTCTAAATTTTCTTTTCCGCCAAGTCCGTTAGGCAACCACTCGCCATCAGGTCTGTTATAGTCAAGATAAAGCATCGAAGCCACCGCGTCAACACGTATGCCGTCAATATGGTATTCGCGTATCCAATAAACAGCGCTGGACATTAAAAAACTCATAACTTCAACTTTTCCGTAGTCGAAAACGGCGGTGCCCCACTCTTTGTGTTCGCCTTTTCTTGTATCTTCATATTCATAACAGGCGGTTCCGTCAAAACGGTAGAGTCCGCACTCATCCTTCGGAAAATGGGCGGGTACCCAATCAAGTATCACACCGATACCATTATTATGCAAAATATTAACAAACTGCATAAAATCATGTGGTGTGCCAAAACGAGACGTCGGTGCGAAATAACCGGTGCACTGATATCCCCAAGAACCGTCAAACGGATGCTCGGTGATAGGCATAATCTCTACAAAATTGTAGCCCATATCGGTAACGTAATCTGCCAAACGCTCGGCTATATCGGCATAATTTAAGTATTGTTCGCCGTTTTTTTGCCAAGAGCCCAAATGAACTTCATATATATTCATCGGTGTATTATACATATCCCGCAACTTACGTCCCGCAATATATTCTTCATCCTGCCAACAAAATCCCGATATATCATAAATCTTAGAGCTGTTTGCAGGTGCCGTTTCAAAATGGTGTGCATACGGGTCACTCTTCAAAACGGTTCTGCCCTGCTTTTCGGTTATGGCATATTTATAATTGTCAAATTGTTTTACACCCGCGATTTCGCATTCCCAAATACCGTCGGTTATCTTATGCATTGGATTATTCTGTGCGTTCCAGCCGTTAAAATCACCTACAACACAAACTCGCTCGGCATTCGGCGCCCAAACTCTGAAAACGGCGATATCTTTACAAAGAAAAGAACCCAAAAATTTATATGCATTAGAACAAAGCTCGGTATGAAAGCTTTTTAAACTGTCCTTCATTAAATAGAAACCCTCATTTTGCAAACAACACTTTTATATATATTATTGTACCACGTCAAATATCTTTTTTCAATATAATTTTTGTAAAAAATAAAACACTGCAACAATATTTAGTGTTCAAATTTTGTGCAATATTCACAAAAATCGACAGGGTTTTACAAATAGATACGAAAAGGGCACCGAATTTTCGGTACCCTTTGTATTTAATCCTTTTTTAGAATTTTTTTAATTAGCTGAGTTAACATTTTAAAATTAATAACTACCGTCACTGTAAGGCAAAGTATTTGAAGTGGCAACCAGAAGGGTAGTTCGAGTATCATAATAACGGTTTGAATAAGCATAATAAATGAATTTATTAAAACTCGATATGAAGAAAGGTTTATATCCTTATCGTTCCTTTTAATATCTATCGCCCGTGCGAGATAAACCACAAAGTAACTGATACACGTAGCAACCGCTGCGCCCTGCACACCCATGAAATGTATCAAAATTCCGTTAAGTATAATATTGATTACCGCACCCGCAACAGTTGTTGTAAGCGTTGCAACATTTTTCTTCTGAGCCAAATAAATATTGCCCATAAACACAACAAAGCAAGAATAAACCGTTGCAAAAATAAGGGTTGGAATATACTGCCATGATTCGTAATAACTTTCCGCCAAAAGTAGTTTGGTAACAAGTTTAGCGGTTAGTATCAATACCGAACCCACAACGAAAATTGCGCCTTGGAAAGACCGAAAAATATCGGAATAGAACTCGTTTCTCGATTTACTCTTATTCTCACTCACCGCCGAGATTTGCCACGCATCAAGGAATATTGCCGACACAAGAGTTAAAATAGTGGGGATTTTATAGGAGGCAGCGTAAAGCCCGTTTGCCGAATTACCTATCATATATTTAACAAAATAGCGGTCAGAGACGTTTACAACCCACCAAAGAAGTGACGTCGGCATAAGCGGCAGCGAAAAACGAATCATTTGTTTTGTAACCGCGAAATTTAGTTTCCTGAACGATATATTTTTGTACGCCTTGCTTCCTAAAATTAGGAATAGCACCGAGCAAAAATCAGCAATAATTATCGCCAACATATAGCCGACAATTCCCATTTTAAGCGGAATTAAGAAGATTATTGTTAAAGCGCAGGTCATAAATGTGGAGAAAATGCCATCAGCCGCATACAGTTTTGCTCTGTTATCGCTTCGCACAAAGAAACTGCAAACGTGGCGAAGCGCCGACATAAGTATGTGCGCATAAAAAAGCACAATATAGCGTTTAAGGTCTTCCACCAACATAATAAGCGGCGCGGCAAGTAGCAGAACGCCAAAACCGATACCAACCGATACAAGCCCCGTTGTTAAAACGTCATGTTGTTTGTAGTCGTCATCAAGCCCAAAGCGGATAACGGCGTTTGTAATGCCGAGCATTGCGATGGGGAGCAGTAAGCTCGCGCTGTTTATTATAATGTCCAATAAACCGAACTCATCGGTTTGCATTGCTCGGCTGTAAAAGAATACCATTATAAAGGACAGTATCTTTGAGCCGAAGGTTCCTATGGCAAAAATTGCGGTGTTTTTTGCCAAGTTTTTATACTTGTTCAAATTTTTTTACCTCTTATAAAAACAGAGTTGCAAAAATGCTTGGAAATGCATAGAAAATAATGCTCATAATGGCGGCGGCTATCAGCACACCGCAAATAATGGCTACAATGGCTTTTTTAAATTTAATGCCGAGCAGTGCGGCGAGTAACGCGCCCGTCCAGGCACCTGTACCGGGCAAAGGAATACCAACAAATATCATAAGCCCCCAAAACTCGCCTTTTTCTAATTTATCACGTTTTGCAAGGGTTTTATTTTCGAGTTTTTCTACAATAGGATTGAAAAGCTTTGTTGTTTTCATCCAGTTGAATATTGGAATAATTAAAAGTAAAATAAATGGAATAGGCAAAAGATTCCCCACAATACAAAGAAGCAGAGCGGGTAAAAAATCAAGCCCCATAACCGCTGCTATCGGAATACCGCCGCGCAGTTCCACTATCGGCAACATTGATACCAAAAATGCAATTATTTCGCGTGGCAACGGCAAATTCTGAAACCAACTAACTATAGCATCCATAAAAAAACCCCTTAAAAACATTTTATACTATAAGAGTATAACATAAATGGAAATTTAATTCAATAATATTTAGGATTTAGGATTTGGGATTTAGGGATTAGAAAAACGGGCAGAAGAATCTGCCCGTTTTTGTTATTTAATTTCTTGTTCTAAATTATCAAAATCAGGTGTAGAGAAAAATTCCCCTAAAGTTATGTCCAAACCATCGCAAAATTTCTTGATTGTAATTATTGATATATCACGCCTTTTTGCATCCATCATACTGTATGCCGTAGACGGAGTAACACCCGAAATATTTGCGAGTTCATTGATTTTTATGTTTCTTTCTTTGCAAAGTTCCTTGAATCGTTTAGCAACAATATCTTTTACATTCATTATTTTTACCACAAAAATATTATTTTGCGTTTTTGTATGGTACAAATTCCAACAAATCTTCAATTTTGCAATTTAATGCACTGCAAATTCTTGAAAGCACATCTGTATCAAGTCTTTTTATATTGTTTTTGCAATAATTATTTATTTGAGTCCTTTGCATTTCGGCTTTGTGGCTTAATTTATTTTTACTAATACCCTTTTGTTTTATAAGTTCATCTAATTTAATTATGATTTTTCCATACTGTTCCATATTATCAAACCCCAAAAATTATTGACAAGTATAGTTTACACAAGTTACAATATAAATATAAGTTGTAAGAAATCTTGTGCAACTTCTTACACAATGAATAAGTGGGGTGATGAAATGCAGATAAAAGAATTAACCAAAGAAGAAAAAATGACCATAGCGGCGGCTTTGCAGATATTAGAGTTTTTAACGCAAGGCGCAGATAAAGGTGGCAGGGAAATTTGGGCGATTAGGCGACTGATAGACAGCGGTGTTTCGAAACCCGAAATTAAAGAAATATGTATGTCTTTGCTTGCAAGACTTATAAAGCAATAAAATTTGGCACAGAACAAAAAACGGACAGAAAATTCTGTCCGTTTCTCTAATCCCTAAATCCTGTATCCTAAATCCTATTCTATAATAGCGATGGATAGGTCTTTGAGTTGTGCCTCATCTACGCTTCCGGGCGCACCCGACATAAGCTCAGCCGAGGTCGATACCTTCGGAAATGCGATAACGTCGCGCAAATTATCGGCACCGCACATAAGCATAACAATGCGGTCAAGACCGATACCCATACCGCCGTGAGGTGGTGCGCCAAATCGGTAAGCATCGGTTAAAAATCCGAATTTTAAAGCAGCTTCTTCATCCGACAGTCCCAACGCCTTAAACATCTTCTTTTGCAGTTCAGGGTCGGAAATACGTATGGAGCCGGAAGATAGTTCAACGCCGTTGAGTACCAAGTCATATGCCTTTGCAAATACCTTTTCTGGCGCGGTATCAAGATACTGCAAACACTCATCCAGAGGAGACGTGAAGGGATGGTGCATAGCATCCCACTTGCCTGTTTCTTCGTTATATTCAAAGAACGGAAATTCGGTAATCCAAAGGAAATTGAACTTATCGGGAATAATACCCAATCGTTTTGCAACGGTAAGGCGCAAGGCGCCGAGTACCGATAATACCGTCTTTTTGCGGTCGGCAACTATCAGCACAACGTCGCCCTTTTCGGCACCCGTAGCGCTTATAATCTCAGCCATTTCTTGTTCTGTCATAAATTTAGCAAAAGAGCAGTTAGGGGTATCTTCTACCCAACGGATAAAGGCAAGTCCACGAGCGCCAATACCCTTTGCTTCTTCTGTTAATTTATCGATTTCTTTTCGTGTGTATACGTCCGCGGCAGCTTTAGCCGTAATAGCTCTTACTGTACCGCCGTTTTTTACAGTATCTGCAAACACACCGAAACCGCAATTTTCCACAATAGCCGATATATCCTTAATTTTCATATCAAAGCGTGTATCGGGCTTGTCCGAGCCGTAATTTTCCATGGCTTCAGTATAGGTAAGACGGGGAAGTGGCGTCGGGATATCCACATCCAGCACTTCTTTAAATAAGCGCTTTACAAACCCCTCGATAATTTCGTATACGTCCTCCGGCTCAACAAACGACATTTCAAGGTCAATTTGTGTAAACTCGGGCTGGCGGTCGGCGCGTAAATCTTCATCGCGGTAGCAACGAGCAAGTTGCATATAGCGGTCAATTCCCGATAGCATAAGCAACTGCTTATAAAGCTGTGGCGACTGCGGAAGTGCAAAGAAACTACCGGGGTATACGCGTGACGGCACCAAATAGTCGCGTGCGCCTTCGGGTGTAGATTTAATAAGCGTCGGCGTTTCGATTTCGATAAAGCCGTTTTCATCAAAATAATCTCTTGTCACCTTTGTGATTTTGTGGCGTAGCATTATGTTATTTTGCAAATTAGAGCGGCGCAAATCAAGATAACGGTATTTAAGGCGTATATCTTCCTTTGTGTCGGTGTCGGGTAAAATTTCAAACGGCGGAGTCTCACTTTTACCCAAAATTTTAAGGGTGGTAACTTCAATTTCAATATCCCCCGTCGGTATATCGCGGTTTATCGAAGAACGAGCGCGAACAGTACCCTTTGCCATCAGGACAAACTCACTGCGAACGGCAAATGCCTTTTCAAAAATTTCCCTTTCTGTTGTATCGTCAAAAGCCAACTGCACAATACCTGTGCGGTCGCGCAAATCAATAAATATCAGCGCACCTAGGTCACGCTGACGCTGTACCCAACCTGCAACGATAACTTCTTTGCCGATATCATCGGCTCTTAAAGTACCGCAATAGTGCGTACGTTTCATACCGTCCATACGGTCAAGTTTCATTATAATAACATCCTTTCACTACAAAGCGGCATCCGATAAATCATCAAATGCGATACGGTTTACTATATCGTAAAAATCTTCCGTAAAGTTATCAAGGGACACTTCGTAAGTATCTCCCGTTCTCATATTTTTAATAATGAGTTTTTTGTTTTCTAATTCATTGTCGCCTATAACGCAACTTAATTTTGCGCCAATTTTGTCGGCATATTTCATTTGCGCTTTAAGTCCCCTGCCGTTTATATCGGTCAATGCTTCAAATCCTTCATCACGAAGAAGTGTGCAAAGTTTTGTAGCGGCAATTTCGGCTTTTTTGCCCATAGGCGCCAAGTATATATCGCAGGTGGATTTTTCGGGAAATTCAGCGCCTTGTGCCTCGGCTACCATCATAAGACGTTCAATGCCCATCGCAAAGCCGACTGCTTGTACTGCGGGGCCGCCGAGTTCGGCTATCAGTCCATCATACCGACCGCCTCCGCAAACGGTTGACTGTGCGCCAATATCACCTGATACAAACTCAAATACCGTTTTTGTATAATAGTCAAGTCCACGCACAATGTGGGGATTAACGGTAAATTCAAGTCCTGCAGCGGTAAGGTGTGATTTGACTGTTTCAAAGTGGTCCTTACAGTCATCACACAGGAAATCCAGCACAACGGGAGCGTTTGCCGCAATTCCTTTACAAACGGGTGATTTGCAATCCAGAATCCTCATCGGATTGCGCTCAAGCCGTTCAAGACAGGTGGCGCAAAGGTCCTCGCTTTGCGATGCAAAATATTCTTTAAGTGCTTTGTGGTATTCCGCGCGGCAGTTGGGACAACCGATAGAATTAATTTCCAAAGACACGTTTTTAATGCCGACACTTTTAAGGACGTGCGAAGCCAAGCAAATGGCTTCGGCGTCGGCGGCAGGTGCCGATGTACCAAGACACTCAATACCAAACTGATGGAATTCGCGAAGCCGTCCCGCCTGCGGTTTTTCATAGCGATAGCATCCACCGATATAACACGCTTTAACAGGCAGAGTTCCGTTAACGAGCGAGTGCTCAATAGATGAACGCACAACACCCGCAGTAAATTCGGGGCGCAACGTAATTGAACGATCTCCTTTATCTAAAAACGTATACATTTCCTTTTGAACAACATCAGTAGTATCGCCTACACCGCGCGAGAAAACTTCGGTATGCTCAAAAACGGGGATGCGAATTTCTCTATACCCATAAAGTGACGCTATATCGAGCAAGGTCTGCTCAATATACTGCCATTTATAACTATTCTCGGGCAAAACGTCGTTTGTACCCTTTACGGCTTTTATAATTTCTGCCATTTATATCTCCTATCTGCCGCAAGTGTGTTTTTCATTACGGCACAAATCCAGTCCGTCTGGGACTGGATTTTGTTATCTATTTATTTTTACAATCTCTCGCCAATCAAGGTCGCCTCTCTCAAGTCCGTGAATAAGCACTTCGGCGGTGGCGATATTGGTGGCAACGGGGATGTTGTGCACGTCACAAAGGCGAAGCAACACGTTTTCATCCGGCTCATTAGGTTTTGCGCCCGATGGATCACGAAAATAAAGCAACATATCAATTTCATCACAACCGATGCGTGACCCAATTTGCTGTGAGCCGCCTTGTGAGCCGCTTAAGAATTTTACTATGTTAAGTCCCGTAGCTTCCGAGACCAATTTACCCGTAGTTCCCGTTGCAAGAAGAGTGTGTCGGCTTAAAATTCCGCAATACGCTATGCAGAACTGTACCATTAGTTCTTTCTTGGCATCGTGTGCTATAAGGGCTATATTCATTTTTTCACCACTCCTCATTTTTTATCAATATAATATCAAATTTGATAATATTTGTCAATTATTCAAGTACTGTATATGGGGGAATATCGTTATTTTCTTCACCTGTTGCGAAGAAATAACTATCAAGTACGGCGCGGGCAATCGAAGTAGCCGTATAGGTTGATGCGCCGTGCTCCAAAACAACCGATATTGCGATTTCGGGCTTATCAAAGGGAGCAAATGCGATAAACACACTGTGGTCGGCGCCCGAATTGGTTTGTGAAGTACCCGTTTTACCGCCGACTTTTATACTGTAATCGCTAAATACGGGGCTACCCGTACCATCCACCGTAACCGAGAGCATACCTTCTTTAACCTGCGACAACATTGCGCTGTTAATATCAAATTCCCCAAGCATTTCAGGTTTGTTATCAATGTAGGTTTCACTGTAATTGTAAGAAACCACACTGTCAATAAGTGTTGCTTTATATCTTGTGCCGCCGTTAGCGAGTGTGCAGGTATAGGAAGCAAGCTGCAGCGGTGTAAAGGCATTTAGCTGACCGATAGCAACCTGAATCGTATTACCGCTATCGCTCTCATATTCGGTTAAAATACCGGGACTGTCATTAACCTCAATCCCCGTTTTAACACCAAGACCGAAGTTTTTGTAGTAAGTATTAAGTGTTTTGATACCCGTCCTGCGACCGAGTTCAAAAAAGAAATAGTTGCACGAACGCGCCAGTGCATCTTTTAATCCCATATAACCGTGATAATGCATACAGTTGGGCTTAAAATCAGAGAAGTAATCATAGGTTTTTTTACAATAAATCTCTTCGCCGTATTCGTATTTGCTGTTTTCCATAGCCGCAAGTGCTACGAGCGGTTTTACGGTGGAGCCAATCGGGTATACGCCTTGAAAAGCGCGGTCAAGCAAAGGTTTGTCTTCATCCTGCAAAAGTTCATTATAGTTTTCTGACATAGTAGCCATATCATAACTCGGATAGTTAGCAGATGTAAGTACCGCGCCCGAATTAATCTCCATTACCACAACCGAGCCACCGCTGACGGCAGGGTTTTGGCTTTTAAGATTCTCGATAGATGATGCTAAAACGTCCTGCGTTACCTTTTGAAGTGATTTATCGATAGTGAGCATAACCGTTTTTCCGGGTATCGGCTCTTTTGTAACGCGACTTGATACAATTTTTCCATTAGCATCAAAATAATAAATCATTTCCCCGTCGGTGCCGCGCAAATGCTCCTCGGCATAAAGTTCTATTCCGCTTTTACCAACATGGTCATTATAATTATAGCCCTTCTCCTTATATTCTTCCCACTCTTCTTCGTAAATTGGTCCTGTTGTGCCAATTAGGTGGGGCATTAAATCGGATACGGGATAATGACGGTATGGAGTTACCACAATCGTAACACCGGGGAAACGCATACTTTGCTCGGAAATAACCAGCATAAGAGAATGAACAATATCTTCTGCAAAGGTATACGGTGCCGAAACCGAAAATGCCGCCTTTTCCATAGAATAGCGAACACCCATTATTTTTCTCTGCTCGGCGTCGGTAAAAGAACCTAACGAATATTTTTCTGCAAGTCGCTTAAAGCACTGCTCAGCCGAGGCATAATTGGCAACACCCAAGAAGTTTCGCAGTTTATTAGCCCCCGATTCATCTATAAAGCCGTAAGGGGCGGTAGAGGTAAGTGGCAGGGCATCCTTATATTCGGTATCGTATTCTTCACAAAGTGTGATTAACTCTAAAATAAGCTCGTTAAGGGAAGAACGGTCAAGATACGCGCTATTAAAAACTATATCGTAGCCATCACGATTAACGGCGATTTGCCTTCCGTCACGGTCGAGTATCTCACCGCGAGCTGCCTGTAGCACTACCTTGACTTCGGTAAGCCCCGAAGCGCTATCTGCTAAATTCTGCTTATCAATTACCTGCAGTGAAAAAATGCGCACCGTAAAAAGCGCGATAACCACCGCTAAAATCACCGCCATAACTGCAATATAGGGTTGCCTTTCTTTTCGAAATGCCATTTTTTCACCACCTTTAAATCAAAATTAGTTTATATTCTTCTTATTAATTTGCCTATAAAATAAAATGGAACTATAAAAAGTGCGGAATATACAGCCGACGGCAAAGAGTGTAAAAGCAGATACTCAAACCCCTGTAACGCGCCGTTATGAGAAACAAAAAATATTCCGTTAAAAAAGAAATATATACCACTTGCAGCTCCTGAAAGGGCAAGGGCTGAAAAAATATTTCGGTTTAAATATTTTTTCAGCAACACACCCGATAAAATGCCAATAAAAAGTAGCATCATAGCATTAAAGCAAAAAGAATCGCTCGTTACGGCATCGGCAAAAATACCCGATAGAATACCCGCCGTAAAACCCCACCATTCTCCGTAATAAAAGGCAACCGTTATAACTGCGGCAATCGACATAACAGGAACGGCGTTTATAATTCTTAAAGAGAAAAAGGGATTAAAAGAAAAAAAATGAATTGCGGCAAATAATCCGATAAAGCAAACTGCTTGTAAATTTTTACTGTTTTGTTTGTTCATTAATTATCCCCGCTTTTGCCATCAAATGAAGTTATAACCATAACCTGACGTATTTCACCAATTTTAGCAAACGGCTCTATTTCAGCAGTAAGCGCAGTCGTGTATTTTTCTTGGGAAATATTTGTAATTTTTCCTATAAGTATACCGTCGGGAAAAACACCGCTGCCCGATGTTACTATATAATCGCCTATTGCAACGGCGGAAGAACGCTGAATATTATACATTCCTGCAAGACCCTTTTGCGCTAAATCGAGATTGCCCCTTACTACCCCGTAATCACGCGAACGGCTATCAATAGCGCCCACCGAAATATTGGCATCAAGTATAGTTGTAACCCGCGAAGTAGCGATGCCGACTTCGCTGACATATCCAACAAGCCCCGCGCTTGTTATAACGGTATCATACTGTTTTACACCATTTAATGAACCGACGTCTATAGTGAAGCCACCTGCTATATCGCCCGAATCACGCGCAATTACCGATGCGGCGCTGAATTTGAAATCGGGGTTTTTATCCTTTATTTCAAGAAAATCCTTTAAAAACTCGTTTTCTGACTTGATAGTTTCATAATCAGCGATTTTTTTATTTAGTTCGTTTATTTCTTCGGCTTGGTTTGCGTTTTCAAGGATGATTTTTTCGTTATTTTGAAACTTAGCAAAAAAGTCCTTAACATCCCCCACAATATCTGCACCTAATTTTTGAAACGGCGCCGCAACCGCGCCAAATATACTTGATTGAGGCGCAATAAAGCCACCCGCCAGATTCGCAACAAGCGAAAACAATGCGAGTAAAACAACAACAATAAGGGCTATTTTAAATTTTCGGCTTCTGAAAAAGAAACGCATTTTTTACTTCATCCTTATCTGAATCTTTTACCACGCTTGAAGATGTATGTATCGAATCCACCGTCACCTTCAAGGCGTTTTAATGTTCCCAGCACCACACAGTCAAGCGGATTTGCCGCTACGGTTACGGGGGTGCCCGTTTCGTCTGCCACTAACTGAGCAAAGCCGCGAAGCAATGCACCGCCACCCGTAAGGGTTATTCCGCGGTCAACAATATCAGCGGCGAGTTCAGGCGGAGTTTTTTCGAGCGTTGTACGAATAGCGTCAACTATTTGCGATACAGGGTCTGCCAATGCTTCTCTAACCTCCGCCGACGTTATAACAACGTTTTTAGGCAGTCCGTCAACTAAATTTCTACCCTTAATTTCAACACTTTCTTCGTTTTCATAAGGAAGTGCTGAGCCAATATCAATTTTTATTTTTTCGGCGGTGCGCTCACCTATTAACAGATTGTGTTTTTTGCGGATATAGTTAATGATGGCTTCATCAAAATCGTCACCCGCGATGCGTACCGACTGCGCCGTTACAATATCCCCTAAGGATATTACCGCAACTTCACTCGTGCCGCCGCCGATATCAACTATCATGTTGCCCGATGCATCTCCAACAGGCAGGCCGGCTCCTACAGCCGCTGCTATCGGTTCTTCCACCAAATCAACTTCGGTTGCGCCTGCAAGTTTCACTGCATCCCAAACGGCGCGGCTCTCAACCTCGGTAACACCTGAAGGTATGCAGATAACAACGCGAACTCGCGAGAACACAGAACCTTTGAGTGCTTGTTTTATAAATCTTTTAAGCATTGCAGCGGTAACGTCAAAGTCGGCAATAACACCGTCTTTTAATGGTCGCACCGCAATTATGGAGCCCGGTGTCCTTCCTATCATTTCTTTGGCTTCCGTTCCAACGGCGCGCACCGCGTCGTTTCTCACGTCATACGCCACAACCGACGGCTCTCGCATTATAATGCCCTTACCTTTTACGCAAACCAAAGTGTTTGCGGTGCCAAGGTCTATGCCGATATCTCTTGTAAACATTATTTTCTCTCCTATCGTTTTGGTACTATAAAATCAATCGCTTTATTAATGTTTTTAATTTCTATCTTGTCTGTTCCTATAGCATGTTCGCCGTCAAGCGTCCAGTCGGTGCCACGGCTTCCAAGCACTGTTATGCTGTCGGCTTTAAAAAACTTTATTTTTTTGTTATCAAATTTGCGGCGCAAAATACAATCAATAATTTCTTGCAATTCTAATAAATTATCGGGGTTTTCAATCAGCAGTATTTCAAACAAACCGTCATCAAGGTGTATGTCGCTGATATCAAGTTTAATAACACCGCCCATTGAAACCGAATTTGAAATGGAGCCGAAAATATAATCGCCTTCGATTGTTTTACCGCCGATTTTAAATTTAAGGTAAGACGGTTTTATAAGGGAAAGGGATTTGATACCTTCAAAAAAGTAAGCCGATTGCCCGATGGCATTTTTTACGCTTTGCGGGGCCGAATAAGAAGCCGATGTGAAAGCGCCAAAACAGGCGGTATAGGAAAAATATCGGTCGCCGAACAAACCTATATCAAGCGGTTGAATCTTTCCATCCACAATATCCTGTGCAGCCGTTTTAGGTATATGTGATATTTTAAGTCCGCTTGACCACTCATTAAGCGTTCCCGACGGTATATACCCGAGTTTGTAGCGGTTTTTATTTTGCATAAGTCCGTTGATAACTTCATTTAGTGTTCCGTCGCCCCCGCAACAAACGATGGTGTCGTAATCCTCATCAAGATTTGCCGTAACGGTAGTAGCATCGCCCGAACAGGCGGTAGGGTAAACCGTAACCGAAAATCCTGCGCGGCTAAAAATATCAACTATTGCCATAAGTTCGTTTTTAATTTTTGCCCTGCCTGATTTAGGATTGGCAATTAAAAACATTTTCTTGTTCATCTTGTCACCTTAAATCTGTGTAATTAATCGGCAAGGTCGCCGTCGCATTAAGCGACATATCGGCTATGTTGCCGTTTTGGTATTCAAAAAATGCTTGTGCTCCTACCATCGCGGCATTGTCGCCGCAAAGAGATAGGGGTGGAAAAAAGAGCTCAAATTTCCGTTTTTTACACTCGGTTTCAAACACACGCCTGAGTTCAGAGTTTGCCGAAACGCCACCTGCCAAAACAATTTTTTTATAACCTAATTTTTCTGCCGCCGAAAAAGTTTTTGCTTTGAGTATATCGCAAACCTTTTGTCTAAGAGTCGCAGCAAGTATCGGCACGTCAACTTCTTCGCCCCTTTGTTTTGCATTGTGTATAGTATTAATAACGGCTGTTTTAAGTCCTGAAAAACTGAAATCAAATTCATTACCCGTCAGGTGTGGTGTTGGTAACGGATATTTTTCGGTATCGGGGGTGGTGGCTATTTTGTCAAGTGTTACGCCGCCGGGATAAGATAATCCCATCTGTCTTGCCGCTTTATCAAAGCACTCTCCCGCCGCATCGTCACGTGTGGCTCCGATTATATTAAATGTCGTATAATCGCTAACCTCTGCTAAGACCGTATTTCCGCCCGAAACCAACAGGCATAAAAACGGGGGTTCAAGTTCAGAGTGTGCAATATAATTTGCTGCTATATGTGAGCGCAAATGATGTACTGGAATAAGCGGAACACCAAGCGATAACGCCAGTCCCTTTGCAAAATTAACCCCTACAAGCAGCGCACCGATAAGCCCGGGAGCGTGAGTTACGGCTACAGCATCAATATCACTATAGGTGATACCAGCGTCCTTTACTGCCTTTTCCACAACTGCGCTTATATTTTCACTATGTCGTCGAGAAGCAATTTCGGGCACTACGCCGCCATACTTTTTGTGTTCTTCTATCTGAGTATTAACAACGTTTGATAAAACCGTTCTGCCCTCCACTACGGCGGCGGCTGTTTCATCGCACGAAGATTCAATACTTAAAATCTTCATCTTAAAACCTCTTTGTTAAAATTAGGGCATCTTCGGTGGGATTTATATAAAAATTCTTTCTTTGCCCTTCTTTTTTAAATCCGTGTTTTTCATAAAGCTTTATAGCCGAAGTATTTGATATACGTACTTCAAGCGTTATAAAAGACAGTCCTTTTCGCCTTGCATAATTTTCGGTGTATGTAAGCAAGGCACTCGCAACACCGCGCTTTCTTAACTCAGGAAAAACCGCAACGTTTGTGATATAACCTTCATCAAGCACTGTATCTATGCCGATATATCCCGCTATTTCGCCGTTTGTTTCGGCTATAAAAAACGCTGTACCGCCTTTTGCCGAATCTATAAGCTGCTTTTCACTCCAAGGCGCCGAAAAGCAGATTTTTTCAAGGTCTGCAATATGAATAGCATCATCGGTACTCATCTCGCTTTTCCTTAAAGTTATATCGGGGAAAAGTATATTAATTTCTTTTATAATTTCATCAAGACAGCGCCTGTATACTGTGATATCCTGCCCGAAGGGGTCAGAAATTCCGCGTCCTAATAAAAACAGTTTTTTGCTATCGGTAAACTTTTTAAGAAAATCAAGATGAGAATTACCCATACAATAGATTTTATCCGCCCAATCAAGCAAATCCTTAGTTAGCGGAACTGATATGTGTGAAGAAACGTCTATGCCTATCTCCCTCATTGCGACAACGCTGTTTTGGGAAACGGCCGAGCCGTCAGCATAGATACCCGCACTTTTTACGCTTATATTTTTATTTTTATGTTTAAGATACCCTTCCGCCATAGGTGAGCGACAAGTGTTCCCCGTACAAACAAATAAAACATTCATAATTTTCTTTTGCTTTATCCCTTCGCATCATACCACGTTTTGCCTGAAGCTGCATCAACCGATAGTTTAACCTGCATTTTTGCCGATGCCGTCATTTCTTCTTCTAATACGCGGCAAACGTACGTTTTTATTTCTTCGCGGCACTCGACAATAAGTTCATCGTGCACCTGCAAAATAAGTTTTGCATCTAATTCTTCACGTTTTAATCTATCACGAACACGCACCATTGCGATTTTTATGATATCGGCGGCAGTGCCTTGTATTGGGGCGTTACGTGCTGCGCGTTCTCCAAAAGAACGCAACATATGGTTGCTGGATGACAGTTCAGGCAGATATCTGCGTCTGCCGAAAAGCGTTGTAACGTATCCATCGTTTTTGGCATTTTCAATAACGTTTTGCATAAAAGCATCAACACCCGAATAAGCCGCAAGATACTGTTTGATATATTGGTCGGCTTCCTTTCGGGTAACACCTATATCTTTTGCAAGTGAGAACGCGCCGATACCGTAAACTATTCCGAAATTAACGGCCTTTGCACGAGAGCGCAGTACGGGTGTGACCATATCTATCGGTATATTAAATGCTTTTGCGGCGGCAAGTGTGTGGAAGTCTTGCCCACTGTTCATTTCACTTATCATATTCTCATCGTTTGCCATGTGGGCTAGAACGCGCAACTCTATTTGAGAATAGTCGGCATCACACAGCGTATAGCCATCTTTCGCTATAAAAAATTTTCGAAGAAGCGCACCCTCGGGCGTTCTGACGGGTATATTTTGCAAATTCGGTTCAAGCGATGATATTCTTCCCGTTCGCGTTTCGGTCTGGTTAAAGGTTGAGTGTATTCTGCCGTCAATGCTTACTGCCGCGCAAAGTCCGTCGCAATATGTCGATTTTAACTTTGCAAGGCGGCGGTATTCAAGCAGTAAATTTATACTGGGGTGTACATCACGCAACCCTTCCAAAACCTCAGCATTTGTACTGTAACCACTCTTGGTTTTCTTGCCCGCGGGAAGCCCCAAATCTTCAAACAACGCTACGCCCAACTGTTTAGGCGAGTTAAGATTGAATTTATATCCCACAAGCGCATAGATTTCTTCTTCAAGCGCTACTATGCGATTTCCGAGTTCCTTTCCGTAATTCTCTATGCCTTGGTAGTCAATCAAAAATCCTTCGTTTTCCATTTCAGATAAGACTATGCTCAGCGGCAACTCTATATCATATAGAAGATTTAACTGATTTGTCCGTTCAAGCTCTTTGATTAATGCATCGCAAACGACGGAGTGTGCAACTGCTGTTTCCAAAAATTCGTATGTGTCACCTAAAATTTCGGGTGGTGTAACGAAATATTCTTGCATAAGCCGTGGCACCGCATAAGAAGAAGCCGACGGATTTGCAAGATAAGCCGCAAGTAAACTGTCAAAAACTATATTTTTAGGTGAAATGCCGTTCTGCAAACAGTATTTGCAAAGGTTTTTATTGTCGTAAACACGTTTTGCTATATTGGGATTTTCGAGAATAGATTTAATAAGCGAAAAGTCGTATTTAAAATCTAAATCGACAATTTCTTCGAGCGAAACTATACCAAAACGGGTGCCTTCACAATAAATGTCGGCGGTGTTTTGAGCCGTAAACCTACCGGCATCAACAATTTTTATTCTCTTTTTAGATGTGTTGTCTTCAGTTATAACCGCGTCTGCCGATAAGCCCATGTTTTCAATGAGTTTAAAAAATTCAAGCCGCGCCATAAGGGATACGAGTTTCCCCGTTTCGCGCTCACGTGGTGCGTATTCCGAAATTTCCTTAATATCGGGTACCTCTCTAAAAATAGTGCCAAGGTCCCTACTTAAAAATGCCATATCGCGACCTGCCGCTAATTTTCCCCGCACCGAATCTTTAATATCCAGTGTGTCAAGATTTTCATATATAAAATCTATGTTTTCAAAATTTTTGATAAGTTCCGTAGCCGTTTTTTCACCAACACCCGCAACACCAGGGATATTATCGGAACTGTCTCCCATAAGAGCTTTGAGCTCAATTAGTTGTTTAGGGGATATGCCATATTTATCTTTTACGGCGACGGGGGTATAATCGGTAAGTTCAGGGTGTCCGCCTTTTGTGGCGGTCAGCAAAACTCGGGTGTTTTCGGACACTAACTGTAAAGAGTCGCGGTCACCCGTTGCGATAACGCACTCGTTATTTGTCTGCTCGGCTTTAAGAGATAGTGTGCCTAAAATATCATCGGCTTCGTACCCCGCTTTTTCGATACAGTGGTATCCCATGAGCGTCAACCACTCTTTAAGCAATGGCATTTGAGAGCGAAGTTCCTCTGGCATACCTTTTCTACCCGATTTATACTCGGTGTATTTCTCGTGGCGGAAGGTCGGATGATGCACGTCAAAAGCCACCGCGACGGCGTCGGGGTGTTCTTTTTCTATCAGTCGGTTAAGTATATTAATAAAACCGTAGATACCATTTGTATATTGCCCGTCTTTTGTTGTTAAGAGCTTTATTCCGTAAAAAGCGCGGTTCACTATACTGTTTCCGTCAAGAGCCAAAAGTTTCATACTTTTCTCCCAAAAAAATAATATATATTTATACAGAATATATTATAACAACAAATTACCGATTTGTCACCATATTATTTAAAAAAATTGACAAGTTAAATATATAATTATATAATTGGCTTATGAAAATAGGAAATATTGAAATTACGGGTTATGCCGCGTTAGCCCCTATGGCGGGTGTAGCAGACAGGGCTATGCGGGAAATATGCAGAAGTTTCGGAGCCGCTTATACAGTCGGAGAACTCACAAGCAGTAAGGGTGTGAGCTTGGGTGACAAAAAGTCGGGCTCTTATCTTTCGTGCCACACAGCAGAAAAGCCGATGGCATCGCAACTTTTCGGCAGTGAACCGTCAGTTATGGCAGAAGCCGCTAAAATAGCCGTAACCCATAACCCCACGTTTTTAGATATCAATATGGGCTGTCCTGCGCCCAAAGTAGCAGGTAACGGCGGCGGCAGTGCACTGCTTCGCGAACCCGTTTTAGCCGAAAAAATAATAGCGGCGGTGGTAAACGCCGTAGAAATCCCCGTAACCGTAAAAATCAGAACGGGTTGGGATAGTGACAGCATAAATGCCGTAGAAATTGCTAAAAGAGCCGAAGCGGCAGGCGCTGCGGCTATAACGGTACACGGCAGAACAAGGCAGCAGATGTATGCGCCGGGGATTGATTATAAAACCATAGCCGCCGTAAAACGAGCCGTTAATATCCCCGTTGTTGCAAACGGAGACGTGCGCGACGGCGAGAGCGCAAAATATATGTATGAAAGTACAGGCGCCGATTTTGTCATGGTCGGCAGGGCGGCTATGGGCAACCCGTTCGTGTTTGAGCAGATAAACGCCTATATGCAAAAAGGCATAATACTCCCCGAACCGACGATTGATGAACGTTTGTCGGTAATGAAAAAGCATATTGAATTGATGATGAAGTATAAGAACGAACACACCGCGCTTATGGAATCGCGTAAACATACCGCGTGGTATATAAAGGGTATACGGGGCGCGGCAAAAATCCGCAAAATGTGCGGCGAAATCGAAACTGCGGCGGATATTGCACGTATTGCAGAAATGATACTTGCCGAAAACCAAAATGTGTGATAAAATAACTAAGTTAAATTATCGCGGAAGGAAGCGTAAATAAATGTCAGGACATTCCAAATGGAACAATATTAAACGTAAAAAAGAAAAAACCGATGCCGCAAAGGCAAAAATTTTCACAAAAATGGGCAGAGAAATTGCCGTTATAGTAAAACAGGGCGGACCAAACCCTGCCGAAAACAGCAAATTAAAAGATGCTATCGCAAAGGCCAAGGCGGCAAACGTGCCTAACGATAACATCGAAAGAATTATCAAAAAAGCGGCAGGCGACAGTGACGCTACCAACTACGAAGAGTTGGTGTATGAAGGTTACGGACCGAACGGTGTTGCCGTTATAGTTGAAACCCTTACCGATAACCGCAACAGAACTGCGGGGGAAATGCGCCACTATTTCGATAAATGCGGAGGAAATCTCGGTCAATCGGGCTCAGTTATGTTTATGTTTGACCGCCGCGGTCAGATAGTTATTGAAGCCGAAGGACTCGATGAAGATACCGTTATGGAAGATGCACTCGAATCAGGTGCTTCAGATTTTGATTTTGACGGCGACGTATTCACGATTGACACAGAGCCCAACGATATGGGTGCTGTGCGCGATGCGCTTGAAGAAAAGGGATATAAGTTCTTATCTGCCGAGGTTGCCTACGTTCCGCAAACTTTAACCGCTTTGGATGAAGAATCGGCGGCAAAAATGGAAAAACTCATCGATTTACTCGAAGAAAATGATGACGTTCAGGAAATCTGGCATAACTGGGATATGCCCGAAGAATAATATATAGTAAATCATCCCGACAAGCCAACTTGTCGGGATTTTTTAAAGGAGAACTAATGAAATCCAGAAAATACGCAAAAACAGTAAAACTAATTGGCATAATATTGCTTATATCGCTAGTTTTATCGGCAGTTTATTCTCTTTTACGGCTGATAGCCGCGCCCACAGAAATTTTACAGGGTGCGCCTTATCAAAAGGTGAAAAGCGATTATCTTCTAATATTAACACAATGCCTTTTAGGGCTTTTGGTTATGATGTTACCCTCCTTCGTTTCAAAAAAATGGAAAATAGTCGTTCCAAACACAATAGTTATACTTTATTACGTGTTCCTTTATTGCGCTATTTATCTTGGCGAAGTAAGAAACTTTTATCATCTTATTCCGTTTTGGGACGATATTCTTCATGCTTTTTCGGGAGCAATGCTCGGAGCCCTCGGCTTTATTCTTGTCGATTTGCTAAATAAGAACAAAAAAGTAAGCGTTAGCTTAAGTCCGTTCTTTATATCTATGTTTGCTTTTTGTTTTGCCGTGTCGCTCGGTGCAATATGGGAAATCTATGAATTCTCACTTGATTGGATATTAGGTCTTAATATGCAAAAGCACACCTATTCTGGTAAAGCACTCGTAGGCAATGCGGCACTGTTTGATACAATGAAAGATATCATAATTGATACCGCGGCGGCTTTTGTAGTTTCGGTGGTCGGCTACTTTTCAAACAAAAAATCACCCGATTAAATTGGGTGATTTTTTTATAAATTCTATTATATCCTTCTACATTTCTTAAACCACAAAAACTGGGCATTAAAGAATTATTAATTCTTTAGGGCTCTTTGTAATATTTTCACAACCATCATCTGTTACGATGACCATATCTTCTATTCTGACACCGAATTTATTTTCTAAATATATTCCCGGTTCAACCGTTATTACCGTGTTTTTCTCCAAAACAGTAGTATCGCGAGTGTTAAACGCAGGGAGTTCGTGTATTTGGATGCCTACCGAGTGGCCGAGCCCATGACCGAAACTGCCCGGATATTCTTTTTCTATTATGTCGCGCGCTATTTTGTCAACATCACAGCAAACTACACCTGCCCTAATTTTTTTCAGTGCCGCCTTCTGCGCTGTAAGCACAGTGTTATAAACGTTTTTTTGCTCGTCACTTACATTTCCAACCGCCACCGTTCTTGTCATATCACTGCGGTATCCACCTATAACCGCGCCGAAATCCATAGTCACAAAATCGCCTTTTTCGATTCGCTTGTCGGTAGGAACACCATGCGGCAAAGAACTGTTTTTGCCCGAAACTACAACAAAATCAAAGGATACGCCATCGCTACCGTTTTTGCGCATAAAAAACTCCATATCGAGCATTATGTCCTTCTCGGTTCGACCTGACGCTATACGCGGTAAAATATAATTAAACGTTTCATCAGTGAGTTTCTGTGCGCTTTTTATGAGCGCTATTTCTTTGTCACTTTTAATGATACGCATATCGGTAAGCTTTTTGGAAATTATACCCGAATTTGAAATTTCGGCATTAAGATTTTGCTTTAAAATAAAGAATTTGTACACACTTACAAAATCGGTTTCGATAAGAATTTCGGTAATACCGCCAACCTTTAACATTTCATTAATTTGCCCGTATAAATTTTTGCTATCCAAAACGCGTATAGCGGATGCTTTTTTTGCCGCTTCGAGATAGCGGAAATCGGTAAAAAACACCGCATCGTTTTTAGTTATCAGCACAGCCCCCGAATCATTGTTAAAACCGCTTAAATAAAAGCGGTTGGCTTGGGAAAAAATCAGCGCCGCCGCGGTGCCGCTTAGCGTTTCTTGTATTTTTTTAACCGATTCGTTCATATTATTATCACCTATTAAAATTTTTGGGGGATTTTATGAGAATTTTTGATTTACACTGTGATACTTTATCCGCCGTAGCAAACGGCGAAAAAACGATTGATAAAAGCATAGAAAAATTAAAAAAAGGAAAGGTTAAAGCACAGTGCTTCGCCGCTTTCAGCAAGAGCAACACCGAAAATGCGGAATTTTGGAATCAGGCGGAAATTTTTAAAGAATTTGGAAAAATCACTGATTTTAGAGCCATATTAACCGCCGAAAACATTGGCTTTACCAAAGGTGAAATTAGTGAAATTGAAAAACTAAAAAATGTGGGTGTTCGGGCAGTTTCTCTTACCCACAACACCGAAAATAAACTCGCATATGCCAATAGTCCTATCCGCGATATGCACCTAAAGGGGCTGAAACCCGCGGGTATTACCGCCGTAGAATATATGGATAGTGTCGGTATAACACTTGACGTTTCGCATCTTAATATGGGCGGCTTTTATGACGTATCCCGTATCTGCCGCCGACCGATTATAGCAACCCACAGTTGCTGTAATGCTATATTTCCGCATCCGCGAAATTTATACGATTCACAGCTTCGCATCATCGCTCGCGGCGGCGGAGTTATAGGTATTTGCTTTTATTCGCGGTTTTTAAACGGTACCGACAGTATGACTGCCGAAGATATAGTCCGCCAAGCCCGACATATAGCGGGTATCGCGGGGTTGGATGCAGTGGCTCTCGGCTCTGATTTTGATGGTATGGAAAACAAAAACGGTTTAAACAGCGGTGCCGATTTTGTGCACTTAATGGACAGTTTAAACCGTTATTTTACAGCTGACGAATGTGATAAAATCTGTTATAAAAATGCCGAACGTATCTTTACTTGTTAGGCGTAACTTTTGAAATTTCCGCTTGTTTAAGCTCAATATATTCTTCAAGGCAAAGATCTAATTCGTGCATTTCGGTTGCAGCGGCGCGTCCGACAAAACGGAAGTGCCACGGCTCGTAAATAATGCCCGTTACGTTCTTTTTGTCCGCAGGGTAGCGGAGAATAAAGCCAAAACGATAGCAGTTTTCGGCAAGCCATTTGGCTTCGGGTCTTTCGGCAAAGGAAACGTCAGCCGCGGGGATATTGTGCATATCACAGCATAGTCCCGATTGATGCTCACTCGTGCCAGGTTTTGTCGAAAATGTTAAAACATACCTTTCACACTCTTCGCGTGTTTCAAATTTATGCTGGTGCTGTTCGCAGTATAGATTGAAAAGATAATTTTGATAATCGTATGAGCGGTAAGCGCTCGTAACTGTTACGTCAGTAACGCCGTTAAGTGCGCCTTCGCTTAGAAATGCCTGTAAAGATTTTGCGGCTGCTTCACGCATTTTCTGCGTTGCTCTGCCGTCATCTCGCGTGTGTCCGCAGTCGATTAAATCGGTGGGCTCGTAGTCGCTCGACAGCGTGTGTATCGGATTTACAAGAAATACATATTCGTATTTTTCGGTGGGTTCTATATACTGTAAATACGGCTCAATATCTATTTCGTATTCCTTGCCAACGCGCTCTTCATAAGTAACTTCGGGTACACTCGGCACCGATGAACTCTCCGCCGAAGAAGACGGGTTTGATACGGGGGGTGTATCGTTGTTCGGTTTTTCCTTACTACAACCCTTTATCAGTACAACACTAAGCGCTATAATGGCAACCAAAAACAGCGCAATAATAACCGAGCCATAATTTTTTTGTCTTTTCTTTTTTCTGTATCTCTTTTCCATTTACATCACCGATAAAAATTATACATCAATATTTTTTATTTTACAAGGACTGTCTTTAAAATACAACCTGTAATTGTTGTACCATCAGGTTGTTCCCGAGAGCCATCAACGTGCAAATGATAAATTACGCAAATTTTGTTATCCTTAATCCCCACAGTATACATAGTTTCCACTATTTTATCACCTTCGGCTAAAATCCGTTCGCGTATTTCATTTTTTGTTTTACTGCTTTTAAGCAGGTCAATGCGGTCTTTTTGTTCGGTAGATAATTCAGCAATAGCGGCGTCATCAAGAACTGTATCGAAAATTTCTTCGGCAGTGCCACTCACTTCGGTTATCTCCAAAAGGTCATTTTCGGTTTTTTGGGCGGTGCCGCAAGCTGTGAGCAACAGCAGCAAAACCAAAAGAACGCATACGAGAGCAAATTGCTTATTTTTCATAACGGCACATCTTTCTAAAATTTGTACAATAATTATAGCATATTACTTGTATGATGTCAAAAAATATGGTAACATAAATAGGCAAAAAAGTTAAAAAAACGGAGTGTATTATGGATTACGCAAAACAAATTGCCGAGCAGTTCGGAGTAAAAGAGTTTTATGTAAAAAATATTATAGATTTGCTGGATGAAGGCAACACAATTCCCTTTATAGCGCGATATAGAAAAGAAATGCACGGCACTATGGATGACCAAAAAATCCGTGAAATTTCAGATCGGCTCCAATATCTTAGAAATCTTGATGCAAGACGTGAAGAAGTAAGAAATCTTATAACCGAGCAGTGCAATATGACCGATGATATAGCCGCGGCTCTCGATAAAGCAACCGTTCTTGCCGAAATAGAGGATATCTACCGCCCGTTTAGACCAAAACGTAAAACTAGGGCATCGGTAGCCAAAGAAAAAGGACTTGAGCCGTTGGCTATCGAACTGCTTGATAATCAGACTGGCGAAGTATCTCCCGAACAGTTGGCAGAAAAATATATAGATAATGATAAGGGTGTTGAAACCACCGAACAAGCGGTATTGGGCGCTATGGATATAATTGCTGAAACCGTATCAGATAACGCCGACGTTCGCCGCCGCCTTCGTAATATTATCCGCTTAAACGGCTTTTTGTGTTCTACGGCTTCAAAGGATGCGGAGAATAGTGTATACGAAATGTATTATAATTACCGCGAACCTGTAACAAAAGTTGCAGGGCACCGCGTGCTTGCCATTAACCGCGGTGAAAAGGAAGAGTTTTTAAAGGTTGGCATTGAAATCGAAAACGATAAGCCAATGAACGTGATTTTTTCCCTTTTTGTCAAGGGTGATAATGGTTGCGCCGAGTGTGTTAAAAACGCTTGTCTTGATGCATACACACGCCTTGTTTTCCCATCACTCGAGCGAGAAATCAGAAATGAACTTACAGACACGGCATCTACTGCTGCTATTAAGGTTTTCGGTGTGAATTTACGGCAACTTCTTATGCAACCGCCCATAAAAAACAAGGTGACAATAGGTCTTGACCCGGGATACCGCACAGGTTGTAAAGTAGCGGTGGTTGACGGCAACGGCAAAATTCTTGACACCGCCGTAATTTATCCCACACACTCGGAATCTCAAATAGAAAAATCAAAGGCGGTTTTAACCGATTTAATAAACAAACACAAGGTTGATATAATCGCTATCGGCAACGGCACCGCATCTAAAGAAACCGAAATGTTTACGGTAGACGTTATCGGAAAACTCGATAGGAAACTTGCCTATATGGTGGTAAATGAAGCGGGAGCAAGTGTGTATTCGGCGTCGCCCCTTGCCGCCGCTGAAATGCCCGATTTTGATTTAACGCTCCGAAGTGCCGTATCAATAGCCCGTCGTTTGCAAGACCCTTTGGCTGAGCTTGTAAAAATAGAGCCGAAAGCCATAGGTGTCGGCCAATATCAACACGATATGCCGAAAAGCGAACTCGAAGCGGCGCTTGACGGTGTTGTAGAACAGTGCGTTAATACCGTTGGTGCTGACCTTAATACTGCATCGGCAGCGCTTCTTTCGCATATTGCGGGACTGTCAAGTACCGTTTGCAAAAATATTGTGGCATATAGGGAAGAAAACGGCAGTTTTTCTTCTATTAGTGAACTTAAAAAAGTATCTAAATTAGGTCCGAAAGCGTATGAGCAATGCGCGGGATTTTTACGTATTTCAGGGGCAGTTAATCCGCTTGATAATACGGGTGTTCACCCCGAGTCCTATGCGTCGGCTAAAAAACTTCTCGAACATTTCGGTTATACTCTAGATGATGTTAAAAATCGAAATATTGGGGAATTGGACGTGCATATCGAAAAGGTGGGTGCCGAGATTTTGGCTCAAAAAATCGGTATCGGCGTACCAACCTTGCTCGATATTGTAAAGGAACTTATAAAACCCGGTCGCGACCCCCGTGATGAGCTTCCGCCGCCGCTTCTTCGCACCGATGTACTCGGTATGGAGGATTTGACAGTTGGTATGGAACTTAAAGGCACCGTGCGTAATGTAATAGATTTCGGCGCATTTGTCGATATTGGTGTTCATCAGGACGGGCTTGTACATATATCCCAGATTTGCGATAGGTTTATTCGCCACCCGGGAGAAGTTTTATCCGTCGGCGATATTGTTAAGGTTAAGATTATAGGCGTTGATACCGCCAAAAAGCGAATTTCGCTAACAATGAAAGGTGTAAATTAGATTCCAAGATGATTAGAATAAACGATCGTTTAAAAAACAATTTAATAGGCGATAAGCAGTTTTATATCCGCGTTATCACCATTGTTTTGCCGATAATTATACAAAACACCATAACCAACGTTGTGAGTTTGCTCGATAACGTTATGGTAGGTCGTGTCGGCACACTTGAGATGTCGGCAGTAGCAATAGTTAACCAACTTCTGTTTGTGTACAACCTGTGTATTTTCGGCGGAATTTCGGGCGCGGGTATATTCTCAACCCAGTTTGCTGGTGCCAAGAACGATAGGGGTGTGCGCCACTGTTTCAGAATAAAATGGATAATCGTCCTCGCTATGCTCGTATTGGCGATGATAGTTTTTTTATGCTTCCCAAAACAACTTATTGGTATGTATTTAGCGGCAAACACGTCACCCGAAGCGGCGCAAATAACTGTTACACACGCCGAAACGTATTTAAAAATAATGCTTGTCGGAATTTTACCGTTTGCGCTTTCGCAGGTCTATTCAAGCACCCTTCGCGAACTTGGAGAAACAAAATTGCCGATGATAGCGAGCATTGCGGCGATTCTTGTAAACCTTGTATTTAACTGGTTGCTCATTTTCGGAAAACTCGGTTTCCCACGCCTTGGTGTTGCGGGTGCGGCTATTGCTACGGTAATGTCGAGATTTGTCGAACTGTTAATTATAACACTCGCAACCCATAAACGAAAAAATGTATTTCCGTTTATCATAGGCGCATATAAAAGTATACATATTCCACGTGGCTTAGCGCTTGACGTTTTAAAGCGCGGAACACCCTTGCTTGTTAACGAATTTTTGTGGGCTACAGGTATGGCGCTGCTCTTACAATGCTATTCAGCAAGGGGACTCAATGTGGTTGCCGCCGTAAATATTGCATCCACCGTAAACAATTTGTTCAATGTCGTATTTATATCAATGGGCAGTGCAATAGCCATTATGGTGGGGCAGTATTTGGGTGCTAATGATATAAAAAGAGCAAAGCAAACGGTTTGGCGGTTAATCTTTGCAACCGTTGCGGTGTGCGTTGTTATAGGTGGTATAATGGCGGCTCTTTCTCCCGTAATCCCATTGATTTACAAAACCGAAAGTGAAGTTAAAATGTTGGCAACAAAATTCCTGATTGTTTTCGCCGCGGTTATGCCAATACACGCTTTCGCGCATAGTTGCTATTTTGCAATCCGTTCGGGCGGAAAAACGATTATTACTTTTATACTTGACAGCGCTTTTACTTTAGGCGTTTCTACACCCACAGCATTTATTCTTGCAAATTATACCGCTATGCCTATGGTTCCTTTATATCTTATAGTCCAATTTATAGAAATTTTTAAATGTATAGTCGGCTTTATACTGATAAAAAAGGGCATTTGGATAAATAACATAATCGGAAGAGGGAAAAATGATTAAAAGATTGTTTTGTGTTTTAATTTGTGTTGCATTATTATTTTGTGTGCCTGTTTGTGCGAGTGAAGATGGCGAGATAAAGGATTTTTCGGGAGTACCCACAAAACTCACTGACGGCAAAGTCAACACCTATACCGCCGCCGATAGTGTAACTTTATCGGGTGTTTCGGACGCTAAATATGTTTATTTGGTGTTTTGGGACACAGCGCCAACCGTTAACGTCATAATGAACGGTAAAACGGTGGTGAGCGAGAATAAATTTCTGCAAAATCTTGTAACTTTGCCCGAAAATGCTACCGATAGTATCCAAATTAAATTCGATAAAAAAGTGAACTTGAGCGAAATAAGGGTATTTAAAGACGGCGAATTACCGAGCGATATACATAATTGGAAAGCACCTGTAGAAAAAGCCGATTTATTGCTTGTAGCCACCCATTCGGATGATGACCAACTATTTTTTGCAGGACTCTTACCCACTTACGCGGGTGAGAAAAAATATTCGGTACAGGTTGCGTATTTTATCGACCACAATAAAAACGTAGTACGTCGCCACGAATTACTAAACGGACTGTGGACAGTCGGTGTTACAGCATACCCCGTAATAAGTAATTTCCCCGATGAGTATTCCGAGAGTTATGACGAAGCCCTTAAAAACCTTAACCGCCACGGCTTTACCGAAACAGAAATAATCGAGTGGCAAACCGAACTGATTAAGCGTTTTAAACCGCTTGTGGTTGTAAGCCACGATTTAGCGGGTGAGTACGGGCACGGACAACATATACTGTGTGCCGAAACACTGATAAAGGGTATAGAAAATGCCGCCGCTACCCATAAGGTACAAAAGCTTTATTTACATCTTTATAAAGAAAACGAAATCACAATGAACTATGACACCCCACTTGAAAACTTTGGCGGCAAAACAGCTTTTCAGCTTTCAAGGTTAGGTTTTGAGCACCATAAAACACAACATCAATATTGGTTTTACGAGTGGCTCAACAAAAACGATAATGCCGCCGATATAACCTCTTATTCGCCGTGTAAATTCGGTCTGTATAAAAGTGAAGTGGGCGCCGATAATACGGGCGGCGATATGTTCGAAAACATCAAAACCTATGGTGAAATAGCAGAGCAACAAAACACACTTACTCCCGAGCCCGAAATTAAAAATCCTGTTTTTGAAATAAAACCCGGAAAGGACTATACAGCATATTACATAATAGCCGCAGCGATAGGGGTAGTTGTTATATTGATGGTTTTAATCATATTTAAAAAGAGAAAGTCGACTAAATAGTCGACTTTCTCTTTTGCTTTACCATATAACCTTGGTATCAATTTCTTCTTGCACTTTGGCAATATATTCATCGAGCGTCATACTGCCAAGGTCACCGTTTTCACCGCGGCGGCGAACCGACAAGGTACCGTTTTCTACCTCATTATCGCCGATAATCAGCATATACGGAATTTTTTGCAAACGCGATTCGCGGATTTTATAACCGATTTTCTCATTTCTATCATCAAGTTCTATACGCATACCGATATTTTCAAGTTTCTTTTTAACGTCGTACGCATAGTCAAGATGACGGTCGGCAATGGGTAGTATGTTAACCTGAACGGGAGCGAGCCATACGGGGAAAGCGCCTGCGTATTTTTCAATGAGCAATGCGAGAGTTCTTTCATAGCAACCGATGGACGTGCGGTGAATAATGTAGGGGTTTTTCTTCGCACCGTCGCGATCGGTATATTCCATACCGAATTTTTCAGCAAGCATCTGGTCAATTTGGATGGTAATAAGTGTATCTTCCTTGCCATGAACGTTCTTAATCTGAATATCAAGCTTCGGTCCGTAGAATGCCGCTTCGCCGATACCTACTTTGTAGGGAATTTCGAGATGGTTAAGGATTTTTTCCATAATGCCCTGTGCTTCATCCCACTGTTCAGGCGTTCCGATATATTTATCGGTATCTTCGGGGTCCCACTGTGAGAAGCGATAGGAAACGTCTTCATAAAGACCTAGCGTTTTAAGCATAAAAGTTGTAAGTTCGAGGCAGGATTTAAACTCATCTTCCAACTGTTCGGGTGTACACATTAAGTGGCCCTCGGAAATTGTGAACTGGCGAACGCGAATTAGTCCGTGCATTTCGCCGCTATCCTCATTTCTGAAAAGGGTTGAGGTTTCATCGTATCGGAGCGGTAAATCTCTATACGAGCGCGGACGGTTCAAATAAGCTTGATACTGGAACGGGCAGGTCATCGGACGAAGGGCGAAACATTCTTTGCTGTCGTCAGTCGGATCCCCCATAACAAACATACCGTCTAAATAATGGTCCCAGTGGCCCGAAATTTTATAAAGGTCACTCTTTGCCATAAGCGGAGTTTTGGTTAATTGCCATCCGCGACGCGCTTCTTCATCTTCGACAAAACGCTGTAAAAGTTGAATAATTTTAGCGCCTTTTGGTAAAAGTATCGGCAAACCTTGACCGATAAAATCACAGGTGGTAAAAAGTTCTAATTCTCTACCCAATTTATTATGGTCGCGTTTTTTGGCTTCCTCTATCTCATGTAGGCGTTCTTCGAGCGCGGCGGCTTTGGGATATGCAGTACCGTAAATACGGCAAAGCATTTTATTATCAGAATTACCGCGCCAATAAGCACCTGTAGCGCTTGTGAGTTTAAACGCTTTAACAGCGCCCGTTGACATTAAATGTGCACCTGCACAAAGGTCAACAAACTCACCTTGTGAATAGATAGAAATTTCGGCATCCTCCGGTAAATCTTCTATAAGTTCAACCTTATAATCTTCGCCTTTTTCTTTAAATAACGCTATAGCATCCGCGCGATTCATCACGCTTCTTTCGAGTTTAATATCTTCTTTTACAATATTTTTCATTTCACTCTCGATTTTTGCAAGGTCATCGGGGGTGAATTTTATATCGGTATCTATATCATAGTAAAAACCGTCATCGACTGCAGGACCGATAGCAAGTTTAACACTCGGATAAAGGCGCTTTACGGCTTGCGCTAATATATGCGATGCGGTATGGCGGAAGGTCCAGCGACCGTATTCGTCCTCAAAGGTTAAAATTTGAACGTTGTCGCCGTCTTTAAGTTCGGTGCGTAAATCCTTATTTTCGCCATTAACTACTGCGGCACAAGCGGTTTTATACATACCGCCGCCAAGTGATTTCAGCGCATCAAACACAGATACGTTCTCTTCAAACTGTTTTTCGTTCCCGTTAAAAATAACATTAATCATATTATCTTCTCCTTAAAAAATAAAACTCCGTCCTGAAATACAGGACGAAGTGATAAAATACTCCGCGGTTCCACCCGAATTGCGTAAATTTTACGCCGCTTAAAATTCTTTAACGCAGAACATACGACTTGGTTGCTACCCCAAGCACTCAAAGGTGGTTTTCACACATTACTTCTCTTTAACGCTCGCACCATACACGTTATTCTCTTAAAAGAAAATGTAACGGTTACTGTCCTTTTCATCGCTTTTCCTTAATTATATTATACCAAAAAACACGCAATGTCAATAATTTTGTATTTTTAATGCAAAATACGGCAATAATAGGTGAGAAGTGAAATGATTGGAGGAAACTATATGAAAAAAATATTATCGGTTTTTATTTCTCTTCTATTAATAACCACCCTTTTTGCCGGATGCGGCAAGACAAAAGCGGGCAGAGTTTATTATCTTAATTTTAAGCCCGAGCAGGATGCAGCGTGGCAAGCATTGGCTAAAAAGTATACTGCAGATACGGGTGTAGAAGTAAAGGTAGTAACTGCGGCGGCAGGTACCTACGAGCAAACTCTTACTGCCGAAATCGACAAAAAAGACGCGCCAACACTTTTTCAAATCAGCGGTATAACTGCGCTTGAATCGTGGGGCGATTATTGTTCGGATTTAATGGGCACCGAGGTTTACAAGCAACTTAAAAGCGATGAATTTGCGCTTAAAAAAGGAAGTAAAGTATACGGTGTAGGATACGTATACGAGGGCTACGGCATTATTGTAAACAAAAAACTTCTTAAAAAAGCGGGCTATGAGATGGATGATATTGAGAATTATGAAGAACTCAAAGCGGTAGCCGAAGATATTACCAAACGCAAAAACGAGCTCGGCTTTTCGGCATTTACATCGCCCGGTCTTGATTCCTCATCAAGCTGGCGTTTCTCGGGACACCTTGCAAATCTTCCGCTTTATTATGAATTTAAAGAAGGAAATATAACAACCCAACCCGAAAAAATAGTTGGCACCTATATATCCGCTTTTAAAAACATTTGGGATTTGTATATTAAAAATTCCGCTGCCGACCCTGCCACCCTCACTGCCGTAACAAATGACCAGGCAACCGCCGAATTTACAAGTGAAAAGGCAGTATTCCACCAAAACGGCACCTGGGCTTATACCGACGTAAAGTCTATTGGTGATGATAATTTAGGTTTCATCCCGATTTATTCTGGTATAGATGATGAAAAGCAGGGCTTTGCCGCAGGAACCGAGAACTATTGGGCAGTAAACATTAATTCCACCGAAGCCGACCGTATGGCAACGCTAGACTTTTTAGAGTGGGTTGTAACGAGTGACGTTGGCACGACGGCTTTGGCTGAAAGTATGGGCTTTGCCGCGCCCTTTAAAAAGGCAAAACCCGTTAATAACAAGCTCAGTAATATAATTGACGAATCGATTGATGATGATAAATACAACGTGGCTTGGGTGTTCGGACTCACCCCCAACGTTGATACCTGGCGTTCCGATTTGGTTTCTGCGTTGGCTTCCTACTCGGCAGGCAAAGCCGACTGGAACGATGTAAAAAAGGCGTTTGTCGAGGGCTGGGAGAAAAACTATCAAGCATCGAAGCGATAAAAAGTGCGGCAGTTAATCTGCCGCATACATAAATTATAAGGAGATAAAAAAATGGCGAAAAAACGGTATAGCAGCACCGAAATTATAAATAAAAGTCAGCGCCGCGCTGTGAGAAAATACTGGCCCGTATTTCTTTTACCCACTGTTTTAGCATTTGTAATCGGTTTTATATGGCCGTTTTTTCAGGGTATATATTTATCTTTTTTCAGATTTAAAACACTAAGTAACCTTTCTTTTACAGGTTTTAAAAACTATATCAATGCATTTTCGGACCCGTCTTTTCTAAGTTCTTTCTGGTTCACCTGTGCTTTTACCTTGGTGTCGGTAATACTTATAAACGTTATTGCCTTTTTTATTGCACTCACCCTAACCCGTAAAATTCGCGGCTCCGCACTTTTCCGTACCATATTTTTTATGCCTAATCTTATAGGCGGCATAGTGCTCGGTTATATATGGAAACTCATTTTAAACGGCGTGATTATCCGCTATTTTAATTCAACGCTAGCGCTTAATGCCTCGTTCGGTTTTTGGGGACTGATAATTTTAATATGTTGGCAGCAGATAGGTTATATGATGATAATTTATATTGCAGGTCTTCAGAACGTGCCGACAGAATATATCGAAGCCGCTTCGATTGACGGCGCCGATTCCTTACAGATATTAAGGCATATAACTTTACCTACAGTTATGCCGTCCATTACAATATGCACATTTTTAACGCTCACAAACTCATTTAAGTTATTTGACCAAAACTTAGCGCTCACTGCAGGGGAACCCGCCCACGCAACCGAAATGTTGGCACTTAATATCTATAAGTCGTTTTATGAAAGCACAACAAATATGGGTGTCGGTCAGGCAAAGGCGGTAATTTTCTTTGTTGTGGTGGTGGTAATAGCTCTCACCCAGCTTTATCTCACATCCAGAAAAGAGGCAACAGCATGAAAATAAAAAAGTATACTTTGAAAGACAATATTTTAAGCGCTTTCTTTTCTGCTTTATCACTTCTTTGGGTTATGCCGATTATCATCGTGCTTATAAACTCTTTCAAAAAAAGTGATGCCATTGCGCTCACGCCCTTTGAATTACCGAACGCCGATACCTTTTTAGGCCTTCAGAACTATATAGGCGGTATAACCCACGGCAACTATCCGTTTTATTTTTCGATACTCTATAGCATCATAATTACTGTTTTTTCGGTGGCGCTCATCCTTATATGCACGTCGATGGCGGCGTGGTATATCCATAGAGTAAACTCATTATTTTGCCGAATTATATATTATTTCTGCATTTTTTCTATGGTAGTGCCGTTTCAGATGGTTATGTTTACTTTGTCTAAAACTGCCGACCGATTATATCTTAACACCCCTTTTACAATACCTATTATCTATTTAGGGTTTGGCGCGGGACTCGCGGTATTTTTATTCAGCGGTTTTATAAAAGGTATACCTCTCGAAATCGAACAAGCCGCCACGATTGACGGCTGTAACACCTTGCAAACCTTTTTTATGGTGGTGGCGCCGATTATGAAATCGACCTATGTATCGGTAGGTATTTTACAGGTTATGTGGATTTGGAACGACTATTTGTTGCCGTATTTAGTGCTTGACAGAACAAAGTATATGACGATACCTATACACATCCAATTTTTGCAGGGAAGCTACGGAAGGGTAGATTACGGCGCTACAATGGCGCTTATAATCCTTTGCCTTTTGCCGATTGTTATTGCTTATTTTTCTTCTCAAAAGCATATTATAAAAGGCGTTTTGTCGGGTGCTGTAAAGGGGTAATATTATGCGTGCAAACGGAATTTTAATGCCGATTTTTTCTTTGCCGTCGCCCTATGGTATTGGCACATTGGGTGCCGCGGCGAAGGAATTTGTAGATTTTCTAAAAAAAGCGGGACAAAAATATTGGCAAATATTACCTTTAGGTCCTATAAGCTTCGGCGATTCACCCTATCAGACGTACTCTTCCTTTGCGGGTAATCCATATTTTATAGATTTGGATAAGTTAAAAGATGAAGAACTATTAAACGATAGTGAAATTAGTGAATATACAAAAGAATCCGTTTTGGTTGATTACGAATTTCTTTATAACAACCGTTTATCTCTTTTGCAGATTGCTTATTCGCGATTTGTTCCCGATGATAAATACAGTGTTTTTTGCCTTGAAAACGCCGATTGGCTCGATAACTATGCTGTATTTATGACACTAAAAAATAATTACGGCGATGCACCATCATCGTCTTGGGACCACCGACATAAATTTTTTGATAATGAAACGGTTATGGCGGTTAAAAAAGAGCACCGCGACACTTTAGATTTCTATAAATTTTTGCAGTTTAAATTCATGTCACAATGGTATGAGCTTAAAACCTATGCCAACGAAAACGGAATACAAATTATTGGCGATATCCCGATTTATGTAGCGCTTGACAGTGCGGACGTGTGGTCAAATCCAACCCAGTTTTTGTTGGATGAAGACCTAAAACCGACAGCCGTTGCAGGTTGTCCGCCCGATGCTTTTTCTTCTACAGGACAGCTATGGGGCAATCCGCTGTATCGTTGGGATAAGATGAAAAAGGACGGCTATAATTGGTGGCGTCGCCGCCTTGCATTTTCTTTTAAACTCTATGACGTTTTACGAATAGACCATTTCCGCGGTTTCGAGTCCTTTTATGCTATACCGTTTGGCAGTGAAACGGCAGAAACAGGCAGTTGGGAAAAGGGCCC
The DNA here is from genome assembly GCA_964607025.1 of uncultured Eubacteriales bacterium. Taxonomy (GTDB): domain Bacteria; phylum Bacillota; class Clostridia; order Oscillospirales; family Acutalibacteraceae; genus SIG565. The sequence continues at coordinate 45,338 of CAZSIL010000006.1, forward strand.
CGGGATAGATTTTTTTCGTTCACTCGAAAAACAGTTTGGCAAAATGCCGGTTATCGCGGAAGACCTGGGATTTTTAACCGAATCTGTGCGCGAATTATTAACCTCCAGCGGTTTCCCGGGTATGAAGGTGCTGCAGTTTGCCTTCGATTCAAGAGAAAGCGGCGATTATCTTCCGCATAATTATACAAAAAACAGCGTTGTGTATACTGGTACACACGATAACAACACTATACTCGGTTGGTGTAGTGAAGTGCCGAAAGCCACTTTAAGCCACGCTAAAAAATATCTATCGGCAACGGGTGGTAAAAACTTGGTGGATGCTATGATAAAAACGGCTATGCAGTCGGTAAGTGATACCTGTATACTAATGATGCCCGACTTGCTTTATAAGGATAAAACGGGCAGAATAAACACCCCCTCAACCGTCGGCGGAAATTGGACCTGGCGTGCAGAAAAACACGAAATAACCGAACAGTTGGCTCAAAAACTGTTGGAAAAGACTAAACTCTATGGTAGAATATAAGGAGAATAAAGCAAAATGTGTACCGCGATAAGATTTAGCAGTATTAACACGTATTTTGGCAGAACGCTTGATATAGAGCATTGCTATGGCGAAAAGATTGTACTGACACAGCAGAATTTTTCTTTTAAATTTAAAAACGGAACTGCCATCAATGAACATTTCGCTATTCTCGGCACCGCAGTAGTTGCCAATAATTACCCTTTGTATTTTGATGCAGTTAACGAAAAAGGTCTTGCTGCGGCAGGTCTTAACTTTCCCGAAAATGCAGTGTATAATGAGCCGATTGCCAATAAAAACAATTTAGCATCGTATGAACTTATAAACTATATTTTAAGCGTTTGCGACAGTGTAAAAGCGGCCCGACGGGAGCTTGAGAATATAAATATTACAAAGATAAGTTTTTCAGATGAATTACCGCCATCCCCTTTGCATTTTATGTTTGCCGACAGTAGCTGCGCCATAACCGTAGAACCCACACACGAGGGCTTAAAAATTTATGATAACGAAATCGGTGTGCTAACAAATAATCCGCCTTTTCCTTATCATACCGAAAATATTAAAAATTATATAGGTTTATCCACTAGAAACCCACATAATAGATTCTCAGCCCACCTAGAGTTCGAGTGTAGCAGCAAGGGTATGGGAACCTTTGGGCTGCCGGGCGACTTATCAAGCGCATCGCGTTTTATACGCGCGGCTTTTTTTAAAGAAAACGCAAAGCAAGAAACCGAGCGGGAAAAAAGTGTTATGCAGTTTTTTTGCGTTTTGGGTAGCGTGAATCAGATAAGCGGTTGCAATGTTTTAGAAAACGGAACCTATGAGTATACTAAATATACGTCTTGCGTTGATCTTGAAAATATAATATACTATATTAAAACCTATTATGGCACCGTTTCATCGGTTTCGCTGAAACGTGAAAAAATCGACTCGGACAAATTAAAAATGTGGGACTTTTTAGAAGCACCGCAAATAAATAATCTTAATTAGGAGAATATTATGAGTTTTTTAGAAATAGCGAGTGCAAGGCAATCCTGCCGAAGCTACAACAGGGAAAAAGCCGTAGAAAACGAAAAAATCGAGAGCATTTTAGAGGCGGCAAGAATTTCCCCTTCGGCTTGTAATGGTCAGCCGTATCATATCACCGTCTGCAAGGGCGATACGGCAAAACAGGTTGCCAAGGCAACACAGGGTATGGGGATGAATAAATTTACATCCGATTCACCCGTAATGATGGTTATCTCCGAAATGCCCTATGTAAAAACGGCGGCGCTCGGCTCAAAACTCAAGGGTAACGATTATCGCTCCATTGATATCGGCATTGTGGCGGCATATATCACCGCCGAAGCCACAGTACAGGGACTCGGCAGTTGTATACTCGGTTGGCTCGATAGTGATAAAATAAAGAAAATTTGCCGCCTTGACGGTGACGTGCGGCTTGTTATATCGCTCGGTTATGCGTCAGAAAGTGATACTCTTCGCGCTAAAAAGCGTAAAAATTTAAGTGAAATTGTAACCGTAATGGAATAGGTTTACATATAAAAAACGGAAAGAATTTTAGTTCTTTCCGTTTTTTGTTTTGTATTTTATTTACCGAAAAAATCGTAATTTAACCAAAGCACCGTAAATCTATCTTTTAGGTCTTTTGCATAAAAAATAGCATCGTCAATAGTTTTTGAACTGTACATATCATAAAAATCATCCATATTAAGTTCTACAAGACTGAGCATATCTTTGATTTCTTGGGGGCTTGGCATATCATCTAAAATTTTTCTGATTTCGTTTTCTTTTTCAAGATATGTTTTAGTCCTATCCGTATCATAATAACCTGCTTTTTTTTGCAAAGAAATACAACTATCGGCTATTCTTGAGTAAATCTCGCGAATTTTCTGCTCAAACATATTTGTGTGGGATACGTCACAAAAATCAGCAGATAAAAGTTTCTGACGAATTTCGGCCGTGATAACGGTTGAAAATGCTACGTCTATTCCGTGTGGTAAATATTCTTGGTTATTTAATATACCCGTTATCTCAAAGAAGTGGGATAGGTGGTGTTCACTACCCGATGCGGGACGTGAGGACCCTACGAAGCTTAGAAGTATACCGATAACCACAAGCGCTTCCATAAGCGCCTTTATGCTTTCTTCTCGTCGCTTAAGTATGCCTGATGCCAGTGTTAAAGTATTGTCTATTTGTTCTTTCGTTAAATTGTAAATGTAGGGACAAAAATATTCCCCTAAAATACAGTTGGCAAGTTTCCAGTCGTTTAATGCGGAAAATTTACCGATAATATCGCCGTAACCCGCCTTTATCATATCTATGGGCGCGTTTTTGAGAACAGCGGTATCGGCGATAATTGCCAATGGTACGCCGACGGGATACGTGACCTTCATCCCGCCCATAATCATAGCGGCACCGCTTGAACAATAGCCATCCATCGACGGCGCCGTAGCAACTATCATATACGGAATTTTATTTTCGTAGGAAGTGTATTTGCAAAGGTCCTGTATAACGCCCGAACCAATACCGATAATTAAATCTATGCCACCAAGCTCTGCTTTTATAGTAGCCACCGCTTTTTCATCGGGTACAAGTATTTTTTCGCCGCTAAAAATAACCTTTTTAATATTCTTTCCCCTAAGAGCTGCTTCGGTCTTTTCTCCTGCCGCCAAAAAGGTGTTTTGGTCGGCAACGATTAAAATGCTGTTGTATTCTTCGCATATTTCGGTAAGGTGGGTACAAGCATTGTTTTCAATATAAACATATTTTATATCACAACTGTGTTTTTTACCGCATTCACAATTAACACCCTTTAAAAGCTCGTTTATATTCATATCCATTTCCTTCCTGATCGATTATTTTCTATAGCTTTTCGGCGGTTTTCCGTAGGTCTTTTTGAAAACTCGACTAAAATAGTTGTAATCTGAAAAACCAACTTTATCGGCAATTTCAGATGTTGGTAATTCAGTTGTTTTAAGCAGTTTTTTTGCGCGGTGCATACGGCGGCGCAAAATATATTTTGAAACCCCCATTTTTATCTCTTTTTTAAAAATTTCGTATAGCTTCGTCCTGCCGACCCCGATAGCGCTGCAAATATCTTCAATCTCTAAATTTTCTCCTAAATGCTCCTCAATGTATCTTTTTGCCCCTTCAAAAATTTTATTGCTTTCGGGCAAAATCAACTCTCGATTTATAATATAAGACGTACACGCTTCCATTATTTTTGCAGCCGAGCATATCTGCTCATTTGTTTTATAACTAATCGAATCAAGACCGCGGGATAGGAGTACCATATCTAAATTCAGTTTTTCCGATAAGTTTTGTGCACGGATAAAAAGCTGTGTTTTGTCGGGGTTGTCGGTTATTTGTCCAAACATTAAGTATCCTATGATTTTTTCACTTTCATGCAAGGGAATTACCGCTTCCACAAGCCCGGCATGGCATTTATAAAGCACCAATTTATTTTCCTTTTCGCATTTTTGACATTGCCGTTTATCAGCATAATTACATTTACGGCGTGTGACGGGGTGGCTTTTCATAATACTGCAAAATGCACAATCGTTTTGAGGATAGGACAATATCTGCTTGAAAGCAGCATCAAACAGCACAAACCGAATGCCCGAGAGCATATAAAAAGATTTCATAAGGTCCTTTAGTTCTTCGGTATTGATTTTTGACACAAAAATCCGCCCTTTAAGTACAAATTTACCATTTTTGGTATAATATTATCTATAATTATATCATTAAATCCGTTAAAATAAAAGTATAAAATTTTAAAGGAGGTTATTCTATGAAAAAACAAACTTTTGCATTATTTTTTGGCAACCGTGGCTTTATGCCGGCAGAACTTATTGAAGGCGCCCGTGAGGATATGATTAAGGCAGTAACCGATGCCGGTTATAACTATATCATTATGGACAAACAAGCAACTCGTTACGGCGCGGTTGAGACAAGAGACGAAGGCCTACTTTACGCTAAATGGCTCAAATCCCATGAGGGAGAATATGATGGCGTTATCCTTTGTATGCCAATATTTGTTGATGAAATTGGTGCAATTACCGCATTGCAGGATGCAGGTGTGCCAATTTTAATGCAGGCATATCCCGACGAAATCGGTAAAATGGATTTTGCACACCGCAGAGATGCTTATTGCGGTAAATTTTCTGTTACCGATGTATTTTCACAGTATAAAGTTCCTTTTACTGTTATGAAGCCCCACGTTGTACATCCGCTGAGTGAAGCATTTGCCGAAAATCTCCGTGATTTTGCCGCTGTTTGTCGTGTTGTTAAAGGTATGAGACGGTTTAACCTTGGTGTAATCGGCGCCAGAACAACCGCCTTTAAAACGGTTCGTTTTGACGAAATCACCTTACAGCACTACGGCATTAATACCGAGTCGTTTGACTTATCTGAACTCTTCGAGTTTGTTCGCGCTAAAGCTGATGATGATGAAAAGGTTATCGCTAAAAAGGCGGCACTCGAAAAATACAGTAATTTTTCTAACGTCCCTGAGGATAAGAAAATTATGCTCTCAAAAATCAGCGTTGTTATTGATGAGTACATCGAAAACTACCATCTCGATGCAGTATCGCTTCGTTGCTGGAATGAGATGGAAACATATTTGCGCGTATGTCCCTGTGTGCTTATAAGTGAGTTTAACGACCGCGGCATACCTTGTTCGTGCGAAATCGACGTATGCTCGGCAATTACAATGCGCGCATTGGCTCTCGCAACCGAGGGTCCCGCCGCTTGTCTTGACTGGAATAACAACTATGGTGATGATCCTAACAAGGTAATTTTGTTCCACTGCGGCTCTACCGCTCAAAAGCTTATGGCAGGTATTGGTACCGTTACCTCCCACAAAATGTTTGATAAAGGCGACCCGGGTAGTGGTTGGGGAACAAACGAGGGTAGAATTGCCTCCTTCCCGATGACATATACTAACTGTAAAACAGAAGACGGTAAACTTACAATATACGTTAGCGAAGGCGAGTTTATAGATGACGAGATTGAAGATGCATTCTTTGGTTGCGGCGGCGTTGCAAGAATTGAGAATTTACAGGATAAGCTTATTAAACTTGCACGTGGTGGCTTTAAGCATCATACAACAGTTGCTAACGGTCATGTTAAAGATATCCTTGAGGAAGCTTTTAACACCTATCTTGGCTACGATGTAATAAGCATTGAAAAATAGTTATATTTTAGGTTGAAAAAATCTCAAAATATGGTAAACTTAAAAGAGAATATTAGAAAAGGAGCTGAGCTTTATGATTATTGGCGGACTCGATGTCGGTACAACCGGCTGCAAAATTGCGCTTTATGATGATAATGCAAATTTACTGAATACATATTATAACGAATATGATTCGAAACACTTTGACGGTCAGCACGAGATTGATTTTGAAGATATCAAAAACGGTGTCTTGAAATTGCTCAAAAATGCAACTAGCGAATACAAGGTTGATGCGCTCGGCGTTACAAGTTTTGGCGAAACCTTTGCGATGCTTGATGAAAACGATAATATTTTGGCTCCTTCAATACTTTATACCGACCCGCGCGGAACTGATGAATGTAAAGAACTTTGCGAGAAACTCGGCAAAGATAAATTAACCCTTATCGCAGGTGTTAAGCCGCACCAGATGTATAGCATCTATAAGCTTATGTGGCTTAAAAAGAACAATCCCGACGCATTTGCAAAGTGCAAACACGTATTGCTGGGTGAGGATTACATAGTTTATTCTTTAACAGGTGTTGCTCAAATACAGTATTCTCTTGCCGCACGTACAGGTGCGTTGGATGTTAAAAATAAATGCTGGTCGAAAGAAATTTTTGATGCGGCAGGTATTGATTCGTCCATTATGGCGAAGCCCGTACCGCTCGGCACACCTGCGGGTACGTTACGTCCCGAAATAAAGGCAGAACTCGGAATCGATTATGATATTACCGTGGTTAATAGCTGTCACGACCAAGTAGCAGGTATGATTGGCTCGGGTATATTTGATACAACTGCCGCTATGGACGGCACAGGCACTGTTGAGTGTATTCCCGTAATACTTAAAGACCTTCCGACAGATGTTTCCTTCTATCAGGGTGGATTTTCGGTAGTGCCTTTTATAAATAATCAATATGCTGTCTATGCCTTCTCTTTTACTGGTGGCGCTACTCTTAAATGGTTCCGAGATAATTTTGCCGAGCTTGAAACAAAAATAGCCGATGAAAACGGCAAAAACGTATATGCCGAGCTTGATAAACGTGTTAGTGATAAGCCCACGGGAATACTTATTATGCCGCACTTTGCGGGTGCTGCAACACCGTTTATGGATACCGATTCCAAGGCAGTGTTTGTGGGTGTTACACTTGAAACCACAAAAATCGACCTTTACAAAGCCCTTATGGAAGGCACGTCGTACGAAATGCTGCTTAACTTCAATACAATGAAAAAGGCAACGGGTGATATAGCATTGCTTAAAGCAACAGGTGGCGGCGCAATGTCGGATATATGGCTGCAAATAAAAGCCGATATATTGGGTAAGGAAATCGCGGCGCTTAAATGTAAGGAGGTTGGCGCAGCGGGTGCCGCGGCACTTGCAGGAGACACACTCGGTATATATAAAGATTTACCAAGTGTTGTTGCTAAAATGGCGCCCGTTCGCAAAGTATTTAAGCCAAACGATGAAAAAACCAAAATTTATGCAGAATATTATGAAAAATACGCAAAATTATATGATTCAGTAAGGAGTTTGGTAATATGAACTATTATGTAGGACATCCTTTACAAACACGCGGCGCAGAGCAGTATACACTTCGCGGTGGCAAGGGCGAAGGTTTGAACTTTTTATACGTTCGCAACGGCTTAGGGCTCGAAGCTTGGATAGCCGTCGACCGCGCAGGTGACCTTTATCGAGTAAACTACAAAGGCGATAATATGGGCTTTTTCTCTCCTTGCGGAAATGTTACGCCCCAGTATTATGACCATCAAGGTCTTGGCTTTTTGAAATCTTTTACAGCCGGATTCTTTACCACTTGCGGCTTAACTGCAGTGGGCACACCCTGTAATGACGAAGGCGAAGAATTGCCGCTGCACGGCAATATTGCAAATATCCCCGCCGAGCTTTTAGTACTTGATGAAGATGATGACGGTTTAACTGTAAAACTTCGCGTTCGTGATGCCGTTCTTTTCGGCAGAAAATATATTCTTACAAGAATTTATAAATTTTCTTATACCGAAAATTCCATTGAAGTAAACGATACTGTAGAAAATGTGGGCGATAAAACCGAGCCGTATATGATTCTTTACCACTGCAATATGGGCTATCCGTTGCTCACTGAGAACAGTATTGTTAAAATTCCGCATAATGATATTGTATCACGTAGCGAGGCGGCTGAAAAAAATATCGCTACAGCACTAAAAATGGAAAAACCGCAGACGCAATTTGAAGAGCGTTGTTATTTCTTCGATATGAAGGAAAGCGGCGGCATCGTAAAAACAGGTATCTTTAACCCCGAAATAGAAAAGGGTGTTGTTTTTTCGTATAACAAAGAGCAACTGCCGTATCTGACCGAGTGGAAAATGATGGGCAAAACGGATTATGCTTTAGGTCTCGAACCGGGCAACTGTCAACCTGGCGAACGTACCTTTTTAAAGAAAAACGGTATTGTTAAATACTTAGAACCCGAGCAAAAGGGTACAACAGCTCTTAAATTTACATTTGTAGATAAACAATCATCGTTTGAAGAATCCTTTTAAAGAATAGCCACTAAAAAATTCAAAAAAACGCAAAAAAATAACCCTTAACCGTGTTTCCTTGAAACTCTCGGTTAAGGGTTATTTATGTTCACTCTTAATATCCAGCATCTTTTTGTTGTACCTCTCATTTCTTAGATTTTTTGTCTTCTTTTTTCAACACTCTTTGCACCGCTACCACTTAATACCTCGAAAAGCGAGTTTCTTTGAGTTCGTGTTTTTTTGGGAAGACTATGTAAAACTCTTTACCCTGTCAATTTTTCTCCTTTGTATAGATTTATGATTTTCTGTTTTTTGACAGAGCCATCAGAGTGGTTTGGTTACTACCTGAACATTGGTCTCACCTTTCCTTTCTCTGATTTTAATATAGCATACTTTTGCCATTTTTACAATGTGTAATGTTCAATAAAATTTAAAAACCCCCTTTATGCGAAACATAGAAATATTAAAAAGTCACACGAAAAATATTGACCTTAAAAAAACTATTTGCTATAATGAATTTGTTGGGGTTATTCTTATCGCCCCCCACCAAACAGAAAAAGACCGACTAAGTCGGTCTTTTTCTATTTTTCTACTGATATAAATCCTTCTTCTTTTAGTACAGTAGCGATTTTTTCATAATTATTCGATACAACTATTACCAGCATTGAGCCGTTTTTAAGTATCAGCTTATTTCCTATTTTTTGCGCCTCACTATTGTTCGCGCTATCAAAAGTTTTCTCGGCGGCAATTAAACTCTTATTTAATGCCTCCATAACCGCCAACATATCCTGTTCAGATTCAAAGCGGAAGGCGGCGGCTATATCAAAATGCTCATCGTCATCATTAATATATGCCGACATATCGGTAATCTTTTCATCGGTAAAACCGAAATATGCCGAAATATCTCCTCCTGCAAGATTAGTCCACACAATATTAGCATCGTTATAACTTTTGATAATATCGGTAATTTCTTTAGCAGACAGTGATTCGTTTTTGGCGCCACACGCCACAAGCGACACAGCACACAAAACGATACATAATATGCATAAAATGCACCTTTTAATAATTCCCATAAATAACTCTCCAAAGTACATAAAAAACATCTTTACTAAACGCTTTTGACTTTGTATAAATTATACTACAAAATAGTGTTTTAGTAAACACTTTTTTGTCGAAAAAGAGATTTTTAAAAGACCTATTTATTTACATAATTTTTTATTCCATATTATTTTTGCATGTTAAAATATACGAGTTATCCACCGAGTTTTCAACACTTTCAAACGGTTTCAAGCGGTTTTGAAGTCCAAATCGGTGCTTTTAGTGGAATAAACGGTGGATAACTTCAATAACTTTTATCGGTTATTATAGTTTACATAATAACATTTTTTGCATTTAATGGTTAAAAAATTGTAATAATTTGTCGAAAGAATTACAGCATAATATAAATTAGTGCGAGCATAAGTAATTCATCGGTGGTTTCCCCCGATAAAAGAAGCAAAATCCCCATAAGCAAACTGCGGTCATTATCGATTTCCATATTCTTGAAATTGATAAGTTCGAGTATGCTTTTGCGCCGCGGTATAGGAGCAGGCGCCGTATTTTGCCGCGTTTCATTTTTTTCGGGCAAATTCTTTCCGCCACCGCCCACCTTGGCGGCTCGCCGCTGCATTTCCCTTACTCTATCGGCTGCGCGTTGCAATTCTTCATTAGTGAAATTATCCATATCGCACCGCCTTATAGGTTAAATAGTCCGCTTTCCTGTAAAAGCGGGAGCATATTAGCAACGCGGAGTAGGCGCACCGCCGTATCGAGCCGTTCTTTTCTTTTTTCGCTCAAGTGTGGTCTCAGCGCTAAAAGAAGTGACGTTCGACTGTCTGACGGGCGAGAATTGATTTTGCTGATAATCGGCATTAATTTGCCTATATCAATTTCCGCCGTCTCGGGCGCGGCGGGTTTCGTGTCACTAAGTAAGGACTGCGCCATCTTTTGTATTCGCGCCATACCTTCAGGGTCGTTTAAAAGCTCTGATAACTTACCGCTTAAATCATCCATTTTTGCCACCTAACAACTGTTTTATAATTTGCTGTGCCGCAGGAGATGAAAGTATTTTTTCGGTTTTCGCCTTATCATTTAAAATGCTATTCAGCTTTTGTTGTTGTTCGCTACTTAGCGCTGATATGATATCATCTACGTTGCCGTTCTTTATTTTACCTTCATCTATTCCGTTTTTTTGAAGTCCTGCCAAAATATCATTGAGATTTTGTCGGTTTTGCATTGAAATCCCCCCAAAATTAGTCTATACTATTTTATATGTTTTGTTTTATTTTTTATGAAGGGGGAAATTATGCGAATAATAGTAATTTCCGATTCGCACGCCGTTACACGCAACATTGATTACGCGTTACTCGCCCACACCGACGCTAGTCACGTATTCTTTTTAGGCGATAACATACGTGATATTGAAAGCATTAAAATGTATCACCCCGATCGCATTTTTCACATAGTGCACGGCAACTGTGATTACGGCAGTATATATCCGAGTATTGATTCGGTAGTGCTTGGCGGTAAAAAAATAGTTTTCACCCACGGGCATAATTTTGCGGTGAAGTCAAGCAGCTCGGTGCTTTTATCCAAAGCGCGAAATGTCGGCGCCGATATCGTGCTTTACGGACATACACATATCGCCAAAATCGAATATGCAGACGGTATATATGCTATAAACCCCGGCTCTATTGCCCACTCGCGAGAAGGCAGTAATTCTTATGCCGTAATTGATATTGAAGACAACGGCATTATGCCGATTATTATAAAAATATAAAATCCTACCGAGTTTTCGGTAGGATTTTATCTATTTGGTTGTTTCTTCAAACGCTTCTTTTATTGCTTTAAATTCTGTCGCTAAACTGTTTTCACTAAGTTTCACAATCTGACGGTCATAAGTAAGCAGACCGTTGGTTTCGTCTTCAACGTCGCTAAGCTGCGTCAACACCGTAGCATTAAGACCTTGCTTGACAGCAGGTAAAACTTCTTCTCTGTAAAGGCGCCTTAAATCTCGCTCGAAATCTTCAGCCGTAGCGCATTTTTTATAGCCGAAGGTCTTATCTTTGTTAAAACTGTTTTCGAGCGACTTAAAGCAATATCCGCCAAATTCTGAAAGGATAAGCGGCTTGTCGGTAGATGCTTTTAATTTGACGGGTTTAAAATAAACGTGTTCGCTTACAACATCGCTTTTTTCTTCTCTGAACCAACCCGACGCGGTATCGTAAATACGGCTACCGTCAAGCTCTTTAAGTTTTCGGTAAACGGCGGCGCTATCGTGCTGTCCCCAGCCCTCGTTAAAAATTGTGTAGTAGCACACACTCGGGTGATTATAAAGCAGTTTTATCATATCCTCGGCGCACCTTAAAAATCTTTCGCGGCACTCTTTTGGTGCCTTCTTTTTAAGTTTTTTAAAGCCGACGGTTGGCAGTGCGGTATCACGGAAAAAACTGTATTTTCCGTTGTTTACTGCATCCTGGAAAACCGCCATACCGTAAATATCACAATAATAGTAGAAAATTTGCGGCTCGATTTTTATATGTTTTCGAAGCATATTGAAGCCGAGTTTTTTAGCAACCAAGATATCGTTTTTATAGCCCTCGTATGTTGCAGGTAAAAAAATGCCATCACTAAAGTATCCTTGGTCGAGTAGCCCGTTAAAGAAATATGGCTTTCCGTTTAGCGTTATAAAGGTGTTACCGTTTACAGTTTTTGTAGATATAGTACGTAGCGCAAAATATGAATCTATTCTATCGTTTCCGCTACTAATAGTAAAACGGTAGATATATGGGTTTTCAGGTGTCCAGCACACAGGATTTTCTATTTCGATTTTTATGCTGTCGCCTATAAAATTATAGGTCTTTTCACCGTTTTGGGTAAAGATGGTAATTTGTTTCTCGTTTTCACCGCCAACCGTTGTAAGATTGACCGAGTTTTCAGTAACGTCGGTTTGGATGCTTTCGATATACTTTTCATATACGCTTTCAAGCCACACCGTCTGCCATATACCGCTTACCTTGGTATACCACATACCTCCGCGTTTTTCGGTTTGCTTACCATAGGGCAAGCAAGTATCTAAAGAATCTGTAACTTCAACACGAATTATATTATCCTTTTCGTTTAGATAATCGGTTATATCAAATTGGAAAGGGATATACCCGCCAATATTTGCACCCACAAAACTGCCGTTAATATACACCTGTGCCTCTTGATCAACTGCACCGAAATGCAAAATAACACGATCACGCCGAAAATCTTGGGGTAAAGAAAATCGGCGGCTGTAAATATAGAGCGACTCGCTTTCAAACGTTTTTGCCACACCCGATAATTTTGATTCAATAGGGAACGGAACTAAAATATCGCCATTGTAGAGTTCCTTTTCGCCATTTTCCACCTTAAAATCCCATTTACCGTTAAGGCATAAATAACTGTCACGCACAAGTTGTGGGCGGGGATAGTCTGTTAGTGGTATATCGGTCAAATCCTTTTCAAAGGGGGTTGTTAGCGTGTTTATGTGCGGCGGTTTTTTATCTTTGAGCAATAGCACCAACACTACAACTATTGCCGCCACAATGAGTGCTGCTAAAAAGATATTTTCATTTGGTAAAAAAGATTCGGTGCCGTCACTGTTTTTTATTATTTTGGCATCGCGAAGCACCGTTTTGCCGATATAGGGCCCGATAACACCGGGCAATAACACCTGCGAAAAAATTCTGATTCCTTGCAGTCGTCCCGCTTTACCTATAGGGGTATAATCGCGTATTGCCGCGCCGAATACCGCCATACCCGAAAGATAGCCGCACATCATAAGAAGCGAACCTATAAATACAGGTAACTTTTGTTTGAATAAGTACAAAATAAAAAATCCTAAAATAAGCCAAGCCATACTTATAAGCGATGACCTTAAAAAGCCGTTTTTATCGTAAAATCTACCCCAAAATGCCGTTACAACACTGGCGATAATAATGGCAGGTGCCATTATAAGCACGTAATCAGCCATACCGAGAGATTTTTCATAATAGATTATAAGATACGGCATAAATATCTGAATTGCTATATTAAAAACAACAAACAATCCAAGGTTCTTATAAAGTTTCGGATTTTTCTTGACGGTTGATAAGCAAAAGCCGTAAAAAATGTTTTGAAAATAACCCGTGTCCGACGGCTTAATGTTTATGTTATCCTTAATCACAAAGCAGCCCATAATACCAACCGCTATTGTCAGCAAACCGATTATAGTGAAAATTACCGTCCAACTGCCGCTTACAGTTAAATCGAAAGCCATAAATCCGCCAAACACTACAAGTATGGCTACAAGCGGCATCATAGCATTTATACCCTCGGCGGCGCCGCGGTTGGTGTTATCGGTGCTGTCAGTAAGCCAAGCATTAAACGCCGCATCATTGGCAGTGGAGCCAAAAAATGTCATAACACAATCAAGTATAATAGTAAGGGACACACCAACACTTGCCGCCGCGGCTATGGGTACAAAACGGCTTATAAAATCAACGTTTACAAGCGTAAACGCAAGAATAGATACTCCCCACAGTATATAACCGCCGCAAATGAAAATTTTTCGTTTGCCGATACGGTCGGACAGCGCACCCATAAAAACCGTCGTTAGCGTTGCCGCCACGGCGGATGCCGCTACCATATTTGCAATATCGGTGGCACTAGCACTAAACATATTGTAAATAAATACGTTAAAGTACATATTTTCGACAACCCAGGCAATCTGACCCATAAGCGAAAATACCGTAAGCACTAACCAGAATTTTCCCGATAGCTTGGTTTTCATAAAAATCCCCCTCTTTTCTATGTCACCATTATATCACAAAAGCAGGTGTTTTCACACCTGCTTTTTTCTTAATATGCAACACCCTGTGCTATCATTGCTTCGCAAACCTTTTCGAAACCTGCGATATTAGCACCTGCAACCAAGTCACCTTCCATGCCGTATTTCTTAGCGGCTTCGTAAGAGTTCTTGTAGATGTCGGTCATAATCTGATGAAGTTTTGCATCAACTTCTTCAGCAGTCCAGTTATAGCGCATTGAGTTCTGGCTCATTTCAAGGCCCGAAACCGCAACGCCGCCGGCATTTACTGCTTTAGACGGAGCTACAACTACGCCGTTTTTCTTAAGATAAGCCACTGCTTCGTTAGTTGTGGGCATATTTGAAACCTCAACGTAATACTTAACACCGTTAGCAACGATTTTCTCGGCTTCTGCCAAGCCAACCTCGTTCTGTGTTGCGCAAGGCATAATGATGTCTGCCTTAACACTCCACGGCTTTTCACCTGCAAAGTAAGGTACGCCAAACTTATCGGCATAATCCTTAACCATATCGTGACCTGAAGAGCGCATTTCAAGCATAAAGTTGATTTTTTCATCGGTGTTTACACCGTTTTCATCGTATATGTAACCGTCGGGACCAGAAATTGTAACAACCTTACCGCCAAGCTCGGTAATCTTTTTAACCGTACCCCAAGCAACGTTACCGAAGCCCGAAACTGCGAAGGTTTTACCCTTAATGTCTTCGCCGAAAGATTTAAGCATTTCAGCGGCATAGTAAACTGCACCAAATCCCGTAGCTTCGGGACGGATAAGTGAACCACCGAAGGATAAGCCCTTACCTGTGAGAACGCCTGTAAATTCGTTTTGAAGACGCTTGTACTGACCGTAGAGATATCCGATTTCTCTGGCACCTACGCCAAGGTCACCTGCGGGAACGTCGGTGTTAGGACCGATATGTTTGCTGAGTTCTGTCATAAAGCTCTGGCAGAAGCGCATAACCTCCCCGTCAGACTTACCGCGCGGGTCAAAGTCAGAGCCACCCTTACCGCCTCCCATGGGAAGACCTGTAAGACTGTTCTTAAAGGTCTGCTCGAAACCTAAGAACTTAATGATTGACGCATTTACTGTCGGGTGGAAACGAAGTCCCCCTTTGTACGGTCCAATAGCAGAGTTAAACTGCACACGGTAACCGCGGTTGACCTGAACCTTGCCGTTATCATCTACCCACGAAACGCGAAAAGAAATCATACGCTCGGGCTCAACAATTCGCTCGATAATTCCGTTTGCCTCGATTTTCGGATTTGCAGCAACAATGGGCTCTAATGATTCGAGCACTTCCTGTACTGTCTGCAAAAATTCCGGCTCACCGGGGTTACGTTTGCATACCGAGTCGTAAACTCTCTGCAAATACTCACTTTTAAACATACTAATTCCTCCAAAATTTATTTATTTACTTGCAATATAACAAGAAAATATTTTAACTAAAATCCACGTGAACTGCCGCCACCGGAAAATCCGCCGCCACCGCCGGAAAATCCACCACCGCCCGAGCCGCCGTGGAAACCGCCAAAGCCGCCAAAACCACCGTGGTGTGTTCCGTAAAATCCGCCGCGCCGTCTGACACCTAAAACACGGATAATACAAAACATTATGATAACAGCAAAAATAACAATTACAACAGCTGCTGGCAGTCCTTCTTCATCGCCTATCGGCACATAATCTTCATTGGGTTCAAGACCGTATTCGATAAACACTTCGTTAACGAGTGAATCCTGAACAGCAGAAAGTCCCGCCGAAAAATCGTTATTCCTGAAATAATCCATACCGTAGGTATCGAGTATTCTTCCCGTTTTGCTATCGGGCAGAGCACCTTCAAGACCTGAGCCAACTTCAATTCTCACTTCTCGGTCATCTACAGACAGCAAAAGCAAAATTCCGCTGTCTTCTTGCTTATCGCCGATACCCCACTCACGTGCAAGACCGATAGAATAATCCTCTATCTCTTGTCCGTCAAGCGAATCAACCGTTACAACAACCACCTGTGCTTTACAAGCATTGTACAAATTTTCTGCTTTTGTAAAAATCTCAGTTTCGTCATGTTGCGTTATACAATCGGCAAAATCGTTTACAAAAAACTCATTTGTAGGGGTTGGATATTTCGACTTTGCCGCCGCCGTTATACAAAAAGCAAACGCCATCGCACAAATTAGAGATACCAGTTTTAATAATTTATTCATATTCATTAATCAAAGCTAACCTGTGGTACGTTTTCGCTACCTTCCGCCGCTTCAAAAAGTTGCGCTTTATCGAAACCGAACATACCCGCCAGAATATTGGTGGGGAATTTGCGGATTTTCACGTTAAACTGAGTTGCCGCTTCATTATATTTAATTCTTGACTGAGCAATACGGTTTTCTGTCCCCGCAAGTTCATCCTGAAGGGCGATATAATTCTGATTTGCCCGAAGTTCGGGATACGCTTCGGTAATGGCGTTTACCCACACCGAGATAGCGCCGTCAAGCTGCTCATTTGCCGCCTGCATCTGTTCAGGGTTTTGAGCCGTCGAAACAGCCGAACGCGCTTTAGTAACTGCTGTGTAGGTTTCTGCTTCATAATCGGAATAGCCCTTTACCGTAGCCACGAAATTGGGAATCAAATCTGCGCGGCGCTGAAGCTGTGTTTGTATGTCTGCTTTAGCGGCGGCAACCGATTCTTCGTTTTCTACAAGAGAGTTATAGCTACCGATAAGCGAACCTGCTAGTATAACTACAACCAAAATAACAACGCCTAAAATAATTAAACCTTTTTTATCCTTCATAATTTTCCTCACTAACTATTTTTCTCATATATAATGCGAAGTCCGTCGAGCAATAAATTCTCATTATATATTATATTCCGTTCACAGTGTTGTATTATTTCTTTTGAAAGACCGCCCGTTGCAACAACGTTAACAATTTTTGATAATTGGTCTTCAATGCGGTCAATCATACCGTCAAGCATAGCCGCCGTACCGAGCACCAACCCCGAACGCATACAGTCGGCAGTATTTGTGCCGATTACCTTACCGGGCGACTCAATACTAATAGCGGGTAACTGCGATGTGTTTTCGGTAAGTGCTTTGAGTGTTAAATTAACCCCCGCTGCAATAGCGCCTCCAAGCAACGCGCCGTTTTCATCGAGTACAGTAATAGTAGTTGCTGTGCCCATATCAATTATAACGCAAGGCATTGTATATTCGTGAAGTGCTCCAACCGCACCCGCAACCAAGTCGGCGCCAAGTTGCGCCGGGTTATCGATTTTTATATTAAGCCCTGTTTTTACACCGGGACCAAGACTCAGCGGCACAATGTGGCAAAGCATCGAAATTGCGTTGCTTACCGCTTTACCGACACTTGGCACAACCGAGCATATAACCGCGTCTTCTATCGTTTCAAAACGGCAACCGTGCAAATATAGTATGTCCTTAATATCAATGGCATATTGATCGGCAGTCCGTCTAATTTCGGTAGAGAGCCGCGCCGTAAAAAGCAAAACTTCATCATCATAAAGGCCTAAAGTAATATTAGTATTGCCTATATCAACCGCTAAAAGCATATTTGCACCGCCCTTATCTTTAATAAAAGAATTATATCACTTGATATCTCTAAAATCAATATTTTTTAAAAAATTTTCATATAAAAAAGGTTGACTAAATTACAAAATACTGTTATAATACACTGTACTGTCGATAATTATCGCCAGAATCCTTGTCCTGTCCTGAGAGATAGGGCCAAAAGTCCATAAGGAGGTGCAACAAGATGGTTACAAATAAGTATGAAGTGGCTATGGTTTTCTCTGTTAAAGAAGGCGATGATGCCGTTAAAGCATTAACCGAGAAATTCAACGCTTTGATTACTGAAAACGCAACCGTTGAAAATGTTGATGATTGGGGCAAACGCAAGCTCGCATATCCCATCAACTACGAAACTGACGGTTACTATGTTTTCACAACATTTGTAAGCGCGCCGGAATTCCCGGCAGAGCTTGAGCGTGTAGCCGGTATTACCGACGGCGTTCTTCGCATAATGGTTATTAAAAAATAACGGAGGAAGTTTTAATGTTTAACTTGGTAGTTTTAACCGGCAGATTAACTGCCGACCCCGAACTTCGCTATACCGGTAACAACACTCCGGTAACTTCTTTCTCTATTGCAGTTAATCGTCGCTATAAAGCAGGCGAGGAGAGTCAGGCAGATTTCATTAATATCGTTGCTTGGCGCCAGACCGCTGAATTTATCACAAAGTATTTCAGCAAAGGCAGTATGATTGGTATTGAGGGTTCTATTCAGACTCGTAGATATGTTGATAAAGAAACAGGCAAGAACAGAACTGCGTTTGAAGTAATTGCAAACAACGTTCAGTTTGTTGAATCTAAGCGTGATTCAGCCGCAAGTGGCGATAGTGCGCCTTCCTTCAGCAATGCTTCGGCCAACGAGTTTGTTGAGATTGAGAACACCTCTGACGATGATTTGCCCTTTTAATTAATAATTTGGAGGCAGAATTATGGAAAAGAACGAAAAATCCCGCGTAAGAAAACCGCGCAGAAAAATTTGTGTTTTTTGTGCAGACCGCGTGGAAGTTATCGATTATAAGGATATAGCCCGTCTTCGTAAGTTCGTTTCTGAACGCGCAAAGATTTTACCGCGCCGTGCAACAGGCACCTGTGCTAAGCACCAGAGAGAACTCACAAGCGCAATCAAACGCGCACGTCAGGTAGCTCTTATTCCTTACATTAACGATTAATAAAAGCAACTAAAAACACCGCTCAGCTGAGCGGTGTTTTTTACTTTTCTATCGGTTTATTGCCTTCAACGACTATATTGTCGCCTTCTATATATTGATTCCACCAGTCGCCTATTTCTTCAATTTGCGATTCTGTCAAGGGTTCGCTGCTGGAAGAAGAGGAGGAGCTGTTTGCCGAACTACTATCTCCGCTAACAACGGAGGAGCCGTTTGCCGAACTACTATCTCCGCCAACAACGGAGGAGCCGTTTGTGCCAGGGCGCTTGGGCTTTGAAAAAGAAAAAGCAATCGCCAAAATCACCACAAAAGCCACTAACACGGCGGCAACGATTAATGATTCTTTTTTGTGCGCTAAAACAAAACCTTTGGCCCTTCTAAACGCCGACTTGATTGCCGTACATACTGTTCCAAAAATTTGGGAAATTTTATTCTTAAAATTCATATATTTCACCTTGCCTTACATTATGAGTATACTTGATTTAATATGTTATGTCAAGGGTAAAACCCATTGACAAAATATGAAAGATATGTTATATTAAAATTTCTAAATTTACAATATTGGGGGAAATTCAATGAGCAAGAAAATTAAGATTGCCTTTGCAGGTCTTGGCGGTCGAGGTAATTGCTATGCTGAGCATCTAGCAAATATGCCCGATAAGGTTGAGCTTGTTGCGGCAGCTGATACGGATGCCGAAAAATTGCAGATTTTTTCTGATAAATACGGTATTCATGAAAATATGAGGTTTAATTCTGCCGAGGAAATGCTCGAGCGTGAGCGACTGGCTGACGTTTTAGTTCTTTCCACAATGGACAGACAGCACTACGGCCACGCAATCCCCGCGCTTAACAAGGGCTACCATCTTTTACTCGAAAAGCCCATTTCACCGAGCTATGATGAGTGCCTCGAGATAGCCGATACCGCAAACAAATTAGGGCTCACGGTTATGGTTTGCCACGTGCTGCGCTATACTCCTTTTTATACTAAAGTTAAGGAAATTATTGATTCGGGCGTTATTGGTAAGGTTAAGGCAATTCAGGGTATGGAGCAGGTTGGCTTCTGGCACCAGGCGCACTCTTTTGTACGTGGTAACTGGCGCGATAGCAATGAAACAACGCCTATGATTATGCAAAAATGCTGCCATGATACCGATATTCTTTTGTGGCTTACAGGTAAGAAATGCCTTTCGGTTTCCTCTTTTGGTAATTTATCACACTTTAAGAGTGAAAATGCACCCGAAGGCGCTCCTGAGCGTTGTTCTGATAAATGCCCCGTTTACAAAACTTGCCCCTACAGTATCGAATATTGCTATTTGAAGAAAGCAAGAGATGAAGATTTTTGGCTATGGCCAATCAACATAGTTACACCTATTCCTACATACGAAGAACTCACAAAGCGTCTCGAAACAGGTCCCTATGGCAGATGCGTATATCATTGCGATAACAATGTTGTTGACCATCAGGTTGTTAATATGTTAATGGAAGACGATATTACCGTTTCCTATACTATGTGCGCCTTCACCGATAAGTGCGCTCGTGAAATTCACGTAATGGGCACCTTTGGCGAAATCATTGGTGACGCCGAGGCAGAGACGGTTAAACTCACTGTATTTGGTAAAGAAACAGAGGTGTTCAGCACCAAACCCGAGCTTGGCGATGAATTAGGTCACGGCGGTGGCGACTGGATGCTGGTTAAAGACCTTGTTTCTCTCTTTGCCGATGGCGAAGGTGAGTGCCGCACCGATATTAATCAGTCGGTTGAGAGCCATATAGTAGCGTTAGCAGCCGAAGAATCACGAATTAACGGCGGCAAAGTTATTGACGTTCAAGCAAAAATTAATAGATAAAAAAACACCGCTCGTATGAGCGGTGTTTTTTTAGGGGCTGGGATTTAGGATATAGGATTTAAAAAACGAACCACGTAGGGACAGGTATGGCTGCGCAGACCCTTTTGTCGTGTTGCGACATTTTCCCTATAAGAAAAATCACGTCCTCGACTGTCCGCCGAATTGGCCCAAAACAAAACGGTATACATCAATGCCGTCCGTTTCTCTCCTTATATCAAACCTAAGTTTTTTCTTCAATCAGTGGAAGGAATATCTAACTCCTAAATCCCATATCCTAAACCCTAAAAAAAGACCGTTCCCGAAGGAACGGTCTTTTAAATTAGTTGTTACCTAAGATTCCTGATGTCCAGCTTCCAACCCAACCTGTTTCATTATCGCTGCCTTCTGTTAACTGAGCAGCAATAACATCGGTTGTTTCAAGGTTTACTACCATAATTTCAGGAGTTTCATAATTTTTCATTTCTCTTTCTCCTTTCATTATTAGTTAGAAAGCGAATACTCAAACTTATTCAATGAGCCGTAGAAGGCACCACTGTGAGTCTGGTATTGTGCAAATTTCGCACTCTTTGTAACATTTTCATTGGTAAATGCATTATAAAGAGCAATTACGCCGTGCGGAGGAGATGCCTGATAATCACCAAGACCTGCGCCGGTAATAGTAAACGTAAACGCGGTTCCGCTTTCTGCAACTCTCGCATTAATGATACGAGCCGCCGTAACTGTACTAAACACGCGTGTGCCTGCGCAGTCTGCCGGGTGGAAGGCAGAAACGATATCTCCAGCGTCCTTCGCACCAAGTGAGCACATCCAGGTAATACGTGTGGAAATCTCATTAACATCCTCATCAAGCGCAGCCATAACAACTGCCTGCCAGCCACCTGCTGAACCGCCGGATGTGGTAATAGATAAATCAGCGTTTAACTTATCAGCAAATAATGCCTTTGCAACCTGTACTGCGATATAGTCACGCTTTAAAATACCGTATAAATGAGTTGCAGTAGGGTCGTCTTCGCTGCTAATATCCGCATTCAAATCAATTGCTGAACCGTTTGGTTTACCGTGGTTAAGCACACGAACTGCCAAGGCATTTCCCGGTGCGCCTGTTGAAAACGGGTCGCTGGACCAAGACATAAACGATGCCGACATATTAAGTCCAGTGCCTTCGTTTGGTACTGAGAATATACCTGTTGCCGGACGCTCGTTAGCGGCGGCCTCGGTGTTAAGACCTGCATCTCCTGTGGCAATCCAGAAATGATAAGAAGTATAGTTATCGCCTTTTTCAGCAACCTTAAGCTTTAGTGTTTCTTCACTGTTAACGTATTCCGTTCCTACTTCATTTTCGGTTGCTAACCACGAAGCAGCCGCAGCGGTATCAACGGCAGCTACTTGGGTATCCCAAGCAGCTGACCATGTATCGTAATAACCCTTCGTTTCAGTAACTAATGCGTCAGCAGTCATGCTTTCTTCAAGTGACTGTGTAATATTAGCGAAATCAGCAGCGGCACTTGCATAGAAGGATGTAACCGTCTTGCCGGTTGCAGCATTTACAAGTTTACCTGTAAAGCGTACAACGCCTGCCTGTTCCATCTGGGTTGTATACTTAAAGATACTGCCGTCGGTAGCGGGATTATGTGTACCGCTTGCAACTGTACCGGCACCGTCTTTATCAACCTGCCACTGTAATTCGTAATCGCCTTTGAGGCGGAAGATGAAGGAAATATCTTCATTTAATCCATAGCTTAACGCCGTTGTGGAAGCATCGCCATCGATATCGTGGTCGGTACCGCCGTAAAGAAGATTATCAATATTGTTGTCATATTCAGGATATGCCGCACTAATTACATCGTCATAGGAGTTCATCCAAGCTTCACCCTCTAAATAGGTAACCTCATCATCTGCACCGATTATATACGGTAAAGCCATAATGTCAACCTCATACATTGATTCAGGTATGCTTGTAAGAAGTGCTGCAGCATCAGCATAAGCTTCAGTAGCAGTCATAAGCTTTTCAATAACAACGTTTTGAGCAGTATAGCGCCCACCGTTAGCCATTGGTTTACCAATAGAAACTGCTGCTTCTTCAAGGTCTGTAGCATCAGGTAAAATTGCTTCTGCATCCCAAAGTGCATACGGGATTATAAGTACGCCCACCTGAGTGTATGCTTCATCTAAATAGATGCCGTCTGCTTCCTTTTTAATCTCGGGGAAGCGGGTTACAAAACGTATACCTGCGGTGAGAGTATCGGTCTTTGCACGTGCCTGAACACCTAATGCATAGATAGATGCTTCACGCTCAGCAAGAGTTGTGTACTCAGCTGCGAGAACCATAGTTTCGGGTTTCATTACTTCAAATCCGAATACTGTACCTTCTTCGTTAGTAGCGCCAATAACCTTAGCAGCGCCGCATCCATCAGCAGTAACAGTTAATGTACCATACTTGAGTGCTACATCTGCAGACTCGTTGATAGTTACTGTATAAGCAGTGTCATTATCTGCTACAGGAGCTATCGTCATATTCTTATCGGCAATAGTATTAACAATAAGACCTGTATCGGTACCCTTAGCCACACCGGTGAGTAATACGCTAACGTCACCTTCAGTTTCATAAGTACCTTCAAGTGTGAATTCACCTTCGCCGTATACTATCAACCAACCGTTAGAAATTTCATAGTCAGCACCACGGTGTGCGGTCCAAGTAATTTTAGAACCTTCTACTGTATTGCCGCCAACGTTGAACGAAGCACCAGCAAGGTTAAACGCAGAGTTAGCTGCGATAAGTCCACTGTTTTGAATGTCATCAAACGGTATAAAGTCAATACCTTTTTCATCAGCATAGGTTTCAGCAGTTGAACCGCTATAACCATAAATTGCTTCGACAGTAGTTGGGATGGAAGAATCGCCGAAGGTCATATCGGGATTATATACGTAAACCTTTTCGAGCAAGGTACAACCAGCAAAAGCACTTGCGCCAAGTGTTTCTACAGTTAACGGTAAGG
>CAZSIL010000007.1:0-66244 GCA_964607025.1 uncultured Eubacteriales bacterium
ATTTTGAGCAGATTTTTATGATAAGGATGACGGAAGGCTGGCGCCTTCCTAAGATTAAGAGTAAAAAGATGCCGAAATGTTGCCGTTTTAGGCGAGTTCGGATTATTCTTGTTACCCTATTATCTGTCCGAAATTCTTGACAATTTTCTATTCTTGTTACCCTAACCGAAAACTGTCACACTTAAAAAATTTTCGCCATATAATAAACAAAACAAAAAAGGAGTTTTTATATGGCAAAAACCGTTGAAGATTATATTGCCGAACTGCGTGAATTCGGTAAACGAAGCACTAATTACATACCAACAGTTGCCGTGGAGAGCAGCGGCGACAGCAATAACAGCAACTCACCATACCGTGGCCGCCTGATTTTTAATATTACACACTCACGCGGTACATATCCCGTGCCCAACGCTCTGATAACTATCTATAAAGATGATACTATTATAGATGCCGTTACAGCCGATGAAAGCGGTAAATCACCTACCATCACACTTGAAGCGTTCGACAAGCGTTTCAGTGAGTCACCCGGAAATAACATAAATAACATAACAAAATTTTATGACGCAAAAATAGATGCCGACGGCTTTGTGTCGGTAATGATTAAAAATATTCCCATTTACGAAAACGTAACTACATTGCAAAGTTACGATATGCTTTATAAATCGACGGTTGCAAACGATGAAATAATTACAGTAACTCTGCCCGACAACACAACTGTTTAGGTGATAAATATGGCAATAATACCCTTTATTCCCGAAACAATCACGGTGCATCTTGGCCCACCCGACCAAGCGGCAGAAAATATAACAGTTCCTTTTACTGATTACATAAAAAACGTTGCATCGGGCGAAATTTATCCCACGTGGCCCGATAGTTCGCTCAGAGCAAATATTTACGCAATTACTACATATGCGCTAAACCGCATATATACCGAGTGGTACCCGTCACGTGGATACGATTTTGATATAACTTCAACCACCGCCTTTGACCAGTCATATGGAAAAAATCGTGAAGTTTTTGAAGTTATAAGTAACATTGTTGATGAAATATTCAATGATTATGTAGTTCGGCAGAATGAGATTCAGCCACTGTTTACGCAGTTTTGTAACGGTACCACTTCCACTTGTGCGGGACTTTCCCAATGGGGTACTGTAGATTTAGCCGAACGCGGTTATTCACCGTTTGAAATACTGCAATACTACTATGGTGACAATATTGACCTTGTTGAAAATGCACCAGTACAAGATATTGAAGAATCTTACCCCGGTACACCGCTAAGCGTTGGTGACGCGGGAAATGATGTGAAAATTTTTCAACGACAGTTAAACCGCATTGGTAGAAACTATCCCGCAATACCGAAAATTAATATCACTACCGGTATTTTTGACGTTGATACTCAAAATGCAGTTAGGAAATTCCAAGAAATATTTAATATACCCGTTACAGGAATTGTTGATAAAAACACTTGGTACCGAATTAAGAGTATTTATAATGGTGTTAAACGGCTTGGAGAACTCGTTAGTGAAGGGCTTACTTTTGATGAGGTGGCGTTACCCTATCCTGGGGAATTAAGCGAAGGTATGAGTGGTTATGCTGTGACTACAATACAGTATTATCTTAACGTTATCGCCTATTTTAACCCGAATCTTAACACATTTCCCATTAGCAATACGTACGATACAAACACTGTTAATGCGGTAAAAAACCTTCAGACACAGTATGGTTTATCCGTTACAGGCGTAATAGATGAAACAACCTGGAACCGAATAAAACAAATTTATGCCGACGTTTATTCAGAACTGCCTGAGGGTTATCAGGAGAACTTTGCAAAACTGTATCCCGGATATTTTCTAACGCCCGGAAGCAGCGGGCCGGACGTTACGGATTTGCAAACATATTTAGCGTTAATTGCCAACACAGACGGTAATATACCAGTAGTTACAGTTGACGGAATTTATGGCAACGAAACACGTGATGCAATATACACCTTCCAACGTCTTAATAATATACCAACAACAGGTTCGGTGGGACCGGTTACTTGGAACGCAATTGCACAAAGATATGATGCAATAATTAATGCAAATAACCCTTAAATCTTTTTTTGTACACCAATATTGTAATGACAATCAAAAAGAATACTTCGAGACACAGCAAAATGAAATTTACCGTTTTAGTTTGCAACAACTCGCTTAAACCAACGCTTGAAGAAAAAATCACAACGAGTAATGATGCAATACACACAATAATAAATTTTTGTTTTGTGTTTTTGCAAAGCTCTATTAAAATTTTATATAATACTGCCGATTTAATCAAATTGCAAATAAAGTAAATGTAATACGTTATAACATCCATACGGTTGTATCCGTCGTGTGACACCAACATTGAAGTTACAGTAGCATATGGAAATTGCAGTTTATCAATAATATCATTACCTATCATAAAAATTACGTTTAAAAAACATATTAAAAATAGCGCACCACCAAGCAGGACTCCCAATGGTACATTTACCTTAAGGTCCTGCTTTTTTACGTGACCTATAAACAACATACACAAAACAACTTGACCAAAGCTGTGTATGAAGAATGTTAACCCTTGGTTCAGTGTGTTTTTTGCGTCAAATGAAAAACTTTCAAACAAATAATTTAATTCAAACGATGTCAGCGAGAATAAAAACATCGTTATTATACCTATTGTAACTAAAATAATATTCGTAAAAGAAAAGTAAAAAATCACCCGCTTTTTAGTCAATGACAACAGTATTACTGTTGTTGTATATACCACCGACAAAATCCATTTGGGTGTATTCCGCAGGCGAATTTCGCCGAGCATAACTACATAATCCTTACAGCAAATAGTAATACAAATCAAAACAAACAAAACAAATAAAATCTTCAACGCATTTTTTATTGTGGCATTATTTACTGATTTATCAAATATGTGTATGCCGAAATTTTCCGACGCATATTGCAGTTTACTAAAAAAATAGATTAAAACCATGCTCACTGCATAACAAATAATATATCCCAAAAAACTGTGCTGTTGACCTTCGCCTTTTGGAAACCTAATAATCAGGTTGCCTATTAAAAAAATAGAAATCAAACTGAAAATTCGTTTCTTAATACCTGTATCGACTGCTTTCATTTTCAACTACCTTAATATCTAAAAAATTATTTTTCTCACAGTTTTTGTATACTGACAATCCATCAATCTTCAATGCATCATCGCTGATTACTAAATGGGGTAAATAAAACTTTGATGATTTATTGTTATCGTTATAAATACTTGCAAATCTGCCGTATTGGGTTATTTTATTACTGTTTTCGGTATGATTAACGGTTTTAATAATCTCATAACCATGCGAATTTTCGGGGGTTTTTCTATCATAAATTTTTGACACATCACAATTAATCAACTGTATTGATAATGAAAAATCATACTCTGAAACACATAATTCAAAAATTTGCTCTAAGACATTTTTATCGACACTGTCATCTATTAGAATTAACGGACACTGGCTAAAAATTATCTCACCAGAAATTTTCATAAGAGCGTTTTTAATAGCTGTATTTAAAGAATTACCATTACCTTTATAAAGCTTTGCGACATCAATATCCGTTGCTTCAACAATACAAATCACGTCATCTCGATACCTCTTAACACCGACAGATGTAACTATACACCGTTCTTCAGGGTCGATGTAGTTTTTGGAATAACTGCACCCAGTAAGGAAGGAAAGCAGAATTAATATTATTAAAAATTTTTTCAACCTATTTCACCGTTTTTTGTCTTTTTATATTTTTTGTAATATAGTCAGGCCTTCTAATCATATTACGCCAATTCACTCTGAACAAAGTATCTTTTAGAGAGCTTTTAGTAAATTCCAAACCTGCTGACACATACGGTATTTCGATACTTTCAAGCGAATACAAATGTATATGCATTATCACGATACCGATAAAAAAGCCAAACAGTCCTAAGAGACCCGCAAGAATAACAAAGAGTATCTTAAAATAAAAAACCGACGCCTTAAGTTTTGGCACTATAAGTCCGGTAATGCCACTTAAAGCAGTTACAATCAATATCGGTGCGCTGATAATTCCTGCTTCAACCGCCGCTTGACCGACGACCAAGCCCCCTACAATGCTAAGTGCATGACCGACACTTTCCTGCATCCTGATGCCTGTTTCTTTTAATATTTCAAAAAGAATTATCAGAATAAAGCACTCGCCAAAAGCAGAAAACGGCATGTCAACACGCGAACGAATAATTGACTGCAAAAAAGGCAACGGTAACAAATGTGGATTATATATAGCAAATGCCAAAAATACCGCGGGTAAACATATAGTTACATAAAAACAAATATATCGCAGCACCCTGCCGATTGCTGCAGACAAATAGTTTTGATAATAGTCATCATCCGACTGAAAATTTTCTAAAAAGAAATAAGGCGCCGTTAAAACTATAGGGGTTCCGTCTACCATTAACGCCACCCGTCCTTCGAGAAGCTTTGCGGCAACAACATCCGGTTTTTGTGTTTTTCCAAACGTCTTGAATAACGAAAAATTTTTTTCTGCTATTAATTCGCTTATATAATTACTGTCTAAAACACCGTCAATATCTATTTTATCAAGGCGTTCCTTTATAACATTAAGCACTCTGCGGTTAACCAATGACTCTATATAGCATATAAACACTTTTGTATTCGTTTTTCTGCCTAAACTAACATATTCTATGCACAAATCAGGTGTCGGTAACTTTCGTCGCAGTTGTGTGTGATTTCTCATAAGCGCCTCATCAAAGCCCTCTCGCGGACCTTCTAATACACGCTCATCTTTTGGCTCATCAACACCGCGGCTGCGCCAACCCTTTGTATTTACTATTAATGCATTGGTATATCCATCAAAAATTATCAGAGTATCGCCGTATAATAGCGAAGATAACATCTTTTCGGTATTATCGGTCATTGATATTTCATCAGCAAAGAGCACCTTATTTTGTACATAGTCAACCAAATTCCCTGTTTTATTTTCAAAACGATTTGTTAATAGGGGTCGTATAACTGCGTCAGTTAAAGTATCCGCATTAATCATACTATCCACAAAATATAATACAGCACGGGAATTATTTTCATCATTTAAAATAATTTCACGTTTCCTTATTGCTGCATCTTTTTTAAAAATTTCAGCGAAAAAAATTATATTCTCTTCGATATTTTCTGAAAGTTTTTTG
Source organism: uncultured Eubacteriales bacterium (assembly GCA_964607025.1). Taxonomy (GTDB): domain Bacteria; phylum Bacillota; class Clostridia; order Oscillospirales; family Acutalibacteraceae; genus SIG565. The sequence goes on from CAZSIL010000007.1 coordinate 5,230, forward strand.
TTTTTAAAACTGCTTAATTCCCTTTTCATTTCATCACCGTTTCTTTTTATATTATTTTGCAAATAAAAGTTAATATACAAAAAAAGAACCGAAGAAACTTCGGTTCAAGTTCTATTCATTTTTAAACGCAATCGCAATTTATCGGCTATCATTGCAATAAATTCGCTGTTAGTGGGTTTCCCGCGTTCGTTTTGAATTGTGTATCCAAAATAGGAATTGAGCACTTCTATATTACCCCTGTCCCAAGCAACTTCTATGGCGTGACGTATTGCTCTTTCCACACGCGATGAAGTTGTACTGTACATCTTTGCAACGGTGGGATAAAGTATTTTTGTAACCGAATTTATAGCTTCGTTGTTTCTGACCGACATAATAATTGCTTCGCGCAAATAATGATAACCTTTTATGTGTGCAGGAACGCCGATTTGATGAATTATTTCGGTAACCATCAATTCTAAATCATTATCATCTGTCAACTCGATATTATTTGCATTGTTTTCATTTGAAGAATATTTAGTAAGTATTTTGATGCGCTCAGCCATGCTTTTAACATCAAACGGCTTTATGAAATAATAACTCGCCCCTGCTGATAGCGTTTCTTTTTCAAGACGCGGATTATCATAACTTGACATTGCCATTACCAACGGTTTTTCTCGCATCTCAGAATTTTTTAGATTATCTAAAACACCTAGTATATCTAAATTAGGCATAAATACGTCAGCAATAACGACATCCGGTTTAATGCGCTTTACTGAATCCAAAAGTTTTAATCCATCCTTTTCGCAAACTGTCGTTTCCATACCGTACTGTCCTAAAATTTTTCGGCAGGTATTTCCAAGTTCGGTGGTATTGTCGGCCAACAAAATTTTCAATTTCTTTTCCATATTTATTTTCCTTTCTGTATTTTGTAGACACATTTTACCACATATTCCCAATAATTTCAATGTTTTTTGCGAGGTTTTTTAGATTTTTTTGGATTTTGTTGGATTTTCACTAAAATCCCCCCACTTTTTTCCCTAAAAATGACAAATAATGATATAAAACAAAAAATATCTCTTCCTAATTTGGAAGAGATATTTAAGTTATCTTACACTAAAAAGCAAATCACTATATGTCGGGAACGGCCAATACTTATCAGCAGTAATCGTTTCGGCTTCATCACATAATGCACGAAGCTTTTCCATATTTGGTGAAAGCTTATCGCGTATTGTGTTTGCCTGTTCAATAACGTCACTCATACCTTTAATTTCGAGAATATTAGCAGATAGGATCTTCTCCATTGAAAGGATTTTTTCGGTAATTAACGATAATCTTTCAAGCATTTCGTTTTCGTAAGCCATACTTATTTTAGAATTTAGTGCCTTTTTATTGGCGGCAACCGAAGCGATTTCGCCAATAAATGTCTCAATCGCCGGCAAAATCTGCTTACGTGTCATATATGACATAGTTGTTGCTTCTATGATTAATGTTTTTACATAGTTATCCATTAAAATTTCGCAGCGCGAGTGAAGTTCTTGCTCGGAGAAAACCTTAATAGAGGTCAACATATCGACGTTCTTCTTATCGATTAAATGCGGTAAACAGTCGGGGGTGGTTTTATAGTTATGAAGTCCTCTTTTCTCGGTTGCTTCCTTGATCCAAGCTTCATCATAACCGTTTCCATTGAAAATGATGCGCTTGTGTTCTTTTATGGTGTTCTTTATAAGGGTATGTAAATCATCTTCAAAGCTAGAAGAAGTTTCGAGGATGTCAGCGTATTTTTTTAGGGTTGCCGCAACGGCTGAATTTAGCATAATATTCGCACATGCGATACTGTTGGAAGAACCCAACATTCTAAATTCAAATTTATTGCCTGTAAAAGCAAATGGTGACGTGCGGTTTCTATCTGTATTATCGCGAACAAATTTAGGTAATACGTGAACACCCAGTTTCATTTGTGTTTTTTCGGTAGCATTATATGGCAAATCGTTCTCAATAGCATCGAGAACTGCCGTGATTTCATCACCCAAAAATATTGAAATAACTGCAGGCGGTGCTTCATTAGCACCTAAGCGGTGGTCGTTTCCTGCAGTTGCAACCGAGATACGAAGCAAATCTTGATACTCGTCAACTGCTTCGATAACTGCACATAGCAACAGTAAGAATTGTGCATTTTCATAGGGTGTATCACCCGGTTTCAAAAGATTTACACCAGTATCGGTAGCGAGGGACCAGTTATTATGCTTACCACTACCGTTAACGCCTGCAAATGGTTTTTCGTGCAAAAGGCATACAAGCCCATGTTTTGCGGCAACCTTCTGCATAATTTCCATGGTAAGCTGATTATGGTCGGTTGCGATGTTGGTTGTAGTATATATCGGCGCCAACTCATGCTGAGCAGGGGCTGCCTCGTTATGCTCGGTTTTGGCTAAAATCCCAAGTTTCCAAAGTTCTTGATTAAGTTCCGCCATAAACTCAGCAACCTTGGGTTTTATCGTGCCAAAATAATGGTCGTCCATTTCCTGCGCTTTAGGCGGATTTGCACCAAAAAGTGTGCGGCCGGTGAAAATTAAATCCTTGCGCTTATTATAAACTTCGCGGGAAATTAAAAAATACTCCTGTTCTGCGCCAACCGACGTTTTTACGCATTTTACGTTTTCGTTACCAAATAGTTTGAGTACACGAAGCGCTTGTTTATTAATTGCTTCCATCGAACGCAAAAGCGGTGTTTTCTTATCAAGGGCATCGCCCGTAAATGAGCAAAAAGCAGTTGGAATACAAAGTGAATTGCCTTTAATAAACGCATAAGAGGTTGGGTCCCACGCTGTATATCCGCGCGCTTCAAAGGTAGCTCTGAGACCGCCAGACGGGAAAGAAGAAGCGTCGGGCTCACCTTTTATTAATTCTTTTCCCGAGAATTCCATGATAACTCTTCCGTCAGGCAACGATGTAATAAAACCGTCGTTCTTTTCGGCAGTTATCCCCGTCATCGGTTGGAACCAATGTGTATAATGTGTAGCGCCTTTTTCAACCGCCCAGTCCTTCATAGCACTGGCAACGGCATTTGCTACCGATATATCAAGTCGTGCGCCTTCATCAATAGTCTTTTTTAGTGAATGATAAATTTCCGTAGAAAGACGCGCCTTCATCTCTCTATCATCGAAAACAAGACATCCGAAATATTCCGTTAACGGTTTCATAAATTTCTCCTTTAAACCATATTTAACTAATTTATTATATACCACAAATATATATAAATCAAGATAAATCTACAATGTTTCGACACAGTTAACACTATTTTACAATCATATTAACCTTTGGATCAAAAATATTTTCACATTTGCCAATTATAAAGTCATTTTTGATTCTGTTTACAGTTTTATTAATAAAACTTTCTTTAAAAAGTCCTGTAAAATCTCTAATTAATTGCATGCCGGGGTTTTCGGTTTGATGCAAAATAAATCCGCCTTGATTTTTTGTAATAATTAGTCTCCGAGAACTGAAAGTTTCAATAAAATCGATATCAATGGTAATCTCATCGTTGTTATTTTGAATTTTTGAAGAAACAAGGTACTTTTCTCCGTAATAAACAAGTTCTCCCCTTTTAAACTCGTCAATTCCCAATGGGATAAAAAATTCTGCCTTTGATTCTAGATATTTCAAAAATACTTGCTTTTCAGAAGAAACTATAGAAATTGATTTTAATCCGCTCGAATAATTATTCTGAAATATTTGCAGCAATTTAGGTAAAAGCCCAACCGAAGCGGAATTTTCGCTCTTTGCTACCAAATCAACTCCCAAAAGGTCAAAGTTCTTAATAAATGATTTAAATCTGCGATTTGGAAAAATTATATCGAAAAAGTTTTTCTTTTTTTTATTATTTATCGCATTATTAAATTTTAGAAGACGGAAGTAAGCAAACATATTTTCGGGTAATCGTTTCGGGAACTTTCCCGAAAAATATTCATTTGTTATATCAAAGAATCGGCTTTGTTGGAACAACTCATTGTTGCCCGCATTTGTTACAATTAAAATATTCGAATCAAAAAAGCCAAGAACGTTTTGGCCAAACATACCATTAAATAAAAAACTGTTGTTGCTTTTTTTCGACCAAAACTGATAGCCATAGTCATATTCCCCAAATTGCTCGGGTGTGGAAATTTGCGCTGATGTGGCTGTATTCAACCACTCTTCGCTTATAATACGCTGAGAATTCCATACACCACGATTCAGTACAACCTGACCGATTTTAGCGAAATCTTCCGGAGTAATAAACAATCCCCATCCACCTATTTCGGTATCGGAATTGCTTTTGCCAAAATAAAAATTCTTAATATTCAACGGTTCAAATAAACGTGGGCGCAAATACTCTGTCAATGTTTGTCCGCTAACCCGTTTTATTATTGCCGACAGCATATACGTGTTTAAACTATTATAACTAAATTTAGTGCCTGGTTTTAGAGAAAACGCGCTTTTAAAAAACGACCCTTCCCAATCATCCGAAGACATACAAAGAAACTCGTTAAATGTGCATCCCGTACTCATTGTAAGCAGTGATTTAACCGTCACATCGCGTAATCGAATTTTTTTAACAGGGTTAACATATTCAGGAAAGAATTGGGTGATAGGTGTGTTTATATCAAGTTTGCCTTCATCAACCAACATGCCTATGGCTAGTGAAACAACACTTTTACAAGCCGAAAATGTCATTTTCCAAACCGATAAATCGGAATTTCCAAAGGCAGATTTTGATATAATTTTTCCGTTTTTTAATATTAAAACGTTGTGCATATTAATACTTGAATCGTTATTTAATTCTTGAAGATATTTTAATATAATGTTTGAATCTACACCTTGTGATTCGGGTGTGGCCGTTTCTAGTGGATCAGAACTAATATTAGCATTAAATTCAGGTTTGTTGTCTTTTAATTTAATATACGGTGTCATAGTGATATTGGGATTAAACAAATTTTTAAACATGCTTATCGCCTTGTTCATTAAAACCACCTCACGGATTTATTATACAATGACTTTACCGATTTTAAAAGTAATATGTTGAATAAATAATGGTTTTATGATAAAATTACATGGATTTGAGGTGAGAGTATGCAATATAAAATATCAAACGGTTCTTTTTCCTATGGCGCCAATAAAATTTTAAGATGTATTGATTTTGAGATAAAAGACAAGGAAAAAATTGCCGTTGTGGGAAGAAATGGTTGCGGTAAGTCAACCTTGCTTAAAATCATATCCGGTGAGCTTGAATTAGACCGAGATAATAACTTTAACTCGCAAATTATTAAAACGGGAATCCGAGAAATCGGCACATTATCACAAATTGCTTTCACCGATGACAGCATTACTCTGCTTGAAGAAATCCGCTCTGTATATTCAGATATTATCGAGTTGAAGCACCAAATCGACCAACTTTCGTTAACCCTTGAAAACGACCACAGCGATGAAATCATAAAAGAATTTACAAACAAACAGGAACTATTTAATAATCTCGGCGGTTATTATTTTGAAAAGGAATATGAAACCATTATTAAAAAGTTTGGATTTAATGATAGCGATAAACTTAAAAAGTTATCCGAATTTTCCGGTGGGCAACGGACAAAAATCGCTTTTATTAAACTTTTGCTTAGCAAACCTGATATTTTACTCCTTGATGAGCCGACCAACCACCTTGACATTGAATCGGTGGAATGGTTGGAGGAATATATCAAAAATTATCCCAAAAGCGTTGTTGTTGTGTCACACGACCGTATGTTTTTAGATAAAACCGTCGATATAGTTTATGAAATAGAATATGGTAAAACAAAAAAATACGTGGGCAACTACACTTGCTTTGCGGCTCAAAAGAAAAAAGATAAAGAGCTTCAGCAAAAGCAATTTGAAGTACAACAAAAGGAAATTGAACATTTAGAATCGCTTGCTGAACGTTTTAGGTACAAAGCCACAAAAGCGGCAATGGTACAATCAAAATTGAAGGTTATCGACCGTATGGATTTAATTGATAGACCCGATAAAGATGATAACCGTACCTTCCGCGCCGATTTCACCCCCTTAGTTAAAAGTTATAAAGACGTTTTAACGGTACGTGATTTGACCGTTGGTTATGATAAATCCCTAATTAAAGTAAATCTAAATATTAAACGATGTGACCGCATTGGTATTGTAGGCAACAACGGAACTGGTAAATCTACGTTTTTAAAAACTGTTGTTGGTGCTTTACCTGCAATTTCCGGGGAAATGACTATTGGCAAAAATGTAACCCTCGGCTATTTTGATCAGCAAATTGCCGCCTTAAATTCATCCAATACTGTTCTTGATGAATTTTGGAACCAATTCCCCACTCTCACCGAAACCCAAGTACGAAATGCTTTAGGGGCCTTTAGTTTCTGCGGTGAAGATGTTTTTAAATTCGTAAATATGCTATCGGGTGGAGAAAAGGTGAGATTGTCACTTTGCAAAATTTTTCAAAATAAGCCTAATTTTCTTGTTTTAGATGAACCAACCAACCATATGGATATTGTGGGGAAAGAAGCGCTTGAAGAAATTTTACTTAAATTTGACGGTACCGTACTTTTTGTATCGCATGACAGATATTTCGTGCAAAAAATCGCCACTTCCCTTTTAGTATTCGACGCGGATACTTCGGAATTTTTCCAATATGGATACGAGCAGTACATTGAAGATAAAAAGAAAACAATTAACACAACACCTGATTTTGTTTCAACTGTAAAAAAAGAGAAAAAGCATTACACAACACCCGGTAAGGAGAAAGCAAAGTTAGAAAGGCAAATCAAAAAGGTACAAGAACAAATTAATACAAGTGAAGAGACACTTACAAAACTGAATGAAGAAATTAATTCTTTATCAAATAGCAACGATTACAACCGCCTTGAAGAACTGCGAATTCTAATTGAAAATGAAGAAAATAATCAACTCGACCTTATGGAGATGTTGGAAGAACTGCTAAAAAAAGAACCCATCTTGTGATGGGTTCTTTTAAATTAAATAGATAAATCTTCAACAATGAGTGTACGAATAGTATCCTCATTTTTAGGAGCATTGCGTTCGGCTAGGAACTTAGAAGCAACCTGTGGGAAAAGAGCATAACTTAATACATCTTCTTCGCACTTAGCTAAATCTCCTGCTTCTAATCTATACTTTTCAAGCTCGGGCTCTAAAAGGTCAGCCGGACGACAGGTAATAACTTTATCATCGCCGATTGCCTTTCTGCGAACGTCCTCATTAACTTTACCCGGAACCTGACCGTACTCGCCGCGGAGAACACCCTTTGATTCCTTTGTAATCATTTTATAGCGTTCACCTGCAAGGATATTAAATACCGCTTGAGTGCCAACAATTTGGCTTGTGGGGGTTACGAGCGGCGGATAACCAAAGTCTTTTCGCACATTTGGAATCTCGGCTAACACATCATAGTATTTATCTTCGGCGTTTGCTTGTTTGAGCTGAGAAATAAGGTTGGAAAGCATACCGCCGGGAACTTGATAAATAAGAGTTTTTGTATCAACATTAAGCACCTTTGGATCAAGTGTTCCCTCTGCCTTCATCTTATTTGCTACCTCTCGGAAATGAGCCGCAGCCTCACTTAATTTGTTAAGGTCAAGTCCTGTATCGCGGTCGGTACCTTCGAGTGTTGCAACAAGTGCCTCGGTTGATGGCTGTGCAGTACCGTTAGCAAACGGCGATAATGCAGTATCAACAATATCAACGCCCGCCTCAACTGCCATAAGATAGGTCATATCGCCGGTACCTGTTGTATTATGAGTATGAAGATGAATCGGCACCTTAACATTTTCTTTGAGTTTTTTAACCAAAGAGTATGCAGCATAAGGAAGCAATAGGTTTGCCATATCCTTAATACAAATTACGTCAGCGCCCATTTTTTCAAGTTTCTTAGCAAGTTCAACAAAGTATTCTTCATTGTGAACAGGGCTTACTGTATAGCTGATAGCAGCTTCACAAATACCACCGTATTTTTTACAGGATTTCATTGCCTGCTCCATATTTCTTGTGTCATTTAGAGCATCAAAAATACGGATAACATCGATGCCGTTTTCTATTGACTTTTTCACAAACGCATCAACCACATCATCGGCATAGTGTTTATAACCGAGAAGGTTCTGTCCGCGAAGTAGCATTTGAAGTTTTGTGTTGGGCATATGCTTTTTTAAGGTGCGAAGCCGTTCCCACGGGTCTTCGTTTAAGAAACGCATACAAGCATCAAAAGTAGCTCCGCCCCAGCACTCGAGAGACCAATAACCCATTTTATCAAGTTTTTCGAGCGCGGGAATCATATCTTCAATACGCATACGGGTAGCCGCCTGCGATTGATGAGCATCACGAAGGATGGTATCTGTAATATAAAGTTTTTTCTTTTCCATATAAATACCTCCAATTATGAGAACAACGCGATTAGAACGCCAGCGGCGATAGCCGAGCCGATAACACCTGCAACGTTCGGTCCCATAGCATGCATAAGCAAGAAGTTAGAGGGATTTGCCTTTTGTCCTTCAGCTTGAGATACACGCGCTGCCATAGGAACTGCCGAAACACCGGCGGAACCGATAAGCGGATTTACCTTGTCTTTTACAAACAAGTTCATAAGCTTTGCAAGTAAAACGCCACAACCTGTGCCCAAGCCGAAGGCCACAACGCCCATACCCATTATTTTAAGCGTTTGAAGGTTTAAGAAGTTTGTGGCAGTTGCCGTAGCACCAACAGAAATGCCAAGGAATATTGTAACGATATTCATAAGCTCGTTTTGTGCAGTCTTGCAAAGACGCTCAGCAACACCCGATTCTTTCCAAAGGTTACCAAGCATAAGACAACCTACAAGAGGTGTAGCGGACGGCACAAGAAGCGCTACGAAAATTGTAACGGCAATCGGGAAAATAATTTTCTCGGTGCGTGTTACCTGACGAAGTGGCTTCATAACAATTTCGCGTTCCTTTTTTGTTGTAAGTAAACGCATAATCGGCGGCTGAATTACAGGCACCAAAGCCATATAAGAATATGCGGCAACCGCAATAGGCCCTAATAGGCCGGGATAGAGTTTTGATGTGGTATAAATAGCGGTAGGGCCATCAGCACCACCGATAATACCGATAGAAGCGGCAGCTTCCTGCGGGAATGCAAGGAAGAAGCAACCAATAAATGTAACAAAAATACCAATTTGCGCGGCGGCACCGAGCAACAATGATTTTGGGTTAGAGATCAACGGACCAAAGTCGGTCATAGCACCTATGCCAAGAAAAATTAGACACGGGTATACACAGGTTTTAACACCGATATAGAGTATATCGAGCAAGCCACCGTGTTTTAAAATATCGCCGTAACCAAGAGTGGAACCTGGACGCATAAATTCTGTCCAAAGCTCACTATGGTACATGCCGGCGCCGGGAAGGTTTGTCAATAGCATTCCGAAAGCGATACCAATAAGTAAAAGCGGTTCAAACTGTTTCTTTATAGCAAGATATAAAAGAAGCAAGGCAACCAAAATCATTACCAAGGTTTTCCAACCTGCTGCTACTGTTATATCAGCACCGATGAGTTCGCTATAAACAACAGTATCGTTCATGAAATTCTGAAAGAGCTTGTAAAAACCCATATCACGAACGAAATTCATGATAAGATCAATATATTTTTCCATTGCGATTCTCCTTGAGCGTAAATTAAGCGATTACGCAAAGAACCGCGCCTGTATCAACAGATGCACCATTTTGAACATTAACGGAAGCTACAGTGCCGTCAACAGGAGACATAATTTCGTTTTCCATTTTCATAGCTTCAAGCACCATAAGAACATCGCCCTTTTTAACAGTAGCGCCGTTCTGTACGTTTACAGATAAAATAGTACCGGGCATTGGAGCGTTTACGGTAGCTCCATTTGCAACAGGAGCCGCAGGAGCTGCTTTTGCCTCTACAACCGGTGCTGCGGGGGCGGCAGTAACAGCGGGTGTTGCCTTAACATCAGCCGCATCTACAACCTCTAAAGTGATTTCATACGCAGTACCATTTACAGTTACATTATACTTTTTCATAACATTTACCTCTTTTTCTTATATTTTTTTAAACGAATGAATACGAATTGCAGAAATATCCGTACCGAGTTCCTCAGCGATTACAGCTGAAATCGCGGCAATAATTTCTTGACGATTTTGTATAGGTTCCTCTACAACCGGAAGAACAGCATCGGTAACATTTTCTTTTGTATCGATTTTATTTTTGAAGAATAATCCAATTACTTTAACCAAAATAACAATACAAATAAGACCGATAAAAACTATACCGATACCTAGCAATACAACTAATTCATTCGGTATCTTTTCAGGTTGTAAGGTTGACAAATAATTTTTAATAAATTCAGGCATTTTGGCACCCCCTTATTGTTACAAATTGGTATTTTTTGATTTTTGCCGTAATCAATTTTATTTTAATATATATAATAAATAAAATCAACTCTTTTTTAATAATTTTGTCAAATTTTTGTCAATTTATGCGCAAAAAAGCACCGCAAATATGCGGTGCTTAAATAAATTACAAGGTTGCAGCCATTACGGCTTTTATTGTGTGCATTCTGTTCTCGGCTTCATCAAAAACAATCGAACGCTCACTCTCAATAACCTCATCGGTTACTTCCATACAGTCGATACCAAATTTTTCATAGATTTCCTTACCGACAGTTGTATTCAAATCATGAAAAGCAGGCAGGCAATGCATAAAGCGACATTGCTCCCCCGCATCGTTCATAAGGTCCATATTTACTTGATATGGCTTCAAATCATCTATTCTTTCTGCCCAAACTTCTGTCGGCTCACCCATAGACACCCAAACATCCGTATATATCACATCGGCATTTTTTACTGCCACTTTGGGTTCTTCAATAAATTCGAGCACTGCACCCGATTTTTTTGCTATTTCAAGGCACTTATCAATAAGTTCTTTATTGGGAAAATACTTTTTTGGAGCGCAGGCAACAAAATGGAGTCCCATAATAGCCGAACCCACCATAAGTGAATTACCCATATTATAACGTGCGTCACCCATATATACGAGTTTTATACCGCTTAATTTACCAAAATGCTCCTTTATAGTTAAGAAATCAGCTAAAATTTGTGTGGGATGAAATTCATTGGTCAGTCCGTTCCATACAGGAACACCCGCATATTTTGCCAAGTCCTCTACAATTTCCTGTCCATAGCCGCGATATTCAATACCATCAAACATACGTCCCAAAACACGTGCCGTATCGGCAATACTTTCTTTCTTGCCGATTTGTGAGCCCGACGGGTCAAGATACACAGGATGCATACCAAGATCAGCCGCCGCAACTTCAAAAGCGCAACGCGTACGGGTGCTTGTTTTTTCAAAAATTAATGCGATGTTTTTTCCTTCGCAAATTTTATGCGGTATACCATATTTCTTTTTCTTTTTAAGCTCAGCCGCTAAATTGATTAAACCACCGATTTCTTCAGCGGTAAAATCAAGCAACTTTAAAAAGCTTTTTCCTTTTAAGTCCATTATTTTTCTCCTTATAAAGCACAAGCGTCTTTTATTACTGTAATTGCCTTCTTTAATTCTTCCATGGAAATATTGAGCGCCGGTAATAATCTTACTTTATCTTTAGCCGTAAGACATAAAACACCGTTTTCCATACAAATTTTAACAATTTCAGGTGCGTCCTTTTCAGTCTTAATCCCAATCATAAGTCCCAGTCCGCTGACGCTAATCACACCATTAGCTTTTGATAATTCATCAAAAATATATTTACTTTTTGCTTCAATCTCGTTAAGTAAATTATTATCGATTCTATTTATTATACTAATAGCCCCGGCACAGCATACGGGATTACCGCCAAAGGTTGAACCATGTTCACCAAAGCCCAAAACATTTTCGGTCTTTTCACCTAACAACACTGCACCAATCGGCAGTCCGCCGCCTAGTCCCTTTGCAGTTGTCACAATGTCGGGTTTTATTCCGTAATGCATATAGGAATAAAATTTACCCGTTCTGCCGTTACCCGTTTGCACTTCATCAACAATTAAAAGGATGTCGTTATCATTAGCAAAATCATATACACCCTTGACAAACTCCTCTTCTAAAACGTTGACTCCGCCTTCACCCTGAATACACTCAATCATTATTGCTGCAGTTTTGTGACTTTTTGCAGTTTTAATTAGTAAGTCAAGATCATTTGCGGGAGTATGAACAAAACCATCAGTTAGCGGATTAAATAATTCGTGATAATGTTCCTGACCCGTAGCGGCAAGTGTGGTAATCGTTCTGCCATGAAAACTGTTTTCAAGGGTAATTATTGTGTAATAATCACTTCCCTTTTTGTCTGCGGCGTATTTACGGGCGGTTTTTATGGCGCACTCATTTGCTTCAGCACCCGAATTGCCAAAAAACACCTTTTTCATACCCGTCTTTTTACAAAGTAACTGTGCTAATTTTGCGCACGGCTCTGTAAAATACAAATTCGAAGTATGCTGCAAAAGTGACAATTGTTCGGCTACCGCATTTTTCCATATTTCATCGGCGAAACCGAAAGACGTAACACCGATTCCCGAACCCATATCAATATAACTTTTGCCATTTACATCATATACCGTTGAGTTTTCACCACGAACTAGTTCTATTGGAAAACGATTATATGTTCCGGCAATATATTCCTTATCAATAGATGCAAAACCGTTCATTATCTATCACCCATTACCATCGTACCGGCGCCTTCGTCGGTTAAAATTTCCATTAGAATCGAGTGCGGCACTCTACCATCCATAATTATTACGTTCTTAACACCTTTATTGATTGCTTCAACGCAACAATCCACTTTTGGTATCATACCACCCGAAACAATACCGTCTTTTTTAAGTTGTTCGGCTTCACTAACGGTTACGTCAGCTATAAGAGTTGAGGGATCATCTTTATCACGTAAAATCCCCGCAATATCGGTCATCATAATTAGGCGTTCGGCTTTTATAGCACCCGCGATATAAGCCGCGGCTGTATCACCATTTATGTTATAAGCGTTACCATCGCGGTCACAACCTAATGTTGAAATTACGGGAATATAACCTTTTTCTAGTAGGTCTTCAACGGGTTTTATATGTATCTTTGTGATATCACCGACGTAACCCAATCTTTCATCTCGAATTTTTGCTTCGATAAGCATACCGTCCATACCGGATATACCCATCGCTTTACCGCCCTTTTTTTCAAGCAAATTAACAAGCGTTTTATTAACTTTACCTGCAAGTACCATTTGCACTATATCAACGGTTTCTTTATCGGTTACACGAAGGCCATCAACAAACTCAGTTTTTTTGCCAAGTTTAGCCATTAATTCGCTGATTTCAGGTCCACCGCCATGAACTAAAACTACCTTAACACCGATAAGCCATAAAAGAACAATATCCTCCATAACCTGTTGTTTAAGTTCTTCATTAATCATAGCGTTGCCGCCGTATTTAATTACAACGACTTTCCCATTATATCTTTTGATGTATGGCAGTGCTTGTGTTAAAATCTCTGCTCTTTCTAAATTTGAAAAATGACTGTTCATAATTTTCACCTTTAAGTTCTGTAATCACCATTGATTTTTACGTAATCATAGGTTAAATCGCAACCCCAAGCTGTTGAAGAAAATTCACCGCTATCAAGTGTCACTAAAATTTCAATTTCGTTTTCTAAAAGAATTTCTTTTGCCTTTTCCTCGGAAAAATCAACACCGGCACCGTTTTTGCAAACTTCAATGGTGCCCTTAGCAGATTTAAAGAAAACACCTACTTTATTAATGTCGATGTCCGCGCCGCTATATCCTATAGCGCAAAGAACCCGTCCCCAGTTTGCATCGGCGCCGAACATTGCCGCCTTTAAAAGACTTGAACAAACAACACTCTTAGCGACTGTTTTGGCAGTAGACAAACTATCGGCACCCGAGACTTTACATTCAAGTAATTTTGTAGCACCTTCGCCGTCACCCACAATCATACGACATAAATGAACAGTTAAGGTATTAAGCGCCGTCATAAACGATTTAAAATCATCATTTTCACTTGTAATTTCAGGATTATCCGCCATACCGTTTGCTAACACAACAACCATATCGTTGGTAGATGTATCACCGTCAATACTGAGCATATTAAAGGTATTTGTAATATCTGTGGAAAGTGCTTTTTGTAACATTTCACCGCTGATTTTAACGTCGGATGTGATGAATACAAGCATTGTTGCCATATTAGGATGAATCATACCGCTACCCTTCGCGATACCGCCCATACGACATACTTTACCGCCGATTTCGAACTCAACGGCAACTTCCTTCTTTATAGTATCTGTAGTCATTATGCCTTCTGCGGCATATTTGCCGCCGCTTCTTGACAAACCATTAACCAATAACGGTATACCATTTGCAATAGGTGTAATATCAAGTGGCTGACCGATAACTCCGGTCGACGCAACAACGATATCATTTGTATTAATACCTGTTTTGTTAGACAGTATTTCACACATTTCTTCTGCAATTTGAATACCATTTGCATTACAGGTATTAGCATTACCACTATTACAAATAATGGCTTGTGCAGTATTATTTTCCAAATGCTTTTTTGTTACTATCAGCGGTGCACCCTTTACAAGATTAGTAGTGTAAACCGCCGCCGCAGTTGCGGGAACGTCACTCTTTATTAGTGATAAATCCCTCTTTGTGCGGTTTCTTCTGATACCGCAATGTATACCATTGGCGCTAAAGCCCTTGGCGGCACATACGCCACCCGGAATCAACTTCATATTAAACCTCCAAACCGGTGTTTTCCTTAACACCGAGTACCAAATTCATATTTTGTATTGCCGCACCCGAAGCACCTTTACCAAGGTTATCAAATCGTGCCACCAAAATTATTCGCTCGTCATTTCCGTGAACACTAATTTCCATATCATCGCGACCTGAATACGCGGCTGCCGAAAGGAATCCTTCTTCGTCAGCAGTATCATTAAAATGCACCAAACCGTTTTTATAAATTTTTTTATAAATAGCTTTAATATCGCTGATACTGCCATTAATTTGAGATACAAACAACGGAACGGTTACTTCCATACCACTGTAAAAAGGCGCTACAATGGGACAAAACGTTGGCAAAGTTTCAAGACCGCAAAACGTCTTCATTTCCTTTAAATGCTTGTGACTTTGAGTAATTCCGTACTGTCTCGGAGCTTTTAAAAGCGGATTATCACTATTTTCATAATCGGCAATCATCTGTTTGCCACCACCCGAATAACCAGTTATAGAAAAGCAACTCAGTAACGAATCTTTACTAATAACACCTTTATCAACAAGCGGTTTTATAAGTGCTACAAATCCGCTTGCGTGGCAACCGGGATTTGCGATACGCCTAATTCTTGAATAGTCGGCATTAGCTTGTAGTTCCGGAAAACCATAAAACCATCCGTCTTCCGTTCTGTGCGCTGTTGAAGTATCAATAACAACGGTTTTATCGTTATCAATCAAACTCACCGCTTCTTTTGCCGCGGCGTCAGGAAGGCACAAAAAAGCAATATCGCAACTGTTTAGTGCATTTCTTCGTGCATCAATATCTTTTCTCAATTCATCGGGCAAGATTATAAGTTCTATATCTTTTCTTGTCTGTAAACGGTCGTAAATTCGAAGCCCCGTTGTTCCCGCAGAACCGTCAATAAATACCTTTGTCATATCTCTAATTTCTCTCTAACGTAATTAATTTGATTTTGCACTGATTTAAAAGACGTTCCGCCTTCGCTTATACGCTTTTCAACGCAGGTTGTTAGGTTGATTTCATCATATAAGTCACTTTCAAACAACTCGCTGAAATTCTTATAAGCTTCAATCGGTAACGTTTCTAAAACAAGATTTTCCTTAATACAGAGCGCAACTATTTGCCCAGCTATTTTGTAAGCCGTTCTAAATGCCATACCTTTTTTTACAAGATAGTCAGCAAGGTCGGTTGCATTAATAAAACCACCCTGCGCGGCTTTTAGCATATTTTCGGTTTTAACAGTCATAGTGCTTATCATTCCGCTCATAACTTCTATACACATTTTAACGGTTTCTACCGAATCAAAAACGGCTTCTTTATCCTCTTGCATATCCTTATTATAAGCCAGTGGCAGACCCTTTAAAACGGTTAAGAGCGATAATAAATCGCCGTACACCCTACCGGTTTTACCACGAATAAGCTCAGCCATATCGGAGTTTTTCTTTTGCGGCATAATCGATGAGCCGGTTGTGAAATCATCCGACAATTCAACAAAGCGGAATTCCCAACTCGTCCACAAAATCAGCTCTTCTGAAAGTCGGGATAAATGCATCATAATAAGCGAAATATCAGCCATAAGCTCTGCGGCGAAATCTCTATCCGATACACCGTCTAAACTGTTTAGGCAAACCGAATCGAAATTTAATTTTTCGGCTTCGAATCTTCGGTCAGTGTTATATGTTGTGCCTGCCAAAGCACAACTGCCTATAGGCGAAACATTAATTCTTTTTCTGCAGTCTGCCAAGCGCTCAAGGTCACGTAGCAGCATCATAACATATGCCATTAAATGATGACCGAAGGATATCGGTTGAGCGCGTTGTAAATGAGTATATCCCGGCATAATTGCGCATTTATATTCTTCTGCTTTATCTGTGAGCGCGGTGATAAGATTTTTGGTTAAGTCGGAAATACCGTCCACTTCATCGCGGAGATACATCCTAAGGTCAAGTGCCACCTGGTCGTTACGGCTCCTTGCTGTATGCAGTTTTTTACCCGTATCCCCTACTCGTTTTGTAAGCTCCTGTTCGATAAACATATGTATATCTTCGCTACTCATATCAAACTGTAACTTGCTAGAATTAAGGTCATCAAGAATTGTGCCGAGTCCGTTAATCAAAATCTCAGCATCATTTTCAGTTATAATACCAGTGGCCGCCAACATTGAGGCATGCGCCATACTGCCCTTAATATCCTGTATGTACAATTTGTAATCAAAATGTATGGAAGAATTAAAGTCGTCCGCCAACTTATTTGTTATGCCGTCGGTTCTTCCTGCCCACATTTTTCCCATAATTTCACCACACCATATTACAGAATCGTCCCGTACGGCAAAACCGTACAGGACTGATTAAAATTATTTTTTACCATCAACTATTGCTTGTACCTTGATCGGTAAGCCATAAAGGTTGATAAATCCTGCGGAATCTTTTTGGTCGTAATCACTTTCTCCAAACGTAGCAATTTCCTCGCTGTAGAGTGAATACGGACTCCAAACGCCTGCATTAATCATATTGCCTTTGTAAAGTTTAAGACGCACTTTACCCGTCACGCGCTCCTGAGTTTTATCAACAAAAGCGGAAAGCGCTTCACGAAGCGGTGTGAACCATTGACCGTTGTAAACGAGCTCCGCAAACGTGATAGATAAACGCTGTTTTTCGTGCATTGTCATTTTATCAAGGCAAAGAGTCTCCAAAACATTGTGTGCTTTATAAAGTATTGTACCACCGGGAGTTTCGTAAACGCCACGGCATTTCATACCAACAAGACGGTTTTCAACAATATCGATGATACCAATACCATTGGCGCCGCCGATTTCATTGAGTTTTAGAATAATCTCTTTAGCGGTCATCTTCTTACCATCAAGCGATACAGGGATGCCCTTTTCAAATTCAATCTCAACGTATGTCGGCTTATCGGGAGCGGCTATAGGAGATACGCCCATTTCGAGAAAACCTGGCTTTTCATACATTGGCTCGTTTCCGGTATCCTCAAGGTCCATACCTTCGTGGGACAAGTGCCAAAGATTTTTATCCTTTGAATAATTTGTTTCACGGTTAATTTTAAGCGGAATATTATGCACTTCGGCATATTCGATTTCTTCTTCACGTGATTTGATGTCCCACTCACGCCAAGGAGCAATTATCGGCATATTGGGTGCAAAGTGTTTAATAGCAAGTTCGAAACGAACCTGGTCGTTACCTTTACCTGTACAACCGTGACAGATAGCATCCGCGCCTTCTTTGATTGCAATTTCAACAAGTCCCTTAGCAATACAAGGACGAGCGTGTGAAGTGCCTAAAAGGTAATCCTCGTAAACAGCTCCTGCCTTCATTGTAGGAATTATGTATTCATCAACGTACTCATCAGTCTGGTCAAGTACGTAAAGCTTTGATGCGCCTGTTTTGATGGCTTTTTCTTCTAAACCGTCAAGCTCGTCGGCTTGGCCAACGTTGCCCGATACTGCGATAACTTCACAGTTGTTGTAATTCTCTTTGAGCCACGGGATGATAATAGATGTATCAAGACCTCCCGAATATGCTAGAACAACCTTTTTTATGTCTTCTTTTTTCATTTTTTAATGCCTCCTGAATATTTATGCATAAATATCATCTAATACCTGCATATTATAGCCAATTTCCGCATATTTGTCAAGCATCAAATTAATATTTATGCAAAGTATATGCATATTTTTCGATTTTCAACAAAAATTGTGCATATTTCACAAATGTTGTGATATCTTAAAAAACGAACGATATAATTATAGCACTAACCTCGGCTATTATCAAGTATTATTTACCTATAATTGTAAGTAATTTTTGCAGTAGTTTTGGGGAAATTTAAGTTATAGAGAGGATGATATTTATGATAGAACAAGATACTATTAAACTTTTGAGAGAATGCGATGCAGGTGTAAAAATGGGTGTGGCATCAATAGATGACGTATTACCGCACGTAAAATCGGAAAAGTTTAAAAAATTACTTACCGATTGCAAGGAAGAGCACGAAAAACTAAGCCGTGAAATACAGGAACTTTTAGACAAATATGAAGACGACGGAAAAAATCCAAACCCAATAGCAAAAAGTATGTCTTGGATGAAGACAACCGTAAAACTTGGTATAGAAGAATCAGATCACACAATTGCCGATTTAATGACAGACGGATGCAATATGGGTGTTAAATCACTTAATAGGTATCTTAATGAATATGAAGCAGCCGATGAAATATCAAAAGATATCGCGAAGCGTCTTATAAATCTTGAAGAAAAATTAGCTATTGATATAAGACAGTTTTTATAAAAAAGGCGGCAAGAAGACTTGCCGCCTAATTAATATTATTTGCTTCTTTTTTTAATAAGTCCAAAGCGTACATATATAACAGAAATAATCAATACAAGAACGCTTATAATCGACATTACCTGTTGTGCATATAAACTAATACCAAAGATACTGTTATTATTACCTTGTATGTAATTAACTAATGGACTTGCCGCGAGCGTTGCCAAAAAGCCCATCACTCCCGATGCCGCCTGACAAATGGCTAATGCATCTGCACGGAATTCGGGCTCAGCATAATCGAACACTAAATTTATAAGCGCACTGTTTACGCCGCCAAGTGCTATGCCGTGAAAAATATTGTAGCCCGCCACCATAACTATACCATTTTTGGGGGTTGCAAACACCATACAAAAATATCCAAGCGCTAAAACTAAAAGGCATTTTTCAATCATTACGGCAAATGAATTTCTATCGGCATACTTACCCCAAAATCTCGATACAAGAATTCGAGCAACACTCCCTACTATTGCAAGAGCAGTAACCAGTTTTAAGCTGAACCCAAGCTCATTAATATTGTAAGTATTATAGAATGGTACGGTGCAATAGGTCGAAATATAATACAAAATAAATATTACCGTAATGCCTAGAATTTTTTTATTTTTAAATACGTCACTTATTGTTT
Source organism: uncultured Eubacteriales bacterium (assembly GCA_964607025.1). Lineage (GTDB taxonomy): Bacteria > Bacillota > Clostridia > Oscillospirales > Acutalibacteraceae > SIG565. The sequence continues at coordinate 24,991 of CAZSIL010000007.1, forward strand.
TGCATAAACTCTTCCGTACTGTTGTTGGCAAAGGTCTTTCGACGGTAAATACCATTATTGCGGTATGTAATCCAGTTATTACAAAGAGTACTATTGCAGATATTATAAACGCTGTTCTGATTTTTCCTATTTCGGCAAAATAGTCCACCATAGCACCCATAACAAAGGAAAAAATCATACCAGACACCAGAGAAATCATCTCTTTGTTTGCTGTAAAAACACCGCGATGACTGTCATCCACCAAAGACATCATCCAATTTATCTTCTTGGGATGTGCAAAGTTAAAAGCGAAATACGCCAAAAAGATAGCAGCAACAAATAATCCAATATTTACTTGTCTGGGCACTCTCATTAATGGAATAATAAACAGCAAAGAAAATAACACTTGATTTATAATGCTCCATATAACAACAAACGGTTTTACAGTATTTTTTCTCATAAATATTGAAAGCAATTGAAAAACACATCCGAGCGAAATAAATGAAGAAATTATACCTGTTAAACTATCACTCATGCCTAACTGTTTTGTTAACGTAGCAAGAAATGAACCAGCTACTAATAAAGACATTAAATGCTCGAACGCCGCCTGTAATATAAACATAATTCCGCTTGATTTCATTAGTTGACGTTTAGTTTTATTCATGAAACTCATCACCCATAGAATATTATCACAAAAAAACTATTGAATCAACTAAACTAGTTACGAAACTTTTTCGAAAAACACTTGACCTTTATAATAATGACTTTATAATTAGAATAGATACTATTAATTGCAGGTGAATAATATGACAATGCGTGAATTAGCAAAAATCGTTAACGTATCAGTTTCGACCGTCTCAAAGGCGTTTTGCGATGCCGCCGATGTAAGTAATGATACAAAACAGTTGATTTTTGATGCAGCCAAAAAATACGGTTGCTACGGCAAATATTATAAAGGTAAATATCCAAAACCGATAATCGCCATAATATGCCCCGAGATTATAAGCGGTTTATATACAGAATATGTAGCAAATCTGCAAAATGTAATTGAATCTAATGGCGGAATACCGGTAATTTCCTCAACACATTTTGACAAATCTGCCAAGGAAGAATTGATTGATTATTATGTCTCTCACCTTGGTGTTGACGGTGTTTTTGTTATCGGCGGTGTAGAAAAATTCAAAAAAGGATACAATACCCCGATCGTCTCCATACTAGGTTCAGACAATTCACGAACCGACAGTGTTACGGCCGATATAAATACGCCTATTTTTGAAGCTGTAGAAATTCTTAAAGACTTAGGGCACAAACAAATCGCCTTCATAGGCGAGGCGCTTACAACTGGAAAATCAGAAGTATTTTCCAGAGCTTTAAATGACCCTACTGCAAATAATGTATTTGAGAGCAAATACCGCTTTGAAATGGCGGGTGAAGACGGTGCCGAACAGATACTAAACAGCGATATTGATTACACCGCCATAATCTGCGCCTATGATGAAATTGCTTTTGGTGCTATGAAATATTTAAAGCGACAGGGATTTTCTATACCGCAGGATTTTTCAGTAATAGGTATTGATAATAACAACGTATCCAAGTATCTCGAAACGGCTCTTACAACCATCGGTACCGACGTTAATGAACTTTGTATGATAGCTTGGGATTTAATGGAAAAGAAAATGAAAAATAAATACTATACAAGCCACCAAAATATCACACTTACAGGTAAAATATTTCTGCGTGAAACGGTCGGCAAAGCGAAAATTTAGATAAATTTTAAGGGGGCATTCGTAAATGCCCCCTTAAAATTATGATGCATCCTTTTTGTCATACGGAACGACACGCAGGTCGTTCCCTACATTATAATTTTATGATACTTCTTGCAAACGGGACTTATTGGCGCAGTCCCCTACTGTTTGTGCAGTTTCTAACATATTTTCGGCAAAGATACCATAACCCTTGTTGGGCTCATCTATCAGCACGTGGGTTACTGCGCCGATTAGTTTCCCGTTTTGAATTATGGGGCTGCCTGACATACCCTGCACTATTCCACCTGTTATTTTAAGCAAGGTATCATCAGTTATTTCAACCAGCAAATTTTGTGTTTTAGTGTTTGATTTAATTATGCTTACTTTACATTTATATTTTTTCGGTATGGCACCATCTACAGTAGAAAGAATATAAGCGTCTCCATTGCTTATCTCTTGTTTTAAGGCAACTTGCATCATCTCACCCGACAGAGCGTTATTGCATTTACCGTAGACACCCGCGGCACAGTTAAGAGAAAAATCGGCATATTTTGTAGGCAATATCCGTCCGTGCAGTTCACCTGGCGCGCCTTTCTCTGCCCTTGTATATGATACAATTTCGGCGCCGACAATTTCACCAGAATTAATCGTCAACACTTTGCCCGTATCGCTATCGGTTACACTATGCCCAAGCCCACACAGAACGTCGTTTGCGGGACAGTAAAACGTGAGTGTACCGATACCTGCCGAACTATCGCGCACCCAAATCCCCGCCTTGTAACTGCCTGTACTTTGTGAGAGCAAGGGTTTGAGCGTTATATTCTTAATCACATTATCACGTCTAATCACAAACTTCATCTGTTTTCCATTTGATTCTTCAATAAGTGCGGCAACGTCTTCATTAGTGTAGACCTTCTGCCCATTTACAGAAAGAATAAAGTCACCGATTTTCAGTCCTGCGAGTTCAGCAGGTTTTTGATATCCACCCTTGGCGTCGACGTCACTTATATCTATTACAAGCACACCTTCGGTATAAATTTTCATACCGAAAGGCAAACCTAAAACCGAAACGTACATATCATCGACGATTTCAACGCTGACTTTTTTCACCGGTATTATACCGAAAATTTTAAGTTCTACGTTATACTTTGAACCGACCGTATTATAAAGTTTTGAATCCACCGAAATATCATCACATCTTGTAACGCTAAGCGGTACTGCGCAGTTAATTTTCAAATCGGAATTGCTTATAACCTTATATTCTTGTTCAGATGCACCGTCGGCCACAAAAATTGCAGCGAAAATTACAACCGCCAAAATCATTAGAAAGATTGTTAAAATTTTGAAAATATTCGAAACAGATTTCAAAAAAATCCCCCCTTAAAAAACCTGTTTGCAAAATTACTTTGTGCAAATTAAAAGGTTTTATAAGGGGTAAGTTTTTCTTTAATAATTAATTCACTTTCATAAATTCGCAATTTACCAAAATTGTTTCATTTCCAATTACTTCTATATCCTTCCAAGGAATTACGATGTCATTTTCCTTGCCGAAAATTCCTAAAAAATGGTTTTTGCCGAAAATTACAATTGACGTCAGCTGGCCTGTTTCGGTATCAAACTCAATATCCGAAACATTACCTAAAATTCCGCCGTTTTTTACGCAAACAACCTGTTTATCCTTTAATTCATCAATTCTATAAATCATATAAATCACTCCCATTAATTTATATGATTATAACATTTCAAATTTTCAATTTTTGATTTTTTGGAGCGCAAATTTTTCAAGACGAGATACCTGCGCTTGTGATATGCCGATTTCTTCGGACACTTCCATTTGCGTTTTACCCTTTATAAACCTAAGGGATAGTATCTTTTTTTCGCGGTCGCTTAAATTCTTAATTGCTTCGCGAAACGAAATTTCTTCGAGCCAGTTTTTATCATCGTTATTGTCGCCGACCTGATCTAGCATGTAAATTGTGTCGCCGCCATCCGAATAAATTGGCTCATAGAGGGATATGGGGTCAACCACACTCTCAAGTGCTATCACAACATCACTAGATGGTATCTGCAGTTCGGTTGCAATTTCGGTAATGGTTGGTTCACGGTTTAATTTATTTATAAGTTGTTCTTTTACCTGCATGGCGCGGTAAGCAGTATCCTTAATAGAACGGCTGACACGAATTGAATTATTATCCCTTAAATACCTTCTGATTTCACCAATTATCATAGGAACAGCATAGGTCGAAAATTTTACATTATGACTATCATCAAAGTTATCTATTGCTTTTATTAAACCAATACAACCAACTTGAAATAGGTCATCTAAATTCTCGCCTCTACTTGTAAAACGTTGTATAACGCTTAAAATAAGACGTAAATTGCCATTTATTAGCCGTTCTCTGGATTCCTTATTGCCGTTTTTGGTTTCCTTTAAAAGCCGCATCTTATCCGTCTCTTTCAAAATCGGCAATTTTGATGTATCGACGCCGCAAATCACAACCTTTGTTTTATACAAAAACAACACCTCCGTACAATTAAATTATTACCTGAAATGTTGTTAAATAAACTAAAATAAAAAAATAAAGAGAGTTCGAAAACTCTCTTTATTGCTCCATAATACTTTTAAAATACTCTATTGCTTCATCGCGCACTGAATCAATCATTTGCATTTTGTTATCAAGTGACACTTCACTAGAAACGATATTTAAAATTTCGGATTTTGCAACTTCTGTGCGTCCTAAAATTAAATTTAAAAGTTCCTTTAAATTTTCTTTACCACAATTACCCAATAAATTGCTATGTTGGGTTGCAGAAATAACAATTTCACCGATAATTTTTGAGCCATACTCAATCTCGGGAGAAAGCTCAATTGACTCTTCAATGTCTACTCTTTCTTGGATTTCTTCTTCGGTTACGGTTTCATTAACTGACTCGCTACTTTTTTCGTTTTTTGCGGCAAGTTGTTCAGTTAAATTTTGGATTTGCAACTTTAACGACTGATTTTCTTCTGTTAAGCGGCGGCAATTTAAGTTCGCAATCTGGAGTTTGTCAAACAGTTCCCTGTTTTGCTTTATCAAAAGTTTACCGTTCACTTGCCTTCCTCCTAACTATAAATCTGCAAGAAATCTTTTTAATAATAAAAAACACTAAGTTGATAAATATAATACCGAAAATGATTCCAAACGTATCAAGTAAAACATCACTCACCTGCCCACTGCGACCAGGGACAAGGAGTTGATGTATTTCATCGCTAATAGCATACAAAACCGAAAATCCAAACGACGACAAGGACTTATAAAACTTTGTTATTTTATCAAAAGTTAATGCAAAACCACAAACCGACGCACCCAACATAAAATATATAAGAAAATGTGCTGACTTGCGAACAAAAAATTGCAAAGAACTTATAAATGTTATTTGAAAATCTATCGGTTTGCTTTCAAAATCCTCAAAAATAATATTCGCAATTACCTTGATTACTCTGCCGCTGCTTTGATTGGAAACAGCTGCTGTTTGACAAGACATTAAGAATATATAAATCATTATTGCTAAAGATAGAGCCAAAAATAAATAACGAAAAATTAGTGTTTTTCTCATTTCAAATAGTTTTTCGGATTTTGATAAGAACTGTTAACGCTAACGGCAAAATGCAGATGATTACCCGCGGAAAAACCGGAAGTGCCAACATATCCGATAACCTGTCCTCTATTATAATATTTATCCAATTTCATACCCGAAACAACTGATTTCATATGACCGTAAATTGTTAAATATGAATCACCATTGTATCTACCATGAGACAAACGCACGTGGTTACCAAATCCATTACCGCAACCACACGAATAGGTTTTATAATAATCGTGAGTGCAATTATTAGTGAACTTAGTTACCCAACCCGAAGCTGCCGCAACAATCGGCTTTCCGCGAATATTTCCCCCTGCAATATCAATTCCATTGTGATTTCCACGATGAAGACTGCAACTACATTTCCAAGGAGATGATATATAATAATGCCCAGGCACCGGCCACGTAAAAGTTCCATCAAACGCGGCATCAACATCACCGCCATAAAGCAAGGAGTTCAGATACTCATTTTGTTTTTGCAATGCTTTCTTTTGTGCTTCGGCAGAGTTAATATCTTTATTCAGTTCGTAAATAACATTATTTACATCGGCAACGTCATTATCGTAGCCGGCTTTTGCCACTTTTAACTCTGCCATAAGCTCGTTTTGCTCTTCTTGCCGTTTTTTATTTGCTTCGATTTCTTTATTTATAGTTGCAATGGATGCGGTTAAACTTTCTATTAATGCTTTATCCTGTGCTGTAATACACTTAGTAAGTTCCAAGCGAATTAAAAAATCCGAAAAAGATTCCGCACCCATTATAAGTTGCAAAGAATTATTTGTATTGCTATTATAAAGCGACCTCAATCGCTTTTTAAATTGCTCTTTTGTGTCATAAATTTCTTTATTAGCTTCTTCAATCTTTTTCTCGCTTTTAGCAACCTCCGCCTTAAGAGAACTAATTAAATTATTACAGATATCGATTCTTGACTGATAATTACTAATCTTTGAGTCTAATAAATTTTTAAGTTCAGTTTGTTTATTCTTATCATTTTTAGCATCAGCTATCTGCTGATTTAATTGCTCTTCTTTTTTCTTGTTAGCGGCAAGTTGCTCTTTTGCATCACTAACAGTATCAGCCGATGCCGGTAAAACCGCAACGGCAGAAAATGCTGTGAATATAAAAATCAAAATAAGAAAAATCGACAAAACTCTTTTAAGGTAAACCTTCATAAAATCCTCCGTATTAAATTGCGGAAAACTCGCTGCCTTCCTTCTTTAAATACTTTCCTATCATTATCGCACTACCGAATATACCCGTCAACACACCGATTGCTGCAAATAAGCCAAGCAGCATCCATGCCGCATCGGCAAAAGGAACAATCTGCCCTGAATCAAGTGAGGAAATGATTGTTTCGGTTGCCACACGATAACAAAAATAAACTACTCCTTCGGCAAAAATCGCCGAAATAAGACCGATCAAAACACCTTCAACTATAAACGGTATACGTATAAATGCATCGGTTGCCCCAACCGCCTTCATGATACTGATTTGCAGTTTTCTGTTATACATAGTAACACGGATTGTGTTCGAAACAATTACAAGGGAAATAACCAACAGTATGGCAATAATCCAAACACCTGCAACGCCGATACCGTTTTTAATAGAATTAATCTTCTCCGCCATATCACCTTGCGATTGAATAGAATTTACCCCGTTAACAGTCTTGATTTTATCGACCGTAGCATTAAAGGTTCCCATATCTTTAAGGTGTACTCTTGCGCCGTCCGACAACGGATTTCCATTTTCTTCATCAAGGAACTCGAAGTACTCATCCTGGCCTTCAAGCATAGTTGATTTAACTTCTTCAAGCGCCTGTTCTTTTGATATAAATTCAACTTCTGCCACGTTATCGAGTTTCGCAAGTTCATCGCAAACCGCTCTTGCTTCTTCTTCGTTATGGATTAAATAATGAGAATCCGCAATTTTTTCAATATCAAATTCTTCACCTTCTGCTAAAATCGGTGCGGCATCGCCATAAAGAACCGAGTTTTTATCGTTAAAATAAACCATAACAACGTTTTGTTGTTCAAGATTACCGATAATTTTATCAATGTTCATTGAAATAAGCAAAGCAAGCCCTATTAATACCATACAAGCGGTTAAAACACCGACAGAAGCAATGGTCATTAGACGGTTTACCCAAACGTTTTTGCAACCTTCACCGGTAAGGTAACGAACACTATGTAACTTCATTATTCGAGACCTCCTGCATTATCGGCAACAATTTTACCACCATCAAGCATAATTACGCGATGCTTAAAATCGCGCACGAGATTATGGTCATGAGTTACCATAAGTATTGTTGTTCCCTGCTTATTAATTGCGCTGAGCAATGATACTATCTCATAAGACATATTAGGGTCAACGTTACCTGTCGGCTCGTCAGCAATAATTAAATCGGGATTATTAACAAGTGCACGAGCAAGACCTACGCGCTGTTGTTCACCGCCGGACAACTGATTTGGCATAGAACGTGCCTTGTGTCCAAGACCTACAAGCGATAAAACGCGAGCAACTTCTTTTCTGATTTTTTTCTTTGGTTCACCAACAACGTGCATTGCGAAAGCAACGTTATCAAACACGTTCATTGTAGGAATCAAGCGGAAATCCTGAAAAACGATGCCCATTGTTCTTCGGAGTTTCGGAACCTGTTTTCTGCGCATTTTTGTAAGATTAAAGCCGTTAACGTGAACTGTACCCGTATTCGCCTTTTCTTCGCGCATAATAAGTTTCATAAATGTACTTTTACCCGCACCCGAAGAGCCAACAACAAACACAAATTCACCGCGCTCGATTTTGATATTAACGTCGCTTAGCGCGTGAGTGCCATGTATATATGTCTTCGAAACACCGTTGAATTCAATTATCGTTTTATCTTGATTTTGCATTTCAAAATCCATTGGTAGTTATCCTACTTTCAAAAATTAATATTTAATTGGATTGGCTTTTAAATACTTGTTAACCATAAGCGCAATTTTAAAGATAATTGCATGATCAAACTCACGAAGGTCAAGACCTGTGATTTTTTTGATTTTTTCCAAACGGTAAACCAAAGTATTCCTATGAACAAAAAGTTTTCTTGATGTTTCAGAAACATTTAAGTTGTTCTCAAAGAATTTTTGAATAGTGAAAAGTGTTTCTCTATCAAGACTTTCTATGGAACCACGTTTAAATACTTCACGCAAATATGTTTCACAAAGTGTTGTAGGCAACTGATATATAAGTCGCGCAATACCCAAATTATCATGACTAATAATGGTTCTGTCATTATCAAAAACCTTACCCACTTCAAGCGCTGCCTGTGCTTCTTTAAAAGATTTTGCTAAATCACGTAAATTATCAACTGTTGAACCAATACCGATAACAACGTGACAATAAAATTCACCAGAAAGTGTATCTGCAATAGAAGAAGCAAGATTTTCAATATCTTTTGGCGAAATATTATTTTTTACTTCCTTAACCAAAGCAACATCGGTTTCATTTATACTGATAACAAAATCCTTATTTTTATCAGGGAAAAGGTTTTGTATAACATCAAAAACTGACACTTCATTATTATCAAGCGAACGGATAAATATAACACTACGGAAAACTTCGCTGTCGAAACAAAGTTCACGCGCTTTAAGATATATATCCCCCGGTAAAATATTATCAAGAATTATGTTTTTAATGAAATTACGTCTATCATATTTTTCATCATAGTAAAATTTAATATTTGTTAAAGAAATTGATAAAATAGAGCAATACTTATTAGCCATAGCATCGGTGCCGGAAACAAAAACATAATAGTCACCTATCTCGTTTGAGCCAATGGCTTTAACTATGCAATCGTTAATAATAACTGCATCTCCCGCAATATTGTCTTTTAGCGAAGAATCTGCAAAAGTTTCCCCTATTTTTTCTAATTCGCTACATGCGATAATAGTAAAACTACCATCTAAAACACCAATTGTCTTATCAACAGCACCACGCATCTGATTAATAACACTTTGAAATAATCTGTTTGACAAAATTAATTCCTCCTTGCTCTAAGAACAATATAACCCAAAATATATTTATGTGTATATTGTACACTTTTTTTAGACATTTTTCAAGGGTTATTAATAAAAAAGTTACAAATATATTACAAAAAAACCACCCGTTTTCACGGGTGGTTAAAAATTTTGGAATTAGTTGGTAATTGTAAGCTCAGTATCTTTGTCGAAAATATGAATATTCTCAGCTTCAATAGCAATCTTAATTCTGTCGCCAGGTTTTGCTGTGTTAGACGGAGCAACTCGAGCATTGATATCCTGACCTTCAGAATTCATATAAAGATAAGTTTCAGCACCCATAAGCTCGGTTACTTCAACATTTGCTTCTACGATACTGTCGGGATTGGCTTCAAGAATTTCGGGCTCATTATGAACGTGCTCAGGACGGATACCCATAATAACCTCTTTGCCAACATACTCTTTTAAGCAATCATTAGCGTTTTTGGATGCGGGTAATTTGATCTTAAACTTAACGCCTGCGCGTGTTTTTGTATCTTCAGAACCATATTCAAGGAAGAACTCATCGCCTTCATTAAGAAGCTTACACTCAATAAAGTTCATCTGCGGAGAGCCGATAAATCCGGCAACGAAAAGATTGCAGGGTTTAAGGTAAAGTTGCTGAGGCGTATCAACCTGCTGGATAAAACCGTTCTTCATAACAACGATACGGGTACCCATTGTCATAGCTTCGGTCTGGTCATGAGTAACGTAAATAAAGGTTGTACCAAGACGTTGATGGAGTTTAGAAATCTCGGTACGCATTTGTGCACGAAGCTTAGCATCCAAGTTGGAAAGCGGTTCATCAAGTAAGAACACTTTAGGTTCGCGAACGATAGCACGACCGAGAGCCACACGCTGACGCTGACCACCGGACAACGCCTTCGGTTTACGCTCTAAAAGATGCTCGATATCAAGAATGCGAGCAGCTTCTTCAACACGACGCTTAATTTCGTCCTTCGAAACCTTACGTAATTTGAGACCAAATGCCATATTATCAAAAACGGTCATATGAGGATAAAGAGCATAGTTCTGGAAAACCATTGCTATATCTCTATCTTTAGGTGCCACATCGTTTACAAGACGGTCACCAATATAAACTTCACCTTCAGAAATTTCTTCAAGACCGGCAACCATACGCAGAGTTGTTGATTTACCGCAACCTGAAGGACCTACAAGAATAATAAATTCCTTATCCTTGATTTCAAGATTAAAATCGGATACAGCAACAACGCCACCAGGATATTTTTTATAGACGTTGCGAAGAGATAAACTTGCCATTAAAAGAACCTCCTAATAATTTTTCATTTTTAAGCATGATTATTATACCAACTATTTTTTAAAAAAACAATAATTAAATTACCCAACGTTCGAAAAAATATTTGTCTAATATAAACAAAATCTTTTATTTTCGGGCTATTTGCGGAAAAAGTTCAGGTAAAATGTTAACATTTAATTCATAAACTTCTCCATAATCAAGTTCTTTAGGTAACGTTAAATTTCCTATACGTTCACGATGCAAACTATTAACACCAAGTCCCAACGTTCCAAGCATACGTTTAATTTGATGGTATTTACCTTCGGTTAAAACAATGCGAACTTGTGTTTCATTAAGTATTTCCGCCCTTGACGGCTTGCATACCGTACCATCTGCCAAAATAATGCCTTCGGAAAACTTTTGAGACAGGTCTTTTTGAGGCACAGCATCAACAGTTGCAATGTAGGACTTCTCAATATTTGACTTAGGTGAGATTATCTGATGGGCAAATTCTCCGTCATTAGTAAGCAATAATATACCTGTTGTATCCTTGTCCAGTCGTCCAACGGGAAAAAGCGAAAGATGGTCATATTTTTCCCCAACCAAATCAACAACAGTTTTGCGGCTTTTATCGTTTGAAGCCGATAAAATACCCATTGGTTTATTCATAACAAGATATACAAATTTCTTATATTCAATTATTTCGGAATTTACGGTAATTTTGGAATTTTCGGCTGCAATATGTAAATCATATTGCCTTACAACCGCGCCATCAACCGATACTTTGCCTTGCTTTACAAGTTTTTTAATTTCACTTCGGCTGTATTTTGAATTGTCCGATAAAAATTTATCGAGCCGTACAGTTTTCATTTTAACCTCCGTTATTTTGCGCTACCTCAAAGGTAACATTTCACCACCAAGAAGTGCCGAGGATACGTCTCCGCCTATAAGTACCCCGTCATATAAAATTATGTTTACGAATTTTTCCTCATTTGTACTGAAAATTTTATATTTGTATATATCAACCACATATCCGGAATAATCTTTAAGATTGAAACCAGCTGATTTTTGCAGTTCGTTGTATTCGTTATACACGTCACTAAACATTTCGGGAATTTTGAATTTTTTTGTTTCTACTGCTTCGGGCTCAACATCAAACCCTAGTGAATTAATCAACCTAACCCTATCTTCGTTAGTAATTATTTTATCACCGATTTTCGAATTTATATTAACAAAATCCAAAGCCACAAAAAATATTATAACTAAAAACAAAAGCAACGCAAACGTCGATTTACTTTTAACACTTATGCAAACAAACTTCAAATAAATCACTCCACACTAATTTATATGAGTGGAGTGAAACAAAAATACTATTCAATAAGACAAACTGCCGAAGCAGAAATTCCTTTTCCTTCGCCCGTAAATCCAAGTCCTTCTTCGGTTGTCGCCTTAACGCTGACACAGTTTATGTTGATACCACAGTCATCGGCTATATTCTCGCGCATTTCATCTATATAAGGTGCCATTTTGGGACGCTGAGCTATGACAGTTGCATCAATATTGCTGATTTTATAACCATTTTTACTCAATAACTCCACCACGCGTCTTAACAAAACACGGCTGTCAATACCCTTAAATTTATCATCATTATCAGGAAAAAGTTTGCCAATATCTCCGAGTGCCGCAGCGCCAAGAAGTGCATCGGATATAGCATGTAACAACACGTCGGCATCAGAGTGACCGAGCAAACCATATTCGTACGGAATTTCCACTCCGCCAATAATTAATTTTCTATCCTTAACCAGTTTATGAACGTCATATCCGTTACCGATTCGCATTATCATTTTCTCCTTTTTCAAGATAAAATTCGGCGACACCTATATCATCGGGCGTAGTGATTTTAATGTTTTTATAATCTCCTTCAACGATTTTTACTGACATACCTGCTGATTCCAATATTGATGCATCATCGGTAAATGCCGAGATATCAGCGCTGTTTATTGCTTCACGGTACTTTTTAACGTTTACTCCTTGGGGTGTTTGAACACTGTAAAGTAAATCCCTCGGTACAGTTTTAATAACCATCCCTTTTTCATCCACACTTTTAATGGTATCCTTTACCTTAACGGTAGGGATAACGCCGTCAGCTGAAGGTAAAGCATCACACACTCTTGAAATAACAGCAGAACTTATAAGTGGTCTTGCACCGTCGTGGATAAGTACGTATTCTTCCTCACCCAACCTATTTAAACCGCAAATTACCGATTCCTGACGGGTGTTGCCGCCCGACACAATGTCGGTTAACTTGTGTATCATAAACTTATCTGCCAAAATCTGAATTTCATTAATAAATTCCTCCTTGGTGACAAGTATGATTCTTGATATTTGTGGTGAGTTTTCAAAAGCGGACAAGGTGTGCACAATAGCCGGGACACCGCAAAGAGAAACAAACTGTTTTGAAATGCCTTGCATACGAATGGAAGAACCCGCTGCAACAATTATAACAGGAATATTTCCGCTAATATTGTCCGTATCGAGTGCAAAATCAAGTTTATATTCCAGATTCGGCAAAATATCCACCCCTTTAAAAATTAAGCCACACCCTACAAAAAGTAAAGTGTGGCAATGATACAAAACTAATCCTCAACAACGCAGTCATCGCAATCGCAATCATCACAATCGCAATCACAGTCGAATTCAAACTCAAGGTCGGTACCACAGTTGGGACAATCAATGCGGCCGTCCATAAGCATATCTTCATCAAGATAAATTTTGTCACCACAACTGGGACAAACTACTTCGAAAACCTCATCGTCGTCATCATCAAATTCCTCATCATCATCGTACTCATCTTCTTCATAAATGAGTTCTTCAACGTCGGATAAATCTTCATCAACCGCATCAAGCTGCTCTGCTAATTCGATCTGAGCATCGTCAAGAGCATCAATTTCATCGCAAATATCACCTAAAAGGTCAATGATTGCTGAAAGAATTTTTCCTTCCTTAGAATCGGTATCTAATTCCATACCTTCAGCAAGACCTTTAATATACGCTACTTTTTCAGAAATAGTCATAACAATAACTCCTTAAAATATTATGCACGTTCCATATATTCACCTGTACGGGTGTCAATACGAATCATATCGCCTTCATTGATAAACAAAGGAACACGGATTTCAGCACCTGTTTCAAGTGTTGCGGGTTTCATAGCATTGGTAGCTGTATCTCCCTTAAATCCGGGGTCGGTCTGGGTAACTTCAAGTTCAACAAATGTGGGCGGCTCAACACCGAATATTTTGCCCTTATAAGACAAAATCTTGCATACCATATTTTCCTTAACAAACTTAAAGTTGTCGCCGAGCTCACTTGCGTTAACGGGAACTAATTCATAAGACTCAGGGTCCATAAAGTAGTAAAGTCCGTCATCACTGTAAGAATATTCCATGTCCTTTCTCTCAACGAAAGCCGTCGGGAATTTATCGTTGGGGTTAAAAGTTTTTTCAACAACAGAGCCCACTATTACGTTTCTGATTTTAGTACGAACGAAAGCGGCACCTTTACCGGGTTTAACGTGCTGGAATTCAATAATCTGATACACGTTGCCTTCCATCTCAAAGGTAACACCATTTCTAAAATCTCCTGCGCTAATCATATTTATTCCTCCATGATAAAAATCTACATATAGTAGTATAAAGCCAAATTAAACTATTGTCAAGGTAAATGTTGTCAAATAAGGTCACGCATTGCATTTACCGCTAAAAGATAACTGTTCACCCCAAAGCCCGAAATACTGCCAACACATACAGGACCAATTACAGATACCTTACGAAAATCTTCGCGCGCATCAACATTTGATAAATGCACCTCAATAAACGGCTTGTCTACAGCGGCTATTGCATCGCGCACAGCATAACTGTAATGAGTTAAAGCACCTGCATTTATAATACAACCGTCATATTCTTTATAAACGCTATGAATTTTATCAATTAACTCTCCTTCACAGTTTGTTTGGAAAAAATCACAATTCATTTTCATACCTGCAGCATAACTGTAAATCGTACTATTTATGCTTTCTAAATTCTTATTTCCGTATACGGCAGGTTCGCGAATACCAACCATATTAAGATTAGGTCCATTGAGAACTAAAATCTTACCTGTTTTCATTATTTATCAACTCCGTATAATAGTTTTTCATAATTGCGGCATCTTCCGCCTGAGTGCCATCAGATTCACAAATAAAGGTAGGGTGGCAATTCTTTTTGACGGTAATTTCCAGTACCGGTTCGAAATTTGGACCGAATACTGCATCATCAAACGTTAAATGTTTTTTCTCGCCGCCCGCTGTATACTCGATTTTTGAAAAATGCGAGTGAAATTCTTTAAGGCGGGATAAACCTAAACGATTTTCAATTTGGTCAAATATATTTTCAAAATCATTGTAGGTTTTAAGTGAACCAATTGTTCTGGCATTAAGATGTCCAAAATCAATACACGGCAATAAACGTTCATCCAACTCACACAGAGTTAAAACCTCGTTTAAATCGCCAAGTTGATTAATTTTACCCATCGTTTCGGGGCAAATGCGGATATTTGAAAGCCCTTCGCTATCTAGCGCCCTAATTGCAAGGCGCATTGTATCAACAGCTAATTCCAAGGCGTATTCACGCGAAATTTTACCGCATGAGCCGGTATGCACAACAATACGGTTACCACCCATAGCGTTAACCGCTCTTGCTGAACTTAAAATATAATTTATTGAATTAAGACGCTTTTCTTCATCAACCGAAGACATTGATATATAATACGGTGCATGAAGTGACACCGCGATATCTGCATTTTTCATAGCTGCGCCAAACTGCGCGGCCTTATCAAGCCCTATATTTACACCCCTGCCACACTGGTATTCAAAAGCAGTGAGCCCAAATTTCGAAAGATATTGGGGCACTTGTAAACTGTGCTTATATCCCATTTCGGTGAAACTTGCCGAGTTTCCCGCAGGTCCGAACAATGCTGACATAAATTACACCTCAAATTTATAATGCGAATATAATTTTTTCTCGAAATGTCGGCGTATCCTGAAGCTCCACATTTCTTCGGGTTTTATTGGATTTAGGATTATTGTTTTAACCCCCGCTAAATGTCCACCCAATGAGTCGGTAAAAAGTTGGTCGCCGACTATCGCCGTATTCTTAAGTTTGATACCCATTTTACGAGCCGATTTCCAGTAGCCAAACGGCAAGGGTTTTAGTGCTAAAGAAAAATAATCGAGATTCAGTTTATTAGCAAAGGGTGCTACCCTTTTTTCCTTCGAATTTGATAAAATCATTAGACTTATGCCGTTATTTTGCATATTATCAATCCACTCGCGAAGTCCCTCAACCAACACTTCGCCGTGGTGCGTTGATAACGTGTTGTCGACGTCAAGTATCAAACCCTTTATTTTATTTGCTTTTAAAACCTGCAAATTTATATCGGTAATTCGGTTTAATTTTATATGCGGTTTTAATAACATAGTATCTCTCCAAAAAGAAAAGCGGTTGATAAACAACCGCTTTTTTGCTGAAATTTTAGCTTAGCGGAACTTGCGCTTACGTGCTGCTTCCGACTTCTTTTTACGTTTTACAGAGGGCTTTTCGTAATGTTCTCTTTTACGAACTTCCTGTATAACTCCATCTTTTGCTGTTTGTCTTTTAAAACGTCTAAGAGCATTATCCAGCGATTCGTTTTCCTTAATACGAACCTGACTCATATATTTCCCTCCCTTAGCAACTTCATAATATAAACACTAAGTAAAGGTATTATACATTATTAACACAATGCTTGTCAAGTATTATTTAAAAATTGGAGATTTAACAATTAATTTCACTTATCATATAATAAGTGTTCTCATGCGTTCGCTCTTTTGTTTTAAAAAATAAGCCGATATGCAAAAGCATATCGGCAAAACATTTAATTAATCTACAAAGCCCGATTCAACAAGTTTGATAAGTGCATCGAGTGCTTCAGCTTCGTCAACACCATCAACGATAATTTTAATTTCGGTATCGCCTACAATACCGAGTGATAAAACACCAAGAAGACTTTTAGCGTTTACGCGGCGCTCATCTTTTTCTACCCAAATGGATGACTTAAACTCATTTGCTTTTTGAATAAAGAAAGTAGCAGGACGGGCGTGTAAGCCGATTTGATTTTGAACAACAACTTCTTTAACAACCATATTTACAGTCTCCTTAAAAAGTGTGAATTTATACTTTGTGTATATTACAAATTATACTTTTTTTGCTTTTTGTGTCAATATTTTCAATATAAGTTCTATGTTTTACACCAAATCGGCATAAAATCTAACGGCGATATTTGTTTAAAATGACTATAATTTGATAACAATTCTTACTAAAACACTATATATCGTGTTTTGTGGCTTTCAGCGACTCAAGATATTTTAATTCATTTTTGCTAAGCTCGGCCGACTCTAAAATATCTGGACGACGCTCGAGCGTTATCTCAATGGACATTTCTCGGCGCCATTTTTCGATATTGGCGTGGTGACCCGACAGCAAGACCTCGGGCACTTCCCTACCGTTCCACACAGCAGGTTTTGTATACTGTGGATATTCGAGCAGCCCAGAAAAATGACTTTCTTCGGTAAAGCATATATCATCCGACAAAACGCCCGGCAGCATTCGGCAAACCGCGTCCGCTACAACCAACGCCGGTAACTCCCCGCCTGTCAGCACATAGTCACCAATCGAAATTTCTTCATCAACGATTTCTTCGATTATGCGCTCATCAATTCCTTCGTAATGACCGCACAGCAAGACAAGATGTTCGCAGTTTGATAACTCTATCGCCTTTTTTTGAGTAAAGGTTTCACCTTTTGGTGACAAATAAACAAGGTGCGTTTTTTTATCTCCAACAACACTTTTATAGGCATTATAAATCGGCTCTGCAGCCATAATCATACCCATACCGCCGCCGTAAGGCGTATCATCAACCTTATTATGCTTATTATTAGCATAATCTCTTATATTTATACACTCAATATCAACCTTCCCGCCTTTTACTGCGCGACCGATTATGCTTTCATTTACAAACGCTTCGCACATTTCGGGGAACAAAGTTAAAACACTAATCTTCATCATCAAATATTCCCTTCAGGGGTGTTATAAAAATTTCGCCTTTTTCTATATCAACTTTATTCACAATATTGGGGATTACGGGAATAAGATATTCGCCCGTATTATTTACAATGTGCCAAACATCATTAGCGCCCGTTTGCGAAACGTCACTTACGGTTCCAAGTAAATCACCTTTTTCGGTGCTGTATACCTTACAATCAATAATATCCTGAATAAAGTAACTGTCTTTCTTAATTTTTGCATCATCACGGTTGATAAAAATCACTTTTTCACGCAGTTTTTCTGCATCAGCAACAGAGTCAACATCTTTGAATTTTGCAATAAAAACGTTACCATTGGGTGCGATACGCTCTTTTTCGAGTTTTATAGTACCCATAGCATCCAAATAAAAATATTTTATTCCGCTTAAAAATTTAATATCATCGCACCACGGTTGTATACGAACCATACCGCGTATACCATGTGTACCTGTAATTTTTCCTGTTTCCAAAAACTGTTTTTTCATACTTTCCCACTCAATAATATTAATACCCCCAAAATGCTTTGGGGGTATTTAATCTGCGTAAATTAATCAATTTCCACTGCTATTTTCATATTGTTTTTATTAGCAGCAGCACGCATTACAACACGAATTGCCTTGGCAATTCTGCCTTGTTTGCCGATAACGCGTCCCATATCTTCTTCCGCAACGTGAAGGTGGTAAACTACAACGCCTTCTTCGTTGGGCTCATCTGCGACGGCGGTAACGGCATCAGGATTTTGAACTAATCCTGAAGCGATTGAAATTAAAAGTTCTTCCATACAAACCTCCGATTTTTAATTAAAGCACACCGTTTTTCTTAAGAATAGCTTTAACGGTATCGGTGGGCTGAGCGCCGTTAGCAATCCATTTCTTTGCCTTGTCAGCATCAATGCTTACCACAGCGGGATCCTTAGTTGTATCATAGTAGCCGATTTCTTCGATGAAACGACCGTCACGCGGGAATCTCGAATCAGCAACAACTACACGGTAAAAAGGAGCTTTTTTAGCACCCATACGACGAAGTCTGATTTTAACTGCCATTATAAAACACCTCCAAAAATAAATGTTTATTTAAAAAAGAATACTCTTTTAAAAACCGAAGCCACCCGGCATTCCGCCGAATTTACTCAATTTGCGCTTACCCTTTAGGGATGAAAACTGCTTGAACATTTTTTTCATCTGCTCATACTGTCGCATAAGCTTATTAACATCTTCAACACTCGTTCCCGAGCCCGCGGCAATTCTGCGACGGCGTGATGCATTAAGAAGTTCGGGCTTTGCGCGTTCCTTTGCGGTCATAGAAGTTATTATTGCCTCAGTTCGCAAAAGCGCTCTTTCGTCAATATCGGCATCTCTTATTTGCCTATCCATACCCGGCATCATTGAAAGGATGCTCTTAACAGAGCCCATTTTCTTTATCTGCCTAAACTGGTCAAGCAAATCGTTCATATCAAATTTATTTTCCTGAAGCCGTCTTGCAGTTTCTTCTGCTTTTTTCTCATCTATCTCGTGCTCAACCTTTTCGATAAGGGACAACATATCGCCCATACCGAGTATACGAGATGCCATACGGTCGGGATGAAATTCATCAAGGTCATCCATCTTTTCACCGACACCAGCGAACATAATCGGCTTACCTGTAACGGCTCTGACCGACAGTGCCGCACCGCCACGCGTATCGCCGTCGAGTTTTGTTAAAATAACACCATCTATTTCCAGTTGCTCGTTAAACGCCTTTGCGATATTTACTGAGTCTTGGCCGACCATCGAATCAATAACTAATAAAATGTTGTTGACTTCAACCGTCTTGGTAATTCGACCAAGTTCCGCCATAAGTTCTTCATCAATATGAAGGCGTCCTGCAGTATCGAGAATTACATAGTCGTTACCATAATCTCTTGCTAACTTAACGGCTTCAAGTGCGGTTTTTTCTGGGGCTTGTTTGCCCTTTTCAAACACAGGCACATTAACACTCTCGCCCACAACCTTCAACTGCTCTATTGCTGCTGGACGGTAAATATCACACGCGACAAGCAAGGGTCTGTGCCCCTGAGCTTTTAAAAATTTTGCAAGTTTACCCGAGTGGGTTGTTTTACCCGAACCCTGTAAACCGCACATCATAATAACTGTTGGTATTTTCGACGCCGTTTTAAGACGCGCCTGTTCCCCACCCATTAAAGCGGTTAATTCATCTCTTACGATTTTTACAACCATCTGGGCGGCGGTTAAGCTTTCCATAATGTTTTCGCCGATACATTTTTCGGCTACACTATTTGTAAAATCTTTTGCAACCTTATAGTTAACGTCGGCTTCAAGGAGAGCCAGACGTACTTCTCGCATAGCTTCTTTAACATCAGATTCGGTTAACTTACCGCGAGAGCGCAAACGCTTGAATACGGCTGACAGTTTATCAGATAAATTATCAAATGCCATAAAACACTATCCTTATAATCAAAAATTATCAATATAATCGAATAATAAGTTAATATCATCGGGATTGATACGAGCTTTTTCACAAAGCGATTTTAATTCGGCAGTTTTTTTATAAAACCCAAGCTTTTCTTCAAACTCTAATAATTGTTGTTCTGTACGCTTAACAAAATCGCGAACACCCTGCCTTGTTATACCCAAATTTTCCGCAACTTCAGAAAGCGAAAAATCTTCATTATAATAACAATCAAATATTTCACGTTGTTTTTCGCTTAAACACTCGCCGTAACAATCAAATAACAGAGAAATATTCAAATCTTTCATATGGCACCCCTGCTGCAAAGTAAATTACTTTACAGCAGTTATTATAACAACAAAATACTTTCTTGTCAAGTTTTTTCTTGAAATATGTAATTAGGTATTTTATAATATAAACAAGTTTAAAATTTTGGGGTTAAAAAGATGTTTTTAAAAAGAATTATTACTATATTTTTGGTTGTAATATTGGCGTTTAGTTGTGTTGGTTGTTCCGATTCGATTTCATCCGCGATTATATACTTTGGTGTTAATGAACCGCCAAGAACCATTGACCCGCAAAGTGCCGAAACCGTTACCGAACTTATGCTTGTAAAGAACTTATATGAAGGATTAATGCGCAAGGATATTGACGGAAATATTGTAAACGGCATAATAGAAACCTATGAAAAATCAGGCGACATTTACACGTTTACAATTAAAAACGATGCCAAATGGAACGATGGTACTCCTCTTACTGCCGATGATTTTGAATTCGGCATTACACGTGCTTTAAGTCGTGAAACAAACTGCCCTAACGCCGATCTATTGTACGCTATAAAAAATGCCGAAAAAGTTCACAAGGGCACTGTAGTAGCAGAGGCGCTTGGTATCAAAGTTATGGATGAGCACACCATCCAAATTGTAGCCGAACCGAATTCCGATGTTTTATATGCGCTAACTACCGCACCTGCAATGCCTTGCAATAAAGAGTTTTTTGATAAATCAATCGGTAAATACGGTATGTCTTTTGATACGGTACTTTGCAATGGTTCTTACAAACTACGCAAATGGTCAACCGAAGATTTTGCAATGAGAATAATTAAAAACGGTGAATATTCAGGAGATTTCATCCCAAAAAATGCCGCCGTTTATTTTTCAAAGAATAAGGAATACACCGCCCTTGAGTGCCTTGAAAAAAATTATGTGGATTTAGCAGAGATTCCTACAACCGATTATTCGAAAGCCAGAGATAAAGGTTATAAATTAACCGTCCTTAACAACAAGGTGCTGATAATCGGAATTGGCTCTAAATTCACAGCATCAATGCGGGAAGCATTATTTACAAGTATGCTTACGACCGATGATTTTAATAGTTTAAATTCTTCATACACGTTTGCCGATAGTATATTCCCTGATTTTTTTGGTTTTGAAAACACTGCTAACATAAATCTTTATAATCCACAAAACGCCAAAATAATTTATAATACCGAAATTAAAGGGTTTAAAAACTCGATCTTCCCTACCGATACTATTTACTATTACGGTGATAGTGACACCGCCTCTATTGTAAAATGCATTGCAGGGCATTGGCAACAAAATCTCGGTATTTTTATAAATATTGCACCGGTTGATAGTGTAAGTGAAGCCAAATCGCATACAAATTCAGAATATGGAATCGGTGTATACTCGGTGGAAATTAATGAAAAAAGCATAAATAAATATCTTGAAAACTTTGATGCCGCAGACAATGCGACTAACAATATCGCACAAAATCACATTATAGCGAAGTCCTATAAGCTACCCATTAGTTTCTTTGGCAGTTGCTTTGCCTACACCGACAAACTACAGAATTTAAAAATCGACTCAATAGGCGGTAGCATTGATTTTAGCTATGTTATAAAAAAATAGTAGGCCACCATTGGCGACCTACCCTAATTTTTTCATAATAATATGCGCGGCCTTATAAACGTCACCGCCACCCATAGTGATTACGAGTTCTTCGGATTGGGTTGTAGAGATTATCTCATCCGCCACATCTTCAAAGGTGTTAGCAATAACGGCATTTGGTAATTTC
Source organism: uncultured Eubacteriales bacterium (assembly GCA_964607025.1). GTDB lineage: Bacteria > Bacillota > Clostridia > Oscillospirales > Acutalibacteraceae > SIG565. The sequence goes on from CAZSIL010000007.1 coordinate 47,311, forward strand.
TCGGCAATTTTTTCAGACGTTATACCATATACGTTTTTTTCCCTTGAGCCCATTATCGGCATAAGTACAACCTTATCAGCTGTTTTGAGCGCATCAACAAAATCATCAAACAAAAGTGCGGTTCGCGAAAATGTAAATGGTTGGAAAACAACGGTAACTTTTTTATAATCAAGCGTCTTCGCCGCAGTTAGAGTTGCTTTAATTTCGGTTGGATGGTGAGCATAATCATCAACCAACACAAAGCCGTTATATTCGCCCAAAAACTCAAAACGTCTGCCCGCGCCCGTAAATTTTTCTATTGCGTTCTTTATACCTTCCGGGCTTACACTATGCAAATCGGCTACCGCCACCGCAGCCAGAGCATTCATTACGTTGTGATACCCAGGAATATGCATTTCTATATCGGCGATTTTTCTACCGTTTTTCATAGCAGTAAACTTATATCCGAATTTTGATGGTGCGATATTTTCAGCGTAATATGTGTTAGTGTTTTTTAATCCGAAAGTTATTATTTCAGCATCTATTCCATCTGCCGCCTTTAACACAAGTCCATCATCACCATTTATAACGGCGGTTTTTGACATTGAAATAAATTTTCTAAACGATGCCACAAGATTATCCATCGTTTTGAAATAATCAAGATGGTCATTATCAATATTCAGTAGCACCGCAATATCGGGTGACATTTGCAAAAATGTATCTACAAACTCACACGCTTCGCAAACCATATTTTCGCTTTTACCAGCGATTCCGTTTGAATTGATAAGCGGCAATTTACCACCTATAACTGCAGTGGGATCCAGCCCGTTCAAAATAAAAATTTGTGAAATCATAGACGTTGTTGATGTTTTGCCGTGGGTACCACATACCCCTATAACATTATCATAATATCGAGTAAGTGCGCCAAGCATATGCGAACGTTCCATTGTGGGAATGCCGTTTTGGGCGGCATACATGAGTTCAGGGTTATCCTTTGATATAGCAGCAGAATACACAACCAATTCCGCACCCTTAACATTTTCTCCGTTATGCCCCATAAAAACCTTTATTCCAAGGTTTTTCACCCTTTTTAACGGGTCACTCAAATTGTTATCCGACCCCGTTATTTCATAGCCCTTGCTATGAAGTATCTCGGCTAATGGGCACATACCTGAGCCGCCGATGCCTATCATATGAACACGCTTAACGCGGGAAATAATTTTATCCTCTTCTCTTAACTGTTTCATAAAATGGAACTCCTACTTAATTTTTCATATCTATTATATTGCAAAGTACAAAAAAAATAAACAATTATTTTTAGAGGTGGCTTAAAAATGTTTGCTCTGCCTAAATTTATAATCAATATTTTAGACACACTGCACACTGCGGGTTATGAAGCGTTCGTGGTAGGCGGAGCGGTTCGTGATATGTTGTTAGGTAAAGCACCAAGCGATTTTGATATCACAACATCCTGCCCACCTGATATTACGGTTTCTCTCTTTCATAAAACCGTTAAAACAGGAATTAAACATGGAACAGTTACGGTTGTAACTAACGACGGTAACATCGAAGTTACAACCTACCGCCGCGATAAATCATATTCCGATCACCGTAAACCCGATGGTGTCGATTTTGTTTCTGACTTATTTGAAGATTTAAAGCGCCGAGATTTCACAATAAACGCTATGGCTTTAACAATCGACGGTGAAATTATCGACAAATTCGGCGGGAAAGCTGACCTTAAGAATAAGATTATACGAACTGTCGGCAATCCTAATGAACGCTTTTTTGAAGATTCTTTGAGAATTTTACGTGCGTTTCGTTTTAGTGCGCGTCTTGACTTTGATATTGAACCCGCAACGCTAAACGCCGCATTACAAAACGCACACCTGTTAAGTGACATTAGTTGCGAACGAATTTTTGCGGAAATAAAACATATTCTTTTGAGCGACTATCCGGAAAACGCCGAAAAGATGATAAATATTGGTTGTCTTTCACATCTAGGAATCGATAGCATCAGTAGGATGGAAACTCTTAAAGCACTACCCAAAGAATTGAATATTCGCTTTTATAAATTTTGCGAATTAGCAAACTGTGATCCTGAATTAGTTTGCCGTTCGCTTAAATCTGACAACACCCTTTTAAACTATTGTCGAGATTTGAAAAAACTTACGGCAATGAATTTATCTCTCGATAATGTCGGTATAAAGTTTGCCTTAAAAGCGGTCGGTGAGCATATTTTAATAGATAAGTTACTCTTGTCAAATTCCAAAAACAAAACAGTTTACGGCGAAATTTTAGCACAAATTGATAGAATACTGGGCAGCGGTGAGCCGTACTTATTATCTCACCTGAATCTTAGCGGTGATGATATTAAAAAACTTTCTGTTGACGGCAAGTATATCGGAAAAGTGTTAGATTACCTACTTATAACGGTCATAAAGCACCCTGAACTTAACAAAAAAAATTTGCTGATAAATTTAGCCAAAGAATTTATAAAGTCACAATTCACAATATAAAGTAAGCGCCATAAAATGTATTAAAGCATTTTACGGCGCTATTTTTTGGAGAGATTTTATGAATATACTTTTAGTTTGCGGCGACAGGCGGCAACTGATAATCAAGGACAATCTTGAAAGACAAGGTCACACCGTCCGACATATTTGCTACAATTCGGAACTGGATATTGATTTTTCATTTTTCAATGCCGTTATTTTCCCCTTTCCTACCACGCGCGACGGAGTTTTCATCACAAATACATTAACCGATGATAAAATTAAAATCAGCGATATTGTAAGCCGCCTTGATAACCAAAAAATACTTTGCGGTAATTATAGTTTTGAAAACTTATCTTTTATCGACTACGGCAAAGATGAAGCTACGGCTATATTAAACGCTGTTCCGACTGCCGAAGGTGCCATCGCCATTGCCATCAACAACACCCCGTTTACCCTGTGGAAAAGCAAATGCTTGGTAGTGGGTTACGGTAAAATCGGCAAAGCATTATCAGAGCGTTTGGCTTGTCTTGGTGCAAAGGTCACTGTTAGTGCAAGGCGTGACACCGATTTAGCATTTATTGATACTAAGGGTTTCAGTTCTATTGTTACTGCACAAATCGGTGACACTGCACACGAATATGACATAATTTTCAATACCGTTGATGCTCCCGTAATAACGCACGAAATACTGAAAAAATGCCGAAAAAATTGTCTGCTAATCGAACTTGCTTCCCGTCCGTATGGTATCGATTTAAAAGCAGCGGAAGATCTGGGACTTGAAGTGATTATTGCCGGAGGATTACCGGGAAAGGTTGCTCCAAATACTGCGGCAGAAATTTTAAGTTCGACAATTATAAAAATACTAATTCAAGACTCTACACAGAAACGGTGATAATATTGAACGGATTAACTGCAGGATATGCGGTTTGCGGCTCCTTTTGCACAATAGCAGATTCGCTGAAGCAAATTCCCATTTTGAAAAATATGGGTATGAATATAATCCCCATACTTTCAAACACCGTATATTCTACCGACAATCGTTTTAATACCGCGCAGGATTTGCGCGATAATATAGAAAACTTAAGCGGCAACAAAATAATTCATACAATAACAAGCGCAGAACCCATAGGACCAAAAAAGTTGTTAGATATACTCATCATCGCGCCTTGTACGGGCAACACCCTTGCAAAGCTTGCAAACGGCATCACCGATACGGCGGTCACCATGTCAGCAAAAGCTCATTTGCGCAACAACCGTCCTATAGTGTTGGCAATAGCCACAAACGACGCGCTTGGCGCATCGGCTATTAATATAGGTAAACTACTCAACACCAAAAATATTTACTTTGTTCCTTTTGGTCAGGATGACCCTCACGGCAAAAACAATTCTTTAATATCGGACTTTTCAAAGATACCAAAAACCGTTGAGAAAGCCCTGAAAGGCGAACAGTTACAGCCAATACTGCTTAAATAAAAGACACGGGCTTCTGCCCGTGTCTTTTAAAATGATATAGCTTTCGATAAATGAAATGAGTAAATTACTTTCTCTTTGATTGGCAAACGAAATATCTTTTCGCAAGCCGCCGCGTAGATTTCAAGTTGCTTTGAGTAGGTGGCTATCAAGACGTCGGCATCATTAACACGGTCGGTTTTAAAATCGACAACAACGATACCGTCATCTTCCACAAACACACAGTCAACACTTCCCTGAACTACCACCATTTCGTTATCGAGTTTAGCATTTAATTCGGGGTTAAGTGCCTTTGCCGACAGCTCGGTTAAAAATCGCATTTCGCGAGATACTTTTGTGGAATTTTCCATGCGCGAGAACAACTCGCTTTCAAAAAAGCGTTTTACAAGCGATAAATCAATCGCTTCTTTTTCACTGTAGGTTATAAATTCCCACTCGTAAAGGCGTTCTATCTCGGCTTCGATATCAATTTTCGCCTTATCAAAATCAGCAAACTGCATAAACCTATGCGTTGCAGTACCGCGTCCCGCCGGGGTCAAACCGTTTTTACACATAAAAGCAGGACGTGAAGTGAAACTAAAATCCTTTTCTTCGGCTTTATGCGCAATTACAGCTACCGCCGCTTTTGACTCAACATCACGAAGCTGATGAAAAGGGTATTCGTATGCGATATTTTTTTTGAGTTGTGAAGAAATTTCTATATCAAAATCATCGGTAATGTCTACTGATTCTGAATTAATTACAGTCTTCTCTCTTTTATCTATTTGATAATCCCCAATTGAAACGTCGTATACGCCTCTTGTAAAAATGTTACCTTTTACTTCGTCTCCCAATATATAATTTTGCATTTTCTCGTCAGCCATCAAGGTAAACCAAAGCATATCGGCGTAAGAATTAATGCCTGTCACACTCTCGCGATATTCGTCCAAATTGTCAGAACTTAGTATCGGTACAGTATATCCGTGGGCGCGTGACAGCACGTCCTTTTCGGTGATGCAAATAAGCAGTTTTTCCTTGGCACGTGTTAGCGCCACATATAAAAGCCGCATTTCTTCATCAAGTTGGTCTTGCTTTGCGGCAACCGAAATTATGTTGCGAGTAATGAGAGATTTTTGTTTGCCGCCAGCAGCATCATTTACCTTAAAAGACACGCCTAAATCGGCACTAATAAGCAATTTATCGGCGGAATCCTTGCTATTGAAATGGGATGTTGTATCTGCCAAAATACATATTGGAAACTGTAGTCCTTTTGATGAGTGAATAGTCATTAGCGTTACGCTATCCCCTGCAACTGAGTTACTGCTGATTCCCTTTTCGGCAAATTTAGTTACGTGGGTTATAAAGTTTTGTATGCGCTTTGCAAAATCATTAGCATCATACTGAGTTGCCATGCTTTGTAATAATTGCAAATTCTTGCGACGTCTCTCTCCGCAGTTCAAAACCGACATAATATTGAGCAGGTCAGTTTCATTATAGATATAGGTGATGGTTTCGCCAATACTCGCAGTAGAATACAGGTTTCGCAGCCGTTTTAAAATTGTCAAAAAGTAATTGCATTTCTCGTTTCCTGATACCGCCAAATTGGTAACCGCCGAAATAAGATTGGTTTTACGACTATTTATACGTATCTCTGCCATTTCATCTGCAGTAAACCTAAAAATCGGCGACATCATTATTGCGGCTAACGGAATATCAAGAGTTGGATTTTCAATAACCTGTAAAAAAGAGAAAACCGTTTGAATTTCGGCAGTTTCAATAAAATCACTTTTTTGCATTGAAACGGGTATTCCACGCTTCCTTAACACATCGGCAAAAATAGGCCCTGCGCTTTTGATTGATCTGAAAAGTACAGTAAAGTCACCGTATTTAATATCACGCATTTGCTTGGTTTTATCATCATAAACCTTTTCTTCTGCCATAGTCTTTTTAATATAATCAGCAATTACGTTGGCTTCCGTCTCCCATTTGTCAGATGCAGCAGCAATATCGGTCACCTTTATGCAAACCGAATTGTTGTCACTTACCGGATACTCGGCAGCAGGATTTAACAACTCTTCGCTATCATATTTTACTGTGCTTAATTTGCCGTTCATAACTGCGGTAAATATAAGATTGACAAAATCACAAATATCGTCACGGCTCCGGAAGTTGCTCGACAAAATCACCTTTTTGAGAGTATTAGTGAACTTATTCTCGTCGGTGCAAAGAGTATACCCCTGTTTTTTTAGCATAAAGTTTTTCGGATTCGCTCCACGAAAACGGTAAATACTTTGCTTAATATCACCTACAATAAAGATATTCTTTTCATCATTTGATAAGAGTTTAAAAAGCAAATCCTGCATATTGTTGGTGTCCTGAAATTCATCAACCAAAACTTCATCAAATCTTGAAACTATCTCATCCGCAAACTCGGTTTTAACTATTTTCCCGTCAACCTCTTTGCATAGTAAGGACAATGCAGCGTGAGTTGTATCGGCAAATGTCATAACGTTTTTCTCTTTGCGAAGCCCTTCATAAACGCTCATATATCTACGAGTTAATAACAATAAGGAGTTTATTAGTTTGTAGCTTTCTTCAAAATCTTTTTTAAGTGCTGTTTCGTTGTCTGAAAACAGTTTAGAAAGTTCACCTATCGCCGCTTTTGCGGAATTTCTAATTTCCTTCGCACTACACACTAAGGGGTTATTGGAAAACCCTTTCGGAGTATTTAATTTATCGGTTGTAAATGCGTTTATCAGTTCATAAACCTTATTCCAATTTTTTTCTTCACAGTAATTCGCAATAATCCGCAAATCGTCGGCACACTGTGATAAAATCGGCTCATATTTATCGAATACCGCTTCAATAGGTGCTAACTGCTTAACGGCATTATTCAAATTATTGGCATAGGTAGTCAATAATTCTTTTGTGTATCTAAAAGCACTATCGGTAAGGAAGGTGAAGAACTCGGGGTCAAGAGAACGATTGCTAATTTCCTTAAGCCAACTTTCAGGAAAAGACATATTTTGGCTAAACTCATAAATTGTTTTAATATATTTAATAAGGTCGCCCTCATCAAAATCACTTGAAACACCTTCTATAAGCGCCGAAAATTCTTGGCTGTTTTCTTCAAACGCCTCGTTTATTACCGTACTCATAGCGTCTTGAGAAAGCGGTAACAGTACCGCATCATCTGCGATACTAAAATCGGGGCTTATTCCCAGTCTATCAAAATTTTCGCGTATTAAATCAATACAAAAAGAGTCAATTGTGCATATTTTTGCGTTTCTGAGTTTAATTTTTTGCTCGATTAAAAATGTATTCTCAGTATCGTTTGCACAAACCTCGTTCAGTCGCTGTTCTATTCTCCCGCGCATTTCTTCTGCGGCGGATTTTGTAAAGGTAACCACTAAAATACGATCAGCACTAATAGGGTTTTCACCACAAATTTTATCAATAACTCGCTCAACCAAAACCGCAGTTTTACCCGAACCGGCTGCCGCGGATACGAGTGTACCGGAAGAACAATAAATAGCATCTTTTTGTTGTTTTGTAGGACTAAAAGCCATTTACAATTCCTCCTTCATTTTAGCAATCACTTCACTGTTTTTAAGCGTCGGCGCCTTTATATGCGCACCGTCTTCAAGACAACAAATGGAATAAAAATCACAATATTTACAGCTCTCACTCGAGGTTACATCAACCGGCAATGCCGCCGAATCTCCCGATAAAACACCCGCGCCCATCTCTTTTAAAAGGCGTTCAATATGGTCGAAAATCAATTGGAAGGTTTCGCCGCTGACATAAGTACTTCCCTTTGTGTTGCCACTCTTATCAATCTCATGTTTAGGGATATATTCACCGCCATTATCTTTTTCCATAGCCGAATAAACGGATTCTTCTTCGAGTACTAAACCGTTCATCGTAAGCGGTGTATCATCACGTTCGCGTTTTGAGGGCATATAAAGTATACCTGCAGGTTTTAATAAGGACAGCGCATCATTGTCCCCACGCACTATGCAATAAAGATAGATAAGCATTTGTAAATTAAGCCCTACAAGTGTATCGGATAAACGGAAGTTTTTGGTGCCCGTTTTATAATCTACCACTCTTAAATATCCGTTCCATACGTCTACTCGGTCAATACTGCCGTTTATATTAATCTTTCCGTCATCACCAAAACCGATTGTCAGTTCAGGTATTGTTTTATCTTTGCCGATTTTTAACTCGCAATATTCGGGATTAAAATCTGTTTGCGCAAACTCGCGGGAAATATGAAAAACTACATCCTTTATTATTAATGAAATTTTACCGATTAAAAATTTCATCCTAGCAGTTACAATATCCCTAAATCCGTCAACCGATTCAAAATACGCATTGATATAACGTTCGGTTACGTCATCACACTCGGCGCGAGAAAGTTCGCTTATTTTTTTGCCGTATTCCATAATCACTTTTTCTAGCACATAATGGACAATAGTGCCGCGTTGCAAAACGTTGAAATCGGCCGGTTCTATCTTTTTTGCTTTTATGCCGTAATTGCAGAAAAATCTAAATTTACACCGATGGTAAACATCAAATTTAGTAGCCGATACAGGTATATTTTTGCCGTACAATTTTTCAGCAATTTCTTTTGACAAAGTAAAATTAGATTTATCGGCAGCCGACAAATAATCTTCAACACTGATATGTTTATCGCTTAGCGAATTTTTAATTGTGTTATATCCACTTTTAGAAGTATTATATAATTCGCACATTTTTGACACGGCAGTAATCTCGGTTTCGGGGAGATTATCAACCGACAATGAAATATTAGGTTCGAAAACAGTATTGATATCAGCAAATGCATCTTTAATGTTATTTACAATAATCGACGGCTCTAAGACACTGCCCGATAAAGAAGACGCTGAATATGATACATAAAGTTTATTTTTTGCACAACAAATAGACGAATAGACCAAAAAGTCTTCGTCAATAGCGGCGGTTATATCGGTGCTGATTAGTTTCAGTCCCGCCTTAGATAACTTATCCCTCTCTCTTCCTGCAAAAATTGCGCCCGTAGAACTGTTTTTTGGGAAAACATCCATATTTGCGCCCAAAATAAAGGCAATTTTGGGCCGTGAGGGTTTAATTCGGTCGGCAGAACCGAAGGTTACTTCATCAAGCATTTGAGGTATATTGCCGATTGTGGCGAACGAAATCGCCATATCCCATGAATCTATAAACTGTTTGACTGAAATTTCTCTGTTTGGCAAACACTTAACCAAACCGTCAAGAATTTCCATAATAATGTCAAAGCAACCACGGATATCATCTCCCGTTACAGCATCAATCTCTGTGTATTCAGGAATTTTTTCTTTTAGTTTTTCGGCAAGTTTATATTCATCGATTACTTTGATAATAGCTGTTACCATATCGGATGGAGTACCGTGAAACAATTTTCTGAATTTCTTAACTAACGATATTGTTTCTTCGCGAAGTTCATTTATAAACTTAAGTTTCTCTGCGTCACACTCTTCATTAGTCAACCCTAACGGATTCATAGTCCACTCGGTATCCCATACGCTGCCGTTAATATTCCATATATAAATATAATTTTCAAGTTCCGAAATCTCACTAGGATTTAGAGGCCCTAACCCCGTCTTGAGCATATTGAGCAACATATCGGTATCAAATTTATTTGTCAAAGCCAACAAGGAATTAATAAAAACTGTAAGCGGCAAATGTTTGATTTCTTTTCGCCTATCAGCGAAACAAAACACGTTATTGCGTTTACAGGACTGCTCAACCAATGGCTTATATTCTTCAGCATTGCGGCAAATGATTACAAAATCCTTGTATCGATAGTTTTCTTCTCTCACAAGGCGCCTTATCGTCCTTGCGGCAAACTCCGCTTCATCAGCAGGAGTTTCGGCACGGCATAGGATAACGTTACCGTCCGATACTGTTTTTTCAGCAGTACCTGCCACGGCAAATACGGATTCGACCTGCTTTAAAGCATCGTTTGAATAGTGGAATTCTTTTAATTCTATATGCGGTAAAAGTTTTACTCTATTCTTTTTGGCAATTTCAATAACACTCCTAATTGTTCTGCGAACATTGGAAAACAAATCAATTTTATTACTTTCAATATCACTTGCGGTAAAACAACAAGTAACGTTTTGTGCTTGCGATAAAATTCTATCAATAATTTTATACTGACCTCCGGTAAAACTTCTAAAAGCATCAATATATACTGTTTTGTTCTCGAAAAATTTATATTTTAACAGATTGTCCGCAAGGCGTGTCTCGTTATCCTCAGGGTCTAAAAAATTGTTACCAAGCAGCGCTTCAAACGCGGAATACACGAGCGTTAAATCTTCTAATTTGCGTTTTAAATATGCTTCATCAATACCCGCCGATATTTCTTTCAACTTATCGGGTGTTACGGCGGCAGCTTTCATTTCGTTTACAGCGGTAAGCAATGTTTTTATAAATTTTGGCGAATCGGTATATTTACCCCATAAACCAAGTTTATCACTAACGCTGACAAATGCTTGTCCCATAAGAATTGACTTATGAGAATCGTTTATCAAATCTGCAACACGACCGCCAACATGTCGGGCAACTTCATCGTAAAGTCGCGTAAAACTGAGCACAGATACGTTTGTCGTTGACTGTCCATCAAGCGTATGAAGTAACGTTCTTTCACTCTCGAACGTAAACTGTTCCGGTACCAACAACACAACCTGTTTGCCATTTTCAACATCTCTTTTGATATTTTCAAAGACGGTATAGGTTTTGCCTGTGGCGGCTCTGCCGTAAATAATTTGAAGCATATTTTTTCACCTCAAATCAATTTTAACATATTCATTGTCCTTTTTAAAGTACAAAAATGAATTTTAACAGTAAAAAACAAACTATCAAAGGAATGCCGCCAAGCGATATACCAAGCACCGTACACTCATTAACCGGAATATACTGCCCAGTCAAAAATGATGTGAGATTAAGTAAAGACATCAACAAAATGGAAAATACTGACTGATATAGAATAAATTTTACTGTTTTTCTATACTTTTTCAAAAAGACCAATAGTAATATCAAATAAACACATAGCAAAATTATTGTTAAGATACTAAAAACACTCATTTTTTCTCCTAAAATTTATAAATTTTCAAAAAAATAAATTTATTGCTTGATTTTTATAATGATTAGTGGTATTATATTAAAAGTTTCCGGGTGTAGCTCAGTTTGGTATGAGCGCTTGAATGGGGTTCAAGAGGCCGCTAGTTCGACTCTAGTCACTCGGACCAAAGTCTACTGTGTAAACAGTAGACTTTTTCTTTTTTTGGCCTCTTGAACCCTAAGAGGGTTTTTGCGTTAACAAAAAGTGCCGGTGGCACTTTTTTAGCAAAAAGCGGTGAAGTCGGGTACCGAACGCTTAGCGTTGGGTCGACAAGCCAGTAGTATGCAAGGTTTACCGCAGCAGACGTGAGGCCGCTAGTTCGACTCTAGTCACTCGGACCAAAGTCTACTGTGTAAACAGTAGACTTTTTCTTTATAAAATATGCCTTGTAATCTTAAATAATTCCGCATTAAAAAAAGTCCTACGTTATGTAGGACTTTTTTCTATAAAATAATATTTTTTAATTCTTCTATTTTGTCGGTTTTCTCCCAAGATAAATCCAAATCGGTTCTTCCCATATGTCCGTATGCAGCAGTTGCTGAGTAAATAGGACGGCGCAAATCGAGATTTTTAATAATAGCCGCCGGGCGCAAATCAAACACCTTGCCAACGGCTTCAGATATTTTTTCATCCGACACGATGCCCGTTCCGAAGGTATCAACCATAACTGATACGGGGTTGGCAACACCGATTGCATAAGCAATTTGCACTTCGCATTTTTTTGCCAACTTTGCCGCAACAATATTTTTTGCAACGTAACGCGCCGCATATGCAGCACTGCGGTCTACCTTTGTAGGATCCTTACCCGAGAAGGCGCCACCGCCGTGACGTGCCGCACCGCCGTATGTATCAACAATAATTTTTCTGCCCGTAAGACCGGTATCACCATGTGGACCGCCAATAACAAAACGGCCTGTAGGGTTAATATAGTATTTCGTATTAGCATCAAGCAGTTTATCGGGTATTATCGGTTTTATAACAAATCTAATAATATCTTTTCTTAAAATCTCTAAATCAACATCTTCAGTATGCTGAGTTGATACCACTACTGTATCAACACGAGTGGGTACGCCGTCAACATACTCGACGGTTACCTGTGTTTTTCCATCGGGACGAAGATATTTAAGTACTCCTTCTTTTCGGATTTTTGTAAGCTGTATAGCCATTTTGTGCGCCAAAGAAATGGGCAACGGCATAAGTTCATCGGTTTCATCACACGCATAGCCGAACATCATACCCTGGTCACCCGCACCGTGAAGATTAAATTCATCGGTCTGACCTTCTTTAATCTCGAATGATTTATCTACGCCGAGCGCTATATCAGCTGACTGCTTATGCAGTTTGATATTCACTTGACAGGTTTTTCCATTAAAGAAAACATCATCACTGTTGTATCCTATTTTGCAGATAGTATCACGAATAATTTTTTCATAGTCAACCTGCGCGTTTGTTGTAATCTCACCCATAACGGTTATACAGTTTGTACTTGCAAACGTTTCACATGCAACACGTGACGCCGGGTCAGCAGAAATCAAAGCATCTAGTATTGCATCGGAAACACAGTCGCACACCTTATCGGGATGACCCTCGGTTACCGATTCAGATGAAAAAAGTAATTTTGCCATAAATTATCCTCCAAAAAATAAAACCGCCACTGAAAGAGGCGGTAATGTAACACCTCATCTACCAGGATTTAGCACCTTAGAAAACTAGGTTGCCGGGCTTCGCAGGGCCTGTCCCTCCGCCACTCTTGATAAGGAAAATATTAAACTTATATGTATTATAGCATATTATCGAAATTTGTCAACTTAAAATATCTGGAACACACCGTGTAAATTAAGTGTCAAAAACAATACCGTTAAAACAATTATAATTACCGATACCGTCGCCAAGATTACCGAGCGTAACGAATTTGCCTTGCTCTCCCCTTTTTCAATAATGCGCAGACGTTTGAGCGCCGATGTTACGGGTTTATATAACAATAATGTAGAAGCAGCATTCATAATAGTTTTAGCGAGATTAAAAGGCAGCAGTAATGGTAAAATCATTGGTATTACAGCCGAACGTGGCATACCCATATAAAATGGCGTAATAAAAATATTAGCAGTTATCATAACAGCAACAACCGATACTACCGCAAACACGAGAGAAAGTATAGCGCCCGAAAATGTGCGTTTGTATTTATAAATAATACCGCACACAAATGCAAAAGTGCCGCTTGCCAAAAAATTCATAATAAGCCCATACACCCCTGTATCACTGACTGTCAGAAATTCCAAAAGCGCTACTATAGCCGCGCCTCCAACACCGTAAAACGGACCGTACATAAGTGAAGCCAAGGCAATAAATGCATCCTTAAAATCAAATGTCAAAAATGACACTTTAAAACGAAAAACGAAGGTAATTAAAAATGCCGCCGCGGTTATCATACCAGTAACCGCTATTGCGCGAATCTTATTATTTTTCATAAAATCACTCCAATAAAAAAGCCCCGATATAATCGGGGCAAAAAATACAAGAAAATGATACTTCTTTCATCCGGACTTTACCGTCGGCTTTGGAATTTCACCAAATCGGGCCTTTCGGCTTTGTGGGCTTTACCACCGGTAAGGAATTGCACCTTGCCTCGAAATACATGTATATTGTAAAACTATTTAATTTATTTGTCAAGTACTACATATTAAAACGTCGCAACCGGTTCCTCGGGTGCATCGGTCACAACCACCGAAATTACGTTAAGAACAGGGCCTACTTTGCCGTACATTTTGTGCTTTTCTAAATTCAAAACGGCATCAATTTTAATCCACTGCTTATTTTGAAGCATTGCACTACCCTTATAATTACAAGCAAGTCCTGCAAACTGTATATCATCCACACAGCAGGTCATAACAGGTCTGCCTATTACAAAACTTCCATCGGGCACGGATTCGGCCTTTGCTACCATACCCTTAAATTTTATTTGTTTACCGTTGTATTTTTCTAACTCTTCTGTTAAATCACGATACCAGAGCGCATAGTCCATATCACCAATTTCAATAATTGGAGCGTTGACATCAAACGGCAACGGGTCTTCAATATTATCAAATTCAACGTCACCCGATACGCGCTCATATGCAATATTTGCCTTACGATTTATACCGCGTACTATTTTGTGAAGCGCCATTTTATCAACCGCATCGGTAAAACGATTAAAGATTACAATTTCACAGGTGGTAAGTTTATCCACAACCAGTGAGCGTATATTCGAGTTAAAATTTATAAACGTTGCAGCATCGGCAAACATAAACTCCTGAGCAATAATCCATTTTTTCGGCATGTTTTGGAACAAGCTTTGAAGCTGCCACATGCCGTTATATTCGACAATAACGCGCTCCGCTTTGTATTGGTGGCGTAATTTTTCAAGATTATCAGCTGTTAAATCGCTTTCTTCTTCGATAAGTTCAATAAAGATATTCTCACCCGAAAAAGCAGAAGGGTTGTATTCTTCTATACCTTCTTCGCACAAAAGCAACAACGTTCTTTCACCGTTATTAAAGCGCTTATCGGTAAGTGTTTCTTGAATAAATTTAGTTTTTCCCGACTCCAAAAATCCTGTAAAAAGATATACCGGTATATCCATTATTATCTCCTAAATATTAAATAATTCCGTCAATGATTGTTCATTGATTTGAGAGCCGATTACACAAATTCGGCCGATAACCTCAGCAGTACCGCCACGAATTTCTTTTTCTCCGGGCACATAATCAAACTGCACCCATCCTTCGTCCGTAGTTTCGATGATACCTTTTGCGCGAAGAACGGTACCGTATTTATCACTATTACCAAGAGCATCTAAAATATCGCTAATTTCAGCAAGTGTATACTTTTTAGTTGTCTCTTTGCCCCAGCTCGTAAATACGTCATCGGCGTGATGGTGATGATGCTCGTGATGATGTTCGTGACAATGACACTCTTCGCCGTGTTCGTGATGGTGATGCTCATGATGATGCTCGTGACAATGGCACTCTTCGCCGTGTTCGTGATGGTGATGCTCATGATGATGTTCGTGACAATGACACTCTTCGCCGTGTTCGTGATGGTGATGCAATTCTTCAATATCACTATGAATAGTATTCTTATGTTCCATCGTATCGAGAATTTGTTTGCCTGAGAGCAAATCCCAATCGGTAGTGATTATGGTTGCTTTCTCGTTTTTTGCTTTTAATAAATGCAGCGCCGTATGCAGTTTTTCTTGCTCAATATTTTTCGTTCTGCTTAATATGATGCAATTCGCGTGTGCAACCTGATTTTCAAAAAACTCACCGAAGTTTTTCATATACATCTTGCATTTTGTAGCATCAACCACCGCCGTAAAACTATTAAGAGAAATGTTATCTACATCCAGTTTTTTAACGGCTTTAATCACGTCACTTAATTTGCCAACACCAGATGGCTCGATAATAACGCGGTCTGGTGAATAGTCTACCAAAACTTTTTTTAATGCGGCACCAAAATCCCCTACAAGACTGCAACAAATACAGCCCGAATTCATTTCTGTAATATTAATTCCCGCATCCGATAAAAAACCGCCGTCTATACCTATTTCACCGAACTCATTTTCAATTAAAACTATTTTTTCACCGGAAAACGCTTCCTTAATTAATTTCTTAATAAGTGTAGTTTTACCAGCGCCTAAAAATCCGGAAACTATATCAATTTTTGTCATATTATTCTTCCTTTATATAATAAAATACCTACTGTGAAATTTTATCACAGTAGGTATTCTTTGTCAACGGGCAACTAAATAATTCTAACACGAATTACACCGTCAATTTTAGCGATTTTTTCATAAATTGCATCGTAATCAGCTTCACTTATATCAAGTATGGTATAGGCAAAATCTCCACGCGCTTTATTAAGAAGATTTTCGATATTAACGTTATTTTCAGCAACCGCTGAAGTAATTGCTGTAAGCATATTAGGGATGTTTTTATGCATAATGCATACACGCTTATCAGTTGCTCTGGGAGCTGAAACCGCAGGGAAATTAACCGAGTTTTCGATATTGCCGTTTTCGATATAATCGATAAGCTCCTTAGCTGCCATTGTAGCGCAGTTGTCTTCCGATTCGGGAGTGGATGCGCCAAGGTGCGGAATACAAATTGCACCGTTGATGCCAAGAATCTCATCTGTCGGGAAATCGGTAACGTAGGAAGCCACCTTGCCCGATTCGAGAGCAATAATCATATCGGCAGAATTAACAAGGTCGGCACGTGAAAAGTTAAGAATTCGAACCCCGTCCTTCATTTGTTTGATAGCGTCAGCATCAACAAAACCCTTTGTATCAGGCGTTAATGGAACGTGGATAGAAATATAATCGCAATTTTCATATATTTCCTTTAAATCGTTTGCGCGCATAGCATAATGCGTTAAGTTCCAAGCGGATTTAAGGGATAAGTATGGGTCATAGCCGTAAACCTTCATACCGAGCGAATTAGCAGCGTTAGCAACCAAAACACCGATGGCACCAAGACCGATTATACCGAGCTTTTTACCCTTAATTTCAGGACCGACAAATGCACCTTTACCTTTTTCAACCATTTTGCCAACGTTATCACCGTTGCCTTTAAGAGTTTTTGCCCACTCAATAGCAGGGATAATTCTACGAGATGCTAAAAGCAAACCTGCAACTGCTAACTCTTTTACCGCATTAGCATTAGCACCGGGAGTGTTAAATACAACTATACCTTCTGACGCACATCTGTCAGTGGGGATATTATTTGTACCAGCACCTGCACGTGCAATTGCTAAAAGAGATTCTGGGAACTCCACATCATGTAAAGCCGCAGAACGAACAATAGCACCAACGGGATTTTCTACATCGTCACCAATAGTATAGTTTGCTTCATTAAACTCATTAAGTCCGATCTCGGAAATTTTGTTATATGTTTTAATGTTATACATTACGCATTCTCCTTCTCAAACTTCTCCATAAACTCTACAAGCTTCTCTACGCCTTCAATCGGCATTGCATTGTAGATAGAAGCTCTCATACCACCAACCGAGCGGTGACCTTTAAGGTTTACAAAGCCCGCTGCTGCGGCCTCTTTAACAAACTTAGCATCAAGTTCGTCATTACCCGTTACAAATGGTACGTTCATAAGAGAACGGTCCTCTTTAACAACGGTGCCCTTGAAAAGTTTGCTGTTATCAAGGAAATCGTAAAGAATCGCGGCCTTTTTCTTATTGATTTCAGCCATCTTCTCAAGACCGCCTAATTTCTTAATCCATTTAAATGTAAGACCTGCAACGTAAATTGTGTAGCAAGGCGGAGTGTTGAACATAGAGCCGTTTTCAGCGTGTGTTACGTAGTTTAACATTGTGGGTGTAATATCCATCGCATTGCCAAGCAAATCTTTTCTAACAATTACGATTGTAAGACCTGCAGGAGCAACGTTTTTCTGTGCACCCGCATATAAAAGACCAAACTTTGCAACGTCAATCGGTTCGGACAAAATGCAGGAAGAAATATCAGCCACAAGCGGAACGTCACCCGTATCAGGCAGTTCGTTCCATTTGGTGCCGTAAATTGTATTATTCATACAAATGTGGAAATAGTCAGCATCGGGTGTAAAATCATCTTTGTTAAGTTTTGGAATATAGGAATAGGTTTTATCGGCGGAAGATGCTATCGCCTTTGCTTCACCATAGCGAGCGGCTTCCTTATATGCCTTGTTTGCCCACTGACCCGTTATTACAAAGTCGGCTTTCTTATTCTTGTTCATAAGATTCATAGGGATCATTGCAAACTGTGTTGATGCACCGCCCTGCAAGAAAAGAACCTCGTAATCCTCGGGTATATTCATTATATCACGTAAATCCGCCTCGGCAGTTTTGATAATTGCATCGTAAGTTTTAGAACGGTGGGACATTTCCATAACTGACTGACCGCTATCGCCATACTCCAACATTTCTTTTGCAGCAGTTTCAAGAACTTCCAAAGGAAGCATAGAAGGACCTGCACTAAAATTATAAACTCTTGCCATAATAATAACCTCCAAAAGCAATTTTTATCATTATATACATTAATTTCAAAAAGGTCAATAGGTTTGTTAAAATATTATCAATATTTTTTAATTTTTTTCTTTATGCGAAATAAATATTGTTATTAATTTAACAATATAATTGATTATATGATAAATTTTATATGCCACCACTTTAGAACCCAAGGGGACGGTTTTCTTGTGTTTTCAAAATCCATTACTGCTAAGAGGGACACAAGCATTAACTTGTGTCCCTTCTATTATATCGATTTTAAGTTTATCAGGTGTGCGACTGACGGGATGGTTTCGCCCTGCATAACCGAGGTTGGAGAAAGTAGCGCTCCCGTGGCACAAAACAAAATATTTTTGTACTCCCCTGCTTCCAGTTTTTTTAGAACATAACCAGTCAACACCGATGCCGAGCATCCGCAACCCGATGCCCCCGCGTGAACGTCTTGTTTTTCAATATCAAAAATCATCAAGCCGCAGTCTTTATGATTTTTTCGTATGTTTATATTATCTTTTTCGAGAAGTTCGTATAGAAGACTTGAGCCAACAAGACCTAAATCCCCCGTAAAAATAGCATCGTAATCGTTGGGAGAGGTTTTACTATCGGTTAAAAAACGTTTAATTGTATCGGCTGCAGCAGGGGAAAATGTCAAGAGAACACCATAAATTTTTGTCTTCCAAAAATTTCCTTTATTTGTGCGGTTTTCGAGACTTTATTTATGGGTGCTACTATGGGTAGGTAGATGTTAAACAAACACCATTATAATTATTTTATATAATATTTAACTATATCTTGATTATACCAACTAAAT
>CAZSIL010000008.1:0-66002 GCA_964607025.1 uncultured Eubacteriales bacterium
GAGACAGTTCGGTCCCTATCTGTCGTGGGCGTAGGATATTTGAGAGGAGCTGTCCCTAGTACGAGAGGACCGGGATGGACGCACCTCTGGTGCACCAGTTGTTCTGCCAAGGGCATAGCTGGGCAGCTAAGTGCGGATTGGATAAACGCTGAAAGCATCTAAGCGTGAAGCCAACCTCAAGATTAGATATCCCATAGCATAAGCTAGTAAGGTCCCCGGTAGACTACCGGGTTGATAGGCTGCGTGTGTAAAGGCGGTGACGTCTGTGCTTGGCAGTACTAATAGACCGAGGGCTTGACCTACTTTGATTCTCATCTTCCATATATACTTTGTTCAGTTTTTAGGGTGTGAAGCTTAAAGCGAACGGTAATCGTTCGCTTGTTTTTTTGGAGAGAAAAATGAAAAGGATATTATCTATTATTGTTTGCGCTTTGTTTGTGCTTTCTTTCGTTGCTTGTGGCAAGAAAAACAATGAAGCAACCAAATGTGATACTTCGACACCAGCAAGTAACACCGAAAGCACTGTAATACCCGATACACACACTTTTACGGGTGAGGTTCTATCGGTGGAAATGGGTATGATATTGGTTGCCCCCGATGAGCAAAACAGCGCAATTTCACCTGAAGTTTTTGTTAACGTATCACAGTTTTCAGAAATTAAATTTGAAAAAGGCAACAGGGTAAAGGTTATATTTAACGGCCAGGTCGCCCAAAGCTTCCCACCGCAAATTTTGGGTGTAATAAATATAGAAATAATCGAATAAAAAACCTGTCTTGCGAATTTCGTAAGACAGGTTTTTATAATTACTTATTGTTTTTGACGTATTTTATAATATTGTAAACCAAAAAGCCGAGACCAAAAGCAAAAAGCAGGAATTAGTTATAAATCTTGCGGCGATGCTCCCCAATGTTTCACGTGAAACACTGTTCTTAGCACAATAAGGGTAAAAGACAACAGTAATATGTATGGTGCAAAGTCCATAAAATCACTCCTTTTAAATTATTATAACAAGTATATTTTTGTTGTAAATTCCCGATTTGGTGGTATAATATTAAATATCGGCAAAGGAGGGATAAAAATGACGGCTAATTTTCATACGCATACCTTTCGTTGCAATCATGCTAAGGGAACCGACCGCGAGTATGTTGAAAAGGCGATAGAATTAGGATTTACCGAGCTCGGTTTTTCGGACCACATGCCGCAGCTTTATCCCGACGGCAAGGGTATGCATTTTCAGATGGATTTATCGCAAGTAGCAGAGTATGTTGATTCAATTTCGGCGCTAAAGCAAGAATACGCCGATAAAATTAAAATATATATTGGCTTTGAATCCGAATATTATAAAGGTATCACCGAAAAAACTCTTGACTTTTTCCGGGGATATCCTATTAATTACCTTATTTTAGGTCAGCATTTATTGGATGATTATCGCGGTGAAACACCGCTCGAGGCAACAACCGATAAAACTCGTCTTACAAGATATGTAAACAGTGTGATTTCGGCGATAAAAACAGGTAAATTTTCACTTATCGCTCACCCCGATATAATAAATTATACGTCGGAGGATGAATTTTACCATGGTGAGATGAAACGTTTGTGTATTGCGGCAAAAAATGCCGATATACCGCTTGAGTGCAATATGCTTGGTACGGGCGGATATGGCAACCGCCGCCGACATTATCCGAGCGAAAGATTTTTCAGAATTGCCGCCGAGGTAGGCAACGAGGTAATAATTAGCTGTGACGCACACGAACCCGAAATGCTTGGCAACCCCGACGGTTATAAAATTTGCCGAAAAATACTGCGAGACGTTGGTATAACACCGATAGAAAAACTGAAACTTATAAAACCGTAACAAAAAAGCAGACTGTGAACAGTCTGCTTTTTTAAATTAATCAATATCTTTTCCGCAGCAACGCTTATACTTTTTACCACTACCGCAGGGGCAGGGAGCATTTTTACTTACAACGCCTTTGCCACGTACTGTTGTGTTGGTCTTCTCGCCCGTGGAAGTTTCTTTTGCTACTTTTTGACGAGTGAGTTCTTCTTGCTTAATCAGCACACCACCGGCTAAGGTTGCAATAGCCGTTTTCTCACGAATATCATCGGTCATAGTGGTGAACATATCAAAGCTCTCGTTTCTATACGCAACTATCGGGTCGTGCTGACCGTATTGGCGGAGCCCTATGCCGCGGCGCAGCTCATCCATCGCATCAATATGGTCCATCCAATGAATATCAACGTTTCGAAGTAAGATATATCGTTCAGCGTCGTGTAGCTTGTCTTCACCGAAGCGGTTTTTAAGCATTTCATAGCGGGCGCGCGCTTTTTCTTTCAAGAAATCGGCAACTTCTTCTTTTGATGTGTCGGCTAACTGCTCGGTCGTGAAGTTAAGGTCAGTGTCTTCGGTCAACCAACCGAAAGTATACTTTTTAAGTCCCACAACGTTCCAGTCATCGTGAACAACTTCGTCGGCAAGATACAGGTTAACGGCGTTATCAATGGTGCTATCAACCATAGAAAAAATGTTGCGGGTTATATCTTCGCCGTCAAGCACTTTGTTTCGCTGCTCATAAATAAGCTCACGTTGTTTGTTAATAACGTCATCATAATCAAGCACGTTGCGGCGTGCTGCAAAATGATTGCTTTCAACCGCCTTTTGTGCGCGCTCCATAACGCTTGAGAAAATAGCGAAATCAACCGGTCCGTCTTCCACAATCTTAGTCATTTGCATAGCGCGTTTTAAGGCATCGCCTCCGAAAACTCGCATAATATCATCATCAATAGATATAAAGAACTGTGAGGAGCCGGGGTCTCCCTGACGTCCTGCGCGGCCTCTGAGCTGATTGTCAATACGGCGTGATTCGTGGCGCTCGGTACCTATGATACAAAGTCCACCTGCAGCGCGTACCTTTTCGGCTTCGGGGGCAATTTCCCTGCTAAAGTTGTTTACACACTCATTATAAAATGCGCGGTTTTCTAAAATTTCGGGGTCACGGGATGCGGCATATCCTGTAATTTCAGCAATGATGTCTTCCGTAAGCCCTTTTTTACGAAGTTCGGCTTTGGCTAGATATTCTGCATTACCGCCAAGCATTATATCGGTACCACGTCCCGCCATATTTGTAGCGATGGTAACTGCGCCTAGCTTTCCCGCCTGAGCTATAATCTCGGCTTCCTTTTCGTGATGCTTGGCGTTAAGTACGTGGTGGGGGATATTGCGGCGCTTGAGCATTGAGCTTAAAAGCTCGGACTTTTCTATAGTTACGGTGCCCACAAGTACAGGTTGACCTTTTTTGTTGCACTCAATAATTTTTTCAATTACGGCTTCAAACTTTGCCGGTTCGCTTTTAAAAATAATATCATTTTTGTCTTCACGCGCAAGCGGCTTGTTTGTAGGGATTTCAACCACGTCAAGATTATAAATCTCGCGGAATTCCTGCTCTTCGGTGAGAGCAGTACCCGTCATACCCGAAAGCTTTTTATAAAGGCGGAAAAAGTTTTGGAAAGTGATTGATGCGAGTGTCTTTGATTCGTGCGCTACGGTTACACCCTCCTTGGCTTCTATTGCCTGATGAAGCCCTTCGTTATAGCGTCTGCCATACATAAGGCGCCCCGTAAATTCATCAACTATAATCACATTGCCGTCCTTAACCACATAATTAATATCGCGGTGCATAATACCGTGCGCCTTAATCGCTTGATTTACGTGATGCGAGATGGTGATGTTTTCAGGGTCGTTTAGGTTATCAATACCAAAGTATTCTTCAGCTTTTTTAACACCTGCGGGGGTTAGAGTACAGGTTTTTGCCTTTTCGTCAACAACATAGTCGCCGTCGAATTTTTGCTCTTCATCGGTTTGTTTAGAATTGGTTTCAACAACCTTAACCATCTTCATTTTGCGAGCGAGCACGTTGGCTTTTTCGTATAAATCAGTGGATTTTTCGCCCTGACCTGAAATAATAAGCGGAGTTCTCGCTTCGTCAATCAAAATTGAGTCAACCTCATCGACGATGGCAAAATTATGGCCTCGTTGCATACGGTCGTGCTTGTAAACTGCCATATTATCGCGTAAATAGTCAAAGCCGAGTTCGTTGTTGGTGCAGTAGGTGATATCAGCATCGTATGCCGCTTTTTTATCGGGAAATTGTAATCCGGGAACAACAAGCCCAACCGAGAGTCCTAAAAAGCGGTAAAGTTTGCCCATCCACTCCGAGTCACGACGCGCCAAATAATCATTTACCGTTACAATATGCACACCTTTTCCCGTAAGGGCGTTGAGATAAGCGGGGAGTGTGGCAACGAGAGTTTTACCTTCACCCGTTTTCATTTCACTTATTCTTCCTTGGTGCAGTACGATACCGCCCAAGATTTGAACTGGGAAGTGCTTCATAGAAAGCACACGCCAGCTTGCCTCACGGCATACAGCAAATGCTTCGGGCAGGATGCTATCAAGCGTCTCGCCGTTTTTAAGCCGCGCTTTAAACTCATCGGTTTTAGCCCGAAGTTCATCATCACTCAAAGCCGCTGTTTCGGTTTCGAGTGCTAAAACCTGATCGCGCAGCGGCAGTAATTTTTTTATTTCCTTTTCGCTGTAACTCGCAAAAAGTTTACTGAATAAACCCATTAAAAATACCTCGTTTTTTTTAATATATAAAGTATACCATATTTTAGCAGAAAAATAAAGTCGTTTAGTGTCGGTTAAACCTAAAATGAAATAGTTTTACACATAATAAAAGTATAACATTGTTTTATTTTCTTGTAAAGCGGATAAATTTGTGATAATATTATATTTGCAAACATAAAAAAAGGAGATATAATATGTGCGGTTTTGTTGGGTTCACAAATTATATTAAAGATGACGGTACCGTTCTTGAAACTATGATGAACAAAATTGTTCACCGCGGTCCTGATTCGAGTGGAAAATATGTTGATAATAATATTTGTCTTGGCTTCAGGCGGCTTAGTATCATTGACATTGCCGACGGCGACCAACCGATGTTTAATGAGGACGCGTCAATGGTGCTTGTGTTCAACGGCGAAATATATAACCATGCTCAGCTTCGCCGCGATTTAATAGAAAAGGGACATACCTTTAAAACAAGTCACTCGGATAGCGAGGTTTTGCTTCACGGCTATGAAGAATATGGCGCAGAACTTGTAAAAATGCTTCGTGGTATGTTCACGTTTGTGATTTATAACAAAGCTGACGGCTCACTTTTCGGTGCGCGCGATATGTTCGGCATCAAGCCGTTTTACTATACCTTTATGAACAATTCTTTTATTTTCGGTAGTGAGATTAAATCGTTTTTGTTGCACCCCGAATTTAAAAAGGAATTAAACGAAACGGCACTCGCACACTATTTATCGTTCCAGTATTCGCCCACCGAAGAAACCTTTTTCAGCGGCGTGTATAAATTGCCGCCCGCACATTATTTTGAATTCCGTAACGGCGAGATAAAAACCACCCGTTATTTCCGTCCCGAATTTAAAGCCGAGGATGGCTCACTTGATTATTTTGCCGATCTTACCGATGAAGCGGTAAGAGAAAGCGTTGCGGCTCATAAAATAGCCGACGTAGAAGTGGGTTCATATTTATCGAGCGGTATTGATTCAAGTTATATTTCTGCCGCGGCGCAGGTTGATAAAACCTTTACAGTTGGATTTGAAAGTCCTGACGGTAACCGCTATAACGAAATCGAATATGCAAAACGCTTTGCCGATACCATCGGTGTTAAAAATATAAGCAAGGTAATAACCCCCGAAGAATATTGGGGGCAGTTCGCCGCTATTCAGTATCAGATGGACGAGCCGCTTGCCGACCCAGCGGCAATAGCGCTGTACTTTGTGTCTAAACTTGCAAGCGAGCACGTAAAGGTTGTAATGTCGGGGGAAGGTGCCGACGAGCTTTTCGGCGGCTACCGAATTTATCAGGAGCCCATAACCTTAACCTATTATGACCGCCTGCCGTTTTGTATTCGCAGATTTATTAGTAAAACGCTTGAGTTTTTGCATGTTCCCAATATTCACGGCGTGAATTATCTTATCCGTCGCGGTAAAACTATTGAAGAGCGCTTTATCGGTAATGCAAATATTTTCAGCGTTCGTGAGCGAAATAAAATTTTATTGCGGGATGTGGGCGCTGAAGCACCCGAAATGCTTTGCAAAAAGTTTTATGATGAAGTGAAAGATGAAGATACAGTTACAAAAATGCAGTATCTCGATATCAATATGTGGTTGATGGGCGATATTTTGCTTAAAGCCGATAAAACCAGTATGGCAAATTCGCTGGAACTTCGCGTTCCGTTTTTGGATAAAAAAATTATGGAACTTGCGCAAAAGATCCCCGTAAAATGCCGCGTAAATACCATTACCACAAAACTCGCGCTTCGCAAAGCGGCAGAGAAAACACTGCCCAAACTCACCGCCGAAAAGGACAAGCTCGGATTCCCCGTCCCGATACGCGTGTGGCTTAAGCAAGAGCAGTATTATAATACTGTAAAAAATGAATTTACAAGCGAAAATGCCAAAAAGTATTTCGACACTCAAAAATTAGTGGCGCTTCTTGATAGACATAGAAGCGGCAAAGAGGACGTAAGCCGTAAAATATGGACGGTTTATACCTTCCTTGTGTGGTACAGAGAATATTTTGGTAATTAAATAAAAGGTCCCTTCTTGGTAAAACTATTTTCAAGGAGGGAATTTTTATGGATAAGAATACAGTTTCAAGTTTTGCAAAAGGCACACTTACAGGTATGTTGGCAGGTGCGGCGCTTCTCGGAGTCGGCAAAATGCTGATGGATAATAACCGCAATATGTCAAAGGGCTCAAGCAAAGCGATAAAGGCAGTCGGCGAATTTGTTGACGGCGTACACACAATGTTTAAATAAGCTATAGATCAAAAGAAAACCAAAAGATATCTTTTGGTTTTCTTTTTTTGGAACTAGTAGTATTTATATACATTTACCGTACCGAAGGAAAGACTTTCGATAGCTTATTAAAACCCAATTATAAAAAATAAAAAATGTGCTTGACACCGCCATTTAACTATGATATAATAATTCCTGCTTGAAAAAGTGAATATGGGAGAATTCCCGAGCGGCCAAAGGGGGCAGACTGTAAATCTGTTGCTTTCAGCTTCGGTGGTTCGAATCCACCTTCTCCCACCAAAACAGAAACCACCCAATAGGGTGGTTTTTGTTTTGCGTGGGAGAAGGCAATCGGAAGAGAACAATTTTTGCCAAAGGCAAAAATGTTCGGCGACGCGGCAACACCGCCGCGATAGGCGTTGTTGACCGCCAAAGTCTCGAGTACAGCAATTTTTTCGGTAACACTCGCAGTGTTCGAAAAAATGCTGAACGCAGAGTATCCACCCGATTTTGAAGTAATAAGTAAAAAGTAATAGTGAAGAAGTTCGGTGTCTGCTTCGCAGACGGATTTAAAAAAGCACCCGATTCAAAGAAGAAATCAGGTGCTTTAATAAGAAGTGTACCAATCAAAAACTCTTATACGAATCAGCCCTCGTACTCGGTTTCAAAATCCTTCCAAGGAATATTGATAACGGCTTCTTCCTGTAAAAGCTCTTTTATATGCCAAAGTAACGGAAAGTCCTTTATATTAAGCTTACCTCTCTTGGAAAGTTGTTCCACCGCTTCAGCGGTGCGGCGGCTGATTACTACGCCTTCCATAGTAATTCCGGGGAGTTTTTCCATTGCTTCGTTATAGGTATAACCTTGGCCCAGTAAAGCGCCAAGCTTACGGTTTCTGCCGCCGAATACCGTAACGTAAAGGTCGCCAAGCCCCACAAAGATATTGCGTTCTGCTGTGCTTTCGAACACGTCGAGCAGAAGATACATCTCGCGGGACGCCTGCATAAACAGGGCTGCTTGAGAATTATAGTGCTCAAATGCCTTGCCTTCTCGCTTGTAAGAGAGTCCGATTGCCAGTGCAACGCCTAGAGCATAGGCGTTTTTGAGAGCCACCGCGCACTCCACTCCGTGAACGTCGGTGGAAATGCTAATGTGATAATAATCGGTTTCAAACAAGGATTTTAGCCAACGCAGAGTTTCTATATCCGGACCGCAGAAAACCACTTCGGTAGGGTCTTTCACTGCAAGTTCGTAGGACGTGCAGGGACCACCTACAGCATAAATTTGCAAATTCTTATCGGTGAAGCGCTGCATATATTCTGGATAGGAAATCAATTTACCGCTATTGCTGCCATCATCAATCATACCTTTTGAAATAGAAAGCAGGGGTGTCTTTTCCGGAAGCTTTGGAATAACGTTCTCGCAAAACCAATCCATACCAAAGGAAGAAACGCCGCATATTATTAAGTCGGCATCCTTGATGCACTCTTCCATTTCTTCAATATAGTGAAAAGAAACCGAGCCCGGCATAACGAAGGGCTCGTCAATGCCGTTGGTATCGTTGTTTTTTCGGTATAATGAGAGTGTCAAATGTTCGCCTGTTTTTTGTCCATGCTCAATGATATCGTTATCGAGAGGAGAGCCGACCAAACGGATGGTATGTCCGTTGTGCGCCGCCGGAAATGTGATGGCCGAACCCATCATACCCGAACAAATTACTGTAATGATTGCCATAATTTTACCACCTTTTATCAATTTGTTAAAAGAATTGAGAATTATAATACCGTATACTAGTATAACATAAACCTTCGTTATTTTCAATGCGAGTCACATTATTTAAATAAGCAACGGTAATCAGCTTTACCGAGTTATAGGTAAATCCTTGCTTTTTATTTAAAAACATTGTACAATATTAAATAATTGTTTAAGTATTTTAACAAAATACGGGTAACAAATCCGCATTTCAAAATCGAGTTCGGATTATTCTTGTTACCCTAAGGAGGAGCTTATGAGACCGATTGAAATTATTGCTCAAATCATTGGCGTTATTGCTATGATGTTTAATATATTGTCCTATCAGGGTAAAAAGCCAAAAACCGTAATAACCTTACAGTTATGCGGCGCAACATTTTTTTCTATTAATTTTTTGTTGCTTGGCGCTGCCGTTGGGGGAATTCTTAATATATTAGCCGCTATTCGTGCCTTAGTTTTCTTCTTTGGCGATAAACTCAAGGCAAATAGAATTTCGTGGCTCATAACCTTTATAGCTTCCTATATTTCGGTATATATTTTGAATTTTACTGTATTTGGAAAGCAACCGACAGCGTTTAATCTGATAATCGAGATACTGCCTGTTATCGGTATGTTGGCGCTTAACATCGGATACAGATTTAAAGATTCCGCCAAAATAAGAAGGTGTGGGCTTATCAGCTCTCCCGCGTGGCTTATATATAATATTGTGGCGGGCTCCTGGGGTGCAATTATCTGCGAATCGTTCACATTGATTTCAATATTTGTAGGAATGTTTCGTCATGATAAAAACACAAATAAATAATTCGGTAGTGATATAATACCTAGTTGATAATTCTGCTTATGTGGTGATAGAAATGATATCAAAATTGTTAATGTATAAAATTCTTCAGCTGTTTTGCTTTATGATAATAGGATTTGTTATCGGCAAGCTAAAAATCGTCAAACAAAGCGACACTTCCGTATTATCAAAAATATCATTGTATCTTTTAATGCCCGCTGCAATTCTTAATGCCTTCGATTTTGAGCAACAAAAAACAATTAAAAGCGGATTGCTGCTGGCCTTTTTGGCGGCTATTGTAGTTCACATAGTTTTATATTTGTTGGATATATTATACGGCAAATACATTAGTAAAAATGCGGTTGAAAGGGCTTCCGTAATGTATTCTAATGCCGGGAATCTTATCATACCAATAGTTTCTTATATTCTTGGAAACGAGTGGGTGGTGTTTTCGACTGCGTTTTTATCGGTGCAGTTGTTTTTTCTTTGGAGCCACGGATTACGCCTTTTTTCTTCAAGCGAAAAATTCAATTATAAAAAAATTCTGTTAAACGTCAACATTATAGCCATTGCAATCGGTATTATAATGATGCTTTTTGGTTGGAGATTACCTGTGTTTTTGAAGGACATAGCATCACCATTGGGAGATATGTTAGGAACCGTTGCAATGTTAATAGCGGGTATTCTTGCCGCCAATATTAACTTCAAAAAGATTTTATCAAAGAAAAGAATCTATTGGGTTTCTCTCGTCAGACTGGTAATTTATCCTGTAATTGTAATGTTCGTCCTAAAACTGCTGTCTTTGATACCGATTGCAAACAGTGAAAAAATATTGCTTATAACGTTTTTGGCAGCAATCACTCCCTCCGCCGCAACAGTTATGCAATTCGCGCAATTAAATGATGGTGATGCCGAATATGCGACTTCGATAAATATCTTAACCACTATCATTTGCGTAATTACCATGCCGTTGTTTGTGGCACTTTATAATTATTTTTAATCGTTTTGTTGCGTTTCACTGTCGGACGCGTTATAATAAACACATTAAAACCAATAAGGAGAAAATACGATGAGTAATAAGTTTGGTGTTTCGATTAAATGGCTGTCGGTAACCTGTTTCGAGATACGCTGTGACGGCGTGACAGTGGTGAGTGACCCGTTTGTCACCGATTGCGAAAGTACTGAATTAACGTGGGAAGCGATTGAGAAGTGCGATATTTTGTGCCTTTCTCACGCGCACTATGACCACATTACAGATATTCCAAAGCTTGTAGAAAAATATCAGCCGCTTTTGTTGTGCGGCGAACAAACGGCAATGCCGTTGGCGAAGTGGCTTAATTACACGCCGACACGCATCTATCCGATGTACCCCGATACCGAATTGGATTTCGATACAATCAAGATTCGCGCTTTGTACGGTCGCCACACCGACCAGAAAATAGGATTCAACGACCAATGTGCGCGATTGGCAAAGCATCGCTGCTGCGTGGAGGATGAGCAGGTTAATGAAATGCAGGGGATAGGCAGTATGGAATACCGCAACTATCTGTTAACCTTGCCGAACGGAACAACCATATTGCTATGGGGCAACGACCCAACTCCCGAGCAGAAAAACATCTGCAAAGCGCTGAAACCCGATATTGCCATCATACAGCGTTCGGGCTTTGAAGGAATAAAAGATAAAGCAAAATTTGCTGCTGAAATCGGATGCAAGGTGCTAATACCACACCATATGGACTTTCCGAGTATCAGTCCGCCCGAAATAATTGAGGCATTTAAGGAAGAATTTTTACGCCTTGTTCCCGACGGGGTGTTTATCAACCCCGCACACGGCGAGTGGATTGACCTTTAACTTATACTTTCAAAAGGGTCTGCAAAAAAGCTCAATACGCTCAAAAGCCCATAAAATAAGGCGACTTAAAATAATAAAGCGCGTAAGAAGTGAAAAAATAAACTTCTTACGCGCTTTTAAGCTTTTATAATCTTATTTCTATACAAATAAAATCAAATTTAATCTTTCCAAATAAATTTGTGATTGATAGATTCACCGCCATCGACAACGATGCTTTGTCCGGTGCAAAAAGTGTTTGTTACGGTCAAGAAATACGCCCACCGAGCAATTTCTTCTGTAGTCGCCCACCTTCTCAGCGGCGTTTCATCCATAATCTGCGCCCAGAGTTTTTGGTCGTTTATAACACACTCATTAAGTGGAGTGAGTACACCGCCGGGGTCCAAACTGTTACAGGTTGCGCCAAAGGGTGCTACTCTCAGGGCAGTGTTTTTTGTGTAAGCAATAACACCGCCCTTACTTGCGGCATATTCGGGAAACTCAGAGCCGGTGTGTCCACTCGCCGAACCGATATTAAGAATAGAGCGTATTTCTTTTTGAATACCGTATTTTTCGGTTATATGAATAAGCGCTTTCAGGTTTATATCAATATCGTCCTCGTTTTGCGTTCCCGCATTGTTAATTAAAACGTTAATTCCCTGTATGTCGGGCAGGGAATTGTAAAGGCGGATATCAAGCTGATAATGTTTATAACCTAAGTGATTAATGCTTGATGAGTGTCGGTCAATGCCTATAACCTCGTGATTTTCTGCTAAAAATAACTCGGCAATGGCTTTTCCAATGCCCCTCGAAGTACCCGTTATTAATATTTTCATTTTATTTATTCTCCTTAATATAGGTAAGATATTCTTGTCCGATATTTTGCGTTTTCCACTTGTTTGTGATATAGAAGCCGACGGGTGAAAAAATAATTTCCATAATAAGCTCTGCCACAGCGCCCGTTAAAGCGCATACTGTACACTGCAACAGCGTCCAATGAAAACCGTTCCAGAAAACAGGTGCAAAGAAAACGAACACGATAACCGAGAAAATGAGATTGTCCATAAACTGACCGATAAAGGTGGAAACATAGGTCCTTGCGGCGTATGATAATTTTCCGTCGGGATTTTTATAAAATATCCGTCCTATCGCCCAATTTAGAAAATTATTGATAACCGCCGATGCGAGAAACGCTACGGTGCTTCCAAGCAAAATGAACCACGTACCGCCAAGAATACTATTAAGTGCGGTGTAATCACTCGCGTTCGAGGGGATGCTAGCTGCGATATAAAAGATGACGCAGGTGAGCAGATTAATGAATGATGCCAGAATAGCTATTTTATTCGATGCCTTTGGACCGAAGTGCTTTGTTATGATATCCATACACAAAAATGACAGCCAAGATATCAGAATACCGCCGTCAAGCGCAATCCAATCGGTTTTAACGAGAGTTTTGTTAGCGAGAAGATTCATACATATAACACTAACCACGAACAAAGAAACAACCGTTGCAGGTATACACCTTAGCAGTATGGCGGTTTCTTTCTTTTCTCTTTTCAGCCAAGATAACAGCATAATATTAACTCCTAAAAGAAAATGGCTCTGCAAAACGCAGAGCCACCCTTATCATTATAAAAAGCAGCCCTGGTTTTGTTTTACGACAGGATGGTACAAACGAACTGTCGGTATTGAAACAACTGAGTACATTATATAAGATAATCATAAAAAGTTCAAGAAAAACTTGAAAAGATACTAACAGGTGATGCCGCTAAATATCTAACCACTATCATTTGCGTAATTACCCTATAATTATTTTTAATCGTTTTGTTGCGTTTCACTGTAGGACGCGTTATAATAAACACATTAAAACACATAAGGAGAAAAATTATGAGTAATAAGTTTGGGGTTTCGATTAAATGGTTGTCGGTAACCTGCTTTGAGATACGTTGTGACGGTGTGACAGTGGTAAGTGACCCGTTTGTCACCGATTGCGATAGTACACCGTTAACGTGGGAAGCGATTGAGAAATGCGATATTCTGTGCCTTTCTCACGCGCACTATGACCACATTACAGATATTCCAAAACTTGTTGAAAAATATCAGCCGCTTTTGTTGTGCGGCGAACAAACGGCAATGCCGTTGGCGAAGTGGCTTAATTACACGCCGACACGCATCTATCCGATGTACCCCGATACCGAATTGGATTTCGATACAATCAAGATTCGCGCTTTGTACGGTCGCCACACCGACCAGAAAATAGGATTCAACGACCAATGTGCGCGATTGGCAAAGCATCGCTGCTGCGTGGAGGATGAGCAGGTTAATGAAATGCAGGGGATAGGCAGTATGGAATACCGCAACTATCTGTTAACCTTGCCGAACGGAACAACCATATTGCTATGGGGCAACGACCCAACTCCCGAGCAGTTCAACATCTGCAAGGCGCTGAAACCCGATATTGCCATCATTCAGCGTTCAGGCGATAGCGCCAATATAAAAAAGAAGGCGGAATTTGCTGCCGCAATCGGATGCAAGGTGCTGATACCGCACCATATGGACTTCCCGAGTATCAGTCCGCCTGAAATAATTGAGGAGTTTAAAGAAGAATTTTTACGCCTTGTTCCCGATGGGGTGTTCATCAACCCCGCGCACGGCGAGTGGATTGACCTGTAAACCGTAACGGCGGTCTATGTTTAATACGCAAACGAAGGTTAAGTAGTTTTTAAAGATTGCATTTTCACCGAAAAAATGATACAATTTAACAAAGTAAAAGGAGTGGTTGTATGCGTTCAGTTTTTATGCGTTACCCTGACGGTAAGGCGAAAGCCGTTACTTTCAGCTATGACGACGGTGTTATACTGTCGGACAAACGCTTGGTTGGGATATTTGATAAGTACGGGATGAAGGCGACATTTAATTTTAACTGTGATTACGTAAGAAAGGTAAACTTCACACCCGAAGAGATTAAGGAATATTTTTTATCCCGCGGTCACGAAATAGCCGTTCACGGCGCTAACCATAGAGCGTGTGGCAACCTGAGAGCCATTGAAGGAATACGCGACGTGCTTGATTGCCGACTTGAACTTGAAGCAAAATGCGGTACCATTATTCGCGGTATGGCATACGCAGATTCGGGCATAACCCAGATGGGCAATTTCGGAAATTATGAGCAGATAAAAAATTATCTCACCGAGCTTGATATTGTATATGCCAGAACGCTCGGCGGCGACAACGATTCTTTTATGCTGCCCGCCGATTTTCACGCGTGGATGCCGTCTGCCCATCATAATAACCCTAAAATTATGGAATATATCGATAAATTCTTAAATCTTGATATTTCGCCCAAGGCCTATCACGCAAGGCGTGTTCCGCGTCTGCTTTATATCTGGGGGCACAGTCATGAATTTGATAGGGATGATAATTGGGAGCGTATCGAGGAAATTTGCAAAAAACTTGCTAACAATGATGAGATGTGGTATGCAACCAATATGGAAATATATGAGTATGTAGAAGCTTACAAGAGGTTGGTATACAGTGCCGACGGACATACCGTTTACAACCCCACGTTATTAACGGTTTGGTTGGATGTTGACAGTAAAGTATACAGCGTTAAGTCGGGAGAAACTATTCATATAGATTAACACAAATAGTATAGGTCAAGCGTTTTTATAGCGCTTGACCTGTTTTTGTATAATCAATTATGAAATTTTGTGTGATTTTTTCAACAAAAAAGCAATTAAACAGTTGCAAGGCATAACTTATTTATGGTAAAATCACTATAGATATATAAAAGGGGGCATTTTTTTGAAATATTGTTTGGCTATTGATATAGGCGCTTCAAGTGGCAGACACATATTAGGTTGGCTTGAAAATGGTATTTTAAAGCAGCAAGAGATTTATCGTTTTGAAAATAATATAATCGAGAAGAACGGCTCGCTTGTTTGGGATATCGAGCATCTGGTGAAAGAAGTTAAAGCGGGACTACGTGTTTGCGGCGAAAAAGCCGCAATACCTGATACGGTTGCGATTGATACTTGGGGTGTAGATTACGTTCTTTTGGATGAGAATAAGCAGGAAATTATGCCTGTGTTTTCTTATAGGGATAGCCGCACGAACGGTATACCCGAAGAAATAGATAAAATTATTCCCCGCGAAGAACTTTACAAAAGAACGGGTATACAACCTATAAATTTCAACACGATTTATCAGCTTTACTGTGATAAGAAATCGGGCAAATTGGAAAAAGCGGCACATTTTTTGATGATGCCCGAATATCTTTCCTATAAACTGACAGGTGTTATAAAAAATGAATACACAAACGCTACAACTGGGGCAACAGTTAATGCAAATACACGTGAACGCGATGCGGAACTTTTAAATCTTTTAGGCATAAAAACTGATATTTTCACAAAATTATCGCTGCCTACAGAGGTTGTGGGAAGTTTAAGCGAAGAGGTAAAGCGCGAAGTCGGTTTTGACACTACCGTCATTTTCTGTCCGTCGCATGATACAGCGTCGGCTGTAGCAGCGTGTCCCGTAGGGGATAACGGCGTTTATATTTCTTCGGGCACGTGGAGTCTTATAGGTACTGAAAATAAAGAGCCGATTTTAACGGTGGATGCATTAGACGGCGGCTTTACAAACGAAGGCGGTATTAATCATCGTTATCGTTTCCTTGAAAACATTATGGGTATGTGGTTGTTCCAGAACATAAGAAGAAACCTTGATAAAAAGTATAGCTATGATGAGATGATGAATATGGCTATGGAAAGCGATTTTAAGGAGTTAATCAACCCCAATGCATCCGAATTTACGGCTCCCGAAAACATGATAACCGCTATAAGAAATTATCTTGGAAAACCAGAACTGCCGATAGGCGATGTGTTAAGCTCGGTTTACCATTCCCTTGCAAACTCATACAACGAGGCGGTTAAAATCATTGAAAAAGTCAGCGGCAAACAGGTTGATTTAATTAATATTATCGGCGGCGGCAGCAAGGATAGTTATCTAAACAAACTTACCAAAGAATATACGGGCAAGCGTGTACTTGCAGGTCCTACCGAGGCGACGGCTATAGGTAATCTTATAGCGCAGTTTATGTACCTTGATAGTGAGTTTACGCTTGAAAAAGCAAGAGAAACTGTAAAAAAATCATTTAGCATCAAGGAGATATGAAATGAGTAGATATTTAGAAGCTAAAGAAATGTATGCTAAAATCGGCGTTGATACCGATAAGGCGATAAAGAAACTGATGCAGGTTCCCGTAGCATTACATTGTTGGCAGGGCGATGACGTTAGGGGATTTGACCAAAAGGTTGATTCACTTAGCGGTGGCATACAAACGACGGGAAATTACCCCGGTCGCGCAAGAACCCCTGAAGAGCTTATGGCGGATATAGATATGGTGCTAAAGCTTTGTCCAGGAACCAAAAAGCTCAACCTACACGCCTGCTACGCCATCTTCGATGACCAAAATGGCGGATGGGTAGACAGAGATAAAATTGAGCCCAAACACTTTAAACGGTGGGTAGATTTCTGCAAAGCGAGAAATCTTGGCTGTGATTTTAATCCAACGTTTTTCTCGCACCCGAAATGTGACCCGTTAACCCTTTCAAGTCCAAATGAAGAGACACGCAAGTTCTGGATCGAACACGGTAAAGCGTGTATAAGAATCTCACAGTACTTAGCCGAAGAATTAGGTCAGCCGTGTGTTATGAATATATGGACGGGTGACGGCTTTAAGGATATTCCTGCCGATAGGATGGGACCGCGTGTAAGATATAAGGAATCGATTGATGAAATTTTGTCAGAACCGTTTGATTTTAACAAGGTTAAGCCCTGTGTTGAATCTAAAGTGTTCGGTATCGGTGTTGAGGCATATACGGTAGGCAGTGCGGAATTTTCACTGTCCTACGCAGCCGAAAACAAGGATAAGTGTATACCGCTTATGGATAACGGGCATTATCATCCGACAGAGGTGGTTTCGGATAAGATTCCGGCTCTTCTTGCGTTCTTCCCTGAAATCGCGCTACATATAACAAGACCTATCCGTTGGGATTCCGACCATGTTGTGCTTTTAGATGATGAAACAAGAGAAATCTGCAAAGAAATAGTGCGCTGCGGCGGACTTGATAGCAGAGTTAAAATAGCACTCGATTATTTTGATGCCTCCATAAACAGAATCTCGGCTTGGACAGTGGGCTTTAGAAATGTTCAAAAGGCATTGCTTATGGCATTGCTTTCTCCCGATATGACTGAGCTGCAAAACAGTAATAATTGGACAGAGATTATGGTAAAGGCAGAGGAACTCAAAACGATGCCCTTTGGCGACGTTTGGGATGAATACTGTAAACAGTGCGGCGTAGCCCTCGACGGCGAGTGGTTTAGCGTTGTAAAAATTTATGAAAATGAAGTCTTAGCAAAGAGAAGGTAATTTTAATGAAAAATATTATGACAGCTCCGTTTGTGGAGGATATGAAAGAGGCAACCGCTAATATGTACCGTCAAGGATGGGATGAGAGAAACGGCGGAAATATCAGCTATATGCTCGAAGAAGAGCAGGTTGCAGAGTATCTTGACCTTAACAACGTAATTCGTACCATCCCAATCGGTTTTAATGCAACCGAGCTTATAGGAAAAATATTTATAGTTACGGGAACGGGCAAGTATTTTAAAAATATTGAGAACGACCCCGAAACCAACCTCGGTATCATCCGCATAGCAGAGGATGGCGAAACAGCCGAGCTTCTTTGGGGTTATAAGGATGGCGGAAAATTCACAAGCGAACTGCCTGCCCACTTAATGAGCCATATGGCGCGCCTTAAAATTGACCCGAAAAACAGAATTGTTATGCATGCTCACCCCACATACACACTTGCTATGACACACGTTCATGATCTTGATGATAAAAAGTTCACCCGCACAATTTGGGGAATGTGCACCGAGTGTATTATTGTTTTTCCCGATGGCATCGGCGTACTTTCTTGGATGGTTTGCGGCAATAACGAAATAGGTATTGCAACCGCCGAAAAGATGAAGGAATACCGCCTTGTAGTTTGGGGAGGTCACGGTATTTACGGCGTGGGTAGAGATATGGACGAAACGTTCGGTCTTATAGAAACGGTTGAAAAGGCGGCACAACTTTATATGATTATAGCCCACCTGCCGCAAATAAATACTATTAGCGATGAAGAACTGAAGGCGGTTACCGAATCGTTCGGAATCAACTATAGAAAAGATTTTCTTGATATAGAGTAATTTATTGTGTATTAAAAAACCAAAACCCTGTTTTAAAAACAGGGTTTTGGTTTTCGTAATACAAAGCAAAAAGTGTTATAAGAAAAAATAATTATTTGTGTTGTCGTTGTTAATTTAAATGAAAAACATTGCAAAATGCGAAAAAAGATGGTATAATACTTGGGAATATTATATTAAAGGAGAAAAATTATGAAAAAAATTATTGCATTAGTGTTAGCAATGGCTCTTGCTTTCACACTCGTAGCTTGCGGTGGTGCAGGTAGCACTACTATGACAATGGGTACAGGCGGCACTGCCGGTACATATTACGGATACGGTGGTGTTCTCGGGAATCAGATTAAATCTGCTACAGGTATCACAGTAAATGTTGTTTCAACCGATGGCTCAAAAGCCAATATTCTCGGTATTGATGCTGGTAACTATCAGTTAGGCACCGTTCAGTCTGATGTTATGGATTATGGTTGGAACGGACTTCGCACATTTGAAAAGGAAGGTAAAATTGATTCCTTCCGTGTAGTTGGCGGCCTTTATGCAGAGGCGGTTCAGCTCGTAACAATGAATCCTGAAATCAAAACGGTTGCAGATCTCCGCGGTAAAAAGGTTTCTATCGGTGCTGCAGGTTCGGGCGTTTACTTCAACGCGATAGACGTTCTTACTGCAGCAGGACTCAGCGAAACAGATATCGTTCCCCAGTACCAGTCTTTTGCTGATTCTGCCGATGCTTTGAAGGATGGCAAAATTGATGCCGCATTTATCGTTGCAGGCGCACCCACACCCGCTATTCAGGAGCTTTCCGCAACTTCTACAGTATATCTTATCCCGATTGACGGAGATGTAGCCAAAAAGGTAATGGAAGCATCGCCTTTCTATGCTACTTATAAAATTCCTGCAAATACTTACAGTGGACAAACGGCTGACGTGACAACCGTTACCATCAAAGCAACCCTTATTGTAAGCGCATCAGCCAGCGAAACTGACGTTTACAATCTTACAAAAGCAATCTTCGATAACAAAGATTCGATCACTCACGCAAAAGCGGCTGAGTTATCGATTGAAAATGCCACTGACGGTATGACCGTTCCTTTCCACAAAGGTGCGGCTAAATACTTTGCCGAGAAGGGCGTTACAGTAGAGGCCAAATAGTTTAAATTAAGTTTATCTTATTGGCTGCAGTGAAATTATCTGCAGCCAATTTTCATATTTTTAGCAAGGAGGATTCTATGGCTTTTTTAAAGAAAAAGAAGGTAACCGAAGAAGCGCCGATGGACTTGGATTCGGTTATGAAAAAATTCGACCGTGAATCCAACACGCGACTGTGGGAAGGCACTCCGAAACTTATAGTAAACTGTGTCTTGGCAACCTTCTCACTGTTTTGCATTTACGTAACGCTTTTTGCCACTTGGCTTGACGAAATACGTCTTACGTCGTTTATGGCATTTATTATGTTTATCGGCTTTTTGGTGTTTCCCGCCAAAAAAGGCGCACAAAAGGTAAACTTTATGCCGTGGTATGATGTTATTCTTATGGTTGCAGGTACCGGCTCGTTTTTGTATTACACCTTTAATGCGCTGGAAATTGTGGCTCGTTACAAGATTACGACAATAGAAGTTGTAATTGGCATTGTTGGTATTTTGTGCCTTGCCGAGCTTTGCAGAAGAAGTGTTGGTTTACCGATTTTATGCGTTGCAGGTGCATTGGTTGTTTATGCTCTTGTGTGGGGGTCTACAAACCCTAGTATATTGGCGCGAATCACCGAAAACGTGCGTGTGTTGTTCTATTCAAAAGAAGGTATTCTCTCAACCCCCATCAACGTTTGCTCAAAATATATAGTAATGTTTATTATTTTCGGTGCGTTTTTGGAGCGTACGGGAATCGCTGATTTCTTCATAAAAATTGCAAATGCACTTGTAGGTCGCTTTTCGGGTGGTCCCGCAAAGGTTGCGGTTGTAGCGAGTGCGCTTGAAGGTATGGTATCGGGCTCATCGGTTGCAAACACCGTGGGTTCGGGTGCGGTCACTATACCGCTTATGAAAAGAACGGGCTATAAACCCGAGTTTGCCGCCGCTGCAGAAGCATCGGCTTCAACCGGCGGACAAATAATGCCGCCGATTATGGGCGCCGCTGCCTTCCTTATGGCAGAAACGGTTGGCGTGCCTTATTCAAACATAGTTGTTAAGGCAATTTTACCCGCAGTTCTTTATTTTGCAGGTGTATTTATTACTGTGCATTTGGAGGCCAAAAAAGAGGGACTCAGAGGACTTACGCGTGATGAAATTCCGCGCCTAAAACCGTTACTCAAACAAACGTATTTACTCTTACCGCTTATTTTGCTTATCTATCTTGTAGGTACAAGCACGCGCTCTATCGCTTATGCGGCGGCAATAGCTATCGTTGTTGCAATAGTGGTTAGTATGTTCAAAAAAGAAACCCGTATGACACCTATGAAACTGCTTGAAGCATTAGCGGCAGGCGGACAGGGTATGATTACCGTGGCAGCCGCTTGCGGTGTTGCAGGGATAGTTGCCGGTATTATCGGCGTTACGGGACTTGCATATATGCTCTTTAACGGTATAGTTACCTTAGCTGGCAATCAGGTTATTATTGCCTTGTTCCTTACAATGCTTTGCTGTATTGTGCTCGGTATGGGTGTTCCCACAACCGCAAACTACTGCATTATGGCAGCAACCTGTGCGCCGATATTGGTTCAGATGGGCGTTCCGATGATAGCCGCACATTTCTTTGTTTTCTATTTCGGTATCGTAGCGGACCTGACTCCGCCCGTAGCGTTGGCGGCTTATGCGGGTGCGGCAATCGCGGGTGCGAACCCGATGAAAACGGCGTTTACTGCCACAAAACTTGCTATCGGCGCATTTATAGTGCCGTATGTATTCGCTCTTAACCCCGCAATGCTGTTTATTGACACATCCGCGTGGGAAGTAATCCTCATTTGTATCACTTCGTTTGTTGGTATATTTGCGGTATCAGCCGCGCTCGAAGGTTATTTCTTACATAATATGCGTTGGTATGAAAGAATAGTAAGCGTCGCAGGCGGACTGTTGCTTATATATCCGGGTATTGTAACCGATGTCATAGGATTAGGTCTGGTAGTTGCAGTGTTAGCAGTTCAATTACTGACCAAAAAGAAAACAGTTTTAAAGGTATAGAAAAATTTTAACCGCGAGAATTCTCGCGGTTTTATTTTGCGTTGTAAACTGAAAAAGAATGTGTTATTATTATTTTGGTGGTTTTATGAATATAGTTATAAGAATAATTATTTTAATAATAGGTGCCGCTATCACGATAAACGGCATAGGCATATCCTTGGTTTCGAACTTTAATGCAGGTATAGTGCTGACTTTTTTGCTTGGCTTTTTGCTCTTAACTATAGGCGCCTTGCCAAGCTCTGTTTTACAAAAAATACCCGCATTTGTGTTTTGGGTACTCGGTATTGGTTTTGCAGTGGTTATCGCGTTTGTTGGATTTTTGCTTATATTCGGCTCATCTGATAACGCAACTCACAAGGAAGACGCCGTTATAGTACTCGGCGCCGCAGTGCATGGCGATAAGCCCAGCGCCGCACTTGCCGACCGACTTGACACCGCAGTAAAATATTACGAGCAAAACCAAAATGCCGTAATAGTTGTAACTGGCGGTAAAGGTATGCAGGAAAATATAACCGAAGCCGCGGCGATGGAAAAGTATCTCATAAATCGTGGTGTGCCAAGAGAAAAAATTATAAAAGAAGAAAAAGCCACAAATACTTTTGAAAACTTTGTGTATTCTAAAGAAATACTTGATGAAATTTTTGAAAAAGAGTATACGGTAGCATATATAACAAATGAGTATCACGTTTTTCGTGCGGGCTGTATTGCGAGGACCGAGGGGCTTGAAAAGATAACACATAAACATAGTTCAACCAGATGGCATTCGTTGGTGCCGGGAACTCTCAGAGAATGCCTTGGTGTGATAAAATATTGGGTGCTTAAAAAATAATGGAGAAATATGTGTTTTGAAGATTTAGCAAAGCCAATAGAAAATTTTGAAAGCTTAAAAGAGTTGACACGAAAAACATTGATTTGTATAATTAGATTAAAGGTATAGGGGGATTTGAAATGGAAAACTATAATGTAAAAAACGAGATAAATGATAGAGAAGAAAACGTTGTTGCAGGTACTGTCGGTGCACTGTTGTTTTCACTTGTGGGAGGTATACTCTGGTATGTGCTTTATCAGATTGGATATATCGCATCTATCAGTGGTTTTATCGGAATAATATGTGCTATGAAGGGCTATAGTTTTTTTGCAAAACGTGAAAGTAAAAAGGGAATAATTATATCAATAATCGCAGCTGTTATAGTGCTTGTAATTGCGTGGTATTTATGCCTTGCAAATGACGTATACGTAGTATATCAAGAATGGTTCACCGCGGGCGAAGTAGATTATGCTCCCACCTTCTTTGAAGCGGTACGCGGCGCGTACGTATTTTTAGGTGAGCCCGACGTTGCAGGCAGTTATTTTGGTGATCTTGCTTTGGGACTTTTCTTCTGCGCTCTCGGTGCGATAAGCAGTATAAGAAGTGCGTTTAAAAAATTAAAAGCCGAAAAGGAAACAGCGGAAAATGAGCAAAACGCAGAAGAACCCGAACGCGCCGAATCTGTGCTTAACGGTGGCGAAAGCGGTATAAACTAAAGGTGGTTTTAAATGAAAGAAATAAAAGAAAAAGTCGGATTTATATGCGATATGGACGGCGTTATCTACCACGGCAACAAGGTGCTCGACGGCGTTCCAGAGTTTGTTAACTGGATGATAGACAGTGGCAAAAAATTCGTGTTTTTAACAAATAGCCCAGAAAAAACACCGCAGGAACTCAGTATGAAATTAAAGCGTATGGGGCTTAATGTTTCAGATGACCATTTTTACACAAGTGCTATGGCAACAGCGGCTTTTTTGTACAGTCAAAACAAAGACTGCACCGCATACGTTATAGGCGAAGCGGCGCTATCCAAAGCACTTTATGACCAGGGTATTTATATGAACGACGTAAACCCCGATTACGTTGTTGTGGGCGAAACGCGTACCTACAGTTTTGAAAAGATCGAAAAGGCGATAGAACTTGTAAATAAGGGCGCCAAACTTATCGGTACCAATCCCGATATTACGGGTCCTACCGAGCGCGGCGTTGTTCCTGCTACGGGTGCTTTGATATCTCCTATTGAGATAGCAACCGGCAAAAAAGCGTATTTCATCGGCAAACCTAATCCATTTATGCTCCGCCACGGACTCAAAAAGTTAGATTGCCACAGCGAAGAAATCGCATTTATTGGCGATAGGATGGATACCGATATAATAGCGGGAATTGAGACAAACGTTGATACGGTGCTCGTACTCAGCGGCGTTACAAGCAGAGAAGATATAGATAAATTTCCGTACAGACCGAAGTATGTGCTTTCAGGCGTTGGTGAAATAGTAAAATAAAAAAGACGGCGTAGGCCGTCTTTTTTATTTTAGGGGTTAGGATTTAGGATTTAGGATTTAGAAATTAATCGCAGTTAGCTCTGCATTTTACAAGACAGGCGGTGGCGGTAATGGTTAAAGAAAAGAAGAAAAGCAAAAGACCAACAATTATAGCACCGATAACGCTTGTAGCCGCAAAGGTAACGGCCAAAAGAACAACCGAGAAGAGTATAGTGCCTAAAATACCCGCCAAAACAGCAGATACTGCGGCACAACAACCGCCACGCGCGGCAAACAGGTTAGCGGCAAGGTAAACCACCGCAATACCGAGTGTTACCCAGAGGAAAGCAGGTGTTACGGCGATAACGGCGGTGATTTGCAAAAACGCGGTAACAACGCCGATAATGAGAGAGGCAATAAAGCCGAGGGTCAAACAACTGAAACGATTTTCACAATTACACATAAAATTCACCTCCTAAAACAATATATGAAAAAATTGTTTTTGGGGTGAACAAGCCCCTTTTTAAATAAAATAAAAAAATATCCGCATAATATTCTTGGTGAATTATTATGCAAAATTCTTTATGGGAAAAAAACGTGAAGTTACCCGAGTTTCCGAAACTCAAAGACGATATAAAAACAGATGTCCTAATAATCGGCGGCGGTATGGCAGGGTTGTTATGCGCTTATCGGTTAGAACAAAACGGAGTCGATTATATTCTTGCGGAACAGAATAAAATAGCATCGGGTGTTACCAAAAACACCACCGCTAAAATTACTGTGCAACACGGGTATATTTATAG
The DNA here is from genome assembly GCA_964607025.1 of uncultured Eubacteriales bacterium. Taxonomy (GTDB): domain Bacteria; phylum Bacillota; class Clostridia; order Oscillospirales; family Acutalibacteraceae; genus SIG565. Next base: position 24,742 of record CAZSIL010000008.1, read on the forward strand.
TGATATTTCAAAACGATACGGCGAAAAAGCGGCGCGGCAATATTTCAAGGCGAATAATCGGGCTGTAGAGCAGTATAAAGAAATATGCAAAAATATCGACTGCGATTTTGAAGTTTGCGATTCCTATGTTTTTTCAGGTGATAACAAAAAAACCGCAAAGGAACTAGCAATACTTAATAAAATCGGGGTGGCAGCAGAATTTTTAAGCAAGACAGATTTGCCGTTAAAAATAGCGGGCGCGATAAAAATCAAAAATCAAGCGCAGTTTAACCCTTTAAAATTTATAGCGAATATATCTCGCGGACTTAAAATTTATGAAAACACCAAAATCATAGGTTATGACGGCAAAAATTATCTTTATGATGGCGGTAAAATAACGGCGAAAAGCACCATAGTTGCCACACATTTCCCAATTTTTAATAAGCACGGTTTGTATCCATTAAAAATGTATCAGCATCGCTCGTATGTTTTGGCGTTAGAGAACACAAAACAGATAAACGGTATGTACGTGGACGAAAATTTGTTGGGGTTATCCTTTAGAAACTATGGGGATACATTATTGCTCGGCGGCGGCTCACACAGAACCGGCAAAAATGGCGGCGGATTTAACGAACTGCGCGATTTCGCGAAGCGGTATTTGGGTCCTGTAAAAATAAAGTCCGAGTGGGCAACGCAGGACTGCATGACGCTCGATAATATAGCGTATATAGGAAAGTATTCGAAAAACACACCAGATATGTTTGTTGCGGCGGGCTTTAATAAATGGGGGATGACGCTGTCTTTGGTTGCGGCAAATATTCTTGTTGATTTGATAATGGGTAAAGAAAATGAGTTTGCAGACCTTTTTTCACCCGCAAGAAGTATTTTACATCCGCAGTTGGCTGTAAATGCCGTCGAAACAACCATTAATCTCATAACGCCAACATCACCGCGCTGTCCGCACCTTGGTTGCGCGCTTAAATGGAACAAGCAAGAACACAGTTGGGATTGCTCGTGTCACGGCTCAAGATTTGATAAAGATGGCAAAGTGCTTAACAACCCCGCAACACAGGATTTAGGGACTAGGATTTAGGATATAGGACTTAGAAATTATTTTGGGAAATCTTCGCTGTCTAATAATGCCCACAATTTATTTACTGCATTGTACTGCCGCTCAATAAGATGCGGCAGTGCTTCCTTTCCAAAACCGTCTAACCCGTTTTGGTTAAAACGACGTTCGTCGATATCGTATTTTACCAAATCTTGTAGATATGCTAAAATACCGATTTCGGTACATAGTTCAAACAATTCATCAAGTTGATGAAGGTTTATTTTGCGCAGTATGAAAACGGACATAGACCGTTACCTGCCGAACATATTATTACACTCTGCAAATTTTACGGTGTTTCTGCAGATTATCTATTAGGTCTGCCCGAAAATCTCAAATATCCTAAAAGATAAAAACAACCGATAGAATTTTCTATCGGTTGTTTTCTCTAAATTCTACATCCTAACCCCTAAATCCTAATCGTAGTCCCTTAGGGTAGTGGTTTTTAGCGGTGCCGTTTACCACCTTTGCACCGCCGACTGTACATCCTTCAACGGTAACTACCGCCCAGCCGTTTTCACAAGCAGTCGGTATTTCTTCACCGCGTAGATATTTTTTAAGGTCTTCTGATTCGGCAGTAAGTTCTATTTTGCGCTTAAAACTTTTTCCCAGCCCCATAAAAAACTGATGGTGGGGGAGAATATAATTTTTGCGTATTTCACCTATTGTTATTCCTTTAGCAAATACCTTTGCGCCACTTAAATCGAAATCGGGGGTAAAATATACGGGTGTATCGCCGTTGAAAGTAACGTAGGATAAATCATAATCGGTTAATGTATCATTTAAAAATTCCACTACCGTTTTGTCTATCTTTGCAGGTATTTTTGGTGCGTTATAGCTTTTGGGAGGTTCATCTTTGTTTTTTAATACCGCCATAAACTGCCCTTCACCCTTGTTTTTATGCGGATAAAAGCGGCGGCAAAAGTGTATGTTTTCAGTTTTGCAACCGTCAAAATAAATGCCGTTTTCGGTATTTTCTTTAACGCGCGCAGTCACAGGATAAAGCTCAAAATTTTCGTGACGGGATAAAAAGGAGTCCACCACCATTTCGTTTTCTTCGAGTGAAAAAGTGCAGGTGGCATATACTATATAACCGCCGCCAACTACCAGCCGCGCAGCATTATCAAGTATCTCGGCTTGACGGCGCGCACACATTTGGACGTTTTCTTCACTCCACTCATCAATCGCCGTTTGGTCCTTTCGGAACATACCTTCTCCCGAACAGGGAGCGTCGCACATAACCAAATCAAAACGTCCTTCAAAAAGCTTAGCAAGGTGTGAAGTATCCATACAGGTAACGGCGGTGTTTGTAAGCCCTAAGCGCTCAACGTTGCCTGTAAGTATCTTGCATCGCGACGGAATAATCTCGTTTGATAAAAGAACACCATTTGGTATTTTATTTTTAAGCTGTGTGCTTTTTCCACCGGGCGAAGCGCACATATCGGCGATATACCAATTTTTCTCTATATCAACACACTCAGCAGGTGCCATAGCGGCCGGCTCCTGCACGTAAATTAAACCTGCGTGATGAAAAGGGTGGTGACCGATTTTATCGTCGTCAAAATAGTATCCGTTATCCACGTAGGGTATTTTTTCGGTGGAAAAAGGGTTGATTTTCTCAAAATCTGCCACTGAAATTTTATCGGTGTTTACACGAAAAGCCCGAACGCTTTTTTCATTCAGGGCTTTTTCAAAATCGGTGTATTCTTCATTTAGTAGTTTTTTCATACGCGTTACAAACGCCGTGGGTAAATTTTTCATTTAATCAAGTTCCGTTTCCGCATATAGCATACATAAAGAAATTGCCGTAACAGCGGCGGTTTCGGTGCGCAAAATGCGTTTTCCGAGAGAAAGTATTTCACCGCCGATATCTTTAGCAGCATCGATTTCTGCTTCGCTAAATCCGCCTTCGGGGCCGATAATAATACCAACCGACATACCTTTTTTAATTTTACCGAGTGCAGTTTTGGTTGCCGCCATACCATTTGCGCACTCATAGGGCACCAGCAATAAATCAAGGGTTTTGGCAAATTCCAGTGCTTGTTTGTAATCTAAACACTCGTTAATTTCGGGTATTATATTGCGTTTACTTTGCTTTGCCGCGCTTTCCGCAATTTTTTGCCAACGAGCCACTTTAGCCGCTTTCTTTTTTTCATCAAATTTTACAACACTATGCTCCGTTTCGGTTGGTATAACTGAATAAGCGCCGAGCTCTACGGCCTTTTCAATTATAAACTCCATTTTGTCTGACTTTGGAAGGCCTTGAAAAAGATAAATTTTTATAGGCAATTCGGTATTATTGTAATTTTCCTTTATAATCTCGCAAACGGCGGTGCTGTTTTCAAAAGCAGTCAAACGGCAAAGATTACTTTTGCAGTCAAAACTCACAAGGAAGGTATCGCCCGTTTGCATCCTTAAAACGTTTTTTATATGATTATAATCTTGCCCTTTAATATAAACGTTGCCGCCCGAAACGGCGGAAGTATCTACAAAAAAATTAAACATATTTTTTTACCACTTATAATTTACGTTATGAAAATCGGTGCCGACAAAACCGATTTGTCTGAAATCATCCATATTATGACGGATGATGTAATCAATATACGAAGCCACCATTTGTGCGGTTACAAGATAACCTGCCGCGTTCATATGACCTGCAAGATAAAATAAATTCTTGAACTGATTATCATATATGGGCGCGTATTTCCTAAAATCCAAAACATAGGTGTTATCGAACATTTCGGCAAATTTATATATATATTCGGCGTGGCGATTGGCGAGTTCGTTGGTATCGTTTTCGCTCGTTCGCGGCATAGTCATAAGGAAAAACTTGGCTTTGGGCTGAATTTCCTTATACCTTTGTATAATTGCCGCATAACTGCCGACAAAGGTTTTTGTATTGTTGTTTCTATAGTCGTTCAGGTCAATGTCGGTTATATCTCCAAACTCAAGTTCGCCGTTGCTTATGTAAAACAAATCGTTAACGCCGAGCGCGATAATATAGCCCTGCGCTGCTAAATTCTCATCCCAATAGCCCATACGGTCTCCAACCCAACCGTAATAATCAGCCGCGGTAATTCCGCCGCGTGAAAAATTATGTACGGTAAGCCCTGCCATACGAGCGAGATACTGTCCCCACGAATAGTCAAAATTATCGTGGTATCCGGGTTTGCTGTTTTCGTCGCACGATTCAAATTCTCCCGATGACAAACTATCTCCGATACAGGCAATAGTACGCATAATTCCGCAAAAACCACCGTCGGTTATTAGTTTCTCGAGCGGCTTTTCATCAGTGGGAGCCGAGTAAAGCATAGATAAGTCCATAGAAAACACTCCTTTAACCACCCAAATTATATAATAGAAAAAATGTCAAGTCAATAAAAAAACAAGGTTGAAATTGACAAATAGCCGCGAATTATATATAATGGTTGTACAAATACTAAAAGAAACCCATTTGCTTATAAGGGGATTGGAATATGGAAAAAGCGCAACAGGTGGGGTACAAAATTTGTAAACGCTTGATAGATATTATATTTGGTATTATTGGTACGGCAGTTTTTGTAATTATTTATGTGTTCGTAAAACTCGCCTTTTTAGCATCAGGAGATGCCGATACTGTTATGTTTTTGCAGGAGCGCATTGGATATCACGGCGAAAAAATTAAGATTTTTAAATTCCGCTCGATGATTAAGGACGCAGATAGGGTGCTTGAGGAGTATCTTGCTGAAAACGAAGAAGCGAAAAAAGAATATGAACAGTTTAAAAAACTTAAAAATGATCCGCGCATAACAGCTGTAGGCAAATTTATACGCGCATATTCTATTGATGAAATACCGCAGTTTATTAACGTGCTTATCGGCAATATGTCGCTTATCGGTCCGCGTCCGTATCTCTGGCGCGAAAAGGACGATATGGGAGATGCGTATGATACTATCATAACCTGCAAACCGGGTATTACGGGCTATTGGCAGGTGAACGGTCGCAGTAATACCGATTTTAAAGAGCGTCTTCAGATGGAGATTTATTATTGCGAAAACCGCAGTTTGTCGATGGACTTTAAGATTTTCTTTAAAACCTTTTATCAGGTTATCAAAAAAGACGGAGCCGAATAATGAAGGTAAAAATTATCGTAGCAGCACACAAGAATTATACGATGCCCGAATATGCCTGCTATCTGCCCGTTCAGGTAGGCGCAGAGGGAAAGGAAGATATCGGCTATACACCTGACAATACGGGTGATAATATTTCGCATAAAAATCCAAATTTTTGTGAACTAACCGGTCTTTACTGGGCTTGGAAAAATTTAGAATGCGATTATTTAGGTCTTGCCCACTACCGCCGCCATTTTAAAGAGCCAAAGGCGAATAAAAAGGGAATTGACGGAGTTTTAAGCGATAAAACGCTTTATAAACTGCTCGAAAACAGTGATATTGTTTTACCCGCAAAAAGAAAATATTATATAGAAAACCTTTATTCGCATTATGAACATACAATGCATATAGAACCGCTCGAGAGCGCACGGGAAATTTTAGCCGAAAAATATCCCGAGTATATCCCTGAGTTTGATAAACTGAAGAAACGCACAAGCGCGCATATGTTCAATATGTATATTATGAAAAAAGAAATATCTGATAAGTATTGCGAGTGGCTATTTGATATTTTGTTTTCTTTGGAAGAAAAATTCAGGGATGCCGACTATGATGCTTTCCACGCGAGGTTTTACGGCAGAGTGAGTGAGCTGTTATTGGACGTATATATTAATACAAACAAATTGCAGTATGTAGAAACACCGCTTATTTATACCGAAAAAATTAACTGGTGCCGTAAAATAATTGGATTTTTAACGGCAAAGTTTTTCGGTAAGAAATATGATAAAAGTTTTTAAAAAGAATACAAATGTATTGTGAGATAATTATATGGGAAATTTTAAAATACCCACAATTCCACCCACAACGAACAAGACTATTCGTTTTCCAAATGACGTGGTCGAGAAAGTGGAAAATGCAATTCAAGGAAAAGAGTGTACCTTTTCGGCATTTGTTATTGCCGCGGCACGTGCAGCGCTTGAAGACATCGAAAATCAAAACCTGTCCGAAAAAAGCCGCTAACAACAGAAAAAGAGAAACCTCAATTATGAGCCGTACTCTAAAGGATAGCAAAAAAGATGCACGAAATTTTCGTGCATCTTTTAATTTTATCTTATACCGTAGCAAGCAGGGAAAATGTATATCATTTTCCACTTGTTAGGAGAACCTAAAACCTATGAAATTATTTCCCAAAATCTTTATTCCAATATTCTCTTAACAATCGTTGCATTTTTCGACTATATGGAATTTTAGGTGATGTAAAAAATGCTTTTTTGCCATAAGAATCACCATATATTTGATAATACATGATGTCTGACGGCTTACTTTGTCTTTCGACTTTCCAAACAGTATCCCAATTTAGTTTTTGGAAAAACCCGAAGAGAAAATGTATTGTGAGACTTTTTTTATCGAATTCAATACTTACCGGCCTAAATAAAAGTGCGATAAATAAAACAAACAAAACGATAAATGCATATAGCAAATTTTCACCTGTTTCGTTGCCTACAATAAAACTCAATAAACAGCCAAAAGCGGCAACAAGCCAAATGGAAAAACAAATTATCCAATGCACATCAAAGATTTTTTTAGACATTATATCACCTACTCCAAAAGCATTATATCATAATCTCTGAGACGGTTCAAGAAAATGGTGATATTCTGCGCTTTGCGCAGAGTGGTATTTTTGATAAATCAAAAGTGATATTAAAACCTTTCGGTTTTAGTGATATTTTATTCGCTCCTAAACTCGCAAAGCGAATAACACTCGGCTTTTAGCCGAATATAACTGCGAAGCAATACAACTCGCCGTAAGGCGAATAAAACTGGCGTTGTATCCTTACGGGTACAACGCCTAGCTTTGAGGTTTCTTTTCTTTTTAAATTTTACAAAAATGGCTATTTATTACAAAATGGTGTTTACAAATTCTGCATTGGTGTTGTATAATATAAAAAAATTAATTAAGGGGACGGTTTTAAAATGAAAGCTGTAATGTACGGCGGCGGAAATATCGGCCGTGGCTTTATCGGAATGTTACTTTCAAGCTCGGGTTATGAGGTGAAATTTGTTGATGTTGTTGATTCGGTTGTCAATACCCTTAACGAAAAGCATCAGTACCCCGTAAGAATAATCCGCACAGACGGATATACCGATATTGATGTTAAGAACGTTTCGGCTGTAGACGGAAAGAACCCTGATGCAGTAGCACAAGCAATCGCTGATGCGGATATAATGGCTACCGCTGTCGGTGTAAATGTTCTAAAATTCATTGTAGGGAACATTGCAAACGGACTTAAGCTCAGAAAGGAAAGGGGAGCCGCCCCTTTAAACATCCTTATCTGCGAAAACCTTATGGATGCAAATAAGGTAATTGAGGGTATGATTAAGGAATATTTGAACGATGAAGAAAAGGCATGGTTTGACGAAAACGTTGGACTTGTTGAAGCTTCAATAGGCCGAATGGTTCCTGTTCAGACCGAGGAAATGAAGGACGGAGACCCGATGAGAGTCTGTGTTGAAAGCTACGGCTTTTTGCCGGTGGATAAGGATGCCTTCAAAGGAGAGATTCCAGAGATTAAGAATATGGTTCCTTTTGCTCCTTTTGATTTCTATCTTAAGAGAAAACTCTATGTTCACAATATGGGACACGCCACTTGTGCGTATCTCGGCGACATTTTAGGGCTTGAATATATTTATGAAGCAATCGACAAGGATGAGGTTTATATCATTGTTAAGGGCGCTATGGAAGAAAGCGCGAGGGCACTTTCAAAGAAATACGGGGTAGCACTTGAAGAAGTAATGCTTCACATTACCGACCTTCTTAACCGCTTTACAAATACTGCGCTCAGAGATACCTGTAAGCGAGTTGGCGGTGACCCGACAAGAAAGCTTTCCCCAGCAGACCGTCTTATTGGTTCTTCAAGCTTGGCTCTCGAGGTTGGTATAACCCCCGCATACATAGCAATTGGTGCCGCTGCAGGACTTCACCGTTACATAAACGAGGCCGAAGGTATGCAACAGTGTGAGGATTCGGCAAATGCCGTCCTGCGTGATGTTTGTCAGCTTGATGTAGGTGGAGAACTAGCCGAGCTTATTCTTTCGGCGTATAAGATGATAATTGACTCAAAGAGTTTTGGAGAGATTCGCCGTCAAGCCGATTTAATAGTTGCATCAAAACTTAATGATGTTATCTAAAAATCCCGACACGATAGAGTTGGCGCACAAGGTAATATAATTAAACGGATGTGTAGAAATTCTACACATCCGTTTTTACTATCTGAAAAGACGAAGCGGCAAACACGGGATGGTGGTTACTCGGCGACCGCTTATGGCAGTACCCGCCGAGCACTTCGGCGCTTAAAACAATTATCAATTGTTTTCTTTACGCGCCTTACCCTCTCAGTGTTCGAGTCCGTCAATACACAAATAAAAAAGGCACCCACTTAACAGTGAGTGCTTTTTAATTGGAGCTGGTGGACGGACTCGAACCCCCGACCTGCTGATTACAAATCAGCTGCTCTACCAACTGAGCTACACCAGCACATATTTAACTTAAAAATAGTGCCTAAATAATATAACATAAAGAAAAAATATTGTCAAGGTGTTTTTGAAAATAATTGCCGGTTGCCAAAAATTATTTATTATAGTATAATTAGTATATGATTTAGGTAAGGGGTGCCGATATGAATTTTAATGCACTTGATAATAAAGGTACGGTGGAGGGCTTTTGCCTTGTAAAAACCATTGAAGTTCGCACGTCGTCAAAAGGGGACAACTATCTTAATATGACGCTCGGTGACGCATCGGGTGAGATAAATGCAAAGCTTTGGGGATATATACCTACCCAACACGGCGAATATGAAGCCAACTCTCTGGTAAAGGTTCGGGGCGTTATAAGCGTTTATGCCGGAAACGACCAGTTGCGTGTAGACCGCATACGTCCCGTTATTGAATCGGACAACGTTAAGCTCGAAGATTTTGTTAAAACAGCAGAGTATGACAGTGCCGCCATGTACGAAGAATTACATAGTGTTGCCGAAAATTTTGAAGATAAGGATTTATCCCGTTTGGTGACGCATATTCTCGAAGAAAACAGAACGGCAATGCTTTATTGGCCTGCGGCTTTTAAACTTCATCACGCCTTCCGCGGCGGTTTACTTTTGCATACTCTATCAATCGTTCGACTTGCTGAGTCGGTTTGCGAAATTTATCCGTTTGTTGACAGAGAACTTCTTTTATCGGGCGCTATTTTGCACGATATTGCAAAAATCACCGAATATGAGGTTGCTGATACGGGCATAGCGTCGGGCTATTCGGTGCGCGGCAATTTGCTCGGGCACTTAGCCGAAGGCGCAATGCTTATCAGAAAAGCCGCCGAAACGCTTGGCATACCGTCGGAAAAATCAATGCTGCTTGAGCATATGGTTTTATCTCACCACGGTGAGCCCGAGTTTGGTGCGGCAGTGCGGCCGATGTTTATCGAAGCTGAGTTACTCAGCCAACTTGACTTGATTGACGCTGAGCTTTTTGAAATGCGCGAAGCGCTTGAATCTGCCGCTGAAAATGATTTTACAGGCAAACTCTGGATGATGGATAACCGCAAACTTTATAAGCACGGAAGAAAAGATATGAATAACGGACCAAAGTTGTTCTAAAAATAAAAACAAAGGAGAATTTATTATGAAAATTACAAAAGATATGTGTATTGGTGACGTACTTGATATGGATACAGGTTGTGCTAAATATTTTTTTGAGATAGGTATGCATTGCTTGGGTTGTCCTGCATCACGTGGTGAAACTATTGCACAGGCATGTGAAGTCCACGGTACCGATTGTGCTGAGCTGGTTGCAAAGCTCAATGAGTATTTCGGTGACTAGTATGTACAAACTAAGCCCACGGCTTGAGAAAATCGCCTGGTTGGTACCCGTATCCGCCGCTGTTGCGGATATAGGTGCCGACCACGGCTATTTATCTATTTTTATAGAAAAAACCAAGAAACCTAAAAGAATAATTGCGTGTGATATTAACGAAAAACCGCTGCTGTCAGCAAAAAGCAATATAAAAAAAACGGGCTGCGCAAAAATTGAAACCCGTCTGTCTGATGGACTTGAAAACATTAAAGAAGGCGAAGTTGACACCATAATTATTGCGGGTATGGGCGGAGAAGTAATATCGGGCATAATTGATAGGGCAGAGTGGTTAAAAAATGATAAATACACACTGCTTTTACAACCCATGACTGCGGCATCGCATCTACGACGATATTTAAGTGATAACGGTTTTGAGATTATATATGAATCGGCAGTGCGTGATTCGGGCAAGATTTACAGCATAATTAAAGCGCAATATAGCGGTATTACTGCAAAGAGGGAAGAAACGTTTTATTATATCGGCAAACTAAATCCCAAAAACCTGGTAGACGCCGAGTATATTAAAAAGCAGTTGAGAATTGTACGTGATTGCCGCAATTCACTTGAAAAAATATCCGAAAAAAAGGAAAAATATATTTATTATAAACTTCTTACAAGGCAGATTGAGAAAATATTAGGAGAAATGTAAATGGCGCTTGACGGTATATTTCTACATAAGTTAACGGGGGAACTCAAAACCGTCGAAGGTATGCATATTGATAAAATTTACCAACCGTCCAACGATGAGTTGGTTTTACTGTTGCGCCGTCCCGGCAAAAGTGTGCGGTTGTTAATTTCGGCAAATCCTGCCCACGCCCGCGTGCATTTTACCGAGTCGCGCCCCGAAAACCCTGAGCGCCCACCTATGTTTTGTATGCTCCTTCGCAAACATTTATCGTCGGCAAGGATTTTATCGGTAGAGCAAATAGGGCTCGAAAGGATAATAATTTTTAAAACCGTAGCCACAAATGAGATGGGCGATGCGGTTTATCCCGAACTGATAGTTGAACTTATGGGTGCCGCATCGAACATAATTCTCAAGATGGATGGACTGGTTTTAGACGCGGTGCATCGCAGCAATATTGAAGGTAATTCGCGTATTATTCATGCAGGCGCTGTGTATTCATACCCGCCTCGCCCCGATAAAATCAACATTTTGGAAAGCGGCGCCGCTGCCGTTTATGAAAGGACGCTCACCCTTCAAAAAGAAAAGCTCGATAAGGCATTATTACTTGCCGCCGAAGGATTCTCGCCGCTTATATGCCGTGAGATAGCGGGTGAAGATATACTTGTATCACAGCTTACGGGGTACCATAAAAATATACTTTTCGAACGCCTTGAAAAAATCGAGAAAGAAATTATTTCGGGCGGAGCGCCGACCATTATTAAAAAAAGCGACGGTACGGCATTTGAGTTTTCTTTTTGTGAAATTAATCAATACGGCAGTGATACGAAAAACGAAAGGTATGATAATTACAGTACCTTGTTAGAAGGGTTTTATACCGCACGTGCGAACCGTCAGCGCATAGTAAAACAATCGCAGGATTTACTAAAAATGTTGACTGTTTTATCTTCTCGTGCGTCAAAGCGTATGGAAATGAGAAAACTCGATTTAAAGAAGTGTGAAAACAGGGAAGAATTGCGAGTGTTTGGGGAATTGCTAAAGGCAAATCTGCATACGATAAAGCAAGGGCAGACGGTGGCGCGGGTGCAAAATTATTATGATGAAAATTTAGGCATTATCAGCATACCTTTAAACCCTGCGCTTTCCCCGCAACAAAACGCGGCGAAATATTTTAAGGATTATAAAAAGAGTTATACAGCCGAGCAAACGCTCAAAAAATTAATAGAAGAAGACGCTCGTGAAATAGAGTATTTTGATACCGTTCTTGATGCTCTCTCACGCGCCGCAACATTATCGGAAATTGCAGAAATACGCGAAGAATTGGCAAACGAAGGGTATATCAAGCGTCCCGTTATCGCCAAAAAAACGGCGGCAAAGCACAGCTTCATGGAGGAGGTATCACCGTCGGGCTACCGTGTGCTATATGGCAAGAATAACCGCATGAATGAGGAATTAACTCTTAAAACGGCGGCAAAAAACGATATGTGGTTTCATATTAAAAATATGGCGGGCTCGCACGTCGTGGTTTTGTGCGGCGGCGCACAGCTTACCGAGGCCGATATGGAGTTTGCTGCAAGGATTGCGGCAAAAAATTCGAAAGGCGCAGCACTTACGTCGGCGCCCGTAGATTACACGCAAATTAAAAACGTTAAAAAAATCCCGGGAGGAAAAACGGGAATGGTGACATATACGTCGTTTAAAACGTATTTTGTAAAGACAAACGAGGCAGAGTAAACACGAGGCTTGCTCTGCCTCAAATTTTGTCGAATTTTTTCTCTTGCCAAACAAATAAAATAGTAGTATAATTACTGTGTACAAGTGTATTTAAAGAAATATGTACGAGTATCTTTATGGAAAAGAGGATGATTATGAAAGAAATCACAATTGAGTATTTGGTCACGTTGCTTGTACGCCGTTTGCTTTTGATGTTGTTGGCAGCGGTTGTGTTTGCGGCGGCGGCATTTGGCTACTGCCACTTCCTTTCACAACCCGTTTATAGAGCAACATCACAAATTGTTGTAAGTAACGGTGCTGTAATTATAGAAAATGATACGGGTTTAGATGATTCTAAAATTAACGGAAACGATATACAGTCTTCTTTCTATCTTGCCGATGTTTGTGTTGGTCTTTTACAAACACAGGATTTTTACAAACAGTTAGCCGAAAAACTCGAGGGTAAGTATTATTACACCGAGCTTGATGGAATTATATCGGTTACAACTAACGGCGAAGAGGATTTGTTTATTAATATATCGGCAAATCACACTTCTGCCGAAGAAGCCCAAAGAATCACCAACACGATGGTTACAATGGCACCTGAATATTTAAAAGAGTTTATGCCGTTGGCAAAAATTATGATAACAGCAACTGCTGACAACGCGTCCAAGGTTTCGCCGCGTACTGTAACAACCACGGGACTGTTCTTTATAATTGGGGCGGCTTTGGTTTATCTTATTGCACTGATTGTTGATTTGAACGATAAAACAATAAAAGGTGTTGCCGATTTTACCGATAATTACAACATCTCTGTTTTAGGCGCGGTACCTAACTTTGAAAACACAGATTCACAAGGGGGTTATTCCTATGCTGAAAAAAGATAAAAAGGCAGATGCCAAGAACAAGCAAACCCCATTTGCAGTGGTTGAAGCATATAATACTATACGTACAAACCTTTTATTTGTATTATCACAGCATAAGGGCAAGACGATTGTGGTATCGAGTGCCAATCCGGGTGAGGGCAAGTCCACAACAGCACTTAATATTGCAAGTTCTTTCTCACAGCTTGGGAGTAAGGTTTTGCTTATTGATGCCGATTTGAGAAAACCGATTTTGCACAAAAAAGCTCATATCCAAAACGCAAAAGGTCTATCCAGCGTATTAGTTGGATTTTGTGAAAAGGAAGAAGCAATACACGAAATAAATCCGCATTTATTCCTTCTGCCTTCGGGCCCCACCCCACCAAATCCGGGCGAATTACTTGCAGGCAACACTTTCGATGAACTTATAACTGTATTTAAGGAAGAATACGATTATATAATTGTTGATACTCCGCCTATAAATATTGTATCGGATGCTTTAGTAGTGGCTCCGCGCACCGACGGTATAGTTCTTGTGGCAAGGGATAAAACAACTTATCACGAAGAGTTTAAAAATGCCGTTTCAAGTATAGAATTTGCCAACATAAAAATACTGGGCGTTGTTATAAACGCGTTGGATATTAAAAGAAGCGAAAAATACAAATACAAGTACAAATACAAATATCGTTATAAATATAGCAATCACGCAAACAGCACATACATAAATGATAAATAAAGGGAAGGTTAGTTATGAGGAATAACAAAAGGCCCTTCGATTATAAACGTTTGTTACCGATTCTTGCGGATGCCGTTGTTTTGTTTGTTACGGAAGTATTATCATACTTTTTCTGGCTGTTTTTAACAGGTAGACAGGATATAATGCGCCCTGAATTGCCGCTATATTTGCTGGGTTTTATTGGATGCGGTGTTTTGGGCATGTGGCTTACAGGCAGTTATCGCACCTTCTATATGGTGGGATATATATCTGATTTTGTTCGGTGTACACTCGGATTTCTTGCGGGAGAATTCGCGCTTTTGTTGGTTTGTATCATAGCAAATAAAGGCATATATATTCAATTTACCGCCATATCCTTGCTTGTTGGTTTGTTTGCGCTAATAATGGAGCGTATGTGCTATTATTTGCTTGTAAAGAAATTCTTACACTTCCTTGAAAGCCGCAGATATCCCGCAACTCTTATTGTCGGAGCGGGAGATGCAGGAAGAACGGTGCTTTCCGAAATCAAGCGCTCTAAAACACACAAATACCGTGTTGTTGGTTTCGTTGATGATGACCCAAAGAAAATTTCAACCGTTATAGATACCGTAAACGTTTACGGCCCAACAGTGCTTATTCCCGAACTTTGCGCTAAGTATAGGGTAGAAGAGGTTATTTTTGCAATCCCAACCTGCCCTGAAGACAAGAAGGCGCAGATACTTAAAATTTGTTCTGCCACAAAGTGCAATATAAAAATTGTTCCGTCTTTGTTAGAACTCAATAGAACGGGTAAGGTACTCTCACAGGCAAAAGCCATAAATGTTGAAGATTTATTAGGACGCGACGTTATTCGAATAAACGACCCCGGTCTTGCCGATTTTCTTAACAATAAGGTTGTTTTTGTTACAGGTGTTGGATCTATCGGCAGTGAACTTTGCCGCCAGATAGTGCGGTTCGGTCCTAAAAAACTTGTAATGATAGATATTTATGAAAACAATGCCTATGATATCCAGCAAGAACTTATAAGAAATGGCTACGGTAATTTGATTTCTACCGAGATTGCTTCGGTCAGAGATTATGATAAGATGAAAGCATTGTTTAAAAATTACCGTCCGCAAATAATTTTCCATGCTGCAGCACACAAGCATGTGCCGCTTATGGAGGATAACCCCGAAGAAGCAATTAAGAATAACGTGTTCGGTACATATAACGTTGCACGTCTGGCAGCGGAATTTAGCGCTGATAAGATGGTACTTATTTCTACCGATAAGGCGGTAAATCCCACCAACGTTATGGGTGCATCAAAGCGTTGTTGTGAGATGGTTATGCAGTATATGGCGCAAACCAAAGAACATACCGAGTATGTTGCGGTGCGTTTTGGAAACGTGTTGGGCTCAAACGGCTCGGTTATTCCGCTTTTTTCAAAGCAGATAGAATCAGGCGGTCCGGTCACCGTTACACACCCCGATATTATCCGTTACTTTATGACAATACCCGAAGCAGTATCCTTGGTGCTTGAATCGGGCAATTTAGCAAATGGCGGAGAGATTTTTGTTCTCGATATGGGTGAGCCGGTTAAAATCACAACTTTGGCTGAAAACCTTATCCGCCTTTACGGATATGAGCCGTATACCGAGATGCCCATTAAGTTTGTGGGACTGCGCCCAGGTGAAAAACTTTTCGAAGAACTGCTGATGTCTGAAGAAGGTCTTAAATCCACCGACAACAAAAAGATATTTATTGGTAAACAAATAGAGATTGATATCCCCGATTTCGAAAAGAAACTCGTAGCCATAGGAAAGAGCGCAGACAAAAATGATAAAAAGACAACCGTCCAGTTGTTGCACGAAATAGTACCTACATTTTCAAATGAGAAGCAGGACAACAATAATGATAAAAACTAATATCCACAAAGTGAACCATAAAGGTTCACTTTGTTTTATAACCTTTCCGATTTTCGAGAAATACCCCGAACTTCGTCACGCGTTTACGACCCGCCATGGCGGAGTGAGTGTAGGGCATTTTAGCGAGATGAACTTAAGCTTTAACTTGGGTGACAATCGAAATACGGTCATAGAAAATTATTCCATTATATGTAAAGCGCTAGGCATAGATGAGAAAAATGTGGTAATAAGTCGCCAAACGCATACCGCCAACGTAAAAACAGTAGGTCGAGCAAATGTCGGCACAGGAATATTTAAAGAATATGACTATAATGATGTTGACGGGCTTATAACCGATAACAATTCGGTGGCGCTCGTAACCCACGGAGCCGACTGCCCGATACTCTCTTTTTATAACCCTGTAAAACGCGTTATCGCATCGGCTCACGCCGGTTGGCGCGGCACAGCGGGGGAAATTGGTGGTGTCACAATAAGGGAAATGGCGGAAAAATACGGCTGCAATCCCAAAGATATAGTGGCGGCGGTTGCCCCATCTATCGGTCCGTGCTGCTACGAAGTTGATACGCCGGTGTATTCTGAATTTTCTAAACTTAAATATCTCGATTTATCAACGATATTCAAGGAAAAATGCGGCGGCAAATATATGCTGAATCTTTGGCAGGCAAATAAGCAAATTATGATGCATTACGGTATACCTGAAGAAAATATAGAGGTTACAGATATTTGCACTTCCTGCCAAAGCGAACATTTTCACTCTCATCGCGCAACCGGAGGTAAACGGGGAGTAAACGGTATGATATTAGAATTAACAGGAGAATAAAAATGAAAAAGAAAGTAACGGCTATAATTATAATAATTTTGGTGGCGCTGGTTTTACTCACTACGGTTGTGATGGTTTTAGTCAGACCTAAAACTATAAAGGTGGGCGTTGTCAATGGCAAACCGATGTCCTATACGCTGTCCAGCGGAAGTTGGGAAGGATACGATATAGATTTTGCCACAAAAATCTTCGCAGAACTCGGTTATAATGTTGAGCTTGTTGAAGTGGATTATGTAAATCGCGAAAAAATGCTTGAAAAAGGCGAAATTGACTGTTATATGTCGGGTACGGATTTAAGTGACGACCAAGGGTTTATATATTCAGATAAATATATAGAGTCCACACAAGTTCTTCTGTATAAAAAAGATTCAGGCATTGATATTACTTCCTTTAGTAAGCTGGAACCGTACAAAGTCGGTGTGTTGGAAGACACCGAAAATATGTACAGCATTAAAGAATATGTCAACTACGAACAGGTGTTGGAATTTAAAACAATATCTGAACTAATAGCATCGTTTGACGAAGAAGATATAGACGTAGTAGTTGTTGACCATATGTATGCCGATTCCTTGGTAAAGGATAAAGGCGCCGAGGCGGAATATACTGTTGGAATAATTTATGATACAAGCCCACATACAATAACATTACCCGAAAAGAAAACAAAGCTACAAGCAAAAATTAATGAAAAGATAGCAGAATATAAAAATATGAACTATTTTGATACACTAAAAGAAGCATATTCGATGGAAATGTACTACAATTAAAGAAAAATCGGGTAAAATTCACCACTTTATCACAGTAAAGTGGTGAATTTTTATGCATTATTTACAAAAATAAAAAAATTGCAAAAAAACACTTTACAACTTTAGCACGATAAAGTATAATAAGACCATCACATTAAACGGCACACGCCGAAAGGAGAAAAAATTATGAAAAAATTATTGGCACTTATTATGGTATTATTGATGGTAGCGTCTTGTTTCGCAGGATGCGGCGAAAAGGCAGAGGGCGACCTTGCTTACGTTAAAGAAAAGGGCGAACTGGTTGTTGGTATTACGGATTTTGCTCCGATGGATTACCAAGAGGAAGGCAGCACCGAGTGGATTGGTTACGATGCGGATATGGCAAAACTTTTTGCCGAGAAGTTAGGAGTAAAGGTTAAATTTGTTGAAATAGATTGGGATAATAAAGCCATCGAACTTGCAAACAAATCTATCGACGTTGTTTGGAACGGTATGACCATTTCGGATGAAGTTAAAGCAGCTATGGATGTTAGTGATGCGTATTGCAAGAACGGACAAATGGTAATTGTTAAAAAAGATGTTGCAGACAATTACAAAACTGTAGAAGATTGCAAAAACTTAAAATTTGCTGTTGAGGCAGGTTCGGCAGGTCAAAAACAGGCAGTTGCTAACGGCTTTGCTAATATAACGGAAGTAGACGTTCAGTCTAAGGCATTGGTTGAAGTTTCTGCAGGTACATCTGAAGCAGCCATTATTGACGCATTGATGGCAGGCGCTATGATAGGCGAGGGTACAGCATATGCGAACTTAAAGGGTACAGTAATTCTTAATGCCGAAGAATACGGTGTTGGTTTTAGAAAGGGCTCTAATTTAGTGGCAGAATTAAATGCTTTCTTTGATGAATGTGCAGCTAACGGAAAAATGGATGAGCTTGCTAAAAAGTATGGCGTACAGGAAGCAATTATTAAATAAGTAAAGATTATTAATACACTTAACAGAGAGCACAAAAAAGTGTTCTCTGTTTTGGTCGTTAAAGGAATATATTATGACTACATTTATAGAACAATTTCCAATAGTTTTTGCGGCATTAAATGAAGGATTTTTGCAAACACTTAAGTTGTTTTTTGCTACATTGCTGGGTGCTTTGCCATTAGGACTGATAATCTCGTTTGGCAGTATGAGTAAATTTAAACCCTTAAGTTCTTTTGTAAAAGTTATCGTATGGCTATTTCGTGGCTCGCCTTTGATGATTCAGTTGCTTATTGTATATTATTTTCCTGGTTTGATTTTAGGCAATAATTGGTGGGGCAGCGGAGATGAAGGCCGTTTTGTTGCGGCTGCGGTTGCATTTATATTAAATTACGCCTGTTATTTTTCTGAAATTTATCGCGCCGGTATCGAAGGTGTACCGATTGGTCAGCAGGAGGCCGGTCAGGTTTTAGGGTTATCCAAAACCCAAATCTTTTTTAAGATAACACTTCTTCAAATGGTAAAAAGAATTTTACCACCAATGGCTAATGAGATTATAACCCTTGTTAAAGATACGTCACTTGCGCGTATCATTGCATTACAAGAGGTTATTTGGGCTGGTCAGGCGTTTTTGAAGGGTACGCAGGGGATTGCGGGCGAACTTTGGCCACTATTCTTTACGGGTGTGTATTATTTACTTTTCAGCGCTATTCTTACTGTTTTATTTGATAAGACCGAAAAGAAGTTATCTTATTTTAAGATATAAAAGGAGGGCTTGTGGTTGGCATTACTTGAGGTAAAAAATATTAAAAAGAGCTTTGGGAAAACCAAGGTTTTAAAGGATATTAGCTTTTCTTTAGAAAAAGGAGAGGTTTTAGCCATTATAGGTTCATCCGGTAGCGGAAAAACCACTCTTCTTCGTTGCTTGAATTTTTTGGAGACACATGATAGCGGCGATATAATCGTTGACGGCAAATTACTTTCGGATGGACGAGACGGAAGTTTAAAAGAGGAGTCGCTCCGTGAAAATCGCCTTCATTTTGGGTTGGTATTCCAACAATTCAATCTTTTTCCGCAATATTCGGTACTTAAAAACATAACCTTGGCCCCGACACTGCTTAAAAAGGACACACCGGAAAATATCGAAAAAAAAGCCAAGGAATTAATAAAAAAGGTTGGGCTTAGCGACAAAGTAGATTTTTACCCGTGTCAGCTTTCGGGTGGACAGCAGCAGCGTGTAGCCATAGCCAGAGCGTTAGCCATGGATCCTGAAATCCTTTGTTTTGATGAGCCCACAAGTGCGCTTGACCCCGAGCTTACGGGTGAGGTGCTAAAAGTCATCAAAGAGTTAAAGGGATCTGATAGCACCATGATTGTTGTAACTCACGAGATGGATTTTGCCCGTAACGTTGCCGATAAAATTATCTTTATGGCAGACGGAATCATAGAAGAAATGGGCACACCCGAAGAAGTTTTTGACAATCCCAAAAGCGATAAAACCAAAGCGTTCTTAAACAAGTCGTTAGAATCGTTTTAAAAATTAAAACCCCGATTTAATCGGGGTTTTATAATTCTGCATTGAAAAAATCAAAAGGGAATGTTATATTATTTTATGGAGTGATGAAAATGAAAAAAATTATTTCGTGTATTTTAGTTGTTACTCTTTTAATTTTAATTTGCGGCTGTGCTACAAAGCAAACAGACGCAGATATAGGCAATGGTGATACGAGCGTATCGGGGGAAAGTGTAAAAGCATACGCCGATTTACCCAGAACCTATACAGATGGTAAGGGCGAAGCTTGGACGCTTAATAATACCTACAACTGTTTAACCGAGAAAAAGCAACTCACAACGGCATATATTGGCGGCTCGATAACAAACGGTACGGGCGGCGACGGCGAGAACTCGTGGAGACAGTTGACAACTAAATGGTTCAAAGATAACTATACTGACGCCAAGATAACCGAAATTAATGCGGGTGTCGGCGGAACCGGCTCGCTTTGGGGGCTTTTCCGACTTGAAAAAGACGTGTTGGCACATAACCCCGACTTGATATTTATTGAGTTTGGTGTGAACGACAGTTATTGTGGATTTGGTGAAATGCAAAGCGCTGCGCTCATGGACGCGATGATAAGAAAAATAAACGAGCATAATCCTAATATTGATATTGTGCTCGTTTTTACAACCGATGAATCAAAAATGGGCAAGGATTACGCAAACATAAAGGGGCATAGAATAGTTGCAGAGTATTACGGTGTGCCGTATATTGACGTAGGCGCGGCATTGGTTACCGAAATTCAGACCTCGGGCAATGAGTGGGGCTATTACGTAGGCGACTCGGTACATCCAAACGTTAAGGGGTATAAGGTGTATGCCGATGCAGTTGAAAAGCATATAAAAAAATGGCTTAGCGAAGCCAGTGGCAGCGCTGCTGCACCGCATAAAATAAGCAATACTCATGCCGTTACAAACCCGTATAAAAATTTGCAAGAAATTCCGCTTGAGCAGTTTGGTGACGGCGAAAATTGGAAATTTGATGATAGTCCTAATATAACATTGGGTAATGCCACAACGCTTACGGCAAAAAAGAAGGGGGCAAAAATAACATTTGAGTTTAAGGGCGCCATGTTAGGATACTACTGTCGTGCAAAGGAAAACACAGAAATAACAATAACTATTGACAGCGAATCCCCCCAAAAAATAACCACTAAAGGTTCCGACGGAGAATATACCGATAGGATGTTTTTAGATAATCTATCTGACGGAACGCATACCGTGACCATAGAATATTCGGGTCCGGGATATATTATATTCGGCGGAATGTTTGTGGGATAAAAAATCAAGGAGTATCGAATTTTCGATACTCCTTGTGAGTTTACTAACGAATTGTTGTCCAACCCTTATCATCACTTGAAACAACAAAAGATGGGCTGCTGTTTGAAGACGTATCGCCCGAAGATGTATTACCTGAAGATGTATCACCTGAAGATGTATCACCTGAAGATGTATCACCTGAAGATGTATCACCTGAAGATGTATCACCCGAAGATGTATTACCTGAAGATGTATTACCTGAAGATGTATTACCTGAAGATGTATCGCCCGAAGACGTATCGCCCGAAGATGTATCACCCGAAGACATATCACCTGAAGATGTATCACCCGAAGACATATCGCCCGAAGATGTATCACCTGAAGACGTATCATCTGAAGATGTAGCGTCAGACGAAGCGTCGGATGATGTTTCTGAACTACTGCTTTCATCTTTTTCTTCGGGGATTTCTTCTTTGCGTTGTTCTTCGTTGGTGTCGCTTTCAACTCGACTTAACAAGTCATCGGCTGCAACCTTGTTTGCGCGCTCAACTATTTCGGTGATAGATAAGGTTATGAGCTCCTCGGCTTTTAACTTGCTGTTTTCTTTTTCGAGTTTTGTGCAAAGGTGCGCCTTTGCATACGAAACATCGTGCTCTTGGGCAAACTCAATAGTGCTGTCAAGCTTTACTTTTATATAAAGTGTGTAAACTCTCGCTTCGATGCCGGCATTTTTTAAAGCGTTGTGAAAATAACCAACAAGCGTATCGAAATCCTTTTCGTTGCGGCTTTCAACCGAGAAAAGCAAAACTTCATCTTTTTCTGTTGTGATTTTACCTGCCGCCACCAATTCCTTCAAGAAGGAATCCATTGTTTGTGTGAAAGAAAGATAAGTATTGCTGATATCTTTAACGAGATAATTGTCGGATTTTTTATAGGTTTTAGCATCCGTTACAGAATAATCGCTGTTGTTGAGAGTGAACGAAGCAGAAATAGAGTTATCGATAGTTACCGTTATGTATTCTGCCGAAACAGGCGTTTTTTTAGGGGTTAAAACCGATATGATAACGGCAGATATTGCAATTATTGCTACAAGCCCCAACGCTACAATAGCAATAAGCTTGTATTGATTTTTCGAGTTAAAATTCATCCAATTGCATCCTTTTCGTAATTATTTTTTGAAAGTTACTATATTAATTATAAATAATCGCAAAAAATTGTCAATATGAATTTATTTACAAGAGGTTAATGGGCGGCGTAAAAAGGCATTGCCAAGTATTTTTGAATACACAATATTTGGTGGTTTATGTCGCCAAAAACACAATTTGCACGATTGTTGGAAAAATGTTCAAAAAAGGCGCGCAAAAATTGTGCAAACCCCCATAAAAACTGGCGTTTTTTTTGGTCCGAATTGTGTAAATTCACTTGACAAAAGGTATATAATTTGGTACTATTATACAGTAAGTAGTGTGGCGTATTATCCAAATAAAATAGATAAGGACTCACACCTCGCAAAATCAACCAAAAGGAGAAGTGGATTATGAAGAAGTGCTTTGCGTTATTTTTGGCTTTAATAATGGCATTGACTGCTTGTCAGATGGTTTGCTTTGCCGCCGAAAAAGAAACCGGCGAATTAAACGATTATTTGACAACTAAGCCAAGCGCAGCTAATGACGGATATGCCGAATATCTGCAGGCAAATGCCGATTATGCCAATGCTAAGAACAGCATTGTTATAAAGGCGGATTCCTATACGGATGTATCGGACGGTGCCGTTGTGGAAAAAATAGGTGAGTATACCGATGATGAGGGGAAAAAACGCGACGGCGTTATCAAGTCCACCGGTGAAAAGGGCAAAATCACCTATAAGTTCAACGTAGAGAAGGCGGGTATATACACCTTAAAGCTTTCATACTGCCCGATTAAGGGACGCGGCCTTCCGTTATCGTTCAGTTTTCTTATTGACGGTAATAGCCCGTATGAATTATTGGGTGACGTTAATTTTGAAAGAACCTTCGTTGATGCATCAAGCGGTATAGCTGATAGTAACGGCAACGTTTATGCATCCGAGCTGATTGAAAAGTTCATATACAAAGATATTATGGCTATGGATAGAACAGGTCAGTACGTTGATCCGCTTAAAGTGGCTTTATCTGAAGGCGAACACACGATAACGGTTGTTGTTGAATCGGGCGAATTTCATTTACAGGCAATAACCTTTGATGTCCCCGAAGAGAAGGTCACATACGCCGAATACATAAAACAGCAATCAGGTAAAAACTATACCGGCAAAGAGCTTCACATAGAAGGCGAAGCGGCAAAATATAAGAGCACCTCTTCAATAACTCCTTTTATAGATAACAGTGACCCGAGTGTTCAGAGTAATCATGAAACCGGCGCATTCAAAGAGGTTATTAACTTTATCGGTTCAACCGGTTGGCAAACTCCTAATGAAACAATAGTTTGGGATTTGGACGTACCGGAAGACGGTTTTTATAAAGTGGCTTTCCGTTTCCGTCAGGATCAGGTTATTAACGGTAACTCATATCGCTCACTTAAAATTGACGGAAAGAGCCCGTTTGCCGAAGCAGAGCAGATTTCCTTCTACTATGGCGGTAACTGGAAATTCCAGGAATTAACGGTAGACGATGAAGCGGCACTTATTTACCTTACAAAAGGTAAGCATGAGGTTAGTATGACCGTAACAATGGGTGCTTTTGGTGAAATCAGCCGTGAACTCAACGAAATTACATATGAAATAAGCGACCTTTATCTTAAAATCCGTATGATTACGGGCGATAACATTGATACGGGCCGAAGCTATGAGTTCTTCGAGCAAATCCCCGGATTTAATGAGACGCTTGAAAAGAATATTAAACGTCTTGAAGAACTTTGTGCGAGAATTACCGAAATAACAGGGGAAAAGAGCGGTACGTATATTTCTACGGTTCAAAATATGATTCGTGTTATGA
The DNA here is from genome assembly GCA_964607025.1 of uncultured Eubacteriales bacterium. Taxonomy (GTDB): domain Bacteria; phylum Bacillota; class Clostridia; order Oscillospirales; family Acutalibacteraceae; genus SIG565. The sequence goes on from CAZSIL010000008.1 coordinate 48,957, forward strand.
ACGACCTTTACAATAACCCCTACACAGCTCAAAAATATGTAAGCACTTATTATGATAACTATTGCTCTGTGGCAGCGCTTGTTGCCGATATTGCGGAGTTACCGCTTGATATCGACCAGATTATTTTTGCCGCACCTGATAAAGAATATGAGATGCGCATGGCAAAATGGTGGGATAAAACAGTTTATTCATTTGAGAGATTCATAGTTTCCTTTATGGATGATTATAAATATTCCACCGATAACGTTGATGGCAAAACAACCCTCACAATATGGGTTGTTTGGGGCCGTGACCAAACACAGATTTTAACATCTCTTGTTAGAGATTCCTTTGAAACACAGTATCCGAATGTAAACGTTAATATCCAGATAGTTGGCGCAACGCTCGTTCAGGCGATACTTTCAGGTACAGGACCTGACGTACTTGTAGGTCAGCCCAGAACCGAGCCGGTTAACTACGGTATGCGTGGTGCGCTGATACCGCTTAACGATATGCCGGGTTATGATGAGGTAATAAGCCGATTCCAGAGCAGCGCGGTTGACCCCTATGTGCTTAATGGCGTTACCTATGGCATTCCCGATACGCAGTCGTTCAATATTATGTTCTACCGTACAGATACCTTCGAAAAATTAGGTCTTACCGAAAAAGACGTTCCGAAAACTTGGGAACAGTTTAGAGAAGTTACAGCGCTATTGCAAAGACAAAACTTCTCGGTTGGTATGCCGGGTGCGGGTGGACTTAACTACTATTCGACGTTCTTAAGACAAAAAAATATAGACCTTTATAAGGATGGCGGCAAGGCAACAAACGTAACCTATGGTGAAGCAGTAGAGTCCTTTGTATACTGGACCGATTTCTATACAAACTTAGGATATGCTCCGACGTTTAACTTCTATAACCGTTTCCGTGACGGTACAATGCCGCTCGGTGTAGCGCCTTACAGCGATTATGTACTTTTCTCGCAGGCGGCTCCTGAAATTACAGGTAAATGGGCAATATCACCGATGCCCGGCACCGAGTCGGAAGACGGAACAATCAACTACACTCAATCTGACGCGGGTGCATGCTGCGTTATTCCGATAGTTTCAAAGCATCCCGACATTGCGTGGAACTTTATCAAGTGGTGGACATCCGATACAACACAGTATAGATATTCAACAATGGTTGAAGCGGTACTCGGCGAAGTAGGTCGTGTACAAACTGCCAATATTGAAGCGCTTAAAAAGCTTTCATGGGAGTCTGATGACCTTGATATTATTCTTGATACATGGGAGGACGTTGAGGGACTTGTAGAGGTTCCCGGCGGATACTATGTAACCCGTTCGATTTATCAGGCGTTCTGGAACGTTGTTAACCTTGATGAAAACCCCAAGGATATGATTGTTAAGTGGGGCAAAGTAGCAGATGAAGAAATCACGAGAAAGAGAAAGGAGTATAACCTTGAGTACTAATACTAATGCAATAAAGAAGAAAAAGTATAGAAATTCATTTGGTGGTAGCGAGGTTTCAATGCTCGTTATAGCAGCGCCTTTCCTTATTCTCTTCTTTATAATGATAGTTTTGCCCGTATTAACTTCGCTCGTTTTGAGTTTTTGTTCATACGATACGTTGTCCAGTCCCAAATGGATAGGATTGGATAACTTCCTAAGAATGTTTGTAACCGACGATATGTTTATGAAGGTTGCTACAAACACTCTGACGTTTGCGGTTATTACCGCTCCCGCAGGATTCCTTCTTTCATACGTACTTGCGTGGTTTATAAATGAGTTTAACCCGTCGGTAAGAAGCTTCCTGTCCTTCCTTTTCTACGCGCCCAACCTTGTAGGTAATGCCTTCTTTATCTGGCAAACGGCTTTCAGTGCCGATTCCTACGGTTATGTCAACAGTTTGCTGTTGTCGGTTGGTTTGCTTAATGAGCCGGTGCAGTGGCTCACAACCCCCGAGTATGTTGTGCCGATTATTATTGCGGTTACAATTTGGTCAAGTATCGGTGTTTCCTTCTTGGCCGATATCGCGGGTCTTCAAAGTATTAACGTATCGCTCTTTGAAGCGGGAGCTATCGACGGTATCAGAAACCGTTGGCAAGAGCTTTGGTACATAACTTTGCCCTCAATGAAGGAAATTCTTTTGTTCGGTGCGGTTATGCAGATAGCAAGTTCCTTCTCAATAGGCGGCGTAATTACCACAATGTGCGGATACCCAACGGTTAACAACTGTGCAGATACCATCGTAATGTATTTGTCGGATATAGCGCATTCCCGTATGGAGATGGGATATGCGGCGGCAATCTCAATATTCTTGTTTATAATGATGGCTGTTTTCCGTGGACTTGTAGGCAAATTGCTTAATAGTGTTGGTAAGTAAGGGGGGTATTACGTATGTTAAAAAAGTTAAAACAATTTAAACTTTTAGGCGGCGGAGAAATCCAGTATAAACGTTATACCCGTTCAAAAGTTGTAACAGCAATTTTCGTTATCACGCTTTTAGCAATTGGATTTGTTTGTATTCTTCCGCTTATCTATTGTGTGGCAACGTCCTTTAAACCATTGGATGAAATTCTTATTTTCCCACCGAAGTTCTTTGTTAGACGCCCCACAATAGCCAACTACACATTGCTGCCAAGCTTGATGTCAAAACTTAAGGTTCCGCTTTCGCGCTATGTTTTTAATACCGTATTTATAACCATAGTCGGAACTGTTACGCATATTCTTGCTGCCGCTGCTGCTGCCTTCTTCTTCTCAAAGAGTAAGAGCAAGTGGGCTGGCGTAATCTTTATGATTGTACAGTTCTCACTCCTTTATAACGGCACCACACTCGGTGTTCCGCGATACATCATTTTCTCTGAAATGGGTATTATCGATACATATTGGGTATATATCTTACCTCATATTCCTGGCGCAATGGGCGTATTCCTTATGAAGCAGTATATGGACGGCTCGGTGCCTGAGTCGCTGCTTGAAGCGGCAAGAATTGACGGCGCAGGATATCCACTGATATTCTGGAAAATCGTAATGCCTATGGTAAAACCTGCATGGCTGACGCTTTTACTTTATGCGTTCCGCGATATGTGGTCAACACAGTCGGGAGACACAATATTTACAGAGTCGTTAAAGACGTTGCCTGCTGCTATGAGCCAGATTACAAATGCCGGTATTGCCCGTTCGGGTAGTGCAATGGCAACAACCGTTATTATGATGGTTCCGCCGATACTCGTTTATTTGATTTCACAGAGTAACGTTATGGAAACTATGAGTAACGCGGGTATGAAAGATTAGTAGAAAGGGAAGTAATATGAAAAATTTAAAAAGATTTTTAGCTGTTTTTCTGTGTGTAGCTTGCCTTTGTACTATGGGTTTATCGGCAAGCGCCGCAGACTACACCGACTCGTCTAACGATGCGGCTACAAAATGGCTGACAGGTTCTTCCAAAGAAAAATTTGTATATTCGCGTCCGATGTTTGATGATTTGCCGCAGGTAACAGCAGCAGATATGGGCGTTGGAGAGTTTGGTTTGCTTACCGATATCCATGCAGCTGACGGAAAAATTTATCTGCTTGATAGCGGTAACACCGAAGCACAGCCCAAAGGACGTGTTATCGTTCTTGATGAAAAATACAATAAGTTAGATGAATTTAGCGAAGTTTATTTAGACGGAGCTGCCCTTACTTTTGAAAAATCAAAGGGTATATATGCAAATAAGGGATTAATTTATATTTGTGATACAACGCACAGTAGAGTTCTTGTGGTGGACGAAAACCATAACGTTGTTCGCACCTTTACAAAGCCCGACGATGAAATGTGGCCTGATGACCTTAACTTTAACCCAGTAAAAATGGTTATTGATAATATGGGTTATATTTATATCCTTTGTGATGGCTCTTTCTATGGTGCTGCTATGTTTGAGCCCGATACCTTTGTATTTAAGGGATTTTTCGGTGCCAACGTTACAACAACAACCGTGCTTCAGGCGATGAACAACCTTTGGAATATGCTTTTCTCTAACAACGAAAAGCTTTCCAGAAGTGCTAAAGCGCTTCCGTTCTCGTTTGTAGATATGGTGCTCGGCACTGATGGATATCTCTTCACCTGTACGGGTTCGAGAGGCGGCAGAACCGCTTATACTGAAGGCGGTATAAGACGTCTGAATCCGGTAGGTAATAATATTCTTATTGATAAGAGTAAGGATACGCCCGCCGATTCAAGTAACGTAGTATTCGGCACGATGGAGACCTCAAAATCAAAGGGTATGCCCATATCGCACAACCTTACTTCGATTACGGTTGATGAAAACAACTTCATATACGTATTGGATGCACCTTACGGACGTATTTATATGTACGACGTTGAGTGTAACCTGATTACAACTATTGGTGGCGGTGTTGCTGATGGTGCACAGTTAGGTACCTTCCGCGGAGCACAGGCAATCACCACTATGGGCAACACAATATACGCGGTTGACCTTACAAAGAAATCAATAATTTCTTTCCGTATTAATGATTACGGAAAGATGGTTCAAGAAGCACAGACACTCACAATGGGCGGTGACTATCTCGATGCTGCGCCTATATGGAAAGAAGTGTTGAAGCTTGACCGCAACTCGATTATTGCTTACCGCGGACTTGCAAAGGCGTCCTTGCTTGAAGACAAGTACGAAGAGGCAATGGATTATGCGCTTTTAGGTTATGACCGTAACACATATTCACAGGCGTATGAGTATGTGCGCAAGGCGTTCCTTGAAGAAAACTTTACCTTTATATTTATCGGCATAATTTTATTGGTTGTGGTTTTTGCCGTTCTCTTGCATTTCAAAAAGAAATACAAGGTTGTGCTTATTAAAAATAAGAAACTCAAGATTGCGCTCGGCACTGCTCTTCATCCTGCCGATACCTTCTATGAGATTAAACACAATAATAACGGCTCAGTGCTTATTGCAACAGGCATATTATTGCTTTGGTATGTCGGCAAGATAATCGGTTACACCAGCGGATTTATATTCAATAAAACCGATATAGGTGAAGCAAACGCTTGGTATGCACTTGCACAAACCGTTGGTTTGGTATTACTCTTTGTTTGCGCTAACTGGTTGGTTTGCGTATTGTTTGAAGGAAAGGGTAAACTTAAAGATATTTATGTTGCCACCTGTTACAGTATAACACCGCTTGTAATCGGCGCGTTTGGTTACGATATACTTGCAAACATATTAACGCTTAACGAAGCAAGTTTTATAACCATTCTTAATTATGCTTGTATTCTTTACACAGCCGTTTTACTTGTAATGGCAATCATTAATATTCAGGAAATCGGCTTTGGTAAGTTTGTATTTACCACTATTGTGACCTTGCTTGCGATGATATTGGTTATATTCCTTATATTCCTTGTTGTTATACTTCTACAGCAAGCAACAGACTTTGTTAAGACGGTATTCTTAGAAGCCGTTTACCGATAAACACAGAAGGAGGATAAAAATGAAAAATATTTTAGTAAGAACGTTATCTTTGCTCCTTTGTGTTGTTTTGGTGTTATCCTTTGTTGGTTGCTCTGGCACACCTGTTGCCGAAATAAACGTTCTAGAGGATTTTGAAAAGTCTACACTCACAGACGGTACAAAAGTTGAAAATGAAAAATTATCACTCACTTGGGACGCTCAAAATAAATGCTTTATCTTAACCGATAAGCAGTCGGGCGCTCAGTGGACAACATCGCCGTACGGTTATCTTTCTAAGGAAGAAAGACCTGCGATGCAGAAAAAATACATAGAATCTCCAATTCATGTAAAGTATCTCGAAAATTATGAGTTTCAGGATGGCACTTCGCCTGACCCCGCAGATGATTACGGATACACATCCCTCAGAAGCTCCGATTATTCCATCGAGAAAGACGGAAATTCATTTGTTATTTCCTTCTGCTTTGAGCAGTCAAACTCGATAGTTCCCGTTCGGTATACCCTCAAAAACGATTGCATTGGTATTTCGATTGATACAGATAAAATCGTTGAAAATGAGGACCCGATTTATTCTATTGCTGTAGCTCCTACTTTTTGTGCAGTAGAAAAAGGAACAGAAAATAGTTATATGTTCTATCCTTCGGGCACAGGCGCCTTAATTGATACGTCGGATGTAAACCTTCTAGCAGCCAGCTTTTCCGCGGGCATTTATGGTGATGATGCAGCAAGAAAGGTGCGCGACGATTTAACGAACAAAAAGCAGGTTTACGTTCCCGTGTTTGGTACAGTGGTTGGCAACAATGCCCTTTGCGGAATTGTCACCTCGGGTGCAGAACACGCAACCATCAACTATTCAAGCGAGTATGAAAAAACCGATTACGCGGCAGTTTATACTGAACTCTATCTTCGTGGATACGACTATAATACCATTAAGGGTAACTTGAACTACGAAGAAACCTCTATATATGCCGAGGACCGTTTAACAAATTCGGTATACGAGGTTGAGTATTATCCGCTGTCAGGGGAGAAAGCAAATTACACAGGCATGGCAAAACTTTATCAGCAAAAGCTGTATGGAGACAATAAGCCAACCGAAATTAAAGAAGACGCGTTCTCACTTAAGATTTACGGCGGTCTGTTAGAAGAAAGAAACTTCCTTGGATACCCCTACAACACGCTGTTGGCTCTCACAACATATAAGGATATTACAAATATGTTAAGCGAGTTATCGGCAACCGGCGTTACCCCCAATATTCAGCTTTACGGCTTTGGAAAAAGCGGGTTGGATATCGGCAAGGTGGCAGGCGGATTCGGTCTTGGCAGTGCGTTCGGCAGCAAAAAAGAACTGCAGAATATAGTTGCTTATTGTAACAATAACGGCATTGATATGTTTGTTGATTTTAATCTTACCGAATACGGAAAAAGTTCTTTGGGATACAACACAACATTTGATTCTGCTAAAACTGCTAATAAACAGTCGGCTTTCCGCTATTATATAGATAAAGCCGTTCAAATACAGGATAGCACTAATTATAGCCGCTTCCGTTTACTTAAACGTGATAAGGTGTTAAAGGCAAGCAACACCCTTATTAATAAAATTAAGGGGTATAAATTAACCGGAATTAGCTTTGCTTCACTTTCGGATACGGCTTATTCGGATTATTCTTCGAGCGAATATTATGTTAAGAAGAATATGGGTAGCTTTGTTCAAGGTATTATTGAAACCTATAAGAATTGTGGTTACAACTTCGCCGCAAACGGCGCTAATGCCTATGCTGCAGTTATGGCAGATTGCGTATTTGAAACACCTATGAATTCAAGTGAATACGATGCGTTCTGGACCGATGTTCCTTTCTATCAGATGGTATTTAAGGGCAAAACCGAAATTACGTCGGAGGCCGTAAATGCGGGTGAGTCACTTGCCAAGAAACAGCTTCAGGCATTAGAAAGCGGCTCCTCGATGTTGTTCAATGTCTATAACACCTATGATTCAACCCTTACATATTCTCCATTTAAAGGACTTTACGGTGCTATGTATGCTGACAATAAGGATGACATCGTTAAAGTTGCTACCGATTACGGCGATTATTATAAAGCCATAAGCGGTCAGACAATTTCAAATCATGAGCTTATAACGGAAGACGTTCGTCTTACCACATATTCAAACGGTATTAAGATTTATGTAAACTATTCCGATAGCGATTATACCGTGGCTGACGGAACTGTTGCAGCAGGCGGTTGCCTGATAGTTAAATAAGGGGGGTGAACAGTATGTTTAAAAGTAAAACAAAAAAGCATAAGGGCGTTGAGCAGCTCAAAAGCAGATACGGCAGACTGTTCGTTCTCCCGTGGGAAATAGGTTTGGTTCTATTCTTCATTATTCCTATTTTCACATCAATCCAATATGCATTCAGTAAAGTTGAGATTACCATGGAGGGCTTTAAAACTACATGGGTGGGACTTCATTGGTTTGATTATTATCTGTTTAAGGATGCTAATTATGTAAATGATCTTACCTCTTCATTGTCCAGCTTTGCGGTGCAAATTCCGATTATTCTGGCACTTAGCTTAATCCTTGCAATTATACTTAATCAGAAATTCAAGGGTCGTGTTATTGCCCGTGCTATATTCTTCTTGCCTGTAATTATAGCAACCGGTGTTGTAATTGAGCATATGACGGCTGAGTGGATGACTATTAGCTTGGTTGCATCCACCGGTAAAGAAGGCAATTACGGCAGCATGATTGATTTTAATGCAATTCTCGGAAATCTTGGTTTACCTGTGGAAATTACCGATTTGATATCGGGATATATCGGAAGCATATTTAACCTTTTGTGGAGCTGCGGTATTCAGATAGTTCTCTTTATTGCGGGACTTCAGACTATTCCTGATCAGCTTTATGAGGTTTCTCGCGTTGAAGGCGCATCCAAATGGGAAGAATTCTGGTATATTACCATCCCGATGTTAGGCCAGACAATTTTGCTTGTTATGGTTTATACTATGATCGATTTGTTTACACAAAGTCAAGGCGTTATGAAATCGGCATTTAAGCTTATGAAAGGCGCCGTGTACGATAAGAGCTCGGCTATGATGTGGATGTATTTCCTTGTGGTCGGCGTGATTATGGCGGTAGTTCTTGCTATTTATAACAAGTTCTGCCTTAAAAAGTGGTCGTAAGGAGGGGTAGTAATGTTGAAAACTAAGAAAAAGAAAATTACTGCCCGTAAAGCAGGGGAATTCGGCTTTAAAGTAATAACTCCTATCGCCCGTTGGGTGTTCCTTCTGGCAATCAGTTATATACTTTTATATCCGCTTTTCTATATGATTTCGGTAACTGTAAAAGCGCCTATGGATTTCTTGGATACAACTGTTATCTGGATTCCGAAAAACTATTCGTTTAATAATATTATCAAGGCGTTTAATGCACTTGATTACCTAAAATCTCTTTTAAATACAGTAAGGGTTGAGATAGTTAGTGCACTTATCGAAGTTATTAGCTGTGCGGTAACCGCCTACGGTTTGGCTCGATTTGAGTTTAAAGAGAAAAAGATATTAATGTTTATCCTTCTCGTAACGATTCTTGTCCCCATTCCGATGATTATTACACCTCTGGCGGTTAGAATGCGTTATCTTGATGTCTTCGGAATATTGGGATTCATCGGAGACCTTATCGGCACCGATATCCGTCCTAACCTTCTGAATACGGCGTGGTCGTTCTACATCCCAAGTATCTTCGCGGTGGGCCTTAAAGCAGGACTCTTTACGTATATGTATGTGCAGTTCTTCAAGGGATTACCCAAAGAGCTTGAAGAGGCAGCTTCGATTGACGGTGCGGGTCCCGTTAAAACGTTCGTTACTATAGTAATTCCGTCATCGGGTACTATATTCTTAACAGTTACCATCTTCAGTATAATCTGGCACTGGAACGACACTTATCTTTCAACCATGTTCCTATCAAAGGACTATCCGTTGTCGGTAGCGTTATCTCGTATAACGGGAGATGTGTACATAGCCAATAACCTTTATGATGCGAGAACGGTAGGTATTATTATGGCGGCTTGCTTGCTTGTGATTTTACCGATGCTCATAATGTACTGTATTCTCCAGAAACAGTTTATTAAGAGTATCGACCGCGTAGGTATCGTAGGTTAATAAAAAACACCAAAAGGGCTGTTTATCACAGCCCTTTTCTATATGAAATACACAAATAAGAGTTGACAAAGGGTTTGCTTTGTTGTAATATTAACATATAAATTAAAAGGAGGAATATTATGTTTAAAGTTATAAAAAGAACATTAGCAATTATTTTAACAATAGCTATGGCTTTTTCCGTTGCGGCTTGCGGCGGCGGTAACGGTAACGGCGAAACAAACGGTACCGAAACCGGCGGTGCCCTTTCGGATGATGCATTAAAAGGACTTGCAATTAATTCAGATGAATTAATTGCTTCAATGCCTGAAGAACTCAAAAACACCAAAATTGTATTCTTGAGCTGGTATGACCCCATGGAGCGTGAGGAAAAACCGGTTATAGAGGCATTTGAGCAAAAAACCGGCATTGATATTGAATGCCGCGTTACGGACCACGCGGGATATATTTCAACAGTTGCTACTATGATTGCAACTAACGAGCAGTTGGATGTTATGCGTATTAAACAGCCGTCCCTTGCTGCATTCAAGCTTTTACAGCCGATTACTGTAATGGACTTTGATTTCAGCGGTAAAGAATGGGATCAATATACAATGGGCCTTTATACTGTAGGTGAAAAGTGTTACGCTGCATCGCTTCGTTACACACCTTACTTCTTACCCACCATGCTTTTCTATAATAAGGGAGTAATAGAAGATATGGGCTTTGAAGACCCGTATGAACTCTGGAAACAGCGCAAATGGACTTGGGCGAAGTTCGAAGAAATGTGCACAACTTGGGTGAATGAAAACGGCTCTGAGTATCGCGGTGCCTATATGATGGACTATCCGCATTCAACAATGGGTATTGGATTTGCTGAAAAAACGGAAGATGGCATTACATATAAATTAAACCTTACAAACCAAGATGTTCTTGATAGTTATAAGTTTATGTCGGAAGGCGCTCAGGCAGGCCTTTATGACTTTAACTATGACGGATTTGACCAGGCAAAACCGAAAATGCTTTTCGGCGCGATGGATGCTACGGCTGTTCAGCAAAGCTCGGGATACTTCCCCAAAACCAGAATGCGCGGTCAATTAGCAGCGGTTGCCTTCCCCTACTGGGATTTAAATGGTTACACCTTTGAAGATTATCACCTTCCGATGAAGGAAAATGTTGGCTTTGGTGTTCCAAAAACTGCTAAAAATGCAAAGGCAGTTCCGTATTTCTTGGCTTATATGTGCAACCTTGCTAACTACAATACAGGTATTGGCGAAGGCGGTATGTTCTTTAGCGAACAAGCAAAAGAAGCTTATATGGAACTTATGACGTTTGAAAAACGCGCCTTTGACGTAACGACAAGCATCGCTGGGTATGACGGAACAATAGAAAGCTTTACTTGGGAAATTGTAAAGACTGTAGCTCCGGCTCAGCTTAATTCCTGGTTGCAAGAAAGAGAGTATATCTTAAAGAACTGCGTAGAACTTTACAATCAAGATAAACTCGCTCTTAAATAATTAATAAAAAGAACCGTTCGAAAGAACGGTTCTTTTTTGTTAGGATTTATTTGTTGACACTGCACCTAGCATATTGTAAAATAAAACTTGTAAAAGTAAATTTTTAAGGCGGTAAAAATATGGCAATTTTATTTAAAGACGGATGCTTTAAGCTCGATACAAAAAACACCACGTATAGCTTTAAAATAGCGGATTATGGGTATATTATGCACGGATATTACGGAAAAACTGTTTCGGATATCGATTTGGGTTATCTTTACCCCGCAGTAAAGCGCTCCTATGTGGCATCACTTCGGAAAGACTGGGATATGTTGTTCAGGATAAATGATGCCCCGCAGGAATATTCTGCTTTCGGCGGAGCTGATTTCAGAACAACGGCATTTAGAATAAAACAGGCGGACGGTAGCCGCGCGGCTGATTTGCGTTATTATTCTCACGAAATTATAAGCGGTGCCGTGGCGGTGGAGGGTATGCCGCACGCTACAGAGAACGGCTTTGAAAATATCCAGACCTTAAAATTGGTATTAAAAGATGCCGCCACTGATATTTTTGTTAATATGTATTATACCGTTTTTGAAGAAACCGATGTAATTGCCCGTTTTAATGAGATTGAAAATAAGGGCGCAGATTCGGTTTTCGTAGAAAAAGCGGCAAGTTTACAGCTTGATTTGTTGGATAGTAATTATGATTTTATAACACTTGTGGGCGCGTGGGCAAAGGAACGCCATATTAATCGCAGACCCTTATCGCCCGGCATCCAGGGACACTCAGTACATACGGGTACAACAAGCCATCAGTTTAGCACCTTCTTTTCACTATGCGATAAAAACGCCGATGAAAACATAGGCGGCGCTTATGGTTTCCATCTTGTTTATTCGGGAAACCATAAAACCGAAATAGAGGTTGACCAGTTCGGATCGGCAAGGGTTCTTACAGGCATTAACGATACGGGATTTTGTTGGGAAATCAAAAAAGGCGATAAATTTACAACGCCCGAAGCGTTTATGACCTATTCCGGCGAGGGCTTAGGGCAAATGTCACGCAATTTGCACGAATTCATTATTCGCCACATTTTCCGCAAGAAATGGCATAACGTTCGCCGTCCGCTGCTTATAAATAACTGGGAAGCCACATATTTTGATTTTACTTATGAAAAGCTGGTATCCCTTGCCGAAACGGCGGGAAAGCTCGGTATCGAGCTGCTGGTTATGGACGACGGCTGGTTTGGAAAAAGAGAAGACGACAAAACCTCCCTTGGCGACTGGGTGGTAAACACCGAAAAGCTTCCAGGTGGTCTTGAAAGATTAGCAAAAGGTGTCAATGAGAAGGGTGTAAAATTCGGCATCTGGATGGAGCCCGAAATGATATCGGAAGATAGCGATTTGTATCGTGCTCATCCCGATTGGGTGTTATCTATACCCGACAGAGAAAAGACAATCGGCAGAAATCAGTATGTGCTCAATATTATAATACCTGAAGTACGACAGTACGTTATCGATGCAGTGTCGCGTGTTTTGGGAGGTGCCAATATTGAGTATTTAAAATGGGATATGAACCGATATTTAACCGAAGTGTACTCTTCATCGCTCGGCGCTAATAATCAGGGCGAAGCATATCACCGCTACGTGTTGGCGCTTTATGAGATTTTGGATGCAATAATAACCAAATTCCCGAATTTGTTGATAGAACATTGTTCGGGCGGCGGCGGCAGATTCGATACGGGTATGCTTTACTATTCACCGCAAATTTGGACAAGTGATGATACCGATGCACATGAGAGAATTGAGATTCAGCGCGGAACATCGCTCGGTTTCCCGATAACCTGTATGGGTTCTCACGTGTCGGCGGTACCGAATCATCAAACGGGTAGGGTAACACCGTTTGATACACGTGCCAACATTGCTTTTTCGGGCACCTTTGGATATGAGCTTGATATAACGGCATTAACAGAAGAAGAGCGTGTCGCGATATCCGAGCAATGCGCCTTTTATAAGGAAAATTATGACCTTATAAATAACGGTGACTATTATAGACTGCTTTACTTACCGGGAGAATTTTCGGCTTGGTGTTTTGCAAGTAAAGACAAAAAAGAAATTCTTCTTTTCTGCGTTCAATTACAAGCGGGCGCAAACGACGGCAATAGATTTGTCAAAATTCCTGCCGCGGATAAGTGCCTTCGTTATATTGAAGAAGAAACCAACCAGACTTATTTTGGTGATACGCTCAATAATATAGGCATTTGTATTCCTTATGAGTTTGGCGAAAGAACGTCTTTCTCTCGTAAATTTAAAGCGGAAAAATAAAAATATTGCATTTAGGTTGGAAACGGACAGATTTTTCTGTCCGTTTCTTGTGCTTAAATCACATGCTTTGCACAACATATTGCATATATGGCAAAATCGCCATTTTATCGCAAAAAAGCCTAAAAAAGCAGTAAAAAAAGCATAAAAAACAGTTGCGAAAAATGATACTTTATGTTATTATTATTGTGTATCACTAGATAGTGTGGGTAAGTGCACACTATACGAAAAAATTATCTTAACGGAGGGAATCTTATGAAAACTGTTTTTAAACAATTTTCAAAGAAGACATTGTCGATGATAATTGCTCTTGCAGTAGTTATCTGTTCGTTCGGCACTACTCTTTCCACCTTTATCGATTTAGGTGCGAAGGCAGTAGGCGTTGAGCATTATGAGGTGACCTACGGCTCACCCGCGGTGCCAATGTTTGAAAAAACCACAATTAATCTGTATGATTTACGGGTGCAGTTCACTAAGGACGGCGAACTTGTAGGCGGTACGGAGATTACCTGGTCGGCTGAAGCGGGAACTCCTGCTGCAGAGTACTTAAATGCTACCAACAAGACCTTTACGGCACTTGGAACAGGTATATTTAAACTTACTGCTACTGTTACTGCTACTCCCGAAATCAGCAAAACAGTTTATATTATAGCAAACGAAGCAGGGGATTATAATTTCTACCTGGTTAATAAAGATTTAACCAATGCAGCGAACTTCGATGCAAGTGAGTGGCTTTTTGGTAAAGGTCCAAACGAACATAGTGCTCTTTTTGGTACCGGCTCCGCTTCGTACACTACATCTCAAGTACCTGCCGCATCAGGCACTAACGGTGTAAAAGTACCGAATTACGAGTGGAATGCCAATAAAACGGTATTTATGTATAAATCGGAAATTCTGAAGGATTTTGCCGATTATACCGTTAAAACAAATATGAAATTGTGGAGCAATGATTATGCCGCAAGGATTCAGGTTGGTATCATTGCGAGAGCAACCCTTAACGAACAAGCGTCTGCCAGTAGCACTTCGCTTTTTGCGGAGGGCAGCACTGCATTGCGCCTTGGTGCTTACGGCACTGGCGGTATGTTAATCAACGGTGTGGCTAGCACACCTGTTAACTTCACGAATTATGCATCTTCGGATAACCCGATGGTTATGACCTATAGTTACTTTACCGAGCCGACGTTTGAAAATTTAAAATACAATACAACCACGTCCAGCTATAATTCACAATATGTATTCGGCACCAGCAAGAGTGCATCCAGAACACTTACTTATAAGTTGGATGGAAATGATGTTATATATTGGCTCGATAACGAGAAAATATTTGATTCTACTTCCAATAAAGAAATCGGTATGCTTTACAAAAACTACCAAGATGCGCTGGCTTCAAATCCAGGAACACAGGGTAATGCTATCACACAAGATACCTTTGATAGCAAAATGACCGCTGCAAATCTTGGAAAAGGTACCGTTGGTATTGCTATATCCAAATGTAGTATTTATTTGCAATCCTTACAGGTATTACTTAACGATACCGAAGCCGAAAAATTACCTATAGCAACAGAAATTGATTTTGAAACAATATCGGCTGATAGTCCCATTATCTATGCGACGGCAAATACCGAGCTTGACCTATCAAACTACATTTATTTGTTCGAAGATGGCGCTCATCTTGGAAATGCTGTGGAATTTAACACAAGCGATGATAATTCTTCCGTTAATGATACATATATAAATCTTTCAGGTAAAACATTCAAAGCAACCAAAGAAGGTATCTATACATTGGATGCCGTATACGGCTCATACACCTTCCCGATACAAGTGTTTGTATCGGCAGTGGCAGGAAATAAACACTATAAGGTTTCAGACCGCTCACCCGCCGTTCCAATGTTTGTGGACACACAGGTTGACCTATCGCAGTTTGCCGTACAGTTCGAAAACGGACTGTATTATAGCGGTGGTGATATAGTTTGGACTATTGATGAAAACAATGAGAATTCATCAGGCATTATATTAAACGATATTGCTAAGACCTTATCGGCGCTCGAAAAGGATATATACGTATTAAAAGCCACTGTTACTACCGATAACGGTGAGTATTCTCGCAGAGTTTATGTTATTGTGAACGAAGCAGGGGATTATGATTTTTATATTGAAAATGTTGACCTAACCAATCCGGCTAACTATGATGCAAATGATTGGCTTTATGGCCGCGGCGGAAATGAAAACGGTGTAATTTTCAATAATACAACGGGTAAATATTCCACTTCTCAAGCTCCTGCTGTATCAGGAACAAACGGTATAACGATACCTAATTATCAGTGGAACGTCAACAGAATTATGCTTATGTATAAATCAGCTGCCCTTAAGGATTTTGCTGATTATACTGTTAAGACAGGCATAAAAATGTGGACGGCTAACGAACCCGCTACAGTACAGCTTGGTATCATTGCCCGTGCAACTCTTAATGACGCCGCGTTGGTTAGCGGAACCACGCCCGTTTTAAAACCGGGCACTACTTCGGTGCGTCTTGGCGCTTACGGCGTTGGCGGTATGTTAATCAACGGTGTAGCAGATACGCCGGTAAAATTCGTAGATAACGTTACATACAGTTTCTATACCGAACCGACGTTTGATAATTTAAAATACAATACAACCACGTCCAGCTATAACTCACAATACGTATTTGGCACAAGTGGAAACAGAACGCTTACCTATAAGCTTGACGGTAATGACGTTGCATATTGGCTAGACGATGAAAAAATCTTTGATTCGACCTCTGATAAGACCATAGGTATCTTAGAGCATGGCTATGGTGACGCCCTTGCATCAAACCCGGGTTCAGATGGCGGTACGATTACAAAACAGGCATTCTATAATGCTATGGAAGCATCAAACCTTGGAAAAGGTACGGTAGGTATTGCTATATCAAAATGTAGTATTTATTTGCAATCCTTGAAGGTATTGCTTAATGATGTAACTGCCGAAAATATGCCGAAGGCCGAACCGGTTAATATAGAAACACTATCTGCCGATAACTCCATTGTATATACTACAACGAATACTGGACTTGACCTTTCAGCATATGTATATATGATGTCTAATGGTGCACATCCCGGAAACATTGTTGATTTTACTGTTGGCGGCGACAATGCCAAGGCAAATGAAGCGAATTTCACAATTTCGGGCAAAACCTTCAAGGCAACAGCAGAAGGAGTTTACACATTAAAAGCAGCATACGGAACCGGCTCTATTCAGATACAAATTATTGTATCAGCCGATGCGGATAACAAACTTTATGAGGTTGCAGACCGCTCGCCCGCTGTTCCGATGTTTGTAGATACAAGGATCGATTTAGCACAGTTTGCTATACAGTTTGAAAGCGGACTGTATTATAGCGGCAATGATATAGTATGGACTATTGACGCAAACAACGATAATCCGGCAGGTATTATATTAAATAATGACGCAAAAACGTTATCCTCGCTTGAAAAAGGCGTATACGTATTAAAAGCTACCGTTACTACCGATAACGGCGAGTATTCTCGCAGAGTTTATGTTATTGTGAACGAAGCAGGGGATTATGATTTTTATATTGAAAATATCGATTTAACCAACCCGGCAAATTATAACCCGTCAGATTGGCTCTATGGTACTGC